>NZ_JACCEY010000037.1:0-30856 GCF_013591995.1 Rhizobium sp. WYCCWR 11146
TTGGACTCGACGGGATAACCAAACCTAGCGAAGTTGTTCGTCACCGTCGCCATCAGGTCATCATCATAGAGATAGTATTGCTCGCCTCCAAGGCCGACGGCTTCGCCGCCTTTGATTTCAGCGTACCGAGCTTTCATGTCGTCGCCATCGTGCTCCGAAGGCGGAGGGAGCATCTCGAACAGGTCGTACACGCGCATAGCGCGCTGAGGCGACTTGGCGGAACACATGAGAATTGCTGAACCGCCGCGCGCGCAACCTGCCTCAATGATCAACGCTCCGCTCGGGGCGGTACGACGCACTACCTCAAGCAATTGATGAAGTTGAGGATCAGTCGTGTAGGAAAGGTATTCGGCGCGCACCCTTGACCAAGCCTGTCGAACGGTCCTCGGGTAGGCAGTCCGACGGGCGCGTTCCAAAAGCGCGTTGAGGCGCCAACGCGCCCCACGCGCAACTCTATCTACTGCTTTCATAACGCCCACATCTACCCGCAACAGCGTCCGCCTCGGCGAAGCCTTACTGAACTCCCTACGACTCCCCTTGGCGGGGGAATCGTGTCTTGCCCTTCTCATCGATGTACTCCTCGTTGGCAAAGCTGATCTGTTTTCATGATACGATCATCTCTGGTCCTCACTCGCATACCTTCAAAGCGTTGACGGATAACTCAGCGGTTCATCAGGACAAAGTAAGCTACGAGGAGGGGGGGTGCGGTCTTACATCCATTTCGGAAAAAGATTGACCGTCATCTGCTGCGCGCGGCGTTTCGGGAGCCTCTAATTTCAGAGCCTTCCGATGACTGTACGAAACCGGCGTTCTGCAACGACCTATCGAAAAGCTTTATAGACCCTTAGTAGGTTTCCCTCAACGGCCAATTGACCCGGCTTAGACCGCTTTTCGGCTACGTAGCGGGGCTATCACTACCCGTTTGATTGCATCGGCGCGGCCATTCATCCTCCAATTGGGGGTCTGTTGTTTCGCTCTTCCTGTGAATTGCCCCCCGGTCGATGTTCGGCAGAGAGATATGCTACATCCAACTTATAACTGGTGACATGGCTGGCCGCCCGTTCCGCACGGTCGAAGGAAGCTGTCTCACCGCCTGCGGGAATCCATATGAAGACCGGAGTGAAGCGAGCTTTCGTTCTTGAGCTATTCAACAAGCAGGGCGGGCGCTGTTGTTACTGCGACCGCCTCATGGTCATCCTGCCTCGCGGCAAGGATCAGAACCGACCAGACGCCGCAACGCTCGAGCATCTAATGACAAATCGCCACAGGGGCTGGACGCGACGCGACAACATGGCGGCTGCTTGCCGCGAGTGCAACGGAATGCGCGGCTCCGGAATGGATTGGCTGATGTTCAAGACTTATCGCCGCGGCGAGTTCTGGGAGCTCATTGGCGGCTGCAAGGATTTATAGATCGGTCCGCCCTTGGCCGATACGCGGTCTGCCGTTGTCGCCGCATGATGCGGCTGACCGCCACTAATTACCACGCCACCACAAGTGCGCCGTCGGCCTCACCAGCCGGCGGTTTTTCATATTTCCGGCCGAGCGCTTCCGACGAGAGCCACCAGAAAAGCTACACCGCGGCGATGTGGTCATATGCTTAAACCTGGGCGATCCGCTGTCGCTACTGTACGGCCGGACATAGCGATCGCACTCGGGACAAAGGTATACTGATTGACGTCGGTAAAGCGCGTCCTGGATTTTCCAGTCTTCCAATTTACCCATCAAATTGCGGCGCTTAGCTGAGAGAAGAGGCGGCATGTAATCACCGGATCCCACCGGGTGGCTTTTCGGCGGCTGCTTTGAAATACGAATAGACGGTCTCAACCCATTCGCCACCGGGGACTAGACTAGCGCTAGCGGCCAGAGAATAAGTTATTCACAGGCCGCCAAAAGTGGGGAAGTAAGTACCTGCTTTCGGATTTCTCAACAAAAACAGGCACTTATTTCTTAAAATGGCTCCCCGGGCCGGATTCGAACCGGCGACCTGTCGATTAACAGTCGAATGCTCTACCGCTGAGCTACCAGGGATCACTGCTTGGCGCGGTGTGAGTGGGCTAATACAAACGCTTTCCCGATTTGCCAAGCGGTTTTTTCAAAAAAATGAAATGAACTTGTATTTGGGATGCCTGCGCCCATCTCTGGGGAATGACAAATGTGAATGATCGTCAGGAGACGAGAGGCGGCGAGAAGCGCAAGGCACGGGCGGTGCGCTTCGGCATCGATCATGCAAGCGGCAGGCTTGTGCTCGGCTCTTTCAGCATCGGCATGCCGCGTTCGCGCATCGCGCGGATGGCACTCGGCATGGCTCTCATTTTCTGCGGCGTGTTGGGTTTCCTGCCCATCCTCGGCTTCTGGATGCTGCCGCTCGGCTTCCTCGTGCTCTCGCACGATCTGCCGTTCGCGCGCCGGCTTCGGCGGCGGCTGGCGGTCTGGTGGCACAGGCGGAGAAACCCGGCTGGCTGATGGGCAGGGACGGTGTGGAACCCGTGGATCGCTTTTCGCATTCGTGGTTTATGGAATGTAAAACGCAAAATTGCGTCACAATGGTCCAGGTGAGGAAATGAAGGTATCTTTTGTTGTCGTCCTGTCGGCAGCGGCACTTCTCTCAGGTGTTTCCGCCGAGGCCCAAGTAGACAGCGGCGGTTTTGACGCTCGCGGCATCTGTCGCCGTCCTGAAGGCTGCGTGGTCGACCACGGTCAAGGCGGCAGCTACAACGGGCCTCGCAACTATCGCAATTTCAACGGCCGGAATGAGCGCGATGGGAGGAACGACCGCGAGCGGGACAATCGGCGCTACCGTTCTCAGAACAGGAGCGATAATTTCGACGCGGGAACCAGCCGCCTTGTCGCAGGCCCTGAGATTGGGCTGCAAATTCGCGTCTAGTTGGATCTGAGTTCGCTTTCCTCGAAAGTTCCGCCATGGTCCGGATCGAGGCCGGTCGTCATCAGCAGGCTGCAGACGGCAAGGAGAAGGACGAACTTCACTGCGTAGGACGCCACGGAGGCCGGTTGTCGAGGGCCCGGTGATACGCGAGACGGCGCTATATAGTACTGGTAATAGAAGTATGGATCGTCCGTTTCCAGCAGGTTCTGGTGGACGTGCGGCGGAATATCCGCATGTTTTACCGGCGGGGAGCCAGGGAACTTTACATGCAGATCCCGGGTTTCGGCGTCGTATGCTGCACGCACGCGCTTCGATTTGAGGGCAGCCCAATCCATCGCAAGCTCCTATACCCTCCCGTGGGTAATTGAGTCCCGGACGGTGATCGAAGTCAAGTCAAGAATTTGTTTCAAATGCCATCATTGGCAGGAAATGGGGCATCGTCACGGCCGCGGAAATTCCAGCCCGCGCCCGCTCCGTTTCGGGATGGAAAAATGGTCGTTTCGACAACCGCGGAATAGCGTTTTTCCGAAATGCCCCCTTGCGATTTCCTTACGATCATTCTAAACGCTCGCCACGGCTCAGATAACGAGCGCGTGAGGCCTCGTGGCGGAGTGGTGACGCAGAGGACTGCAAATCCTTGTACCCCGGTTCAATTCCGGGCGAGGCCTCCAAACATCTTCCACATGACATAATCTGTGTGAAACGCTGATGGCTCAGTGGTACGGCATTGGCATTTGCGATGCCACCAGACCTGCTGGCCGGGCGAAAAATCGAACTGTGGCGGATTGATTCCCGTCAGGCGGTAAAGTGCCTTCAGGCCGCCTTTGCGGATTTGCGCCTGATTTGCAGATCGCTCAATTCGGCCCGCTCATCGATGTCGGGACCGGCGCCGAGCAGCCGCCGCATGCCTTGCGGCGAAATGCGGGTGAAGCTGCGAATGTCGCCGCTGCTATATTTGATCAGCAGCAGGCGGGCATCGGCATTGTAGTGCAGCACTTCTATACCGCGCGATTGGATCAGGAAGATTTGCATGCGCACACCCATAGCGGAAGGCGAGGGCGCTGCAACAAAATGGTTGACGTAACGTTAATGCGCGTGCGGCTGTCGGGGCTGGATTTCAAAGGAAACGAACGCATGCCAGACCTGCGCCGGGCATCATTGCCGCCAGCGCCAAGCAGGGTATCTCGGGCATCATTGCCGCAAGCGCCATGCAGAGTATCTCTAAGCGCGTTTCGACGCTTTATCGCTTCCAAGTCGTTTCGCCGTCCAGCAGCCCGCAGCAGAATATGCCGACGAGTGCTGCGACGATGAAGAAATCGAACAGCGTGAAATACTCGAAAATCGCAGACATGGCCTGCTCCTCCTATTTCCTCCGCTGCAGATTATAACATGAAGGGCTAAACGATTCCACGCTGGAGTTGCAGCGTCCGTGCTGCCCCTGTGGCGCGGAAGAGGCGCCTGCCGGATTCTTTTCACCGGCGCCTGCCAAGCCTTGAAAGCATCCGTGGCGGGGATTAAGAGACGAGGGACAGGAACCGCTTTTCAAGAGCGAGAGGACATGATGGATTTCGAAGCAGCGCGCGTAAAGATGGTCGATACCCAGGTTCGCACGACGGACGTTACCTCGCATTCCGTGCTGACGGCGTTTCTCACGGTGCCGCGTGAGGCTTTCGTGCCGGAGAAGGCGAAGCTGCTGGCTTATATCGACAACGACGTCGAGATCTCCGCAGCCGCATCGGGAAAGCCGGCCCGCTTCCTGATGGAAGCGTCGCCGCTTGCCAAGCTGCTGCAGCTGGCAGCGATCACCAAGGACGACTTCGTGCTCGAGGTTGGATGCGGCACGGGTTACACTTCGGCGCTGTTGTCGATCATTGCCGGCTCCGTCATCGCGCTCGAATGCGACGAGACGCTGGCCACTGAAGCGAAGGCGCAGCTTGCCAGCTACGCCAAGGTCGAGGTCGTGACCGGCCCGCTCGAACAGGGCTACGCTGCCGGTGCTCCCTATGATCTGATCTTCATCAACGGCGCAGTCGAAGAGGTTCCGGCGGCCCTTCTCGGTCAATTGCGCGATGGTGGCCGTCTGATCACCGTCGAAGGTTACGGCAATGCCGCCCGCGCCAAGGTCTTCGTCGCCGAGCGCGGCGCCATTTCGGAAAATGTCTTCTTCAATGCCTCGGTCAAGCCGCTGCCAGGTTTCGCCAAGGCGCGTGAATTCGTTTTCTGACATCGTTCGTGTCGATGACATTCAGCAACGGGCGCCATCGGCGCCCGTTTTTTTCAACGCCGCTGGAAAGCCTTCACAAACATCATCTACGCTGATGCCGCCACGGCGGCTCGGACGGATGTTATGCGCTTCAACTTCGGTTTCATGGGATGTTTCCGCTGCAAAATCGCAACAGGCTTTGCGCGTGGCTAACATCAGGTAACAAAACTGTGCATGGCCGCATTCATTTGATTCGCGATGATTTTTTTCACGCCTGGGGTATTCTAAGGTCGTGGTGATTCGGATGAATGCTCCACACCATCCGGTCGTTGTTTTGGGATAACGGGGATAGAAATGGCTCAGCCAAGTGTAGCGCGTGAACCGTCCATGGAAGAAATTCTGGCCTCCATCCGCCAGATCATCGAAAGCAATGAGCCCGGCGCCGGCAAGGCGATTTCCGCATCCCTGCCGCCGGTCTACGGCGCCGACGAGGATGACAATGGCTCCGAAATTCATCTGACGGTCGACGATACATATGCCGGCGTGGAATTCCCCGAACCGGTCATGCGCTCCTCCGATCCGCGTTTCGTCGCCGCCAATTCGGCCGGCACCGCCCCCGAAGCAGAAGTTCCGGCCCGCGCTCTGTCGCTTGCCGATGTCGCCGCCCGCGTGCGCGCCGCCTCCGAGCGCAGCGCCGTGCAGGCCGGTCAGGCCCTGCGCGAAATTCCGAGCGGCTTCCGTCAGCCCGAACCGCAGCCGGCCGTAATGCCGGAACCGCCGCGCGCCGCGGCACCGCAACCCCAGCCGCAGCCGGCACAGCCTGTTTTCCCGGATGCCGCAGCGTCCATCCGGCATGTTGCGATCCAGAAGCCGGCTGAGCCGGTGTTCACGGAAACGCAAAGGGTTGCCGTCGCCGAGCCTGCGCCTGCCGTCGAAACAGCGCTGCCGGCTATGGAACCCACTCAGTCGTCGACCGAGCGTTTCCTGCCGAGCGTTATGGATGAGGTCCAGCCGACGCTGCTTTCGGAGGGCGCCGGCCTGCAGATCAGCCGCTCCTTCGAGGAGCTCGCCGCCGCGATCGACGGTGCCGAGCGCCGCTCGCTGGACGAGATCGCAGAGGACATGCTGCGCCCGATGCTGCGTGAGTGGCTTGATGATAATCTGCCGACACTGGTCGAGCGGTTGGTGCGCGAGGAAATCGAGCGCGTGGCGCGCGGCCCGCGCCGCTGATCGGATTGCTTTTTCCTGAAAAGCCGCTCCGGTCTCCGGGGCGGCTTTTTTATTGACTTGGCCGTGACCATCCTATTTACAAACGGCCATCCTCGAACCTCGAAATTGGTCAGAAAATGCTCGACAAGACCTATGATTCCGCTGCCGTCGAACCGAAAATCGCCGCGATATGGGATGAGGCGGACGCTTTCCGCGCCGGCGCAAATGCCAAAGCCGGGGCCGAGACCTTCACCATCGTGATCCCGCCGCCGAATGTCACCGGTTCGCTGCACATGGGCCACGCGCTGAACAACACGCTGCAGGACATCCTGGTGCGCTTCGAGCGCATGCGCGGCAAGGACGTGCTCTGGCAGCCGGGCATGGACCACGCCGGCATCGCCACGCAGATGGTCGTCGAGCGCAAGCTGATGGAACAGCAGCTGCCGGGCCGCCGCGACATGGGCCGCGAAGCCTTCATCGACAAGATTTGGGAGTGGAAGGCCGAATCGGGCGGCCTGATCTTCAACCAGCTGAAGCGTCTTGGTGCGTCATGCGACTGGTCGCGCGAACGTTTCACCATGGACGAAGGCCTCTCGAAGGCCGTGCTCGAGGTTTTCGTCACGCTCTACAAGGAAGGGCTGATCTACAAGGACAAGCGTCTGGTCAATTGGGATCCGAAGCTGCTGACGGCGATTTCCGATATCGAAGTCGAGCAGCACGAGGTCAAGGGCAATCTCTGGCACCTGCGCTATCCGCTGGAAAAGGGCGTAACCTACCAATACCCGATTGCATTCGATGAGGAAGGCAAGCCGACCGAATTCGAGACGCGCGATTATGTGGTCGTCGCAACGACACGACCGGAGACCATGCTGGGCGATACCGGTGTTGCCGTCAATCCGAAGGACGAACGCTATCAGGGCATTGTCGGCAAGCATGTCATTCTGCCGATCGTCGGCCGCAGAATTCCGATCGTTGCTGACGATTATGCCGATCCGGCTGCCGGCACCGGCGCGGTGAAGATAACGCCCGCGCACGATTTCAACGACTTCGACGTCGGCAAGCGCGCAGGTCTTCGCGTCATCAATATTATGAACGGCGACGGCACGATCACCATCAAGGACAATGAGGACTTTCTTGAAGGTCTCGACAATCCGGCGGCGCTGCACGGCGCCTGGGACCGCCTGGAAGGCCAGGACCGCTTCTATGCGCGCAAGGTCATCGTCGAGATTTTCGAAGAGGCGGGCCTCGTCGACAAGATCGAGCCGCACAAGCACATGGTTCCGCACGGCGACCGCGGCGGCGTGCCGATCGAGCCGCGGCTGACCGAACAGTGGTATGTGGATGCGAAGACGCTCGCCGAACCGGCGATCGCCTCGGTCCGCGAAGGTCGCACCAGGATGGTGCCGAAGAGCTGGGACAAGACCTATTACGAATGGATGGAAAACATCCAGCCCTGGTGTATCTCCCGTCAGCTCTGGTGGGGTCACCAGATCCCCGCCTGGTACGGCCCGGACGGCCAGGTCTTCGTCGAAAAGACCGAGGAAGAGGCGCTGCAGGCGGCGATCCAGCATTACCTTTCGCACGAGGGGCCGATGAAGGCCTATGTCGAGGACCTGCTTGAAAACTTCAAGCCGGGCGAGATCCTGACGCGTGACGAGGACGTGCTCGACACCTGGTTCTCCTCAGCACTCTGGCCTTTCTCGACGCTCGGCTGGCCGGACGAGACGCCCGAACTGGCGCGTTATTACCCGACCAACGTTCTGGTCACCGGCTTCGATATCATCTTCTTCTGGGTTGCCCGCATGATGATGATGGGCCTGCACCTTATGAAGGATGAGGACGGCGAACCCGTCGAGCCCTTCCAGACCGTCTATGTCCACGCACTGGTGCGCGACAAGAATGGGCAGAAGATGTCGAAGTCGAAGGGCAACGTCATCGATCCCTTGGAACTGATCGACGAATACGGCGCCGACGCGCTGCGGTTCACCCTGGCGATCATGGCGGCGCAGGGCCGCGACGTGAAGCTTGATCCGGCCCGCATCGCCGGCTACCGTAATTTCGGCACCAAGCTCTGGAACGCCACGCGCTTCGCCGAGATGAACGGCGCGAAGAGCGACCCGCACTTCGTGCCGGAGGCCGCCGAGCTCACCATCAATCGCTGGATCCTGACGGAACTTGCCCGTACGGAACGCGACGTTACGGAAGCACTCGAAGCCTTCCGCTTCAACGATGCTGCCGGCGCGCTCTACCGCTTCGTCTGGAACGAGGTCTGCGACTGGTATCTCGAACTGTTGAAGCCGGTCTTCAACGGCGAGGACGAGGGTGCCAAGGCGGAAGCCCAGGCCTGCAGCGCCTATATTCTCGAAGAGATCTACAAGCTGCTGCATCCCTTCATGCCGTTCATGACCGAAGAGCTTTGGGCCCATACGGCAGGTGAAGGCAAAGAGCGCGACAGATTGGTCTGCCACGCCGAATGGCCAGCGCCGTCCTATGCCGATGACGGGGCCGCTGACGAGATCAACTGGCTGATCGACCTGGTTTCCGGCATCCGCTCGGTGCGTGCTGAGATGAACGTGCCGCCATCGGCGACGGCCCCGCTCGTCGTCGTCAAGGCCAACAACCTGACGCGTGAAAGGATGTTCCGCCACGACGCCGCCATCAAGCGCCTTGCGCGCGTCGAGGCGATATCGCTGGCTGACGATGCGCCGAAGGGTGCCGCTCAGATCGTCATCGCCGAGGCCACCATCTGCCTGCCGCTCGGCAAGCTGATCGACCTTTCCGCCGAAAAGGCTCGTCTGGAAAAAGCGATTGCCAAGATGGAGGGGGAGATCTCCCGCATCGACGGCAAGCTCTCCAACGAGAAGTTCGTCGCCAACGCCAATCCCGAAGTGGTCGAGGCCGAGCGTGATCGCCTCGAGGAACTGAAGGGTCAGATCGCGAGCCTGAGGATCGCTCTTTCCAGGGTGAGCGAAGCCGGGTAAGTTTCACCGACCCATTTTGGTAAGTTATTTCAAAGACGCGCCCTCTGTCGGCGCGTCTTTTTGTCGTTCTGGGTGTATGCGATTCGGTCATGAAAACGGCTGGTTTCAGGCGCGGAGCCTGTGGATTGTGGCTGAATGGGCATCCAGTGGGCGAAAACTGCCACTGTTGTCGGATTGATACAGCTTCTGCAATGTTTGGAATGAAAACCCAAAAGCCCAACCGAAATTCGATAAGCCTGGAATAAAATTTTATTAACCAGGTTTTTTGACGTGTCCGTCAATTTCTTTACGTAAATTGACAGTCGCAATGGTTAGAGGCGCTGCCGTGGGGCGCGTTGCCATTTCCGGCGAACACTTACACTGTGTCGCCAAATCAATTGCTGGAGTGGGGGAGACACAATGGCATCGCGTAGGTTTTCCAAGGGCGTGACGTCGCTCGTTCTTTTTTCGTCGCTTGCATCGCCGTCCTTCGCTGGCGGTCTGGAGCGTGGCGGCTATAACATCGATCAGCTGTTCGATACGTCGCCTTTTTCGTTTCAGTCGGGCGTTACCTACGTCACGCCGCAGCGCAAGCTGAAGGACGTCCGTGACACGGATACGTCGGCATCTCCAGGCGGTGGCAATCTGAACAGCCGTCCAAACACCGCTGACGATACCTCAAATTACACCATCCCTTATATTGGCTTTAAGGCTGGTTTTGGCGATGCAATCGACTGCCTGGTCGACTATTCAGAGCCCTTCGGCGGGCATACCGACCCCGGTCTGAACTGGGCCGGTGCCAACAATAACATTGAGACAGAGATCAAAACCCGCAACTATGGCGGCACCTGCTCCTATCGTTTTGATGTCGGCCCTGGGCAGCTTCGCTTCATCGGCGGCGCTTTCTATCAGGAAGTCGAAGGCTTCAAGGAACGTCTGGTTTCAACCGTTCCGCTTCTCGTCGGTACGGGCAACGGCGTCGGCCGCCTCGATCTCGAAGATAGTGGCTGGGGTTGGCGCGCCGGTCTCGCCTACGAGATTCCGGAATATGCAATGCGAGCGAGTCTCGTCTATAACAGCCGCGTAAAATACGACAATTTGACCGGTACGGTGGATCTGACGCAGGTGACTGCACCATTTGCACCGCTGAATGGCGCTCCTTATGGAAGGGTCACGGATGTCTTCGGCTCTGCCGAAGCGCCGGATTCGCTTGAGCTTAAGTTGCAAAGCGGTATCGCTCCGGATTGGCTCGCCTTCGGATCGGTAAAGTGGACGAACTGGAGTGTCCTGCAGTCCGTGCCTTTCTGCCCAAAATCGACCAAGGGCTTAGTCGCCTGCACCTCGGGCGGTGCGACGGAGCTGACGTCGCTCGACCTTCTTTACCAGGACGGTTGGACGATCACCGGTGGTGTTGGCCACAAATTCAACGAACAGTGGGCAGGTGCAGTCAGCCTCACCTGGGATCGCGGCACCAGCCAGGGCTATGGCGCGCAGACCGATAGCTGGACGCTGGGGCTCGGTGCAGCCTTCACGCCGACCGAACATATCGAATGGCGCGTTGCCGGTGCCGTGGGCGTGTTGACGAGCGGTTCGTCCGGCGTCGTGACCCAGAATGGCGTCACGTTTGGAGATGATGTCTCCTACTCCTTTGACAACGATCTGGTCGCTGCGCTGTCGACGAGCCTAAAGATCAAGTTCTAATTCCCCGATTTGAAGAATTGAGGAGCCCGGCACTGCCGGGCTCTTCTTTATTCGTGCCCGTTAATCATGCCATTTCCCGATCCCGTTTTGTGACGATTCAGCAACACATTTTTACGACGTTTGGCGTATGGTGGTGGTGGGGTGGATTTGTCCATTTCCCGCCACAAAGAGGGCGCAGCGCTATTTGCGGGCGAGGTGATGGCAGGCGTACGGTGCGTGTAAATAGTAGCATGGGTCGATTTTTTTCCGGTGACATCAAATCGTACGGCGCGATTGGCGACATTCGTTTGATTGCGGTCGTTTCGCTTTCCGAACAAGGCTGTTCCGGCCGCCGATCCGGCCTCGCGATGAAGTCGTCGATCCGTTCATTGTCGCTGTTTTCGACCCGCTCAGATGAGCAGCCCGGCTTTGCCGGAAAGGTCGATACCGGTTTCGTCACATTTACTGTTTACGAATGCGATAGAGGCGGGAAGGCGGATGCCGCACCTGCCGAAAGAGTGCCACGGAGATTGCAGTCGAGCCATGCCGGGAGCCGGGTGGTTCTGAAGGATGGGCTGAGAATATCGCCTTTGAGAAAAGGCCAATGGGCTGGATGCGACGCGGGTAAAGGAGCCATGGAGCTCGCCGCGGGATCGCTCGCCTCGAAGAAATACATCCGCGGGATGCAAGGCATGAGCGCCGTTGCCGCCTGCCTGGGATGAGCGAAAGAAATCGGTTGAAATGGTGACGTCCGAGTTCAAACTGTTCAAATTCATGCTGGTGGGCATGTCTATAGCCGTAGCGCTGGCGCTGTCCGGTCCGTGCCGTGCATTCGACATCAAAGGTGGCGTCAGCAAGGAATCCGGACCGTTCGATCTCTTCAAGTTCGGCTTCAAGGCCTATAAGAACGGCCAGAAGGAAGAGGCGGTAGAAGCCTATAAATACGCTGCCGAAAAGGGGCACACCGGCTCGCGCTGGGCGCTTGCCAATATGTATGCCGATGGCGACGGTGTCACGCAGGACGATTTCGAAGCCTTCAAGATCTACAGCGAGATCGCCCAGCAGGGCGTCGAACCCGGCTCAGAAGATACCGGCTTCTTCGTCAACGCGCTGCTCTCGCTCGCCAGTTACTACAGGCACGGCATTGCCGGCAGTCCGGTCAGGATCGACCTCAGCCAGGCGCGCCAGCTTTATTTTCAGGTGGCCTCCACCTTTGGCGTCCCCGAGGCGCAGTTCCAACTGGCGCAGATGATGCTGGCCGGCGAGGGCGGCAATGCCAGCCCGCAGCAGGCGAAGAAATGGCTGAACCAGGCCCGCAAGAGCGGCCATCCCGGCGCCATGGCGGTCTTCGGCAATATTCTGTTCGACGAAGGCCAGACGGCCCGCGGTCTGGCGCTGATGACGGCAGCACTCGATCGCTGCAAGCCCAAGGACTGCGGCTGGATGGAAGCGCTGCAGGAGCAGGCCTTCTCGGTTGCCAACGAGGCCGACCGCCGCACAGCGGTATCGCTGTCGCACACCATCGCGAGCGGTACCGACGACTAAGCGGCCCAAGTCTATTCGGAGGCGTGAAGCTGTAGGCGGAAAGCCTCAGCCCGCGAAATTGAAATAGGCGATGACAGGCACGTGGTCGGACGGCTTTTCCCAGGCTCGCACATGTTTTTCGATCGCAGCCGACGTCATCCGGTCGGCAGCTTCCGGCGACAGCAGCAGATGGTCGATGCGGATGCCGTTGTTCTTCGGCCAGGCGCCGGCCTGATAATCCCAGAAGGAATAAAACTGCGTCGCATCCGTCGTTGCGCGCACCGCATCCGTCAGCCCGAGATTTTCGAGCCTGCGGAACGCCGCCCGTGTCTGCGGCAGAAACAGTGCATCGTTTTCCCAGACCTTGGGATCGAAGCAGTCGTGCGGTTCCGGGATGACGTTGTAATCGCCGGCAAGGATCAGCATCTCCTCATAGGCCAGCCGTTCGGTGGCGAACGTCTGCAGGCGCTCCATCCAGGCGAGCTTGTAGGGATATTTCTCCGTTTCGACAGGATTGCCGTTGGGCAGGTAGATGCAGCAGACGCGCAGGATTCTCGAGTCGGACAGGGTGAACGCCGCTTCGAGGAAACGCGCCTGTTCGTCCAGCGGATCGCCGGGCAGGCCGCGGTTCACTTCGAAAGGTGAACTCTTGGAGAGGATCGCGACGCCATTGAAGCCCTTCTGGCCGTGCGTCTCGACATGATAGCCGAGCGCCTCGATCTCCAGCCGTGGGAAACCTTCGTCGACCGTCTTGATCTCCTGCAGGCAGACGATATCCGGATCGGAATCCTTCAGCCATTGCGTGAGATTGTCGATGCGCGCCTTGACGCCGTTGATGTTCCAGGTCGCGATCTTCATGGCTCTGTCCCGTTCCGTATAATGCATGTCGCCCAGAAGTGTGCAGCGGGCCTGGGAGACGACAGGCATAAAAACAAAGAGCTAAAGCGCACCGCATGAATCAGTGTCGATCCGGCGCGCTTCAGTGCGCTTCTTTTATCGCGGTCTTTCGCCGCCGGACAAGACGATAAACCGGCCGGAAGGAATTCTTCGGCCGGTTTGATGGGGAGTATGTGCGTTTAGACGTTCAGATCGAGAAACTGGTGCCGCAGCCGCAGCTTGCCACCGCATTCGGGTTCTTGATCTGGAAGGATTGGCCAAGCAGATTGTCGACGAAGTCGATCTCCGAGCCTGCCATATAAACGAGGGAAAGGCTGTCGATCAGCACCTTGGCATCGTTCTTTTCAACGATGATGTCGTCGTCGTCAGCGCTCTCGGCAAGATCGAACTTATAGGAAAAGCCCGAACAGCCGCCGCCTTCGACAGAAACGCGCAAGGCGCTCTTGCCGGCTTCGGCGCCGACGATCGCAGCGATACGCTTTGCCGCAGCATCTGAAAGGGTTACACTCGTATCCGTCATGTTTCCTCCTGCCGGGGTCAAGATCCGGAGAGAATGGGTTTTGGCACTTGAATGTTCAAATGCCTGATATCAAAGAAACTTACCATGATATCTGCGAAAAGGCGATGATGCGCCGAAGCGGTTAAGAAAGCGCCTCTTTGCCGTTTCATCGGGCTATAGGTATGAAGAGCGTTAGGCGGCGTCAATGGGCAGATGCGGCAACATGCAGGATGACGGTGAAGAATGACGATCGATACGCGTGCTTTGGGTTTTGGCAGCAGTGAGAGGGCGGTCTATGCGGCCGACCCCTGGACGACGCGCGGGCGGCTCTATCAGGAGGACGGAAGCCCGACGCGCTCCGATTTCCAGCGCGACCGCGACCGCATCGTCCACACCACCGCCTTCCGCCGGCTGAAGCACAAAACCCAGGTCTTCATCGCCCAGGATGGCGATCATTACCGCACCCGGCTGACGCACACGATCGAGGTGGCCCAGATCGCCCGCGCGCTTGCCCGCGCGCTGAAGCTCGACGAGGATCTGGCCGAAGGCGTGGCGCTCGTGCACGATTTCGGCCATACGCCGTTCGGTCATACCGGCGAGGACGCGTTGCACGAGGTGCTGCTGCCCTATGGCGGCTTCGATCACAATGCCCAATCGCTGCGCATCGTGACCAAACTGGAGAGGCGTTATGCCGAATTCGACGGCATCAACCTGACCTGGGAAAGCCTCGAAGGTCTTGTCAAGCACAATGGCCCCCTTCTGACGGCTGATGGAGTAGGCACCCGCGGTCCCGTGCCGCAGCCGATCCTTGATTATTGCGAGTTGCACGATCTCGAGCTTGCAACCTATGCCAGCCTTGAGGCCCAGGTCGCGGCGATCGCCGACGACATCGCCTATAATACCCACGATATCGACGATGGCCTGCGCTCCGGCTACCTGACTTTCGACATGCTGGAGGAGATCCCGTTTCTTGCCGGGCTGATGGCCGAGGTACGGGCGCGATATCCACATCTGGAGCCGAGCCGCTTCACCCATGAGATCATGCGCCGCCAGATTACCCGCATGGTCGAAGACGTGATTGGCGTGGCGCAGCAGCGCGTGTCGCTCCTCCGCCCTGAGAATGCGGCCGACATCCGCGCTGCCGACCGGGTTATCGCCACCTTTTCCGAGGGGATGGCCGAGACCGACAGACAGATCAAGGCCATGCTCTTCAAACGCATCTACCGCAATCCCGATATCATGCGCATCCGTGCCGGTGCCGCCCAGATCGTCACCGATCTCTTTGCCGCCTACATGGTCAATCCCAAGGAGATGCAGAGCCATTACTGGGTCGATCATATCGCCGGCCTGTCCGATGCGCCGAAGGCCCGCCATGTCGGCGATTATCTCGCCGGCATGACCGACACATATGCCATCAGCGCCCACAGGCGGTTGTTTGACCACACTCCGGATTTGCGATAGGCAGCGGTCGCCCACGCCGAGGGCCGATTTGAGCCTTTGGCACAGCCTATGCATGGAAGAGTGCGATGAACCTTTTTACCGACTTCGAAGCCAGGATCAAAACCGCCCTTGAACAGATCGATCTGGTCAGGGAAAAGCGATCCGAGCTCGATTTCGGCCGCATCACCGTCGAGCCGCCGCGTGACGCGAGCCATGGCGATGTCGCGACCAATGCCGCAATGGTTCTGGCAAAACCGCTCGGAACCAATCCGCGCGCGCTGGCCGACGTCATCATCGCCAAGCTCAAGGAGGATGCCGACGTCGCCGATGTCTCGGTCGCGGGGCCGGGCTTCATCAACATCCGTCTCGCCGTCGGCTACTGGCAGCGGCTGCTCGCCTCGATGATCGGCTCCGGCACCGATTACGGCCGCTCGGCGCTCGGCGAGGGCAAGAAGGTCAATGTCGAATATGTCTCGGCCAATCCGACCGGCCCTATGCATGTCGGCCATTGCCGGGGCGCCGTCGTCGGCGATGCGCTCGCCAACCTGCTCGCTTTTGCCGGTTACGGCGTCGAGAAGGAATATTACATCAACGATGCCGGCTCGCAGATTGACGTGCTCGCCCGTTCCGTCTTCCTGCGCTATCGCGAAGCGCTCGGCGAAAAGATCGGCGAAATCCCCTCGGGTCTCTATCCCGGCGACTATCTCGTGCCCGTCGGCCAGTCGCTTGCCGCCGATTACGGCGTGCGGCTGCACAACATGCCGGAAGACCAATGGATGCCGATCGTCAAGGATCGCACCATTGATGCGATGATGGTGATGATCCGTGAGGATCTGGCGGCTCTGAACGTCCATCACGACGTCTTCTTCTCCGAACGCACCCTGCATGCCAATGGTGCAGCCGCGATCCGCACGGCGATCAACGACCTGACCTTCAAGGGCTATGTCTACAAGGGCACGCTGCCGCCGCCGAAGGGCCAGCTTCCCGAGGACTGGGAAGATCGCGAACAGACACTGTTCCGTTCGACCGAGGTGGGCGACGATATCGACCGGCCGCTGATCAAGTCGGACGGCTCCTACACCTATTTCGCCGCCGACGTCGCTTACTTCAAGAACAAGTTCGACCGTGGTTTCGACGAGATGATCTATGTGCTTGGCGCCGACCACGGCGGCTACGTCAAGCGCCTGGAAGCGGTTGCACGCGGCGTTTCGGATGGTAAGGCGAAGCTGACGGTGCTGCTCTGCCAGCTCGTCAAGCTCTATCGCAACGGCGAGCCGGTGAAGATGTCGAAACGCTCGGGCGACTTTGTCACGCTTCGGGACGTCGTCGAAGAAGTCGGCCGTGATTCGGTCCGGTTTATGATGCTTTACCGCAAGAATTCCGAGCCGCTCGACTTCGATTTCGCCAAAGTGACCGAACAGTCGAAAGATAATCCTGTTTTTTATGTGCAGTATGCGCATGCTCGCTGCATGTCGGTCTTCCGGCAGGCGAGGGAGGCTTTTCCCGACCTCGATGTCTCCCACGGGAAACTGGCGAAAACCGTTGCAGGCATTGGCGATCCGGCCGAATTGCAGCTTGTCGCCAAGCTCGCTGAATTCCCGCGTATCGTCGAGGCAGCGGCCCAGTCGCAGGAGCCGCATCGTATCGCTTTTTACCTCTATGACCTCGCCAGTTCCTTCCACGCGCATTGGAACAAAGGTAAAGATCAGCCGGAATTACGATTTGTTAATGATAAAAACCGAGAATCAAGTATTGCCAGACTTGGGCTGGTGTACGCCGTCGCGTCGGTTTTGAAGTCGGGACTTGCCATTACAGGCACTGCCGCACCGGACGAAATGCGATAACGTCACCATTTCCCCACAATGCGCTGGCATTTGAGCGTTGGCGTTTGCGAGTGGGAATAGGCATGGCTGATAAACAACTTGCGTATGATACGCGCGGAAAAAACGATCTGTTTGCCGACGACGATCCGTTGGCTGAACTGGCCCGTATTGTCGGCTTCGAGCCGCGTGTTGCAGCGAATACGGTGACGGAGACCGCGCGCCGCGAGCCCGCCCTCGATCTCGAGGATGAGCTTGGGCGCGAGTTCGACCGCTACGACTCGCCACGTCCGCTTGCGGAGCTCGATCGGCCCGCCGAACCGATCTCTGATGACCTCACGCCTGAAGATTACGTCGAGCCCGTTCTCGATGCTTCTTCCGCTGCCGAACATGCGGAGGCTCCTGAGCCGGTTTCGGTTTCCGTCGCTGCCGTTGAGGCCGAAGAAGCTTTGCCCGCCGCAGGGAATGGGGACGTATCCGCCGCCGACTGGGCGGAGCAGCTTTCTCCCGAGCCCGACGCGTCGGTGCAATCGGCCTTCGGCGGTGCGCGCGACCTGATCGAGGAGCTTGAGCTGTCGATCGGCGCAGCACCGGTCTCTTCGTTGGCGCAGCCCACCAAGGCGCCGCAATGGTCGGCTGCCAGCATCAGGCTGCCGCTTGCCAATTTCCATGCCCCGAGGCGCGAGGAGCCGGTTGTTTTGCCGGAGCCTGTGGTCGAAGCTGTCTCCGCACCGGTTGCTGAAGCACCATCCGCCGATCTTCCTGTGGTCGAGCCTCAACCTGTCATCGAGCCGCCGGCGCTTGTCGCCGCTGTCGAGCCTTCCGAAGAATTCGAATCCGCTTCTTCTTCACTTGGCTTTCCCGCCGAACTCGATCGCCATGATGAGGTGATCGCGCCGGAAGAGACCGCCGAGGCCGAAGAATTCGTCGAAGCCGAGGAAGAGCTGGAGGATTTCGGTCCCGACGCCGGTTTTGATCTCATCGCCGCCGCCGTCGAAGGCGAGATCCAAGCCGATGCCGCGCTGACCGAGGTCGTACCGGATGTTCCGCACACCGTCGGCACATTCGATCTCGACGATCTGCTCGCCGACGTCTCGCGTTATCCGGTGCCGCAACGTGCCACTCCGGCGCCCGTCTCGCCGCAACCCGCATCGATCGAGGCAGCGCCCGTTCCCGCCACCCCCGTGGCCGCCGCACCCGTCGAGCCCAAGGTGATCGCGCCCGCACCGCTCGCCGCAGCACCCGTCCGGTCTGCTCCGGTCGAGCCGGCCCCTGTCTATGCTGTCGAAGCCGCAAAGCCGATCGCGCCGCAGCTTGCCGAGGTCGTTGCGCCTCAGCCTGCCGCAACGACATATTCGCCTGCGCCGCAGCCGGTATCGGAAGCCGACGACCCCTTCGCCGGCCATGATTTCGAGCTGGATCTTGCCGGCATCGAGCTGGAACTGACCGATCTCGATTTCTCCGAGCCGTCCGAGCCCGCACCGCAGCCTGAGCCGCCGGCCCCTGCTCCCCAGCAGGCGGCTGCCGTCGCTCCTCGCCCCGCTCCGGTTTTTGCTCCTGAGCCGCCGGCTCCTGCTTTTGAGCAGGCTGCAGCCGCTCCTGCACGGTCCGCTCCGGCCTTCGTTCCCGAGCCACAGGCTCAAGCTCCGGCTCCGGCTTTCAACTGGACGCCTGTCTCCGAATCGACCGAAGACCTGCCATTCGATCCGGCGATGATCTCCGATCCGGAGGATCGTCCCGAGGCCGTCGACGACATGCACGTGCCGGCGCTGCCGCCGGTCGAGCAGCCCGCGCCGGTCGCGAAATCCGCGGATTTCGATTTCGATCTCGACGCCGAGATTGCCAGCTTCTTTGAACCGGCCAAACCGCGGCAAACGCCGACGCCGGTCCGGGATACGGCCGCCGCCGCTGCACAGCCGGTCAAGCCCACCATTGCCGATGGCCTCGATGATTTCGAACGGGCGCTGGAGGAAGATTTCCGCCGCAGCGTGCGCGAGCCGGTCGAGCGCCGCGAGACCTCCGAGGTCCGCATCGAATCGGCAAGCCAGGCCGCTGATTTCAGCCGCGCCCGATCGATGCGCCAGTTGCTTGCCGGGGCCGTCGTGCTCGTGGTCTTTGCCGGCGTCGGTTATGGCGTCTATTCCTCCGTCTGGAACGGCGAGGGGCTCGGCATTGTCGCGTCCGGCGAGCCGCGCGTGATCACCGCCGACAAGGAACCGGTCAAGGTCGTTCCGGAAAATCCTGGCGGCAAGACCGTGCCGAACCAGGATAAGGCCGTCTACGACCGCGTTGCGGGTTCTGCCGAAGAGCCGAAGCAGAAGGCGCTCGTTTCTTCCGATGAGGCGCCCGTCGATGTGGTCCAGCGCACGCTGACACCGGAAGCGCTGCCCGAGGACGACGAGAACGCCAGCGTCGACGATCAGGTCACGCCGACTGCGGTCGGTGAGACGGAGGATCCGCGTCTGCTGCCAACCCAGGACAGCGCCGACAACGCTTCGGCAACCGACACCGACAAGACGCCGTCCGTTTCGCCGCGCAAGGTCCGCACGATGATCGTCAAGCCTGACGGTACGTTGGTCGCCCGCGAGGAATCGGCGCCCGTCGAAGAGCCGACGCCGTCTGACCAGGCGACACAGTCTGCCCAGGCAACGCCGTCGGCCCAGCCGATGCCGCCAGCTCAGCCGGCGTTGACGGCTCCGTCGACCCCGTCCGCGCAATCGACCCCGGCTGTACCTCCCGTCGGTGGAACGGCCGCAAGCTTCCCGGCAAGCGCCGAGGTTGCTTCCGCCGATGCGCGTTCTGCAGCCCCCGTCGAAACCGCGCCGGTACAGCCGCCGCTCGCCGGCAGTGCCGACGCGCAGGCCGCAAATCCCGCCCCGGTCGCTCCGCCGGTGCGCCCGGTCAAAACCTCGGGGATTGCCGATACCGCTCCGATTCCGACCGCCCGTCCGGTCGATCAGCCCGTCAACGTTGTCGGCACAGTGACCGAGAAGGGCAATGTCCGCCCGACCGCACAGCAGCCGAAGACGACGGAGGTCGCCGTCGCAGCACCCGTCGCCGCAAAGCCGCAGCAGGCCGCATCCGCCGGCGGCTACGGCATCCAGATCGCCTCGCTGCCGTCGGAAGACGAGGCGACCAAATCCTATGCCAACCTGTCGAAGAAATTCGCCAGCGTGCTCGGCGGCCGCAGCCACGAGATCCGCAGGGCGGATATCGCCGGCAAGGGCACTTTCTACCGTGTCCGCATACCGGCCGGTTCCAAGGATGAGGCCGCAGCACTCTGCGAACAGTATCGCGCAGTGGGTGGAAGCTGCCTGATCTCCAGGTAGGATCGCGTCTTTGAATATCAGAGCGGCGGGCCGGATCGGTCCGCCGCTCTTTTTTGTGCATCGCGCCCGACCTTGCTCGCATTTGGCCGGGCGCGGTCTATGATTCGGATATGACCGAATCAAAAGCGATGATCCTTGGCTGCAGCGGCCTTGCCCTCACATCCGAAGAGAAAGCCTTTTACCGGGGCGAGCGTCCCTGGGGCTTCATCCTCTTCGGGCGCAACATCTCCGAAGCACGGCAGATCGCCGATCTCGTCGCTGAACTGCGCGATAGCGTCGGCTGGCATGCGCCGGTGCTGATCGACCAGGAGGGCGGCCGCGTCCAGCGCATCCGCCCACCCATTCTGGCGCGTTATCCTTCCGGCCATGCGCTCGGCGATCTCTATCGCCGCGATCGCGCACTCGGCCTGCGCGCTGCCTGGCTGATGTCGCGGCTGCACGCCTTCGATCTTTCGAGCCTCGGCATCGATGTCGATTGCCTGCCGGTGCTTGATGTGCCGGTCGAGGGCAGCAGTAATGTCATCGGCGACCGCGCCTATGGTGGCGATCCGCAGACCGTCATAGCGATGGGCCGGGCGGCTGCCGAGGGGCTGAAGGCCGGCGGCCTGTTGCCCGTGATGAAGCATATGCCCGGCCACGGTCGCGGCTTTGCCGATTCACATCTGGAGCTGCCCGTCGTCACCGTCCCGCGCGATGAGCTGGAGCTTCATGACTTCCCGCCCTTCATCGCGATGAAGGACGAGTTGATGGCCATGACCTGCCACGTCGTTTTCGCCGCCATCGACCCGGACAATCCGGCGACGACCTCGCGCAAGGTGATCGACGGCATCATCCGCGAGCACATCGGCTTTAACGGTCTGCTGCTCTCCGACGACAGCTCGATGAACGCTCTTTCCGGCACGATCGGTGAACGTGCGGCGAATATCATTGCAGGCGGATGCGATATCGTGCTGCATTGCAATGGCAATATGGACGAGATGCGGGAGGTTGTGGCAAATGTTCCGCCGCTCGCCGGCATATCGCTTGCCCGCGCAAAAGCGGTGGAAGCAGGCTTCGCGGCGCCGGATACCGCCGATGAAGCGGAATTGAGGGCGGAATTCGAAGCGATGTTTGCGACGGTCTGATCGTAAGGGAGCAGCTAGGTGAACACGGTCAAGGGCACGGAACGTCCACAGGCGGCAACGCCGATGGACAAGCTGTGGCAGGATAACGGAGCTGAGCGCGCCAGCCACGAGCCGGCGCTGGTGATCGACGTCGCCGGCTTCGAAGGTCCGCTCGACCTGTTGCTCTATCTCGCCCGCAACCAGAAGGTCGATCTGTCGCGCATTTCGGTGCTGGCGCTCGCCGAGCAATATCTGCTGTTCATCGAAAGCGCCCGGCGTATCCGCATCGAGCTTGCCGCCGATTACCTCGTCATGGCAGCCTGGCTTGCCTATCTCAAGTCGAAGCTGCTCATTCCCCAGCAGGTCAAGGATGACGGCCCTTCCGGCGAGGAACTGGCGGCAACGCTCGCCTTCCGCCTGAAACGCCTCGAAGCCATGCGCCAGGCTGCAGACGGCCTCGTCAACCGCAATCGCCTCGGCCGCGATATCTTCGTGCGCGGCGCGCCCGAGCATATTCCCGACCGCCAGCAATCCGCTTATGCGGCGAGCCTTTACGATCTCCTGACCGCCTATGCGGCGCTGCGCCAGCGCCATGCCGTCACCCAGGTGACGATTGAGCGGCGCACCGTCTGGTCGCTGACCGATGCCCGCGAGCTGCTGACCCAGATGATCGGCGAGGTCGCTGACTGGACGGCGATGGAGCATTATCTGCTGCGGTATCTCGCAGCGCCCGAAGAACGCGTCACGGCAATCGCCAGCGCCTTTGCCGCCTCGCTGGAGCTGGTGCGCGAGGGCAAACTCGAAATCCGCCAAGACGGCGCCTTTCAGCCGATATACATGCGCCGCGGTCCGAAACATGCCACGCTGCAGGTGGTCGAACAGGAGCGGCCGGCTTGATCGATCTGAAGGGCGAAGAGGATTTCGAAGGTAATTTCGAAGACAGGAGCCGCGACCTGCAGGCCGAGATCGAGGCCGAGCGCATCGCCGAGGCGCTGGTCTTCGCCTCCTCGCAGCCGGTCTCCGAAGGCTTCCTCGCCGAGCGCCTGCCTGAGAAGACCGACGTGCATGCGATCATGCTGCGCCTGAAGGAGCAATATGCGCCGCGCGGCGTCAATCTCGTGCAGGTCGAAGGAGCATGGGCCTTCCGCACTGCCGCCGACCTGTCCTTCGTCATCCGCCGTGATGACAATGAGGTGAAGAAGCTTTCGCGCGCCGCACTGGAAGTGCTGGCGATCATCGCCTATCACCAGCCGGTGACGCGTGCCGAAATCGAGGATATCCGCGGCGTCCAGACCTCGCGCGGCACGCTCGACGTGCTGATGGAAGCTGGCTGGGTTCGGTTCCGTGGTCGCCGGCGCACGCCGGGCCGGCCGGTGACATTGGGCACGACACGCGATTTCCTCGATCATTTCGGTCTCGAAGAGCTGCGTGACCTGCCCGGTCTCGAAGAGTTGAAGGGAGCGGGCTTGCTGTCGGGCCGCATTCCGGCAAACTTCAATATTCCCTCGCCGTTGATGAACGACGAACTGACCGAGGACGAAGACCCGATCACCCAGATGGACCTCGAGGAACTGGGGTTGCTGGCGCCACGCGGCACCTCTGAAGATTGAGGGGCTTGCGTCTTGCTTTTGCCATGCATGGCGAAAACAATGGAGCCAGCACTTTTCGGCGGGTCAATGGCTTGTCATAAAGGGCGATACCGTGACATTAAGCGCAGTTCAAAGGGCGTGATGTTGGAAACGGTGTCGGAAATCCTTACATCGTGGGAACATAGAAACAGGGAGTTAGCGTAATGGGTGGTTTTAGCATGTGGCACTGGTTGATCGTTCTGGTCATCGTGCTGTTGTTGTTCGGTCGTGGCAAGATTCCGGAACTGATGGGCGACGTTGCCAAGGGCATCAAGAGCTTCAAGAAGGGCATGACGGACGAAGACGCGCCGGATACGGCAAAGACCGTCGATCACAAGGCCGACGAAACGAAGTAACCAAGTCCGGGAAAAAGCGCAGCCCCCGCGCTTCCCGTCCAGGAGCCTTGCATGTTCGATATTGGCTGGACCGAGCTTTTGGTCATCGCGGTCGTACTGATCGTGGTCGTCGGTCCCAAGGATTTGCCGCCGATGCTGCGCGCTTTCGGCAAGATGACGCAGCGCGCCCGCAAGGTTGCGGGTGATTTCCGTGCGCAGTTCGATGAGGCGTTGCGCGAAGCCGAGCTTGACGATGTCCGCCAGACGATCAGCGACGCCCAAAAGCTCAACCCGGTCAACAGCCTGCGCGAGGCGATGAACCCGCTCCGCCAGATGGGCAACGAGATCAAGGCCGACCTGCAGAAGGCGACCACGGTCACGGAAAACAAGACCGAGGTGCCTCCCGATGCTGTCGCAGCCCCGACGCCGTCGATGAGCTTGCCGGAAACGCCGCCATTGGTAGCGACACCTGCGCCGTCGGAACCGGTCGCCGCAGCGATTGTGCAAGCTGATACGGTTGCGGCCAGGCCGAAGGCTGTGCGCAAGCCGCGCGTCAAGCCTGCCGACCAGGTCGATGCTGCGGCCGCCGTTGCCGTGCCTGTGGAAAAGCCGAAACGCACGACGGCGGTCAGGAAGCCTGCAACGCCGAAGAAGCCTGCGCAGACAAAGAAGGACGAGGCATGAGCGGTGATATCGAAGACAAGCCGCAGCCGTTGATCGAGCACCTGATGGAGCTGCGCACGCGGCTGATGTGGTCGATCGGCGCGTTTTTCGTCGCCTTCATCGCATGCTTCTTTTTTGCCAAGAATCTCTTCAATTATCTGGTCATCCCATACAAGACGGCGGTCCAGTGGGCTAATCTCGACGTCGAGAAGGCCCAGCTCATCTACACCGCGCCGCAGGAATTCTTCTTCACGCAGGTCAAGGTGGCGATGTTCGGCGGCCTTGTGGTCGCTTTCCCGATCATCGCCGCCCAGGTCTACAAGTTCGTGGCGCCCGGCCTCTACAAGAACGAGCGTCAGGCTTTCCTGCCGTTCCTGATCGCTTCGCCGGTCCTGTTCCTGATGGGCGGCGCGCTCGTCTATTTCTTCTTCACCCCGATGGTCATGTGGTTCTTCCTGTCGATGCAGCAGGCGCCCGGTCATGACGAGATAGCAATCTCGCTGATGCCGAAGGTCTCGGAATATCTGAGCCTGATCATGACGCTGGTCTTCTCCTTCGGCCTCGTTTTCCAACTGCCTGTCATCACCACGTTGCTCGCCCGTGTCGGTCTTCTGACGTCGCAATGGCTCGCCGAAAAGCGCAAATTTGCCATCGTCCTCGCCTTCGTCGTCGCCGCCGTGCTGACGCCGCCGGACCCGATGTCCCAGATCGGCCTTGCGATACCGACGATCATTCTCTACGAAATTTCCATCTATGCGGCGCGACTCGTGGAGCGCCAGCGTGCCCGGCAGGCGGTCGAAAAGGAAACCGGATCCGCAGACGTTGCCAAGACGGACAGCGTCTGAGCTGCGATCAGGAAATCCCTTCATGAACGCCGTCGACTGCATAGTCCCTAAATCCGAAACGGTTTAAGGAATTAGGCAGCAATTCAAAGTGTTGCGGTGTCCTTTGCGCGTCTGAAAAGACAGGGCGGCGCTGTAACATCCGGTCGAGGCCCAATCAGGCTTTGGCCGGGCCACCTCTGTTGCAACGACCTGGAACGACGATGCTCGATATCAAATGGATCCGTGAGAATCCCGAAGCGCTCGATGCCGCCCTCGCCAAGCGCGGTGCCGAGCCTCTTGCCCAAAGTCTCGTTGCCCTCGATGAAAAGCGCCGCTCCGCCGTGCAGAAGGCGCAGGACCTGCTGTCCCGCCGCAACCTCGCCTCCAAGGAGATTGGCGCGGCGATGGCCCAGAAGAATAGCGAGCTGGCCGAGAAGCTGAAGGCGGAGGTCTCTGAACTCAAGACCCTGCTGCCGGCGATCGAGGAAGAGGACCGGCAGCTGACGGCCGAACTCAACGACGCGCTCTCGCGCATCCCGAACATACCTTTCGACGACGTCCCGGTCGGCAAGGACGAGCATGACAATGTCGTCACCCGCACCGTCGGCGAAAAGCCGCGCTGGAACCACGCACCGAAGGAGCACTTCGAAATCGGCGAAGCGCTCGGCTATATGGATTTCGAGCGCGCCGCCAAGCTCTCCGGCTCGCGCTTCACGGTTCTGACCGGGCCGCTCGCCAGGCTCGAGCGCGCGCTCGGCCAGTTCATGATCGATCTCCACACCAGCGAGCACGGCTATACCGAAGTCAGTTCGCCGCTGATGGTGCGCGACGAGGCCGTCTATGGTACTGCCCAGCTGCCGAAATTCGCCGAGGATCTCTTTAGGACGACTGATGGACGCTGGTTGATCCCGACGGCCGAAGTGACGCTGACCAATCTGGTGCGCGAGGAAATCCTCGACCAGGATAAGCTGCCGTTGCGCTTTACCGCGCTGACGCCGTCCTTCCGTTCGGAAGCAGGCTCCGCCGGCCGCGATACGCGCGGCATGCTGCGCCAGCATCAGTTCTGGAAATGCGAGCTCGTCTCGATCACCGATGCCGAGAGCGCCGTTGCCGAACATGAACGCATGACCGCCTGCGCCGAGGAAGTGCTGAAGCGCCTCGGCCTGCATTTCCGCACCATGACGCTTTGCACCGGCGACATGGGCTTCGGCTCGCGCAAGACTTACGATCTCGAAGTCTGGCTGCCGGGACAGAATGCCTTCCGTGAGATCTCTTCCTGCTCGGTCTGCGGCGATTTTCAGGGTCGGCGAATGAATGCGCGCTACCGCGGCAAGGACGACAAGAGCAACAGGTTCGTCCACACGCTGAACGGTTCCGGCACGGCGGTCGGCCGCTGCCTGATCGCCGTCCTTGAAAATTATCTGAACGAGGACGGTTCGGTCACGATTCCGGACGTTTTGCTGCCTTATATGGGCGGATTGACCATGATCGAACGGGCGGCCTGAGGCGATGCGCATCCTGCTTACGAATGACGACGGCATTCACGCCGAAGGTCTTGCCGCGCTGGAGCGGATCGCGCGCACGCTGTCCGACGATGTCTGGATCGTGGCGCCCGAGACCGACCAGAGCGGCCTGGCCCATTCGCTGAGCCTCTCCGAACCTTTGCGGCTGCGCAAGATTTCCGACAAGCATTTCGCCCTGCGCGGCACGCCGACCGATTGCGTCATCATGGGCATCCGGCAGGTGATGGACATCAAGCCGGATCTCGTCCTGTCAGGCGTCAATTCAGGCTCGAACGTCGCCGACGACGTGACCTATTCCGGCACGATCGCGGGCGCCATCGAGGGCACGATGCAGGGCGTGCGCTCCTTCGCGCTGAGCCAGGCTTATCTCTATGAGGACGGTGCGCGCATCGTGCCCTGGGAGGTCTGCGAGACGCATGCGCCGGCTCTTCTGGAAAAGCTGATGGTCCTGGACCTGCCGGAGGGCACGTTCCTCAATCTAAACTTCCCGAACTGCCGTCCCGACGAGGTCGACGGCGCCGAGGTGACCATGCAGGGCAAGCTCGCCTTCAATCTGCAGGTCGACGCCCGCTCCGACGGCCGGGGCTTTCCCTACTACTGGCTGAAGTTTGGCGAACGCGCCGGCGCCTTCGTCGAAGGCACCGATATTCACGCCCTGAAGCATAATAAGATTTCGGTAACGCCTTTGAAACTGGATCTGACCGATTATTCCGTGACGGACCGCGTGGCGCGGGCCTTGGGATACGGAGCACAAGTTTGACGGCAAGACTGGCGGAGAAGGAGGGCTTTGCGGCGCTCGTCCTCAGATTGCGTGCCGAAGGCATCTCGGACCTCGATCTGCTGACGGCGGTTGAGCAGACGCAGCGTTCGTTGTTCGTGCCGCCGCAATTCGCCGACGACGCCTATTCGAGCCGGACGATCCCGATCGAATGCGGTTCCTTCCTCGAGGGTATCGATTTTGCCGTCCGCATCCTGCATCACCTCAAGCTCAAGCCCGGCCAGCGCGTCCTGGAGATCGGCACGGGAAGTGGCTTTACCGCCGCCGTGATGGGCCGCCTGGCCGAGCGTGTTCTGTCCATCGATCGCTACAAGACGCTGACATCAGCCGCGCAGCGGCGCATGGAATCGCTTGGTCTGCGCAGCGTCGTCATCCGCCAGGCCGACGGCAGCGCCGGCATGCAGGGTGAGGGCACCTTCGACCGCATCCTGGTGACGGCGGCGTTCAACGCGATGCCGCGCTTTTATACCGACCAGCTCGTTTCCGGCGGCTCGATGATCGCGCCGCTGATGATTTCCGAGAACGAGTGTCGGATGGTGCGGCTGACGAAAACCGGCAGCCGTTTCGAACGCGAGGAACTGTTTGAAGCGCCCTATCTACCGATCGTTCCGCGTCTTGCCTCGCTGCTGTAGACGTGGATGATTTCAGGCCGGACAGCCCTGAGATTTGCCATCAGAAAAGAGCGCGCATGATCTCGTCCGAGAACCGCTAAGACTTTTCGGCATCATGCTCAGCACACTGCGATTTTTCGCCCGTAAGCTATGGTTATCAACTTCTCAAAAAAATCGCACTGATTCCAGCATCTTAACTGCGTGGTAATACTAACGCGTTTTAATAGACTCACAAATGGTTGCGTTCTCAGTGGGTCGAGTCATGCGTTTCAGTCTTTCGCCAAAGTTCGGGAAGTCGGCCGGTAATCTTCTGGTTGTTAGCCTGCTGGCAAGTGCCGCAACGGGCTGCAGTTCCGATGTGACACGGTTTGGCGGCTTGTTTTCCTCCTCCGGGCAGGATCAGATCACCACAAGTTCCATTCCGCGCAGGAATGTGAACGGTTCTCAGGGCGATCCGGTGCCGCGCGCCGATCTTAGCAGCTCGGCCGTTGCCAGTCAGTCGGGCTACGGCGGCGGCAATGACGCGCTGAACCAGCCTTATCCCGCCCGCCAGGGTTACGATCCGACCCGCACGTCGAGCTCGAGCGCACGTCTCGCTTCCGCGCCGGTCTCGGTGCAGCGTTCAGAGTTGGCCGCGCCGACGGCGGCGGCACCATCCCGGCAGCGGGAAAAGGAAGTTGCGCTCGCCCAGCCTTTCCCAGCTGCGCCGCAGGCCGAAAAGCCCCGATTGGTGGCGCCGGCTGCGCCGAAGGTGACGCCTGATACGCTGACGACAGGCACGACGCCGAAGGTTTCAGGCTGGTCCGCGACCAACGCTCCGTCGGTGACACTGCGTCCGGGTGAAAGCATCGCCACGCTCTCCAGGCGTTTCGGCGTACCGGAAAAGGAAATCCTGCGCGTCAATGCTCTGAAGACGGCATCTGCCGCTCAGCCCGGCCAGGCGATCCTGATCCCGACCTTCAACGGCGGCAATGCCGCCAAGGCGGCATCGCAGGCGACTGACCTTTCCAAGCCCGGCAAAATGCCGGCGCCGAAGGCGCCTGAGCAGAACGTCGCTGTCGTTCCGGGCGCCAATTCTGCCCGCGACAAGACGCTGGCGAGTGGCGATGTCACCGGCAAACTTCCCGCCGGCGCTGGCAAGGATCCGAAGGCGCCTGCCGGCACCTATGTCGTCAAGCAAGGCGATTCGCTGGCAAAGATTGCCAAGGCGACCGGTAGCAATGTCGACGACCTCAAGGCTGCCAACAATCTTTCGGCCAGCTCGCTCCGCATCGGTCAGGCTCTGAAAATCCCGAACGGCACCGCCGACAATATCAAGACCGCCTCGATCCCGGTCGAGAAGGTCGATCCGAAGCCGACCCAGCCGGCGGTTGCCCAGCAGACGGCTTCCGTTCAGCCTGCGCCCTATAAGGCGCCGGCCGCGACTCAGACCGTCGACGATGTGGAGAAGAAGTCGGACGTCAGCTCCGCCGCGCCGGAATCGACCGGCATCGGTAAATATCGCTGGCCGGTGCGCGGCCAGGTCATTGCTTCATACGGCGCCAACGTCAACGGCAACCGCAATGACGGCATCGACATTTCGGTACCGCAGGGCACGCCGATCAAGGCTGCCGAAAACGGCGTCGTCATCTATGCCGGCAACGGCCTGAAGGAACTCGGCAACACGGTTCTCGTCCGTCACGACGACGGCACCGTCACCGTCTACGGCAACGCCGATACGCTGAGCGTCGCCCGCGGCCAGAAGATCCAGCGCGGCCAGACCGTCGCCGTCTCCGGCATGAGCGGCGACGTCAAGCAGCCGCAGGTCCATTTCGAGGTGCGCAAGGATGCGTCCCCGGTCAACCCGATGACTTTCCTGGAATAGGTACAGCGTACCAGGAAACGCAAAAGCCCGGCCACCAGCCGGGCTTTTGTAATTTTATGCCCGGTCGATGTGAACCCGCATGCGTCCGGCCAGGTCTTGAATATACTGCCAGGCGACGCGGCCGGAGCGTGCGCCGCGCGTCGTTGCCCATTCCAGCGCTTCGGCATGCATCTTGTCGCGTTCGAGCCCGAGCTTGAAGTGATCGGCATAGCCGTCGATCATGCCGAGATAATCCTCCTGGCTGCATTTGTGGAAGCCGAGCCAGAGGCCGAAGCGGTCGGAAAGCGAAACCTTCTCCTCGACCGCTTCCGACGGATTGATCGCCGTCGACTGCTCGTTTTCCATCATGTGGCGCGGCAGGAGATGGCGCCGGTTGGAGGTGGCGTAGAAGAGCACATTGTCCGGCCGTCCTTCGATGCCGCCGTCGAGTGCCGCCTTCAGCGACTTGTAGGCGGTATCGTCGTGATCGAAGGAGAGGTCGTCGCAGAAGACGATCACGCGGTACGGCGTGTCCTTCAGGAGGTCGAGCAGATTGGGAAGGCTGGCGATATCTTCACGATGGACTTCGACCAGTTTCAGCGAGGCGCTGCTTTCGCGCCTGACATCCTCGTGCACGGCCTTGACCAGAGAGGATTTGCCCATGCCGCGCGCGCCCCAGAGCAGCACATTGTTGGCGGCATAACCCTCGGCGAAACGCACCGTATTCTCGTGCAGGATGTCGCGCACGTGATCGACGCCGCGGATCAGCGTCAACGCCACCCGATTCGGCCTCCTGACCGGCTGCAGATGCTGGCGCAATGGCGCCCAGACGAAACAGTCGGCAGCATCCCAATCGTTGAGGGCGGGTGCCGGTCCGGCAAGACGCTCGACGGCCTCTGCGAGCCGTTTCAGCTCGGCAAGCAGGGCTGTATTGATTTCCTCGGTCATCGGTGGCCTCCTGATTTCTCACTGCGGCAATCCGCTTTGATCTTTCGATGCCGCTAACGCATGTCGCCCGGAAGTGTGGAGCGGTTCCGGGATAACGACATGCTTGAAAACAAAAGAGCTAAAGCGCGTCGCATCGATCAAGTTCGATGCGACGC
>NZ_JACCEY010000037.1:30933-64342 GCF_013591995.1 Rhizobium sp. WYCCWR 11146
TGAGGCAGCGGAATCGGTACGGTTTCCGGCTGTTTCTGTTGCATTCATCGAAGCCGTAACTATAGTCCGGCAACCTGAAAAGAGAGGCGGAGTTCCGCCGCCCAAGCCTGAGGAGTTTAGCATGTTCATCACCCCGGCATTCGCCCAGAGCGCGACCGATACCGCAACGGGATTCGGCGGCTCCGGTTTCGAAATGATCATCCTGTTCGTGCCGCTGATGGTCGTCTGGTACTTCCTGCTGATCCGTCCGCAGCGCGCACAGGCAAAAAAGCGTGAGGAGACCCTGAAGGCGATCCGTCGCGGCGACCAGGTCGTCACCGGTGGCGGCCTCGTCGGCAAGGTCACCAAGGTGATCGACGAAAAGGAAGTCGAAGTCGAGATCGCCGACGGCGTGCGCGTGCGCATCGTCCGCAGCGGCATCTCCGAAATTCGCGTCAAGGGTGAACCGGTCAAGGCCGACGCGGCGTAACAAGCGATAACGGCAGGACCGCCGGATCGGAAGATCGTCGAGAGAATGTTGCATTTTTCCCGCTGGAAAACACTTCTGATTTGGCTGGCCGCGTTTGCGGCCATCGTCATCGCTGCGCCCAATCTGCTGACCGAGGCGCAGCGATCCTCCCTGCCGGACTGGTTGCGGCACGACCGCGTAGTGCTTGGTCTCGACCTGCAGGGCGGCTCGCATATCGTTCTAAAGGTCGAGCGTTCCGATATCGTCAGGGGCCGCCTGGAAGAGGCGGTCGCCAATGTGCGCAACGCGCTGCGCGGCGCCGGCATCCGCTATACTGGGCTCACCGGCAATGACCAGACCGTTACCGTGCGGATCACCGATGCGGCCCAGACACAGGCGGCGGTCGATCTCCTGAAGCCTCTGACGACGGCTGGCGGTCATTCGGGACCTGAGGTCGCGCTGCAGCAGGGCGACCAGGGGCAGCTCTCGCTGCAGATTTCCGACGCCGGCATTACTGCTGACGTCGCTTCCGCCCGGACCCGCTCGCTCGATATCGTTGGCCGCCGCATCGCCGGATTGGGCAATGATAATTTCCTCGTTCGCCCCGATGGCGCCGACCGCATCGTCGTGCAGGTGCTGGGATCAATCGATGCGGAGCGGCTGAAGAATATCCTCAACCAGCCGGCCAAGCTTTCCTTTCATCTGATCGACGAAAGCATGTCGGGGCAGGAGGCGCTGAACGGCCGCTGGCCGGCGACATCGCAGGTGCTCTATTCGCTTGACGATCCGCCGGTACCGTATCTCGTCGACCGCACGGCTTTCATCACCGGCAGCAACATGGTCGATATCGAGCCTGTCGTCGATCAACAGACGCAGGATACCTCGATCGCCTACCGTCTCGATGCCGAAGGCACGCAGCGGCTGGCGCAGACGACAGGGCAGAATATCGGCAAGCACCTTGCCATCGTCTTTGACGACCAGGTGATGTCATCACCGGTCATCGATGCAGCGATCACCGGCGGCGAGGGCCGGATTTCGGCAAACTTCTCCGAGGATGGCGTCCGCGACCTTGCGATCATGCTACGGGCCGGCGCCTTGCCGGCGACGCTCACCAGCGTTGAGGAACGCAGCGTCAGCCCGAGATTCGGCGCCGATTCTATCTTCAACGGCCTCGTCGCCGGCCTCGTCGCCGTGGTATTGGTCGCGGCACTGATGATCGCGCTCTATCGCATCCTCGGCATCATCGCCGTCGCATCGCTCTTCCTCAACCTGATCCTCATCGTCGCGGTGCTCAGCCTTATCGGCGCGACGCTCACCTTGCCAGGGATTGCCGGTATCGTGCTGATCGTCGGCATGGCGGTCGATTCGAACGTTCTGATCTATGAGCGAATCCGCGAAGAGGAAAAAACCACCCATTCCTTTGCGGAGGCCGTCGGTCGCGGTTTCTCGCGCGCATTCGCAACGATCGTCGACGCCAATGTGACGATCTTCATCGCCGCCATCATCCTCTTCTTTCTCGGCAGCGAATCCATCCGCGGTTTCGCGGTGACGCTTGCCGTCGGCATCCTGACGACCGTTTTCACGGCTTTCACGCTGACGCGCTCGATCGTTGCCATCTGGTTGAGAAGGCGCCATCCCCGGCATCTGCCGAAGAGCGTGCTGACGCATCTTTTCGAACACGCCAATATCCGCTTCATGGGGATCCGCCGTTATGTCTTTACGGCGTCGGCGGTCATCTCGCTGATCGCCATGGCCGCCTTTGCCACCGTCGGCCTGCATCTCGGCATTGATTTCACCGGCGGCTCGCTCATCGAGGTGACGGCAAAGCAGGGCAATGCCGACATCGCCGATCTCAACGCCCGCCTCAATGATCTCAATCTCGGTGAGATCAGTGTCGAGCGCACCGGCGGGCCGTCGAACGCGCGGATCCGCATCGCTTCCCAGGGTGGCGGCGAAAATGCCGAGCAGTCGGCGGCGACGCTGGTGCGCGGCGAGCTCCAGGAAGATTATGATTTTCGCCGCGTCGAGGTCGTCGGTCCCGCCATCTCGGGCGAATTGACGATGATGGCGACGCTCGGCGTGCTTGCGGCACTTGCGGCTATCCTCATCTACATCTGGATCCGTTTCGAATGGCAATTCGCGGTCGGCGCCATCATTGCCACGCTGCACGACGTCATCATCATGCTCGGTCTCTTCGTGCTATCAGGCATCGAGTTCAACCTGACGAGCATCGCCGCCGTGCTGACCATCGTCGGTTATTCCCTGAACGATACGGTCGTGGTCTACGACCGAATGCGCGAGAATCTGAAGCGATACAAGAAGATGCCGCTGCCGATCCTGATCGATGCTTCGATCAATCAGACGCTGTCGCGCACCGTTCTGACCGCGGCGACGACGTTGATCGCCTTGCTGGCGCTCTTTCTCTTCGGCGGTGAAGTCATCCGTTCCTTCACCTTTGCGATGCTCTTCGGCGTCGCTCTCGGTACCTTCTCTTCGATCTATATCGCCGCTCCTGTCTTGATCGTCTTCCGGCTGCGGCCGGAGGCTCCCGACGGGGAAGAGAGCAACAAGACGGATGCGGGTGTAAAATCCGGCACGGTGGTTTGAAAACATGGCAAAAGGCATAGAAATCCGCGCCGCACATTTCCCCGGGCGTGCTCCGATCGATGCATACGGCAATGGCGGCTTTCGTTTTGCCGACATGTCGCATCGCGGCTCGATCCTTTGCCTGCCCTCCGGCATTCATGGCTGGGACATGGACATGTCGAAACCGCTGTCGCCTGAAAATTTTCGCCGGGTGCTGGATGAGGCCGCTGATATCGAGGTTCTGCTCGTCGGTACCGGAACCGAGCTTCGCCGTCTGCCCGAGGAATTGAGGCTGGCGCTGAAGTCGCGCGGCATCTCCTCCGATCCGATGAGCACCGGGGCTGCAGTGCGCACCTTCAATATTATGCTCGCAGAGCAGCGTGCCGTCGCCGCGGCGTTGATTGCGGTCTGACGATGACTGAAGCGCATATTGCGACCAACCAGGATATCTGCCTGGCGATGCTGCGTGACAGCGATCGCGACCGCTATCTCGCCTGTCTGCTGTCACCGGAGGAAAAGCGCGGCGCGCTTGCAGCTCTTTACGCCTTCAATGCCGAGCTTGCCCGCATCCGCGATCTCGTCCACGAGCCCTTGCCCGGTGAGGTGCGGCTGCAATATTGGCACGATCTTCTGGAAGGCAGCGCGCACGGCTCGACGGCGGCCAATCCCGTCGCCGCAGCCCTTCTGATCGCCATCGAAACGCACCGCCTGCCACGCAAGACGCTGATCGACATGATTGAGGCCCGTACCTTTGATCTCTATGACGATCCGATGGAGACACGTCTTTCGCTTGAAGGCTATGCCGGCGAAACGGCATCGGCGCTGATTCAGCTCGCAAGCCTGGTGCTTTCGCCGAAGGAGGCCGCACGCTCGGCCGACGCTGCCGGCCATGCCGGCGTCGCCCAGGCGGTCGCCGGGCTGTTGCTCCTGATGCCGCTTCATCGCCGCCGCGGCCAGATCTATATTCCGCTGCAGATCCTTACCGCCACCGGTCTCGACCGCGATGCCTTCCTCGTCGGCGAAGACAGGCCGCGCATCTCTGCCGCCATCGAGGCTTTTGCCGGCCTCGGTCGCGAACATCTGGCAAAGGCGAGGGCGGCGGGCCCGATTGCGCCGACCGTCTTTCCAGCCTTCCTGCCGGCGACGCTTGCCGAACCGGTGCTCGTCAAGGCGCAGAAACGCGGCGCCTTGCTGCTCGACCGGCCGCTGCAGCCGCCGCAATGGCGCCGCCAGCTGCGGATGGGGCTGGCTGCCGCACGCCGAAAAATCTGATATCGGTCAAATTCGCGCAAGTCTCGCGCGTTACAAGGCTTCCACCGCTACCCTTTGAACGGAGACTCGGCGTGGGCATTATCGTCTGGTGCGTCCTTTTCGCGATCGTCATTTTCTTTGCTTTCGTGGCAACGCGCATGGCCGCACAGAACAAGGAAGATGGCCTGCATGACACGGGCCTCGCCATCATCGAGTTCGGCCGTGCCTTTCCGAACGAGGCGATCCGCCAGCTGCAGGCGACGGAAAACGGCCAGGCCGTCTTTGTGCGCCTGCACGACAACAAGGCCGGCTTCATGCGCAACATGTCGCGCCATTTCTCCTGCCACGTGATCGAGCCGGGTCGGGTGCGCGTCGTCGGCTCTGAAACGGGCAGGGGACTGGTGATCGACTTCCTCGATGCACCCCATCACAACGGCGATTTCGAATTCGCTTCCGCCAAGGAAGCCTCGGAGGTTTCGCTCTGGCTGCTCGGCAATTATATCGCCGAGCCGGATAAGGACCTGCCGCCCGGCAATATTTCGGCGGCGAACAAGCAGTAGTGCATGTCGCTCAAAAGTGTGCATCGGTTTGGGAGGACGACATGCACAAAAGCAAAGACGTCAAGCGGTCGCATGCGCGATGCGACGCGCTTGAAAACGCCGGTCAGGCGCTTTCGGCAAGCGTCGATTCTTGACCGAGCCAGGCCGCGCAGTCGGCAAGCGCGCGCCGTGCGATCAGCTGCCGCTTCATGATCGTCTTGTCCTTGCCGCGGAAGCGCTTGACGCCTTCGGGCTTGACGATCGAACCCGGCTGGAGCTCCGGAAACAGCCCGAAATTGATGTTCATCGGCTGGAACGATCGTTTGCCCGGCTCCTCGTCGGTGACGAGGTGCCCGCCGGTGATATGGCCGAGCAGTGAGCCGAGCGCCGTCGTCGCCGGCGGTAGCGAAATCGCCTCGCCCTTGCGTTCGGCGGCGGCGAAACGCCCGGCCATCAGCCCGACGCTGGCGCTTTCCACATAACCCTCACAGCCGGTGATCTGGCCGGCAAAGCGCAGGCCGGGCCGCGATTTCAGCGTCAACGACGGATCGAGCAGGGTGGGGGAGTTGATATAGGTGTTGCGGTGCAGACCGCCGAGACGGGCAAATTCCGCATTTTCCAGACCCGGGATCATTCGGAAGATATCCGCCTGCGCGCCATATTTCAGCTTCGTCTGGAAGCCGACCATATTGTAGAGCGTGCCGAGCGCATTGTCCTGCCGCAGCTGCACTACGGCATAGGCCTTGACCGTCGGATTATGCGCGTTCGTCAGCCCCATCGGCTTCATCGGTCCGTGGCGCAGCGTCTCGCGGCCGCGTTCGGCCATCACCTCGATCGGCAGGCAGCCGTCGAAATAAGGCGTGCCCTCCCATTCCTTGAAGCCGACCGTGTCGCCCGCGATCAGCGCGTCGACGAAGGCATTGTACTGCGCCTCGTCCATCGGGCAGTTGATGTAATCCTTGCCGGTGCCGCCGGGTCCGACCTTGTCGTAGCGCGACTGATACCAGCAGATATCCATGTCGATGCTCTCGCGATAGACGATCGGCGCGATGGCGTCGAAGAAGGCCAGCGAATCCTCGCCGGTTTCCGTCTGGATGGCGCTTGCAAGCGACGGCGCCGTCAACGGTCCGGTGGCGACGATGGCAAGATCCCAATCCTTTGGCGGCAGGCCGGTGACCTCTTCACGCACGACGGTGATAAGCGGGTGGTCAAGGACCGCTTTGGTCACCGCCTCGGAGAAGCCATCGCGATCGACGGCGAGCGCACCACCGGCCGGTACCTGGCACCGGTCGGCAGCGGCCATGATCAGCGAGCCCGCCATACGCATCTCGGCATGGATGACGCCGACGGCATTGCTGGTCGCATCGTCGGACCGGAAGGAGTTGGAGCAGACGAGTTCGGCGAGGCCGTCGGTCTTGTGCGCATCCGTGCCGCGCACCCCGCGCATTTCATGCAGGATGACCGGAACGCCGGAACTGGCGATTTGCCAGGCGGCTTCCGAACCGGCAAGCCCGCCGCCGACGACGTGGATAGGGGAATGGGAGGAGATCGTGTTCATTCCGGGCTGATATCATGTCGGCAGGTGCGATCCAACACCCTGGAATCAAAAACGGCGCCCTTGGGCGCCGTCTTGGAAGCATCGTACTCGCTATTAGCGGAACGAGCGGGATGCGATATTCCGGATGTCGTAGCGGCTGACGCCGATATCGGACAGGGTCTGGTTCGAAAGGCCACCGAGTTCATTGAGCGTACGACGGTAGCTGAGCCAGCTTCTTGCAATGCGGATCGGGTTCATTGTCTTCTTCCTATGTCCGCGGGACGGCGGGATCGCCTGTCTCTCTGCGGTTGATGTTTATATAGGCGAGAACCGTCCGATTGTGCAGTGCAAATAAAAGGCGTCTGCCATGCAATTGTGCACTATGATGCTCTTCAATTAAGCAGAGGATATTTTTTGAGCGGGCTAACAAGTGGGAAAAAGCTGCAACCGCCGCGACAGCCCCATGCAGACAAAAGAAAACGCCCGCTGCGGGTACAGCGGGCGTTTAAATCGAGAACAATCCTGCTTGGGAGGAGCAGCGGATCGCCTGAATTAGCGGTGAGAAGCCTCACGGGCAACGCGATGGATGTCCGAACGGTCGATGCCGAGATCGTGCAATTCGCGGTTGGTCATGCGGCCGAGTTCCGTGACGGTCTGACGATACTTGCGCCAGTTATTGAAAGAGCGAGAGAAGTTCATGTTAAGCCCCTTTCCGAGGGTTTCATCCGCCAGCAGCCACCGATCGGCGCTGACCTCTATTTGATGACTGGAATATATGTTGCGACGCGAAAGACTAAAACAGACAAGTTTTCAGATCACCTATGCGAGGCATGCAATGCTCAAAGGGTATTTGACGCAGACTTACCATTTTTTGATCAACGAATAGGCAGAATGACTTTTGGGAAAGCAGTTCGATTTGGAGGGGCGAATGGGTGCCAGCAGAAAACGCTGCGTCCCCGGTGATTCCGCCTGTGCGTCCGCTGCAAAGAGGCGTTCCGCTGCGGATTGGACGTCGCCCACCCCTTCCCGGAGTTGGTGGGGCGGCGTGACGACAATGTGGCATGACGGCGCCATGCGACGAAAATCCTCTCACTGCCAAGGCTTTAATGAAGCCTTGGCTAAACAAAAACGCCCGCCGGGGGAGGATCCGGCGGGCGTGTTATGGTGACTGACAACTGGGAGGAGGAGTGTTGTCAGTCTATCGCAGCGCGCTGGGAGGAGGAGTGCGCAGCTGCGAATCTCGTCACGGACAAGGCATCCGCGGGCGTCCGGCTAATGCCGGGCCGGGGCGCCATCCCCGTGCTTCGATGCATTGATCAATAGTATGACTAATGAGTATTGTGCAGTGCAATAAATTCATGGGGGATATGCGAAAATTGCATACCTCTCCGTTCATAGGCTTATATTAGCGCTTATGACGTTAGCGGCCGGTTAACACTCGATACTATTTAGACCAATGAGGAACTTGTATATTTGTCGCAAGAGCGTTTGCGAACACCCGTGCTGCGTCTATAACGGCGTGAGCTGCAGCGCCGCAGTCGACGTTGCGGAAATTGAGGGGTTGAGCATGTATCGCGGCAGATTGGAGCGGGATCTCTCGCTCTGGGTGGGCAAGGGCCTGCTCGGGCAGGAAACAGCAGGAGCGCTTCTCGCCGAATATGACAGCCGCCCGGCAAGCTTCAGCCTCGGCCGGGTGCTGATGGCGCTGGCAGCGGTGCTGCTTGCAGCTGCCATCCTGCTGGTCGTCGCCTCCAACTGGGAGGCCATCCCGCGCCTGGTGCGCGTGGGGGGCATTCTTGCCCTGATCTGGGTGGTGCATATCGCCGCCGCCCGGATGCTTGCCCGCGGTGCGACAGCCGCCGCAGGCGGCTTGCTGGTCATCGGCGCGATGAGTTTCGGCGGCGCCATCTCGCTGGTCGGGCAGATGTATCACCTCTCCGGCGACGAGCAGACGGTGATGTATCTGTGGTTCGCGATTGCGACGGTCTCGGCGATCCTATTCCGTTCAGCCGCCGTAACCGTCGTCGCCGGCTTCCTCTCCTGGGCGTCCTTCGCCGTCTATCTTGAGAATAACGACACGCATTGGATCGGTCTCGATCCCTGGATGGCGCCGGTCATGGCGGTGATCGTCATCGGGCTGGTGCGGTATACCGGCGCCGAGCGGGCCCGCCACCTGGCCTACCTGCTGCTGATCGGCTGGCTTGCCTGGCTCTATACTCTTTATGAGGAGATCGCCGTGGCGCTTGCCTTTGCAATCGGCGGCATGGCGGCCTTCGTCCTGACGGCCTTGCCCCCCAGGCCTATTGCCTCCTTAGTCAGAACCGCCGGTGCGGCTCCTGCCTTCTACAGCTTCCTCGTCGCCGTAATCGGCTTCCTGCTGCTGCATATCGAGATCGAGGATGGCTGGGGGCTGGTGGTGCTCGGGGTGGCGACGCTTGCCGCTTCCGTGCTGGCGATCGTCCTGCGTGGCAGGGACAATGGCGCGGTGCGATATCTCGCCTACGCGACCTTTGCCGCGGAGATGCTCTATCTCGCCTCCGTCACCGTCGGCTCGATCCTCGGCACGTCGAGCCTCTTCCTGTTCTCCGGTCTCGTGGTCGCGCTGGTCGCCTGGATGGTCATCCGTCTTGAGCGGCGTTTTTCGGCGAATGTACAGGGGGAGCGGGCATGAACTCGTTCATGGCACAGCTGCAATCCGGCAAGGGTTATCTCTTTTCGGCGATCATTGTCGCCGGTCTGCAGACCCTTATCCTCGGCACGATCATCCAGAGCCGGGCGTCGATCCTCAGCGATGGCGCCGAGGTGCTGCTGAAGACGGCGCCCGTCGATCCGCGCGATTTCCTGCGCGGCGACTATGTCGTTTTGAACTACGACATTTCCTCGGTGCCGGTGCAGACGGTTTCCGGCGGCATTCCGGCCGAGGCCGGCGAACGGGTGTTGTGGGTCCGGTTGAAGAAGCAGGAGGACGGTTTCTGGACGGTGACCGAATCGTCCTTTCACGAAATGCCTCCGCAGCCGGAGTCCGTCATCCTGCGCAGCCAGCCGTTTTATAGTGGCGGACTTGCCGCCGGCGACAGCATGCGTGTCGAATACGGCATCGAGCGCTACTACGTTCCTGAAGGCGAGGGCAAGCCGATCGAGGAGGCCCGCAATGACGGCAACGTCGCCATCGCAGTGCGTGTTTCCCCTGATGGAAGCGCACAGATCCGCAGCCTTCTCGTTGACGGCAAGCCGGTTTACGACGAGCCGCTCTACTGATCCGGTCACACTTCGGGGCAGGGCGGTTCCGGGGCTGCAAATCCCCTGTCATTTGCCGTTCATTTTTCCTTTGCCTCGACCAAATCGGGTGATATAGAGACGCCGCGCTCCGGAAGGCCTCATGCGCAGGCATAGGCATGCGGTTTTGTGAACGCGGGTATGGTGAAATCGGTAGACACGCCAGATTTAGGTTCTGGTGCCGCAAGGCGTGGGAGTTCAAGTCTCTCTACCCGCACCAAGCTGTTTGCAGGCGGGAGACTAAGAATCGGTTGTTCCAGAACAATTGAGAGTTGTCCCGAATAGCCCGCGAGTGCCATTCCGCTTTGGGCGGAATGATATGGAATTGGGAAAAGCCACGCGCGGCAGGATCGCCGGCGTCGTGCTCATCGAAACGAACGGCGTCTGGGCACGGCCGCCACGAAATGAAGGTAGGAAGACATGCAGGTTATCGAAACGCTCGCTGAAGGGCTGAAGCGCGAAATCAAGGTCGTTATCCCGGCCAAGGACATGCAAGACAAGATGAATGAGCGTCTTGCCGATGTGAAGGACAAAGTTCGCATCAACGGCTTCCGTCCGGGCAAGGTACCCGCTGCTCACCTGAAGAAGGTCTACGGCAAGTCGATCATGGCCGACCTCGTCAACGAGATCGTCCGCGAGCAGCCGGCAGCCATCCTGTCCAGCCGCGGCGAGAAGTCGGCCACGCAGCCGGAAATCGCCATGACGGAAGACAAGGACGAAGCCGACAAGATCCTCGCAGCCGAGCAGGATTTCGAATTCACGCTCTCCTATGAAGTGCTGCCGCCGATCGAACTGAAGTCAGTCAAGGGCATCAAGGTCACGCGCGAAGTCATCGACATCTCGGACGACGAAGTCAACGAGCAGGTCCTGAAGGTCGCCGAAAGCGCCCGCGCTTACGAAACCAAGACCGGCAAGGCCGCCAATGGCGACCGCATCACCATGGATTACGTCGGCAAGGTCGACGGTGAAGCCTTCGAGGGCGGCACCGACCAGGGCGCCGAACTTGTGCTCGGCTCCGGCCGCTTCATTCCGGGCTTCGAAGACCAGCTCGTCGGCGTCAAGGCCGGCGCCGAGAAGACCATCACCGTGACGTTCCCGGCCGACTACCCGGCCAAGAACCTCGCCGGCAAGGAAGCGACCTTCGACGTGTCAGTCAAGGAAGTCGCCGCACCTGCCGATGTCGAGATCAACGACGAACTCGCCTCCAAGCTCGGCATCGAATCGGCCGACCGTCTGAAGGAAATCGTCCGTGGCCAGATCGAATCGCAGTACGGCTCGCTGACCCGCCAGAAGCTGAAGCGTCAGATCCTCGACCAGCTTGACGAGATGTACAAGTTCGAGACCCCGAACTCGCTCGTCGACGCCGAATATAACGGCATCTGGAGCCAGGTGAACAACGACCTCGCCCAGTCCGGCAAGACCTTCGAGGATGAAGACACGACCGAGGAGAAGGCTCGCGAGGAATACAAGACGCTCGCTGAGCGCCGCGTTCGCCTCGGTCTCGTTCTCTCCGAAATCGGCGAAAAGGCCGGCGTCGAAGTCAGCGAAGACGAGATGCAGCGCGCCATCTACGATCAGCTGCGCCAGTATCCGGGCCAGGAAAAGCAGATCCTCGAATTCTTCCGCAGCCAGCCGGGTGCCGCCGCTTCGATCCGCGCGCCGATCTTCGAAGAGAAGGTCATCGATCACCTGCTGACCGAAATCGACGTCACCGACAAGAAGGTGACCAAGGAAGAGCTGCTCGCCGAGGAAGAAGGCGAAGCGAAGGCCGAAACCAAGAAGGCAGCACCGAAGAAGAAGGCTGCCGCCAAGGCCGAAGCAACTGACGCCGGTGAAGGCGAAGAAGCCGCACCGAAGAAGAAGGCTGCTCCGAAGAAGAAGGCGGCTGACGAAAGCGCCGAATAATCGCTTTTCGGTTCTGAAGTTTGGAAGGGCCTCGCCATCGTGCGGGGCCTTTTTCTATTTGTCAGGTCAGTTTATTCTCGAACGCCTACTCCATTGTGTTTATTTATCCGGAACAACAAAGAGTTGCATTAAAGTATAATTAGATGCAGATTTCGCTGATGGTGGAGGGACCTGAAAATGACCGCAAAGCACGACATGAAGAAGCTCGTGGAGGAAATCTATGCTGTGCGTGACCGTGGCGATGTCGAAGCTACGCTGGCGCTGATCGGTGAGCATTGCACCTTTCGCATGGTCGGCAATACCCGGCTGGCGCCTTTTTCGACTGAATCAAGCGGGGATTCTTTTCGCCAGGCGATAACCCAGCTTATCACAGTGTGGGATCTATCGAATATCAGGACAGCCGGCATCTATGTGGACGAGGATGAGCATATGGTCTTTGCCCACCGCGAAGGCGAGGTCAGGCACATCCCATCGGGCGTGAGCTTCCATACGGAATTCGTCGACAAGATCCATTTCCGAGATGGGAAACCGGTCAAGATCGTCGAATTCGTCGACACACTGCAAGTGGCCGAGACGACCAAGATGATCCAAGTCGCTTAAACGGCCACCAAAGTCGGAGCCTTCAAAGCGCGTTCTCAAACTTGATTCATGCGACGCGCTTTAGCGACATGCATTGGCTTAGAGTTTGATGCTGCCAGCCGCCGTTCAAGAATTACCGCTCAATGCGCGGTCAGTTGCGCGACTTTCCTGACATGGCTGACGGCTGCGGCGCCGCCGGCGGTCTGTGTGAAGAGGTGGAGCGTTTCCTCTTCGTCGTCGGCGACAGGCGTCAGGGCCTGATCCATATAGGTCTTCGACTTCGCATCTCTTGAAATCAGGAATGCCGAAATCGTCAGGCCAATGATCGTGCCTGCGAGTGAAGCATGTTTGCTGAAGGTTTCCCAGGCAAAGCGCGGCCAGAAGACCAGCGGATTCTCGCGCGGCAGGTCCGGGCGCCGCTCCGACGGCGTCTTCAGGCGCAGCAGGCCGCTTTGCAGCGGGTGCACGTTTTCCAGCGGCACAGTGGTCGCGAAGGAGACGAGAACCTTGACGAGCCTTGCCAGCGGTACCCCGGTCGCCACGGCGCGGCGCAGCAGCGTCTTCATATGATCAGGCGAATAATAGAGCGCCCAGGCCTCGTGGTAGATGTCTTCCCATCCCTGCTTGCTCATCTTCGGATGCGCCGTGCAGACATGCTCGACATCGTAGATGTTGAGATCGGCATCCATCTCGACGCCCTTCTTCCACAGGACCTGATGATCCTCGGAGCCGGGCAGTGGCGTCAGGATGAAGAATTCGATGACGTCGAGCGGCAACTCTTCCTGGATGATCGTGATGTCGCGGCGGATCGATTCCGGCGTATCGGCGGGGAAGCCCAGGATATAGCCGGCGAGCGTCATGATGCCCTGTGCCTTCCAGGCGAGCAGCATCTTGCGGTATTCGGTGATCTTGTTCTGGTTTTTCTTCGCGGCGGTCAGATTGTCCGGATTGACGTTTTCGAGGCCGATGAAGACGCGAGTAACGCCGGCGCGCCGGGATTTCTCGATGAAATTAGGGATCTTGTGGCAGAGCGTGTCGACCTGGATCATCAGGCCGAGCGGAATGCCGTCCCGCTCCTTGAGCTCGATCAGCCGGTCGAAGATCGCTTCCCAATCCTTGTTGCGGGCGAAATTGTCGTCGGTGATGAAGAATTTGTGGATGCCCTGCGCCCAGTTCATCCGCACCAGCTTTTCGACGTCGTCGGCCGAGCGGAAGCGCGACTTGCGTCCCTGTACGTTGATGATGGTGCAGAACGAGCACTGATAGGGACAGCCACGTCCGGCATCGAAGCTGGTGCTGAGTCCGAGCGTGCGCTGGATATTGTCCTTCGGCAGGAAGGGAACCGGCGTGCCGCCGATACCGGGAAGGTCGTTCATGAAATTATAGAGCGGCTTCAGCTCGCCGGCGGCGGCGTCGCGCAGCACCATGTCGAGCCGGCCCTCGGCTTCGCCGGCAAACATCGAGATGCCCATGTCGCGGCAGGCGTCAAGCCCGACGGCCTTGCCATCCAGCATCGACAGGCAGCCGGAAACATGGAAGCCGCCGATCGAAACCGGCAGGCCGGCATCGCGGAAGGGACGGGCGATATCGAGGGCGCGCGGATACTGGTTGGTCTGGACGCCGACGAGCGAAATCATGCCGAAATTGTCGTGACGCTTGAACTGCGCCAGCAGTCCGGCGACATCGATCCGCGTATTGGTCTCGTCGATCACAGTGATGTCGATGGCCGTATCGTCGCCGAGCACCTTGCGCTCGGCACATTCGGCGGCAATGCCGTAGAGCGCCGCAAGCGAATTGGAGGGGATCATCGCCCGCCACCAGCGGATGACGTAGCCGTCATCGTCATAATGCGACGGCTTGATCAAGATCAGCTGAAAACGTCTGCGCGCAACTTCCAAGACATGGGACAAGAGTATCTATCTTTCTTTAGAAGCTTTTGCCCGAAGGCAAAATGGCGTTGAAGGCAGCTATCAGGCACCACATATCAATGCGATTTAGGAGGTCGAACTAAGGCGTAAAAAAACGGCACGGCGCGCAAACGCTTCGCGAAGTGTATTATTCCTCAATATACTACCCGATATCGAGCAGCAATGCGCGATGGTCGGAGACTTCGGGCGCCGCGACCACCTCGAATTTGGCAACCTTCACCCCTGGCGTCACCAGCATGTAGTCGGCAAAGCGGCCCTGCTTCAGATAGTAGGAGGTTCGCGTGTCTACAAGGCCGCTTCCGGTGACGAGGTCGGAAAGCCCGAGTCTGGCGAGAATCGCAAAGGTTGCGCTATCAGGCAGCACGTTGAAATCGCCGCAGACGATGAGCCCTTCGTCACCGGGCCAGACCCGCTCGATGAGCCCGACTAGCGCCGCGGCCTGCTCGTCGCGCGCTGGTGTGTCGCCCTTGCCTGCGGGATCGCGCAGGCCATGCATGTGGGCGATGGTCACGGTAGAAGCGCACTCATGGCTGAAGAGACGGATGCAGTGGGCGTTTCGCGGTCGAGGATGCTCGCCCCAGCCATCAGCGGAAAAACGGCCATGCACGAAGCCCAGCCCTTGGGCGATGACGGAATGCGTTTTGCGCACGAAGGTCGCCAGCCCGAATTCGGCGACAATGGCGCTATCGCCGTCGAAGAGTTCGCCTCTCGATGTCGGGCAGAAGAAGCCGTCGTGGCCGGGCAGGGCGGTGCTGATCTCGGTAAAGAGATTGAAGCGCTGCGGCAGCTCGACATCGCCGTCCCGATAGACCGACCAGCCCGAGTGGGTACCGGGTGCGCGCAAAACCTCCTGCAGGCACAGCGCATCCGGATCGGCCGCCGTCACATATTCAATCAGCGCCTCATGAAGCCTGCCGCCCCATGCGTTCAGCGAGATGATGCGCAATGTCATTCGGCTCCGTTTTGGTGGCCGGACTGAGACGGCCGTTCCCTCGACGACGCGACGGATTTTAGAGTTCCGACTTGATGTCGCCCATCCGGTTCCAGGCATCGAGGCCGGCGATCTTGTAGGCTTCGGCGAGCGTCGGATAGTTGAAGGTGTTCTCGACGAAATATTCGACCGTGCCCTTGAGGTTGAGCACCGCCTGGCCGATATGCACCAGCTCGGTGGCGCCTTCGCCGACGATATGCACGCCGAGCAGGCGGCGGGTCTTCAGCGAGAAGATCAGCTTCAGAAGCCCGGTGTCGAGGCCCATGATATGACCGCGCGACGTCTCGCGGAAGCGGGCAATGCCGCATTCATAGGGAATACCGCGCTCCTTCATCTCTTCTTCAGTCAGGCCGCAGGTCGAAATCTCCGGCACGGCATAGATGCCATAGGGGAAATATTTCGGCGGCTCCTTGGCGACCGCGCCGACCGCGACGCGGGCGGCGATGCGGCCCTGTTCCATCGAGGTCGAGGCAAGGCTCGGAAAGCCGACGACATCGCCGGCGGCATAGATGTTGGCAACCGATGTCTGGAAGGTTTCCGGATTGACCTTGAGACGGCCGCGGCTGTCGGCTTCGAGGCCGATCGCCTGAAGGTTCAGCGCATCAGTCGCCCCCATGCGGCCGGCGGCGAAAAGCACCATGTCGGTCGTCAGGCGCCGGCCACTGTCGAGCGTCAGTTCGACCTTGCCGTTTTCGAGCCTCTCCACCTTGTCGGCCTTCTGGCCGAGCAGCAGCTTCATGTTGCGGTCGCGCAGCTGATAGGTAAAATCCTCGATGATTTCCTTGTCGATGAAGTCGAGCATTGTCGTCTTCGGGTCGATGACGGTGACGGCCGTGTCGAGCGCGCTGAAGATCGTCGCATATTCGATGCCGATGACGCCGGCGCCGATGACGACCATCGATCGCGGCAGATCCTGGATGTCGAGCAGTTCGTCGCTGTCGAGAACGGTCTTGCCGTCGAAGGGCATGTAATCGGGGCGGAACGGTTTTGTGCCGACGGCGAGCAGCACGCTGGCGGCGGTGACCTGCGTGGTCTCGCCGTCATCCTTGATCACCTGCAGCGTCGACGCATCGATGAAGCTCGCCTTGCCGCGAATATGCTGCACGCGGTTGCGGGCGAACTGGTGTTCCAGCACCTCGACCTCGTGGTTGAGCGTAATCAGCAGGCGACGCCGCAGGTCATCTGCACTGATCTCTTCCTTGACGCGGTAAGACCGGCCGTAGAAGCCGCGTTCGCGCCAGCCGGAAAGATTAAGCGCAGTCTCGCGCAGCGTTTTGGAAGGGATGGTGCCGGTATGCACGGATACGCCGCCGACGCGTTTGCCCTGCTCGATGACAAGCACTTTCTTGCCGAGTTTTGCCGCCTGGATCGCGCCACGGCGCCCTGCGGGACCGCTGCCCACCACAACGAGATCGTACTGAAGCATCATCAAGCCCCGGATTGGAAAGGAATCATATTGCGACGCAAAATGTCGCCCGTCCATCGTTAGCCGGTCAATGTTACAGATTGTTTTACGGCCACCTGATTGGTCCTGACGGGTGCTTTTTCGGGCAAGTGAGCCCTGCGAGAAACAGCTTTACACCATGGGTCGTAGCTGACGAACACCGGCAGAGGCGCTTGCCATGCTCTGTGGCTCGACGACTTTTCATGCACGGGTGATGTAGTCCGCGGAAATATCGCCCACCTTGGTGACGCCGAGCAACGCCATATTGCTATGCAGTTCCGTCTTCAGGATATCGGCCGCCTTGAGCACACCCGGTAGGCCCGCGACGGCTGCGGCATAAAGGAACGGCCTGCCCACGAACACGAAACAGGCCCCGAGTGCGAGGGCCTTCATGATGTCCGTTCCACGCCTGAAACCGCCATCGACCATGACGGCAACGCTGTCTCCAACACGGGACGCAATCTCCGGAAGGACCTGAAGGGGAGATGCGGTGCCGTCGAGCTGGCGGCCGCCATGGTTGGAGACGATCACGCCATCCGCTCCGGTGTCGACAGCCCGCGCCGCGTCGTCAGGATGCATGATCCCCTTGACCACGAGTTTGCCGGACCACCTGTTGCGTATCCGCTCCAGATGGTTCCAGTTGAGATGGTCGCGCCTGCCGAAATCGCGCGTGACGTTCGAGGAGATGATCGGGGCGCCTCTCGTGGCATAGGAATTTTCAAAATGCGGAATGCCGTGCCGGACGATCGTCCGCAGGAATGTGCCGGTGGTCCAGCGCGGGTGCGAGATGCCCTGCCACGCCAGGCGGAGACCGGGACGCAGAGGCGTCGAAAATCCGGCCCTTACATTGTTTTCACGATTTGGCAGTGTGGCTGTGTCCACGGTCAGCAGAAGCGTGCGCAAACCGGCCGCGCCGACGCGATCGATGAGAGCGTCGATACGGTCGGGTTCGCCGGGGAGATAGGCCTGAAACCATGCTTGCGGCGAAACTGCAGCGATCTCTTCCAAGGGGATAAGTGATGAACCGCTTATGATCATCGGGATTCCCGACTGATCCGCTCCTTGCGCAAGCACGATGTCACCTCGATAGGCCATCAGCGCGCTGATACCCATCGGCGCGATGCCGAATGGCGCGGCATGGGTCTTGCCGAAGAGGCTCGTCTCGGTGCTGCGTTTCGATACGTCCCGAAGGACACGAGGCCGGAAGGCATAGGCCTGGAAAGCCTCTGCGTTATGCCGTAGCGACGCATTGGTCTCGGTTGCGCCTGCGATATAACCGAACAGGGGCTTTGGCAGATGTCGCCGCGCCTTTTTTTCAAAGTCATCGAGGCAGAGCACGTCGCGGCAGAGCCGGGTCGATCGATCGGTGTTACCGCTGCGGATCGTCATGGAGCTTCATCTTCTCGGTATTCGGGCGGGCATTGTCCAGGCTGTGGTGGTGCACGACTGCATACAATCCCGCACCACCGACTGCTGTCAACTCCAGCATTCCTCAGTCTTCTCGCGGGATGGACCGGGGCATGGTCGACGCGCCGGGGCTGCATCTCGTCGGCGATCATACTCGTGAGTTTGTTCAGATCAGCTTCAGCCCCTTCAGGCTGACATGGCCGTCCCTACCGATGATGACGTGGTCGTGGACGGTGATATCGAGCGCCTTGGCGGCATCGATGATCACCTTCGTCATGTCGATGTCGGCGCGCGATGGCGTCGGGTCGCCGGAGGGGTGGTTGTGCACCAGGATCATCGCCGTTGCCGAAAGCTCGAGCGCGCGTTTGACCACCTCGCGCGGATAGACCGGCGTATGGTCGACCGTACCGCGGCCCTGCACCTCGTCGGCGATCAGCACATTGCGCTTGTCGAGGAAAAGGATGCGGAACTGTTCGCGGGTCTCGTGCGCCATGGCGGCATGGCAATATTGGATGACCGAAGACCACGAGGACAGGACCTGTTTGCTCCTGAGTTCGCTCTTCAGCGTCCGGTGGGCGACAGTCGAGATCAGCTTCAGGTCGAGCGCCACGGCCTCGCCGACGCCCTTGACCTCCATCAGCAGCGCCTGAGGCGCACCGAAGACGCCGGAGAGCGAGCCGAACCGCTCGATCAGTGCCTTGGCGATCGGCTTGGTGTCGCGCCGCGGGATCAGGCGGAAAAGCAGCAGTTCGAGGATTTCGTAGTCGGCCAGCGCGGTGTCGCCGAGCTCCCGGAAGCGGTCACGCAACCGCTCGCGATGGCCGTGATAATGCTCTTGGCCGGCAAGCGAGGCGGGCAGGGCGGCCCTGGCATTCGGCGCGGACGGATTTCGCGGCTGGCCTGCAAAGAACGAACGTTCGTCGGCGGCAATCGGCTCTCGCGTCTCGAAAGGCAGCTCGTCGTCGGAAGATGTCGAAACAGGCCCCTTCGCCATCGGATCGTCACCCGTTGTGCGACGGCAGGCCGGGGCGGTCGAGCCCACCCGGCGACAGCGTGAAGATCTCGCAGCCATCGGAGGTGACGCCGACGGTATGTTCGTACTGCGCCGACAGCGAGCGGTCGCGGGTGACTGCCGTCCAGCCGTCGGCCAGCACCTTCACATGCGGTCGGCCGAGGTTGATCATCGGCTCGATGGTGAAGATCATGCCTTCGCGCAGCTCCGGCCCCTCGTTGGCGCGACCGTAATGCAGGATATTCGGCGAATCGTGGAACAGCCTGCCGACACCATGGCCGCAGAAATCGCGCACCACCGAACAGCGCTCGGCCTCTGCATAGGTCTGGATCGCCTCGCCGATCGCGCCGGTGCGGGCGCCAGGCCTGACGGCTGCAATGCCGCGCATCAGCGATTCATAGGTGACCTCGAGCAGCCGCTCGGCAGCACGCTTGACGACGCCGACGGGATACATCCGGCTGGAATCGCCGTGCCAGCCGTCGAGCACGAAGGTGACGTCGATATTGACGATATCGCCGTCGCGCAGCGGCTTGTCGTTCGGAATGCCATGGCAGACGACATGGTTGATCGAGGTGCAGGTCGATTTGGTATAGCCGCGATAGTTCAGCGTGGCCGGATAGGCGCCGTGATCCATGCCGAAATCGAAGACGAACCTGTCGATCTCATCGGTCAGCAGGCCGGGCTTGACGATGTCGGCAAGCGCATCGAGGCAGCGCGCGGTCAGCTGGCATGCCTTGCGCATGCCCTCGAATGCTTGCGCGTCATAAAGCCGGATGGCGCCCGTATTCTTCGGGGGCGCAGTAGAGGCTTCGATATAGTTCACCATTGCAGGGCCTTAGCGGAGATTGTTAGATTTGTTCATAATGTAGCTATGCCGGGTTCGTCCATCACGATCAACCGCCAGGACGAGATTTCTGAGCGGATCCGATCCGCCCAATGTGCAGCCTTCCGCATCCGTTCGACGGACAATCAACGGTCCGGCTGGAATATCCACAATCTTCCCAAAGGGATAGGATTGATTGCGTGCAGCCTCCCCGCTACTCACCGATTGGTGACAGTGGGGAAGGGTCGATCATGCTGAATGAAGCCGTAAATCTTGAAAATTCACCCGGGACCGGCGAGGGGCCGGAACGGCGGGTGCGGGATCGCGGCGCCACCGAGCGCGCCATCCTTGCCGCCGCCAAGGGGCTGCTCGCCGAGGAAGGCTTCCAGAACTTCGGCATCAATGCGGTCGCCCGCCGCGCCGGTTGCGACAAGCAGCTGATCTATCGTTACTATGGCGGCCTCGACGGTTTGGTCGAGGCGATCGGCGCCGATCTCGGCACATGGGTGAAGGATCGCATTCCGGAAGACGCCGGCGGCATGTTCCTGCTCACCTATGGCGACCTGATGGAGCGGCTGTCGCTTCTACTCCTCGACGCCTTGAGAAACGATCCGCTGATGCGCCGCATCCTCGCCTGGGAGATATCGGAAAACACCGAGCAGGTGAGGCGCTTGTCCGAGGCGCGTTCGAAGGCGCTCGCCTTGTGGCTCGAGCGCATGCGCGGCTCGCTGGCGCCGCCGAAGGGGGTGGATGCGGCAGCCGTCAACGCCGTCGTCATCGCCGCGATCCAGCACCTTGTGCTCGCCGCCGCAGCCGGCGGGCAGTGCGCCGGCCTGTCGCTGAAAACACCCAAGGACTGGGAGAAGGCGGCAACGGCGCTGAAGCGCATCGTGCGTGGCGTCTACGGCTGATACCTGGCTCATCCACAGGGGGCGGGGCCTGCGTTAACCTTAACAAATGGTTTACGTTGCATGGGGGTGGTTAACCCGACAGTGTGGCGGTGAGCAGAGATGTATGAGTAGAGCCCGAGTTGACGCCCATGGGAACCAAGATCGCTAAAGCCGCGTTTCTGGTGACGGCGATGATGTTTTTCGCAGTCCTGGCGGTGGATATCGCAATTCCGACGCTGGTGCTTTGCATCATGGCATCGTCGACCTGGTTGGTCTCCCTCGATCTGCCCGTCGCGCGCAAGCATGGAGGAGAGGCCGCATGAAGTGGTTTCTGATCTTCTGGGCCGGCCCCATCGTCTTTCTGGGCGGATGGTACTGGCTCTCCTATTACGACATGAGTTTCGGCATCTTCATGCTGAGCCGGCAGGTCCATGACCTGACCTTCGAGCTTTACGGCAAGGCGCTCGGCATTCCACCGGAGACCATCCCGCCGCTCGTTGCGCGCGCGATCGCAGTCGACAGCCTCGTCGTCTTCGCCATCCTGGCCTTCCGGAAGCGCAAGTCGATCATCGGCTGGTGGAGGGCGCGTCAGGCGCTGAATTCGTCTCCATCAGACCTTGCCAGCAAGGAAAGCCTGTCGAGCGCGCCCTGAAGGATGAAGCTTGCCGCGGCCGAATCGATCCGTTCGGCCCGCTTGGCGCGCGAGACGTCCATTTCGAGCAACGTCCGTTCGGCCGCAACCGTCGAAAGCCGCTCATCCCAATAGACAAAGGGCAGCGCCGTCTTCTGCTCCATGTTGCGCACGAAGGCGCGCGTTGCCTGCACGCGCGGACCCGCCGATCCATCCATGTTCATCGGCAGGCCGATGATGAAGCCTGCGACCTTTTCCGCCGTCGCGAAATCCAGCAGCGCCTGGGCATCGATGGTGAACTTGACGCGGCGGATCACCGTGCGCGGCGTGGCGAAACGCCGCCCGAGATCGGACATCGAAAGCCCGATTGTTTTGGTGCCGAGATCGAGGCCGGCAATCGCCTGTCGCGGGGCAAGCGTCTCGGCCATTTCCTCGATTGTCAGCACCGTCATCGCCGTTTCATCCCGTCAAAACAAATTGAAGTCGCCGCCGCTTTTCTTTGCGGCCGCATAAGATATGTCCTTAGGGCATGACGCCGAAAAGTGTGAGCGGTTTTCGGACGACATCATGCTCTCATTCTTTGATGTGGCATCGAAACCGGCTTTGCATCACGTAATAAAGGAGACATTTCATGAAGATCACCTGGCTCGGCCATTCCGCCTTCCGCATCGAGACATCAAAGGCGAAGATCCTGCTCGATCCATTCCTCAGCTATAACGCCTCCTTTTCCGGCCAGGATATCAAGGATGTGTCCGCCGGCATTACCCACATCCTGTTGACGCATGGCCATGGCGATCATGTCGGCGATACCGTGGCCCTCGCCAAGGAAACCGGTGCCGTGGTTCTCGCCAATGCCGATCTCGCCGCCTGGCTCGGCTCCAAGGGCGTCGACAAGATCGAGATGGGCAATACCGGCGGCACGATCGCGCTCGGCAGCTTCTCGGCGACCTTCACCAATGCGCTGCATTCCTCCGCCCAGATCACCGAGGACGGCGTCTCGCATGCGCTAGGTAACGCCAACGGCCTGATGCTGCATTTCGACGACGAAGCTTCGATCCTTGCCATGGGCGATACCGACATCTTCTCCGACATGGCGCTGATCAACGAATTGCACCAGCCTGATATCGGCTTCGTGCCGATCGGCGACCGCTTCACCATGGGCGGCGCGGTGGCGGCACTTGCCTGCCGGCGCTACTTCAACTTCAAGACCGCAATCCCCTGCCACTACGGCACCTTTCCGATCATCGACCAGACGGCCGAAAAATTCGTTGCCGGCATGGACGGATCGAAGACGGATGTGAAGGCGATCAGGCCTTCCGAGAGCCTGTCGATCTGACGAAATCCCGTTGCGTCAGGCGGACATGGCCTTTATAGCGGGTAGGAAAAATCCTATCCGGAGAATGCCATGTCCGTCGATCTTGCCACTGTGAAGCGCGTCGCCCGCCTTGCCCGTATTGCCGTCTCCGAGGACGAGGCAAATCGCATGGTCGGCGAGCTGAACGGCATCCTTGGCTTCGTCGAGCAACTCTCCGAAGTGAATGTCGACGGCGTCGAGGCGATGACTTCGGTGACCCCGACGGCGATGAAGAAGCGGACCGATGAGGTGACCGACGGCAGCAAGGCAGCCGATATCGTCGCCAATGCGCCCGTCACCGACCACAATTTTTTCCTGGTGCCGAAAGTCGTCGAATAAGGCTTCGAAGCCTCTTTCCGACCCTGTTGCCATTCCAGATCTGAAGCGAAAACACGATGAGCGAACTCACCAGCCTGACCATTGCCGAAGCCCGCCAGAAGCTGCGCGCCAAGGAAATCACCGCGATCGAACTGACCGAAGCCTATATCTCGGCGATCGATGCGGCCAATGGCCGGTTGAACGCCTATATCAAGATCACGCCGGATCTTGCCCGCGTCATGGCGAAGAACTCCGACGGGCGCATCGCCGCCGGCAAGGCGGGCGACCTCGAGGGCATTCCGCTCGGCATCAAGGATCTCTTCGCCACCGTCGGTGTTCACACCCAGGCCTGCAGCCACATTCTCGATGGTTTCGAGCCGCGTTATGAATCGACCGTGACGCAGAACCTCTGGGATGACGGCGCCGTTATGCTCGGCAAGCTTAATATGGACGAGTTCGCCATGGGCTCGTCCAACGAGACCTCGTATTACGGCGCTGTGATCAATCCCTGGCGTGCCGCAGGCTCCAACCAGCAGCTCGTTCCGGGCGGCTCGTCGGGCGGTTCGGCCGCAGCCGTCGCCGCGCATCTTTGCGCCGGCGCCACGGCGACCGATACCGGCGGCTCGATCCGCCAGCCGGCCGCCTTCACCGGCACCGTCGGCATCAAGCCGACCTATGGCCGTTGCTCGCGCTGGGGCACCGTCGCCTTCGCCTCTTCGCTCGACCAGGCAGGCCCGATCGCCCGCGACGTACGCGATGCCGCGATTCTTTTGAAGTCGATGGCAAGCGTCGACGCAAAGGACACGACATCGGTAGATCTGCCGGTGCCGGACTACGAAGCAGCTCTCGGCCAATCGCTGAAGGGCATGAAGATCGGCATTCCGAACGAATACCGTGTCGACGGCATGCCGGATGAGATCGAGACGCTCTGGCGCCAGGGCATCGCCTGGCTGAAGGATGCCGGCGCCGAGATCGTCGACATCTCGCTGCCGCACACCAAATACGCCCTTCCGGCCTATTACATCGTCGCTCCCGCCGAGGCATCCTCGAACCTCGCGCGTTACGACGGCGTGCGCTACGGCCTGCGCGTCGACGGCAAGGATATCGTCGACATGTACGAGAAGACGCGTGCCGCGGGCTTCGGCAAGGAAGTCAAGCGCCGCATCATGATCGGCACCTATGTGCTGTCGGCCGGTTATTACGATGCCTATTACATCCGCGCCCAGAAGGTGCGCACGCTGATCAAGCGCGATTTCGAACTCGCATTCGACGCCGGCGTCGATGCCATCCTGACACCGGCAACGCCGTCGTCGGCCTTTGGCGTTGCCGATGAGAACCTCGCCGCCGATCCGGTGAAGATGTATCTGAACGACATCTTCACGGTGACGGTCAACATGGCAGGCCTGCCCGGCATCGCCGTGCCGGCCGGCCTCGACCATAAGGGCCTGCCGCTCGGCCTGCAGCTGATCGGCAAACCCTTCGATGAGGAAACCCTCTTCAAGACCGCTCACGTCATCGAGCAGGCAGCCGGCCGGTTTACGCCGGCCAAGTGGTGGTAACGGATCTAACGATCCGAAGAATAGCGGCTGCCGACCATGAAGCGGTCGGCGCCGTCGGCTTTGCCGCATGGGCCGCCAGCGATGCCTTCGAGGACAGCTATCTCGATCCCGATGTGATCGCCAGGGTGCGGCACGAGTTCGCCATCTTTCCTAAGGAAGCGAAAGACGAGATCTTCGTTGCCGAACGGGACGAGACGATCGTCGGCTGGGGCGCGCGTGAAAATCAATCGAACTATGTGTCCGACCTCTGGGTGCATCCCGATCACCAGGGCAACGGCGTCGGCCGGGCTCTCCTGCTTCATTTGTGCGAGTTGATGGCTGCAGAGGGGCTGGCAACGGCCAGGCTCGACACGCATGCTGGGAATAAGGGCGCAATCCGGCTCTACGAACGCTGCGGCTTCACCATCTTCTGGCGCGGCCGCGAATTTTCCAAGAGCATGGGCGTCTCGCTTGAAAAGGTGCATCTGGAGAAGCGGTTGGCTGACCGATAGCGGGAACCAGCAAGGAGGTCTTATGGCGAACAGTGATCTTGCGCAATTGATCGAGGCAGTTGATCGCCTCGCTGCCGGCGGTTTCACCATGGGCGCGGATTGGCAGGCGGTCCACGACATCTGCCAGCGCCACGAAGGCGAACAACCGTTCGACTGGGGCCACGCGCTTTGCCATCGCATCGAGGGCGATGACTGGAACGCCGATTACTGGTATCGCCGCGCCGGCAAGGCGCGCGGCACGGGCACGATAGCTGACGAGTGGTCGGCGATGCGGGCGGAACTCTCTGCAAAGGCTTGAGGCGATACCCCCGATCGCGCCCGTTCGAGACGCGATCGGGGATGCCGCTATTACCTGTTGTTCAGCTGCGACCTGACCAACCTCAGCCCTCTTTCGGTGATCCGGTAGGGGTGGCCGCCTGAGGACTTGATTGCCTTCAGACGCTTCAGCCTGCGGAAGAGATCGAGGTCGACGCCGGGATAGAGCCAGCCGTCGCGAGTGACGCAACTGACCGCCTCGATTTTCCTGTCGTCGTCGCGGGTAATTTCAATGCGGGCGCCTTGGGCCATGAGATGCAGGATGCGCTGCTCCGTGCGAGAAATGTCCATGTGTTGAGATCCGGTATCGCGCCCGGTAGGGCGCACAAAAACGATCTGGCGCTCATTCGAACGTCAGGGCTTCGTTTTTTTCGGGCCCATGCGCGCAAGCGAACTTGCGGGCAGGGCCTTTACCGGGTCTCAGGCAGGCTCAACATAAAACACCTCGATAAGACCTATTATTCAGCCCGGGAAATTCGGTCAAGAGCGTGTTTGCCGAGCAAAACCAGTCGAAAACCGCGGTTTCGGTCGATCATCCCGTTGGAGCTACTGGTAAAATCCGCGACTCAATGGTCTAGTTGAGGGGTAACGCGGAGGTGTCGTTGATCCACATTCGCAATGCCCGCGACGGTGAAGCGGAGCTATTGAGCGAGATCGGGCTGAGAGCCTGGCAAAAGGCGATGGCGTCGATCGGCGAATCGGACGCGATGATCGATGCAGCGCGCAACGCCTTCCGGAACTTCGTGGAAAACGACTGGCTGACCATCACCGTCGTCGAGCAGAACGGCCAGGTCGCAGGCTGGGCAGCGCGCGAGGGATTGGACGAAACCATCTCGGATTTCTGGATCGATCCCGCATTCACCCGCCAGGGCCTCGGTTCGGCCCTTCTCGCCCGCATCGAAAAGGAGATCGCCGATCAGGGCTTCGAGAAGGCGGCGATGCAAACCCATTCCGGCAACAGCGAGGCGATCGGCTTCTTCCGGAAGCACGGCTACAGCATCCATTGGCTCTCGGTCGCCTACAATCCGAAGCTCGATCGCGACGTACCCTCCGTCGGGCTGACGAAACAGCTCGTTTCGGACGGCCAAGGTGGATATGGGCAGGAATTCTGATGCTTCAAAAATCCTGAGGAAGCAGAAAGCTCCATTGCGGCGCGAAGGCCAGGATAGCAATCAGTGCGCCATGCAGGATCAGGATCGCCGCCAGGATTGACCGGAACGGCTCCTTTCTCGTCTTGTGCCGCAACAGCCGCTGTGCCGCCACCGCACCAAGGCTGCCGCCGATCAGCGCCAGCATGAGAAGCGTGCGCTCGCTGATGCGCCGCCTGCCGTGGCGCGCCGCCTGCTTGTCGAAGAAATAGATCGAGAACACCAAGAGGTTCAGCGCCAGAAACAGCAAGGCCCATTTGATAATATCGATCATCGTCATAGGGGAACCCTACCGCGGCTCCGTTAATGGACGGCAAAACCGCGATGCGCGCCATGGCGAAAGCCTTGCACCGGCACGCCATTTCCTTTACCTCACCAGTGGAAAAGAACAGCCTGCAAAGAGCATCAGATGACCCTTGTCGACGTCCGCACGCCTGATCCGAAACGCTTCATCCCCGGCGCCACCGGCGACTGGGAAGTCATCGTCGGCATGGAAGTCCATGCCCAGGTCCTGTCCAATTCGAAGCTCTTCTCCGGCGCCTCGACGGAATTCGGCAAGCCGCAGAATTCGAATGTCTCGATGGTCGACGCCGCCATGCCCGGCATGCTGCCCGTCATCAACGAGGAATGTGTCAGGCAGGCCGTTCGCACCGGCCTCGGCCTGAAAGCCCAGATCAACAAGCGCTCCCTGTTTGATCGGAAGAACTATTTCTATCCCGACCTGCCGCAGGGCTATCAGATCTCGCAGTTCAAGGATCCGATCGTCGGCGAGGGCAAGATCGTCATTTCACTCGGGCCGGACCGCCAGGGCCAGTTCGAGGATATCGAGATCGGCATCGAGCGCCTGCATCTGGAACAGGATGCCGGCAAGTCGATGCATGACCAGCACGCGACCATGTCCTATGTCGATCTCAACCGTTCCGGCGTTGCCCTGATGGAGATCGTCTCCAAGCCCGACATGCGCTCGTCCGACGAGGCCAAGGCCTATATGACCAAGCTGCGCTCGATCGTGCGTTATCTCGGCACCTGCGACGGCAACATGGACGAGGGCTCGATGCGCGCCGACGTCAACGTCTCCGTCCGCCGTCCGGGCGAGGATTTTGGCACGCGTTGCGAGATCAAGAACGTCAACTCCATCCGTTTCATCGGCCAGGCGATCGAATATGAAGCCCGTCGCCAGATCGGCATTCTGGAGGACGGTGGCAAGATCGATCAGGAGACTCGCCTCTTCGACCCGAACAAGGGCGAGACGCGCTCGATGCGCTCCAAGGAGGATGCGCACGACTATCGTTATTTCCCCGATCCTGATCTGCTGCCGCTCGAATTCGACGATGCCTTCATCAAGGCGCTCGAAGCCGATCTGCCGGAATTGCCTGACGACAAGAAGGAGCGCTTCGTGCGCGAGCTCGGGCTGTCGATCTACGACGCCTCGGTGCTCGTTTCCGAAAAAGCGATCGCCGATTATTTCGAAGCCGTCGCCGCAGGCCGTGACGGCAAGACGGCCGCCAACTGGGTGATCAACGATCTGCTCGGCGCACTGAACCGCACCGGCAAGGACATCGAGCAGACGCCGGTTTCGCCGGCCCAGCTCGGCGCCATCATCGATCTCATCAAGGCGGGAACCATATCCGGCAAGATCGCCAAGGATCTCTTCGAGATCGTGCTCGCCGAAGGCGGCGATCCTGCCGAGATCGTCGAGGCGCGCGGCATGAAGCAGGTGACGGATACCGGCGCGATCGAAAAGGCCGTGGACGAGATCATCGCCGCCAATCCCGATCAGGTCGAAAAGGTCAGGGCGAAACCGACCATGGCAGCATGGTTCGTCGGCCAGGTGATGAAGGCGACCGGCGGCAAGGCCAATCCGCAGGCTGTCCAGGCCCTCGTCAAGGCGAAGCTCGGCATCGAGGAGTAAGCGGTGTATTTCGTCCGCACCGCCGGTGAGCGCGACCTGGAGAAGGTGCGCGCCCTCTTGGTGGAGAGCTTTCATGCCATCTATGACGGCCTGCATGGCAGAGCCAAGGTGGAGGATCTGATCGTCCATCTCTTTTCGCCGGCGGCGCTGAAGACGCGGCTGGTGCGAAAGGATGCCGAATTCCTCGTTGCCGATGACGGCAGCAATATCGGCGGCATGGGTTATGCGGCAATGTCGCAGCAATTGACGAAGACGGTCATGCTGCATCTCCTCTATGTCCGGCCGGCGCTGCAGCGCCAGGGTATCGGCCGCGATATCTTCGCCGAGCTCGAAACTTGCTTTCCCGATGCGGAGATCATGCGCCTCGAAGTCGAACCGCAGAATGCCGCGGCGATCGCCTTCTATCGCACGCATGGCTTCACCGAGATCGGTCGCAACGAGAATGACGGGGCCGGACAATCCGGCATTCCGGCGTTGGTGTTGGAGAAGCGCTTGGCGGGTTAAACGCCTGTATCGTTGAGTGCCTTGTGGTGGGTGTGGTAGGTCTGGAGCAGTTGTATCAGGCGCTCCTTGCTGACGGTAAGACCACTCGTTTCGATGCGCAGTTGCCGAAGATCATTCGTGGCACGTGCGGTACGGAATAGTGAGAACATCGGTTTGCGACCCTGAATGCCGTCTGGTCGGCACCAGACAGCGATTGTATCTCCGGTGCCTTCTGCGTCCGTTCCCAGCGATGCGGACAACAGGTTGCCCAGAACCAGAAAAATTGTTCGCAAAATCCTTTGCGCCAGCGTGGGTGCCGCGGCCTCGATGCGTGCGACTGCCGGCCACGGAATTAATTCTTGCATTAGCCGAAGATCTTTGAAGCCATTTGGGCCTATCGCAATGATCGTCTTATTGGATGAAAAGATCAGGACATAAAGATTGCAAAATAGGTAGTACGCGATTGGCGGCCCAAAGAGGAGAGACAGGAAAAACGAATTCAATGTCCTATCGAAAATCCAGAAGCCGAAGACAATTATCACCAGTGTTGATAGTGCAATTCTAAGCCGAATATCCCTGGCGGAGTATCCGATCTCACGGATATCGCTCAAGAACATCCGTCTTTTTCCTTCCGCAACAATCATCGTCCGATTTTTACATAGGTAGAAAAGTGTGATGCCACAAGATTTGAATATCCGTGAAGCTCGCAAGGACGACCTGCCGGCACTCGTGGCGATGTTTGCCGCCGATGCACTCGGCGGTCACGGCGATACCACGGAAGCTGAAGCCTTTCCCGATTATCTCAGGGCCTTCGCCGTCATCGAGGCCTCGCCCGACCAGACGCTTTACGTCGCAGAGCGTGGCGCCGAGGTCGTCGGTACGTTTCAGACGATGGTGACGACGTCGCTCACCGGCCGCGGCTCCTCGGCGATGATTATCGAGGCGGTGCAGACACGCGCCGATATGCGCGGGCAGGGGGTCGGCGGACTGATGATCGAATTCGCCATTGCCGAGGCAAAAGGCCGCGGTATCGGGCGGGTAGCGTTGACCTCGAATGCAGTACGCAGGGATGCCCATCGTTTCTATGAAAGGCTGGGCTTCAAGCCCTCGCATCTGGGCTTCAAGATGGCTTTGAAATGACCCGTGACTGTCGCGGAATCGCTGGACAATTCGGCTTGGCGACGGCATAAGCGAGGAAACGAATTCTGGTTTGGCTCGCATCTGGCGGGCACAAGGAAAAGACATGTGGAATCTTCTGGTTCAGACCTTTACCTGGTGGAACGGTCAGACGATGGGCACGCGTTTTGCGACCTGGCGTTTTGGCAAGCGCGTCGGCGAGGATGAATTCGGCAACGTCTACTACGAAGGCGGCATGTCTTCCTACGGTCTGCCGAAGCGCTGGGTGATCTACAAGGGTTATGCCGAAGCTTCCGCCATTCCGCCGGGTTGGCATGGCTGGATGCATCATCGCACCGATGTTCCCCCGTCCAAGGAGAGCTACGTCGCCAAGGATTGGCAGAAGCCACACCGGCCCAACCATACCGGTTCGCCGCAGGCCTATCGTCCGCCCGGCTCTATCGCCGTTCCGGGCGAACGTCCGCGCGTCACAGGCGATTACGATGCTTGGACGCCGGGCAACTGAGACGGCTCGACCGGGCGATCCCAAGACCCGGCTTTTGGCCACAATTGACCTTTACCCGCAGGTTGGCCGCGCTTGACCGCGGCCGTGAACTGAAAATGTCTGGAGACGGGTACATATGAAGCTCTTCACGCGGAACATGGTCCTGCGTGCCGCCGGATCGCTGCTGGCGCTCTCGGCCCTGCTTCCGCCAGTTGCGGCACATGCCGCACGCATCGAAAATCCGGTTGCCGTCTTTTCCGGCCTCGACAAGATCACTGGCCGCATCACGACCTTCGACGTCTATGTCAATGAGACGGTACAGTTCGGTGCGCTGCAGGTGACACCGAAGGCCTGTTATTCGCGCGACCAGTCGGAAGCACAGAAGATCGACGGTTTCGTCGAGGTCGACGAGATCACCCTCGACCGCAAGATCCGCCGCATCTTCACCGGCTGGATGTTCGCCGCCAGCCCCGGCCTCAACGCCGTCGAGCACCCGATCTATGACGTCTGGCTGAAGGATTGCAAGGCAAACTCGGATGTCCCGGCTCCTGAAGGTGCCAAGGCGAAATAGCTGCATCTTCGTTAGGCTGGCATCTCCCTATGCGCCTGATCCTCATGTGCTATCCGCAGGATCATCTCGGAGGATCGTCCCGCTCGATCAAACCTCCGTCGGATAATGATCGTCAGAAAGCCAGGTGCGGCGATTCCATCGCCGCAGCAAGCATCGCGGCGTAATCGGCCTTCGGAACGTCGATCGCTCCGAACGTCTTCAGGTGCTCGGTGGTGAACTGGGTGTCGAGCAGGATGAAGCCCCTTTCCCGCAGCCGGTCGACCAGATGCACGAGGCAGATCTTCGAGGCATCTGTCCGGCGCGAAAACATGCTTTCGCCGAAGAAGGCCGAGCCGAGCGAGACGCCGTAGAGGCCGCCGACCAATTCATCGTTCTCCCAGGCTTCGACGGTATGGGCATGGCCCATGTCGAAGAGCGTCGAGTAGAGCGATCTGATCGTCCTGTTGATCCAGGTGCTCGGGCGCCCGGATGTCTCCTCCGCACAGGCGGCGATGACCTGATCGAAAGCGTGATCGAAACGGATCTCGAAGGGATTCTTGCGCACCGTCTTGGCAAGGCTTTTCGACACATGGAAATGGTCGAACGGCAGCACGCCGCGCAGTTCCGGTTCGACCCAGAAGATCTCCGGGTCGTCGGCGGATTCGGCCATCGGGAAGAGGCCGATGGAATAGGCGCGCAGGAGAATGTCAGGGGTTATGCCTGGTGACTTCCTGCGCGATCCTGCCATTCCTGTCCTATGCCGCCGGTGTGTTGGCGAGGTAGTCTTCCAGCCAGTGGATGTCGTAGTCGCCGTTGGCGATATCCTGATTGGAGACGAGATCCTGGAACAGCGGCAGCGTCGTATTGATGCCGTCGACGACGAATTCGTCGAGCGCCCGGCGCAGGCGCATCATGCATTCGACGCGGGTACGGCCGTGCACGATCAGCTTGCCGATGAGGCTGTCGTAATAAGGCGGGATCTTGTAGCCCTGATAGGCACCGGAATCGATGCGCACGCCGAGGCCGCCCGGCGCGTGGAAATGCGTGATTGTACCGGGCGAAGGCACGAAGGTGCGCGGGTGCTCGGCATTGATACGGCATTCGATGGCGTGACCGGAAAAATGCACTTCGTCCTGCGTCACCGAGAGACCGCCGCCGGAAGCGACGCGGATCTGCTCGTGCACGAGGTCGATGCCGGTGATCGCTTCGGTGATCGGATGCTCCACTTGCAGGCGGGTGTTCATTTCGATGAAATAGAACTCGCCGTTTTCGTAGAGGAATTCGATCGTGCCGGCGCCGCGATATTTCAGCTTCTTCATGGCGTCTGCGCAGATCTGGCCGATCTTCATGCGCTGCTCGACGTTGAGCGCCGGCGAATTCGCCTCTTCCCAGACCTTCTGATGGCGCCGCTGCAGCGAGCAGTCGCGCTCGCCGAGATGGATGGCATTGCCTTCGCCGTCGCCGAACACCTGGATTTCGATGTGGCGCGGTTTGCCGAGATATTTTTCCATGTAGACGGCATCGTTGCCGAAGGCGGCTGCCGCTTCCGTGCGCGCCGTCGACCAGGCCTCAATCACGTCGGCCTCGCTCTTGGCGACTTTCATGCCGCGTCCGCCGCCGCCGGCCGTTGCCTTGATCAGCACGGGATAGCCGATTTCGGCGGCCGTCTTCACCGCATCCTCTTCGGTCTTCACTTCGCCGTCCGAGCCTGGAACGACGGGAATGCCGAGTTCCAGCGCCGTCGTCTTGGCGGTGATCTTGTCGCCCATGATGCGGATATGGTCGGCCGTCGGCCCGATGAAGGTGATGCCGTGGGCTTCGAGGATATCGGCGAACTTGGCATTCTCCGACAGAAAGCCATAGCCCGGATGCACGGCGTCGGCGCCGGTGATCTCGCAGGCGGCGACGATCTGGTGGATGTTGAGATAGCTCTCGCGCGAGGAGGGCGGGCCGATGCAGACACTTTCGTCGGCAAGACGCACATGCATGGCATCGGCGTCGGCGGTGGAATGAACCGCGACGCAGGCGATGCCGAGCTCTTTGCAGGCCCGGAGCACGCGAAGGGCGATTTCCCCGCGATTGGCGATGAGGATTTTCGAAATCATGGGCATCGGCCTATTCGATGACGACGAGGGCTTGGCCGTATTCGACGGGATGTCCGTCATCGACGAGGATCTCGGTCACCTTGCCTGACTTCGGCGAGGGGATCTGGTTCATCGTCTTCATCGCTTCGATGATGATCAACGTCTGGCCTTCCTTGACGGTTGCGCCGATTTCGATGAACGGACGCGCGCCCGGAGCCGGCGCCATATAGACGGTGCCCACCATCGGTGCATTGACGACATTGGCCGGGTTGCGGCTGGGAGCTGCGGCAGGCGCGGCAACGGCTGCCGCAGCGGCGGGTGCGGGGG
>NZ_JACCEY010000037.1:64451-222794 GCF_013591995.1 Rhizobium sp. WYCCWR 11146
CGAAACGCGGATGCGCAGGTCGTCCTGCTCGACCTCGATCTCCGTCAGATCCGTTTCGTTCAGAATATTGGCGAGATCGCGGATCAGTGCCTGGTCGATACCCGATTTCTTTTCAGCCATGGTGTTGCCCTGTCTTCTTCTTATGCCGTGATGTTCTTCAGCGCGTGGAGCGCCAGGATGTAGCTGTGAGGCCCGAAGCCGCAGATCACGCCTTTGCATGCCGGCGCGATCATCGACTTGTGGCGGAATTCTTCCCGTGCATGCACGTTGGATATGTGGAGCTCGACGACGGGAATGGAAATAGCGCGAATCGCATCATGCATTGCGAGCGATGTATGCGTATAGGCACCTGCATTGATGGCAACGCCGACGGCCTTTTCGTCGGCCTCATGGAACCAGTCGACGAGCGTGCCTTCGTGGTTGCTCTGACGGAAGTCGATATCGAGGCCGAGTTCGCGGCCTGCAGCCTTGCAATCTACCTCGATGTCCCTGAGCGTCTTGCCGCCATAAATGCCGGGCTCTCGTTTGCCCAGCATGTTCAGGTTGGGGCCGTTCAGCACAAAAATCGTTTGCGTCATCGAATGTTCCGTAAAATGTACGACGGCAACCTATAGACTCCGCGAAGGCTGAATGAAAGCCCTTACGGATTGGCCAGCGGCAATCGTGCCACATTTGTCCACATGGTTGAAACACTTCGATTTTGGCGATTTGATGGGCTGCCGGCTGGCGACTGGTTTGCTCAGCAGGCGGTCTTGCCGCAGCTGCGCATGTTCTTGACCTTGGCTTCGAGATCGTCGAGCCCGACGGCGCCGGGCACCAGTTCGCTGCCGATCACATAGGAGGGCGTGCCGCTGATGCCGAGACTGGAGGCGAGCTGGTAGGTCGCCTGGACTATACCGTCATTCGGGCTCTTTGCCATCTCGGCGCGGATCTTGTCCTCACTGACGCCGAGCGAAGCGGCGACCGCGACCGCTGTTTCGTCGGAGGCGCGGCCTTCGGTGCCGAGAAGGGCGACGTGGAAATCGGCATATTTCTCCGGTGCGAGCTTGCGGAAGGCGTCGGCCACCTTGTGGGCGGCGACTGAATCCGGCCCGAGGATCGGGAATTCCTTGAGGACGAAACGGACGTTTTTGTCCTTCTTCAGCATCGCCTGCATGTCGGGAAGCGCATGGCGGCAGTAGCTGCAATTATAATCGAAGAATTCGACCACAGTGACGTCGCCCTTGGGATTGCCGAGCGTGACGTCGTTCTTCGATTCGAAGATGTCGGTGGCGTTCTCTTCGATCGCCATATTGGCCTTAACCGACCGCTGGGCCTCCTGCTTCTTCTGCAGCGCATCCTGAACTTCCAGCATGATCTCGGGGTTCTCGATCAGGTATTGCTTGATGAATTCGCCGAACTCCTTCTTCTGCTGGTCGTCGAGCGCTGCCGCCGGAAGCGGAAGGGCGATCGATGCGGCAAGCGCCAGTGCGGTGAAGGTCTTCGGGAAGAATGCCATGATATCCTCGTCATCGGCGATATGGTCGTCTCTTCATCGAAAAGACCGTCGCCGGGTTAATGGACTTGAATGCGTCGCGTCAAGGTACGGTGCGTTCGGTTCTGCTCAAACCAGAATTTTTCGTCCCCGCGCGGCCCTCGCGGGATTGTGATGAGCCGATTAATGCGGCAATTGTCGGGCCGTGATTGCAGAAGCTAAGCGAGAAACGATCTTGTTTTCCATATCGAAACGCAGCGAAGTCGAGCCTTTTCACGCCATGGACGTCCTGGCGGAGGCGACGAAGCGGCGTGCGGCCGGCCATCCCGTGATCTCGATGGCGGTTGGCCAGCCTTCGCATCCGGCGCCTCTAGCGGCCCTCGAAGCGGCGCGCGCAGCCCTTGCCGAAGGTCGGATCGGTTATACCGATGCGCTGGGGACGGCACGGCTTAAATCGGCGCTCGCCTGGCACTACAAGGATCGCCACGGCCTGGAGATTGATCCCAAGCGCATCGCCATCACCACAGGTTCCTCGGCCGGCTTCAATCTCGCCTTCCTGTCGCTCTTCGATGCCGGCGATGCGGTGGCGATCGCAAGACCCGGTTATCCCGCCTATCGCAATATCCTCGGCGCGCTGGGCCTGAAGGTCCTCGAAGTGCCGGTAACGGCCGAGACCCACTTCACCCTGACGCCGCAAAGCCTCGAAGCGGCGCAGAAGGAAAGCGGCATGAGGCTGAAAGGCGTGCTGCTTGCAAGCCCCGCCAATCCGACTGGCACGGTGACCGGCCGCGAGGGGCTGGAGGCGCTTTCGGATTACTGCGCGGCCCAATCCATCGCTTTCATCTCCGATGAAATCTACCACGGGCTGACCTTCGCCGGCGAGGAGGCGAGTGCGCTGGAGCTGACCGACGAGGCGATCGTCATCAACTCCTTCTCTAAATATTATTGCATGACCGGCTGGCGAATCGGCTGGATGGTGCTTCCCGAGCGCCTGGTTCGGCCGATCGAGCGGGTAGCGCAGAGCCTCTATATTTCCCCGCCCGAGCTTTCCCAGATCGCCGCCACGGCCGCTTTGAGCGCCGGCGCCGAGCTCGATCGTTACAAGGCCAGTTACGCCGCCAACCGCGATTTGCTGATGCAGCGCCTGCCGCAGATCGGGTTTTCGATCGCCTCGCCGATGGACGGGGCTTTCTACGCCTATCTCGACGTCACACGCTTCACCAATGACAGCATGGGCTTTGCCAAACGCATGCTCGCGGAAATCGACGTCGCCGCAACGCCCGGTCTCGACTTCGATCCGCTGGAGGGACATCGAACGCTGCGTCTGTCCTATGCGGGCTCAGAAGCGGAGATCGCCGAGGCGGTGGAGCGAATCGCGGCTTGGCTGAAATAGCCCTCGCGGTTGCTTATTGCTCAGCTGCGCCGCGAAAACAGCGAGGCGAGCGTCGAAGTCGGTTTGTTGTTCAGGCGCGGCACCACCACGAGCTGCTTTATGTCGCCGCGCTTGTAGGCGGCGAGGAAGCGGCGGTAATCCTTGAAGGAGACGCAGCCGTTGGAATCACCGTTCTTGCCGAGCATGTAGGTGTGGGCGAGCAGACCGACACGGTCATAGATGGCGTCCGAACCCTCGATCGGTGTTAGCCGCAGCGCCTCGACGCCGTGGAAAAGGCTCTCGCGCATGGTAAGAACATAGGTGTGCGGCGGCGTCGGTCCGCGCATCTTCTTATTGGCGAAACGCGGTTTGTCGCGCATCTTACCGAGCCCGGAATGGGCCTCGAGCCGCTCGCCGTTCGGCAGATAGACGATGCTGTTTTCGATATCGTAGATCGCCACGCCTGCGCGCAGCTTCGGCGAGAAGACCGGCTTGTCGTAGCGCGGCACTGCATCGTCCTCGTCATCCTCGATCGGCGAGTTCGGCTGGGCGTAGGCAAGCACAGGCTCGGCAGAGCGCTCAGAACCCTTGGAGGCCGGTGTCGGTTTGCCGATGAGTCCGTCAGGACGCGCCATCGGCAGCGGCACCGAACCTTCGTCCGGCGCCAGCACGAGATCGAAGGGTGGCGCGTCTTCCGCGGCGGCGACGACCACCGGCGCTGGTTCCGATGCGGGAATGGAGGCCGTTTTGAGGGGAGATGCGGTTGGCTCGACCGGAGCCGGCGCGATTTGCCGGGATCCGGCATCGGCAAGAGCAAGCAGGGTCGGGAGTTCGGCTGCGGCAACCGCCTCCTTCGAGGGGACGATGATCCGGTCACCGTCGTCTTCTTCCGTCTCTGCCGAGGCGAGCTCGACCGGCGCCGCCGCGATCACGTCGTCCTTGCGGAATTTGGCGCTGTCGGAGATCGCCGCCACGACCGGTTGTTCGGCAGCCATGGCGAGCCGGTTGTTTTTGGCGAGAACCGCAAGCGCCGTTGCAGCGGCGGCGGTCTTTTCGGCATGGGATTGAATGAGGCTCGCCGTCAGCGGGGCCTTCGGCTTCGCATCGAAGGCGGCCAGTCGATCGGCCTTGCCGACATGGATCAGCCTCTCATGGCGCGGTGAAGGCGCCACCTTCGGCGCAGCGCCGAGCTGTGCCAGGCGATCGGACGGAGAATAGGGAGCGGCTATCGAATGCATCGTCGCGAAGGTCGCGATCAGCCATGTGGAGGTCAGAAATCCGGCGCCGACAACACCGTAAAGGAAACTGCGAGATCTGCGCCAACGGAAAGCAGATCCGCCAAGAGGGGTGACGTCATCGAACGTCCCGACCGCACACGCCATACTACACTCGTCTTTCAAACTCGCTACGCAGGCCGGCGGCACTGACTGACTACACTTCGCCGGGGCCGGTACAGGCGCAAATGGGCCGAATTTAGACCACCCACGACGTCCGACTGTCTCGCAAGGATGACGAATTATGGTTTCTAATTTGTTTACGCGGCGTCGCTCTGTCTCTCGACGTCTCAAAAAGAGATGTGTTGGGCCTTCTCAGGCGCGCTCCATCACATAACTTCCCGGCGCTTCCTCGATTGCGTTCAACGCATCGCCGCCAGGTTTGCGGGCCGGCACGCGTCTGCCCTCATGCGTCTCGATCCAGGCCTGCCAATGCGGCCACCATGATCCCGGAGTCTCCGTCGCCTGCTCGAGCCAGGTCTCGTAGTCTCCCTTGGCGGGGCCGCCCGTCCAGAATTGATACTTCTTCCTGTCGGGCGGGTTGACGACGCCGGCGATGTGTCCGGAGCCGGTCACGACGAATTCCACCTTGCCGCCGAAGAACCGGCTGCCGAGGAAGACGGACTTGGCAGGTGCGATGTGATCCTCGCGGGTGGCGAGATTATAGATCGGGATCTTCACGTCCTTCAGCGACACGGACTTGCCGTCGAGGACCATCTCGTTCTGCGTCAGCGCATTCTTGAGATAGCAATTGCGCAGGTAGAAGGCATGGTTTGCCGCTGCCATGCGGGTCGAATCGGCGTTCCAGAACAACAGGTCGAAGGGCAGGGGATCCTGGCCCTTGAGGTAGTTGTTGACGAAATAAGGCCATATCAGCTCGGAGGCGCGCAACATGTTGAAGGCCATCGACATCTTCGTGCCGTCCAGATAGCCGGCCGCCTGCATATGCTCTTCGAGCGATTCAAGCTGCTCCTCGTCGACGAAGACCTTGAGGTCGCCGGCATGGGTGAAGTCGACCTGGGTGGTGAAGAGTGTCGCGGTTTTGATGCGCTTGTTCTTCTCCTTGGCATGCAGCGCCAGTGTCGCGGCAAGCAGCGTGCCGCCGACGCAGTAGCCGACGGCGTTGACGTCCTTCTCGCCGGTCGCCTTCTCGACCGTTGCCAGCGCGAAATCGATGCCCTCGCGGGCATAGGCCGCCCAGTCCTTGTCGGCGTGGCGCGCATCCGGATTGACCCAGGAAATGACGAAGACCGTCTGCCCCTGGTCGACGCACCATTTGATGAAGGATTTTTGCGGGTTGAGGTCGAGAATATAGAACTTGTTGATCCAGGGCGGGCAGATCAGAAGCGGCCGCTTCAGCACGGTTTCGGTCGAAGCCTCGTACTGGATGATCTGGCAGATGTCGTTCTGGGCGATCACCTTGCCTGGCGTCAGTGCCATGTCGCGGCCGACGGCGAATTTCGTCATGTCGGTCTGGCGAAGGCGAAGGTCGCCATGTCCGGCTGCGATATCCTCGGCCAGCATCTTCATCCCCCGCACCAGATTGGCGCCGTTGGTCGCGATCGTCTCGCGGTAGAGCTGCGGATTGGTGGCGATGAAGTTGGTCGGCGAAAGCGCTGCCGTGATCTGCTTCACGTAGAAGCCGGCCTTGTGTTTGGTGTGCTCGTCGAGGCCTTCGGTCTCCGACACCAGCTTTTCCACCCAGTCGGTCGTGACGAAATAGACCTGGCGGAGAAAATCGAAGAACGGATTCTTCTGCCAGTCCTCGTCCGAAAAGCGTTTGTCCTTGCGGGTGTCCGGCTCGGGTGGCGTGGGATCGCCTTGCATGCGCTGCATCGAGCGCATCCAGATGCCGAAGAACGAGGACATCAGCTGCGTCTGTGCCTCGAAGGTGCGGCGCGGATCGGAAATCCAGTATTCGGTGACCTTGGAAAGCGTCTTGACCATGTCGGTCATCGGATCGGCGGCGCTTTCGCTGATCTCGCCGCGTTCGCGCGGCGCAAGCCAGGCAGACGCTGCTTGTCCGAGATTTTCGAGCGCCCGGGCAAAATTCATCGCCATGGCCTCAGGATCCTTCAACAGATAGGGATCGAGATCGGTCGCGTCGAAGCCGGCCTTGCCGCCATTCTCCTGCTTGCTGTCGGTCACCATTTCCTCCGGCGGCAGCACCACTCTTTTTATCCATTCGTTGTACATCGTGATCGAACGAGAAAACAAGTTCCACCCGCGTCGGCTCATGCTATTGCTTTGTGGCTGCGACAAATTTAACAGTCGAAGCAGTCAAAACTGGATTTTTGAGGCATGACGAAGAACGGCATTCGGCGCATCGCAACCTTCAACCGCACCGCACTGATCTGCGCCGCGGCGGCGATGGCCCTTGCCGGATGCAATCTGACGGCGGAACAAAAAGCCGCAGCCGCCGCCAAACGAGCGGCGCCGACCGCCGTCGTCATGCCGGCCACCAAGGGCGAGGCGGCCGAGGGCGGCCTTGCAAAATACCCGGACGGCTATCCGAATTTCGGCGCGCCGCTGACCGCCGCCAATGTCCAGATGAGCGACGAGCAGGCGGCCGAACTGCAGCATCAGCTGACGGCACTTGGCGCCCGGCGCAAGGCCGGCACGATCTCGGAAGCCGAATATCAGGCCAAGGTCGCCGAAATGCGGCGTCTGGCCGCCGAGCACGGCACTGATACGCTCTCGGAAATCTCCAAATAGACCTTGCCTTTCAGGCAATTTGGACGCAAAGCCATTCCGAATGGATCGGAAGATGCAATTTTCCTGATAATGCGCGTTACGCGGCCTTTCCGTCAAAGATTCGCCGCGTCGCTTGGGTCTGATGAATACGGCGTTGCGATTCTGAAGTTCGTGTCGCAGCCGCCGGGAGACGGAACGAACTTCGACTGCGGCCCGAAATGCCGCCTTTCCATGGGGAATGAGATGGAAGAGTTTCACAAAGTCCGGCGTTTGCCGCCTTATGTTTTCGAACAGGTCAACCGTTTGAAGGCAAGCGCGCGAGCGGGCGGCGCCGATATCATCGATCTCGGCATGGGAAACCCCGACCTTCCCACTCCCCAGTCGATCGTCGACAAGCTGTGCGAGGTCGTGCAGGATCCGCGCACGCACCGTTATTCCTCCTCCAAGGGCATTCCGGGCCTGCGCCGCGCCCAGGCCGCCTATTATGCCCGCCGTTTCGGCGTCAAGCTCAACCCGGATACCCAGGTGGTTGCCACCTTGGGCTCCAAGGAAGGCTTCGCCAACATGGCGCAGGCAATCACCGCGCCTGGCGACGTGATCCTCTGCCCGAACCCTACCTATCCGATCCACGCCTTCGGCTTCCTGATGGCGGGCGGCGTGATCCGTTCCATGTCGGTGGAGCCGGATGCGAGCTTCTTCGAGCCGCTCGAGCGTGCCGTCCGGCATTCGATCCCGAAGCCGCTGGCGCTGGTTCTCAATTATCCCTCGAACCCGACGGCCTATGTCGCGACGCTCGATTTCTACAAGGACGTCATCGCCTTTGCGAAAAAGCACGACATCATCGTGCTTTCCGACCTTGCCTATTCGGAAATCTACTTCGACGGCGCCCCGCCGCCGTCGGTTCTCGAAGTGCCGGGCGCGATGGACGTGACCGTCGAGTTCACCTCGATGTCGAAAACCTTCTCCATGCCCGGCTGGCGCATGGGCTTTGCCGTCGGCAACGAGCGGCTGATCGCGGCGCTCACCCGCGTCAAGTCCTATCTCGACTACGGCGCCTTCACGCCGATCCAGGTGGCGGCGACGCATGCGCTGAACGGCGATGGCTCCGACATTGCGGAAGTCCGCAACGTCTATAAGCGCCGTCGCGACGTCATGGTCGAAAGCTTCGGCAAGGCCGGGTTCGACGTGCCGCCGCCGGCTGCGACGATGTTCGCCTGGGCGAAGATCCCGGAAAAGTTCCGTCATCTCGGTTCGCTAGAATTCTCCAAGCTGCTGGTCGAGAAGGCCGACGTCGCCGTTGCCCCGGGCATCGGCTTCGGAGAAATGGGCGACGACTACGTCCGTCTGGCACTTGTCGAGAACGAACACCGCATCCGCCAGGCTGCGCGCAACATCAAGAAGTTCATGTCGACCGCAGACGAGACGATGCACAACGTCATCTCGCTGAACGCACACCGCTAATCCAACCGTTGGGCAGCCGCGTCATGCGGCTGCCGCCACACAGACATTTCAGGATCGATCCATGGCAGATGCCCTCAAAATCGGCATTGCGGGCTTGGGCACCGTTGGCGCCTCGCTTGTCCGCATCATTCAGCAGAAAAGCAACGAGCTTGCCGTTACCTGCGGGCGTCCGATCACCATCACGGCCGTCTCGGCACGTGACAGGGCGAGGGACCGCGGCATCGATCTTTCCACTGTTACCTGGTTCGACCGGCCGGAAGAGCTTGCCGAAAAAGGCGATATCGACGTCTTCGTCGAACTGATGGGCGGCGCCGAAGGGGCTGCCAACGTCTCCGTGCGCGCTGCACTCCAGCGTGGTCTCCATGTGGTGACAGCCAACAAGGCGCTGCTTGCCTATCACGGCGTCGAGCTTGCGACGATCGCCGAGGAGAAGGGGTCGCTGCTGAACTTCGAGGCGGCAGTCGCCGGCGGCATCCCGGTCATCAAGGCGCTGCGTGAATCGCTGACGGGCAATTCCGTCTCGCGCATCTATGGCATCATGAATGGCACCTGCAATTATATCCTGACCAAGATGGAGAAGGAGGGGCTTTCCTTCGCCGAATGCCTGAAGGAAGCGCAGCGGCTGGGTTATGCCGAGGCCGATCCGGCCTTCGATATCGAGGGCAACGACACGGCCCACAAGCTTTCCATCCTGACGACGCTCGCCTTCGGCAATCAGATTGCGGCCGACGACATCTATCTCGAAGGCATCACCAACATTTCGATCGAGGATATCCACGCCGCTGCCGAGCTCGGTTACCGCATCAAGCTCTTGGGCGTTGCCCAGCGCACCGATACCGGCATCGAGCAGCGCGTCCATCCCACAATGGTGCCGGTCGATTCGGTCATCGCCCAGGTCGACGGCGTTACCAATGCAGTGGCGATCGAATCCGACGTGCTCGGCGAACTGCTGATGGTCGGCCCTGGCGCCGGCGGCAGCGCCACGGCCTCGTCGGTGCTTGGCGATATCGCCGATATCGCCAAGAGCCAGCCAGGCGCCCAGCGCGTGCCGGTGCTCGGCCATCCCGCAGCGACGCTGGAGCCCTACCGCAAGGCGCAGATGCAGAGCCACGAGGGTGGCTATTTCATCCGCCTGACCGTGCTCGACCGCACCGGCGTCTTTGCCAGCGTCGCAACCCGCATGGCCGAAAACAACATCTCGCTGGAATCGATCGTCCAGCGCTCCAAGCAGCACCTGGCGCCATCGCACCACCAGACGATCATTCTCGTCACCCATGCGACGACGGAAGACTCGGTGCGCAAGGCGGTCGCCTCGATCAAGTCGGAAGGTTACCTCTTCGGCGAGCCGCAGGTGATTCGCATCGAGCGGCCGAAAGAGGAAGGCTGACCTCTTTTTTGCCACAATCCGGGATAGCTGACCCGCTCTGTGCACGCAGGGCGGGTTTTTTTATGCCTGTTTAACCGATCTCACGAAAACTTATATTAACAGATACCGAAACATTGATATAAATAAGCCGGGAGAGGGAGTCGCCGGCTTTGGAGAATTTCGTGAACAAGGACAGCCATGCCGGGAAGGGGTATGGTCGTTCGGAAGAAGAACCTCCCGATCATCCTGATGTGTTTGAGGAAGTTCGCGAAACGGACCATGATGTGGTTCGTTACCAAATCCCCGGGGCCTCCAGCGAGGCCCCTGATGACGACGAAAGCCCTGAAGGCCGCAACTGGGCCATTCTTCTTACCCTGTTTTCCGTCATTCTCGTGCAGATAACCGGCATCGCCCTGATCGTCTGGGCGGTATTCTGGTAAAAATCCGTGTCTGCAAATCCATCGCTATGTTATCTCCGCTGCTCCTGTAGAAGAGCAGATGAAGTCAGCGGAGTGTGGCATGGCAGATCTCGTCGACCCCGTACAGCGCGCGTTTCTCGGCGTGGAGAAATCCGCGCTCGACAATCGCTGGGTCCCGCGGCTCGATCAGGCAGGGCAGAACCGCGCGCTGGCCATGTCGCAGATCCACGGACTGCCGGATCTGATCGCCCGGGTGCTCGCCGGGCGCGGCGTGACGGTAGACGAGGCGATCGAATTCCTCGACCCGACGATCCGCAGCCTGATGCCCGATCCCCATAGGCTGACCGATTGCGAAAAGGCCGCGACCCGCCTCCTGCGCGCGATCGAGCGCGGCGAGAGCGTCGCTATCTTCGGCGACTACGACGTCGACGGCGCAGCCTCCTCGGCACTGATGTTCCGCTTTCTCAGCCATTTTGGCGTCAGGGCGACCATCTATATCCCCGACCGAGTCTTCGAAGGTTACGGCCCCAATCCGGCGGCGATCAATCAGTTGATCGATAACGGCGCTCAGCTGATCGTCACCGTCGATTGCGGCTCCACCAGCCACGAGGCGCTGGCCGCCGCTGCCGCGCGCAATATCGATGTCGTCGTCATCGATCACCACCAGGTTACACATGAGCTGCCGCCCTGCCATGCGCTGGTCAACCCGAACCGCGAGGACGATCTCTCGGGGCAGGGGCATCTTTGCGCGGCTGGCGTCGTCTTCATGGTGCTGGTCGCGACGCTCCGGCTGCTGCGCGCGGCCGGCAACAAGCGCATCCTGGCGATCGACCTGCTGCAATGGCTGGATATCGTGGCTCTTGCGACGGTCTGCGATGTCGTGCCGCTGAAGGGCCTCAACCGCGCCTATGTGGTGAAGGGGCTGGTCGCTGCCCGCCACCAGAGCAATGCCGGGCTTGCCGCACTGTTCCGCAAGGCGGGGCTCGCCGGCCCAGTGACACCCTATCATTTCGGCTTCCTAATCGGCCCGCGCATCAATGCCGGCGGGCGGATCGGCGACGCGGCGCTCGGAAGCCGGCTGCTAACGCTCGACGACGCCGGAGAGGCTGATGTGATCGCGCAGCGCCTGGACGAGCTCAATCGCGAACGCCAGGCGATGGAGGCGATCATGCTGCAGGAGGCCGAAGCCGAGGCACTTGCCGAATATGGCGACGGCGAGGGCGCCTCCGTCATCGTTACCGCCCATGAGAAATGGCATCCCGGCATCGTCGGGCTGATCGCGGCGCGGCTGAAGGAAAAATTCAAACGGCCGGCTTTCGCGATCGCCTTCGATCCCTCCGGCCGCGGCACCGGCTCGGGCCGCTCCATCAACGGATTCGACATGGGCAGGATGGTCCGGGCTGCTGTCGACGAGGGGCTGCTCGTCAAGGGCGGCGGCCACGCCATGGCCGCGGGTCTCACGGTCGAGCGCGCCGATCTCGGCAGGCTGAGGACCTTCTTCACGGAGAAGGCCGAGAGGACGGTGGCCAGCCTCGTCGCCAACGAGACGCTGAAGATCGACGGCGCGATCGGCGCAAGCGGCGCCACCCTCGAACTCATCGACCGCCTGGAGGCCGCCGGACCCTATGGCTCTGGCCACGCACAGCCGCTCTTTGCCGTGCCGGCGCATCGTCTGCGCGATGCCCGCCTGGTCGGCGAGAAACATGTGAAGGTGACGCTGGAGGCGATAGATGGATCGCGGCTCGATGGCATCGCCTTCCGCGCCGCCGATACGCCGCTTGGCAATCTTCTCATCAATTCACGCGGCGCCAGCCTGCATGTCGCCGGTTCGCTCGGTGCCGACCATTACCAGGGCGCACGCCGCATCCAGCTGCGCGTCTGCGATGCAGCGCCGGCGAAATAGAGCGGTCGCGCAAGAGCGCTGACGATGGGAAGTGTCAAGGGAGAGAAAGTGGTACGCCCTAGGGGAGTCGAACCCCTCTTCCCAGAATGAAAATCTGGTGTCCTAACCGATAGACGAAGGGCGCTTCCTTCGTGGTGGCGCCCTTATAGTCAGCGCCTTCGAAGGCCGCAAGCGCCAAGGCGCGAAAAAATCATCGTTTTCGCCGATTTATTTCGGCTGTGGAAAATCACGGCGCCGCTTACCGCCGACGCGCAGCACAGGCTGGGCAACGACGTGCATCGATGCACGGAGAGATATGCCGAAACGGCATTTCTGAAAGGCAATCGACGAAACTAGTGATAGCTGCCCGGAGTGCTATGTTCGATATGCGACGGGAGTGAGAAATGTCGCATTGGGAGATTTTCACGCTCACGAATATGAGAACGGCAGTCAGACGAACGCAGGCTCTCTATGCCGGCGTCTCGTCGGCTCAGGAGGTTTTATGGTGTCGACACGGAACTGGAAAGTGGCGTTGGCGGGCGAGTGCATGGTGTGTCGCCCATTTGCCATGCACGACGAGCCTCAATTTACCGAGGTTTGGGACGTCCTTAAGGACGCCGATGTCACTTACGGTCATTTGGAAATGAATTTCGCCGACTACGACGAGCTCAAGTGGCCGGCCCGCGGCCAAGGCATCGGAAGTTTCATGATGGCGGATCCCGAGATTGCCAAGGATCTCAAGTGGGCCGGCTTTGATATCATGTCCACCGCGCATAACCACAGTTTCGATTTCGGAGCCGAAGGTCTGATCGCGACAAAGAAGCACATGAGGGCCGCGGGCATCGTCACAGCCGGCACCGGCGCGGATCTCGAGCTCGCCAGCGAGCCGGGCTACGTCGACAAGAAAAACGGACGTGTCGCACTCGTCTCGACAAGTTCCGGCAATCAACATTTCATGTGGGCGGGCATGCCGAAGGGCGCGCTACGCGGCCGCCCTGGCGTCAATCCCCAACGCCTCACCTTTGAATTCATGGTGGACGAGCAGACCGCCAGGAATCTCAAGGACTTTGGCGAGAAGTTCAATTTCATGAAGAAGCCGAAGCATGGCCGCGAGGGGTCTTTCGGCGTTCAAATTCCCGGCGCCCAGCAATGGGGCGATCCCGAATCCTTCTTCGTGGGCGACCGCTGCGAAGTCATCAGCCGATGCCACAAACGCGACCTCGAACGCAACCTTCGTTCCGTCCACGAGGCGCGCTCCATGGCAGACCTGGTGATCGTGGCGCATCATTTCAGCGTCTCGGATGGTCCGCGGGGCGATACGCCGCCTGGCTTCGTCAAGGAGTTCGCTCACGCCGTCATCGACGGCGGCGCCGATATCTACATCGGCCACGGCTGGCATCGGACATTGGGCATCGAGATCTACAATGGCAGACCGATATTCTACGGCATCGGTAACTTCTTTGCTCAATCCGAGTTCATCCAGCGCGTCCCTTATGACAGCTACGATGCCTGGGGACATGACGTCGACCGTCTCGCAATGCTGACGCCCGCCGCCCATCCACTTCATCCCGGCCTTGATACGCCCACCGACACCTGGTGGAGTTCCGCCGTCATCAAGCTCGATATGGAGGGGGAGAGGCTGAAACGCATTCTGCTCCATCCGGTCGAAATGGGGCGCGACACCTCGCCTGATGTCAAACAGACCCGGCGCACCGGCAAGGGCGACCATCACAATACTGAAGGGCGGCCGATGGTTGCCAAGGGAGAGGATGCCGTGCGCATCATCGATCGCTATCGTCGCCTGTCTGAACCTTTCGGGACGAAGATCGAAATCAGAAGCGGCGTCGGCGTTATCGAGCTGTAACGAGAATGCGCCTGCTGCGGTGGAGGCCGCGGCGGGCAACACACGCGAATAGAAGAACTGTGCCTGGTACGGGCCAGACATTCGAAAGGGAGGTGACGAATGCTGCATGTCAACGGCGCTGTCGTTGGTGACGGAGCTGCGTCGACCACCGAAAACTCCGCGCCCTTGCTGGACGTCCAGGATCTGAAAGTCTCCTTTCCAGGTCCGCACGGCGCTGTCGAGATCGTGCGAGGTCTGAGCTACAGCATAGCGCGCGGCAAAACCTTGGGAATCGTCGGCGAAAGTGGCTGCGGTAAGACGATGACGTCGCTTGCTCTTCTCGGGCTTGTTGCCGGCGGTGGCAGGGTCGACGGCACCATCGATTTCAATGGCCGGGATCTGGCAAAGTTTACGCAGCGCCAATGGCAGCAGGTTCGCGGCCGCGAGATCGCGATGATCTTTCAGGAGCCGATGACTGCCATGAACCCGGTAATGCCGGTCGGACGGCAGATCGCCGAGGTTCTCGTCAAGCATGAGAAGCTCCGCAAGGGCGCAGCGCATGGCCGCGCGGTCGATCTGCTTGCGCAGGTCGGAATCCCGTCGCCGGCTCGGCGCGCGGAGGACTATCCGCATCAGCTCTCCGGCGGCATGCGCCAGCGTGCGATGATCGCGATGGCGCTGGCCTGTCGTCCGCAGTTGCTGATCGCCGACGAGCCGACGACCGCGCTCGACGTCACGATCCAGGCGCAGATACTCGATCTTATGTTGACGCTGCAGGACGACGCCCAGATGTCGATCCAGTTCATCAGCCACAATCTCGCTGTCATATCGGAGATCGCCGACTCCATCATGGTGATGTATGCCGGCACGGCCGTTGAATATGCGCCCGCCGACGAGCTCTTCGCCAATCCGCTTCATCCCTACACCCAGGGACTGATTCAGACGCTTCCGGATCCCGACAAGCGGGTAGAGCGTCTCTACGTCATTCCTGGGCGCGTCACGTCCGATATAACGACGGGTTGCCGTTTTGCCAGGCGCTGTCCCTTTGCAGACGACGGCTGCCGACAGATCGAGCCTGATCTTCTCGAAGTCGCTCCCGGCCATAAGGTCGCCTGCCACAAGGTTAAGCCATGACCGAACTCCTGAATCTCGAGCATATCAACGTCGATATTCCGATCGGTGGCGGTTTTCTAAAACCAGCGGTCTGGCTGCAAGCGGTCAATGACGTATCGCTGAGCGTCTTGAAGGGTGAAACACTCGCGCTTGTCGGCGAAAGCGGCAGCGGCAAGTCGACGCTTGGATATGTCGTGGCCGGATTGCGCAAGCAGACCGCCGGGACCGTGACGTTCAACAGCGCCAGGCCGGGCGGCGAAGGACACACGCCGGTGCAAGTCATCTTCCAGGACCCGTTTTCCGCGCTCGATCCGCGGATGGTGGTCGGAGAGATCGTTGCAGAGCCGCTGAGGCTGAAGGGCGTCCCGGCCGACAAGCGGCAAGCCAGGGCAGTCGACGTCTTAGGACAGGTCGGCCTGCCGCCGGAAGCGGCGCGCCGCTATCCTCATCAATTCTCCGGCGGCCAGCGCCAAAGGATTGCGATCGCGCGTGCTCTGATCGCCGAACCGGAAATGATCGTCGCCGACGAGCCGCTTTCCGCCCTTGATGTTTCGATCCAGAGCCAGGTGCTCAATCTGCTCGATGATATCAAGAAGCAGCATGGCATCAGCTATCTGTTCATCAGCCACGATCTCGGCGTCGTGCGGCACCTCGCGGACCGCGTCGCCGTCCTTTATCTCGGGCGGTTGATGGAGGTGGCGGCCTCCGAGGATCTCTTCCAGACCCCCAGCCATCCCTATACCCAAGCCCTGCTGGCGGCCGTTCCACGCATCGGCCGGGGGCGACGAAAGAAGGAACAGATCCTTCGGGGCGAAATCCCTTCGCCCTTGGCCCCACCCTCCGGCTGCGTGTTTCATACCCGTTGCCCAAAGGCGCAGGACATCTGCAAAAGCGAAAGACCCGCGCTTCTGCCCGCACCTGGCCGGCCCACGCAACTTTCAGCCTGTCATTTCAAGGATTGAGCCGATGTTGAGATATACGATTTCACGTCTTCTCCAGGCAGTCTTCGTTACTCTTGTGATGTCGCTTCTGCTGTTCGTCCTGATCGGCCTGATGCCTGGCGACCCAGTGGAGACCATGCTGGAGGGCAATCCATCGCTGACGCCGGAGACGATGGCGCAGATGCGGGCGCTCTACGGAATGGATCAGCCGCTTTTTGCCCGCTATGGTCACTGGCTTTACTCGGCGTTTCATGGCGACCTCGGCTATTCCAGCGTCTACTTCAAGCCAGTCCTGGACGTGCTCTGGCCCGCCGTGATTCAGACCGCGAAGCTTCTCGTCGCGACCGAAATCATCAGTATCCCGCTTGCGATGCTTCTCGGTGCGCTGGCTGCCCGCAAGCCGGGCGGATGGACCGACAACGTGATCAGTCTTATCGCCTTCGCCAGCATTTCGTTGCCCGGGTTCTGGACCTCGCTCATTCTGATCATCGTATTCTCAGTCAAGCTCGGCTGGCTTCCGGCGAGCGGCACGCCCTTGATGAGCGACGCTCCGGTCGGCGAACAGATCGTCCATATGATCCTGCCGGTGGTCGTCCTGACATTCTTCCATGTCGGTCCGCTGGTGCGATATGTGAGAGCATCGATGATCGAGACGCTCAATTCGGACTTTGTCCGGACAGCGCGGGCCAAGGGTCTTTCGGAAACGGCTGTCGTCATGCGTCACGCGCTCCGCAACGCGCTGATTCCGATGGTGACGGTGCTTGCGCTCGGCTTCGGCTCGCTATTCTCAGGCGCGCTCGTCGTGGAGACGATCTTCGGCATGCTCGGCATGGGCAAGGTCATCTACGACGCGATCAGTAACATCGACTTCAATCTGGCGCTCGTCGGCCTTCTGCTGGCGACCATCGTCACCCTGTTTTCAAGCCTTCTTGCCGACCTCGCCTATGCGTGGCTTGACCCGAGGATTACCCTGAAATGAGCATCGTCACCGCAGATACGGCGCCAGCGGGCGCCAGCTCGAACTCGGTCTGGAGCAAGCGCTGGCAGCGCTTCCGGGACAACAAGCTCGCGATGATCTCGCTGGTTTTCGTGGTCCTTCTCATGCTTTCCTGCGCCATGGCCGGGCCCATCGCCTATTTGACGGGAATAGACGCCAACGCCACCAATCTCCTGCGCCGGTTCAAGCCGCCGTCAGCGCAGCACTGGCTCGGGACAGACGACCTTGGCCGCGACGTGCTGCTGCGGCTCCTCTATGGCGGCCAGGTATCCATTGCCGTCGGTCTGCTCGCCACCTTCATTACCGGGATCATCGGCATCGGGATCGGCGTCACTGCAGGCTATATCGGCGGCAGGTTTGACAACGTGCTGATGCGGATGACGGATTGCATCATCGCTCTGCCGCTCATCCCCGTGCTGATTGTCCTGGGCGCCGTCGATCTGACGAAACTCGGCCTCAGCCAGGCTGCGGCGACGTCGCCTGCCGCTGTCTTCTTGAGGATCGTCATCATCATCGCTCTCGTCGACTGGACGACGATCGCCAGAATAGCCAGGGCCGGCACCATCACGTTACGCGATGTCGATTACATCAGGGCAGCAAGTGTCAGCGGAGCCAAGGGGCGATATAACATTTTCGTCCACATTTTGCCGAACATCGCCACACCTCTGATCGTCGCGATGACCTTGTCGGTCGGCCGCATCATCCTGTTCGAATCCACGCTGAGCTTCCTTGGCTTTGGCATCGTTCCGCCGACGCCGACATGGGGGAACATGCTGACCAATGCGCAGCAGCTCATCATCTCGGCCCCGATGCTTGCCGTCTATCCGGGCCTGCTGATCTTCACCACTGTAATGGCGGTCAATTTCGTCGGTGATGGTGTTCGCTCGGCCTTCGATCCTCGCTCGGAGACGAGCAAGGGATCGCACTGAAGAAAACAAAAACAAAGTCTGATGGAGGATAAAATGACATCTGCAGGGAAGAGACTAAAATCGTTCGTCACCGTGGCACTCGCCACGGCTGCGCTGACCTCGCTGTCGAGTGCCAGCGCCATAGCTCAGGCAAAGGATCAACTGGTCGTCGGACAGTTGCAGTTCCTGACGAATTTCCATCCGCTGGTTCAAGTCAACAATACCAAGCGCCTCGTCATCAACTATTCCCTCCGACCGATAACGGCATTCGACGAGAACGTCGTCAATCACTGCATCCTTTGCGAAACGCTGCCGACGATCGACAACGGTCTTGCCAAGATCGTCGATCTTCCCGATGGCAAGAAGGGAATGAAGGTCACGTTCAAGCTGAGGGAGGGGCTTGCCTGGGGAGACGGCGTGCCGGTTACCTCGAAGGATATCGAGTTCACCTGGAAAATGGCGCGCGATCCCAAGATCGGCTTCTCCAACTACAATTCCTGGACGCGGGCATCTGCGCTGGAGATCGTCGACGAGCGAACCGTCGTGCTGACGATCCCGCAGATCATTTCGAGCTATAATTCCTGGGACCAGGTCATTCCGGAGCACCTGGAAGGTCCGGTCTATGCGGCCAATCCAACGCTCGACACCTATGTCAAGCAATCGCTCTACAATCTGCAGCCGACCAATCCCGGCCTGTGGAACGGCTCGTTCCTGCTCAGCGACTATCAGATCGGAACACGCATCGTGTTCACGCCCAATCCGAAGTGGCCGGGAGATAAGCCCCATCTGCAGCGGATAATCCTGAGCTATCGCGACAATTCGTCTTCGTTGCTTCAGAATCTGCTCGCTGGATCGGTCGATGCGGTCCCTGTCAGCCCCGGCGGAATCAGCTTCTCGCAGATGCTCGATCTCAAGAACCAGCAGCCTGACAAGTTCACCTACCATCTTGCCTACGGAACGAACGTCGAGCGCATCGCTGTCAATTTCGACAATCCGATCCTCAAGGATAAGGCGGTGCGCCAGGCCATCCTCTACGCAATCGACCGCCAGGCGATAAGCGACGAACTGTTCGGAGGGCTGCAGCCCGTCGCCAACGGCATCCTGAGCAGCGAGAATGCCTATTACAACAAGGATATGACGCTCTACTCATATGACGCTGAGAAGTCTAAAGAGCTGCTCGAAAGCGCTGGTTGGAAAGCGGGCAATGATGGCATCTGTGTCAATGACAAAGGCGGGCGCCTTTCGCTCGAGCTTGTCTCGACTGCGGGCAATCAGACCAGAGAGCAGATTGCTCAGGTCATCCAGAGCCAGTTGAAGGATGTCTGCATCGAGATCACCAACAACTTCGTGCCCCTGCAGGAATTCAACGGTGAGATGGCGCGCAAGCGGAAGTTCAAAGCTTTGATGATGTCCTCGATCGACTTTTCTCCATCCGTTTCGCCGCGGATCGCGCTCGGATCCGATGCCATTCCGGGTCCAAAAAACAATGGCGTCGGCAACAATTTCTCAGCCTATGCAAATCCGGAGATGGACAAGGCCATATCCGAGCTCGAGGCGGCGCTCGATCCGGAGACGGCAAAGCAGAAATGGGCGGCGGTCCAGAAGATCTTTGCCGACGATCTGCCGATGTTACCGCTCTATTTCTACCCGCGCGCCTACGTCACCGTCACCGACCTGACGAACTTCCGGCAGGGAACGCTCGACCCGTTGCAGATCTGGTCGGAGGAGTGGCAGCGGCAATGAGTTGGGGAGTTTAAGCCAAGCTGTTCGACGATCATTTGCGCGGGGGTCTCCATGAAACCGAACATCGCCATTCTTGACGATTATCTGGGTATTTCCCAGGAAGTCGCCGATTGGGAAGGTTTGAAATCCCGCGCCAATGTCGTCGTCTTCGATCGTCTGTTGGCACTGCCGGATGAAGCCGCGCGCGAGCTCGCCCAATTCGACATAATCTGCACTCTCCGCGAAAGGATGCCGATTCCAGGGGAGTTGATCTGCCGGCTGCCGCGCCTGAAGTACATCGTCGTCACCGGCAAGCGCTACGATACGGTGGATATCGCGACAGCCGCGAGCCGCGGCGTCCTCGTCTCGAACACTCCGGTCAGCGGGGCAGGCGCCGGCGGCGTTGCCGAACTCGTCTGGGGTCTGATCTTGTCGGCAACGCGACATATCGCTTCGGAAGATCGCATCATGCGCGGCGGAGGCTGGCAGACCCAGGCCGGGACGACGGTGGGAGGCAAGGTGCTCGGCATTCTTGGCCTCGGCGGCCTCGGCAGAAGGGTCGCGGAGATCGGCAAGGTTTTCGGCATGGAGCTGCAGGCCTGGAGCCAGAACATGACGGCGGAGCAGGCGGAGGCAGCCGGTGCGCGTCTGGTATCGAAGCAAGAGCTGTTTGCTACCAGCGACGTCGTCACGATCCATCTGGCGTTGAGCGACCGAACGCGAGGCATCGTCGGCGCGACCGATCTGCAGGCGATGAAAAAGACCGCCTACATCATCAATACCGCCCGCGGCGCCATCGTTGACGAGCCCGCGCTTATTGCCGCGTTGCGCTCAAGATCGATTGCGGGAGCGGGGCTGGACGTCTACGAAAAAGAGCCGCTGCCGGTCGACCATCCATTCCGCAGCCTGTCGAACGTCGTGATCACCCCGCACCTTGGATATTTCACCAGGGACATGTTGGGTACCTACTACGGAGACGCCGTCCGCCTCATCGAAGCATTTTTGGATGGGCGCCCTGAGCGCGTCGTCAATATGGGCCTGGACACCGGATGCTGACGTTCCGCCGGTCTTGCCGAGAATAGCGCCTCCGCGGTTTTACCCGGAGAACATTCCAGGCAACACCTTCAGGCCGGCTTGCTCCCCAGGAGATCCATGCTGAGGTCGCGCAATATGCGAAAAGCCGCTTCGTGCAGCCTGTTCGACAATCGGCGAGCGGGCTGCACCAGTTGGACGGAGAGGATCAATTCGGGTCCGACGATTTTGCGCAGTTCCAGTCCATGCCGTGCATCCGGACCCTTGGATGCCAGCGTGCGGATCGACGCAACCGTGAAGCCGTAGCCGTCCCTCACAAGATCGAACATCGTATCGAGAGGGTCCAACTCAAAGACGATATTGAGCTTCTGGCCAAGCCGCGCCAGTTCGGAATCGAGCAGGACCCTCGTGCTGTTGGGTCTGCAGGCGATGACCATCGGCACGTCGGCAATTGATTCCAGATGTATCGGCTTGTCATCTTTGAACGCGCCCTCGCGGCCAATGAGATAGAGGTTCTCCTCGACGAGGTCGTGGATTTCCAACATTGGGGACGATGGCGCGTCGTACATGATCGCCATGTCGAGGCGGCCGGACAGGATCCATTCCTGAAGCTGGTTCGATCGTCCGTGGACGAGCATCACCTGAGCGTCCGACAATTCCTCTCTCAGCTTGCGTATGAGCGCGGTCGCGATTGCGGTCGAGATCGTGGCGGGCAAACCTATTCCGACTTTCCCGGATTTCCCTGTTCGAGAATTCTCGATGTCCTCGTAGGTGCGCTCGATTTGCCGAAGAATGCCACGCGCATTATCGAGCAGACGTTCGCCGGCCTCGGTGAGCTCGACGCCTCGTCCATTGCGAAGCAGGAGCCGCTCCTTCAACTCCGTCTCCAGGTTTCGGACCTGTCGGCTCAGTGCGGGCTGGGCGATGTGCAGGAAAGCCGATGCGCGGCTGAAGCTTCCGAGCTCCGCCACGCGGACGAAATAAGCGAGTTGGCGGATGTCCATGTCGTCTTCTCCCTGAGATATGCCGAAATGCTATGACTGATAGTATGGCAGAACATCTGGAGATACCAAGATCCTTGAGGTAGCCTCGCTCAAATTCGAGTTTGTGGGAGGAAAAGCAAATGGTTCCGTCCGCGGAGGTCGCCGACTGGAGCGGCTTCAAGGTGTGGCAGTGCGTCCTGTGCGCGTATGTCTACGACGAGGCGCTTGGAGATCCCGATGGCGGCGTGGCGCCGGGCACCCGCTGGGAAGACGTGCCCGACGATTGGGTTTGCCCGGAGTGCGGCGCTCGAAAGAGCGAGTTCGACATGGTGGTCGTCGGATGACAGCGATCGGATCGGTGAACCCTTGATGTCTGATATCTTGATCATTGGTGCGTCCCATTCCGGGGTCGCTGCCGCGGCCGCATTGCGCAGCGCCAAATATGACGGCTCCATCATGCTGGTAACGCAGGAGAACGTCCTTCCCTACCATCGTCCGCCGCTCTCGAAAGAAGCGCTGTCGAAGGACGACTATTCTCCAACGCCGCTCCGCCCGGAAACGTTCTACGCCTTGAACCAGATCGACCTCGTTCAGGCTGTGAAGATCGTCGCGCTGAATTTAGCGGAAAGTTATGCACTCTCCGAGGATGGAACCCGCTTTCCCTACGGGCGCTTGATCCTCGCCTGTGGGGCCGAACCACGTCGTTTGCCCACGTCTGTGGATGCCGACGGCATCGCCCACGCCCTACGCACGCATGACGATCTGATCGGATTGAAGGCACGTCTTGCCGGCGCCAAGTCGGTCGCGATTATCGGCGGCGGACTGATCGGCATGGAAATCGCCGCAATGGCTTTGGCAAAGGGGCTCGCCGTCACGGTCGTCGAGGCTGGTTCGAGGCTGATGGAGCGGACGGTCAGCAAGTCGATCGCCAATTACGTGCTCGACCGGCATCTGAACCAGGGGCTTCATGTTCGCTTCGGCGCCACAGTAGTGACGATCGTTCGCGACGGTGGCCGGGATGTCGATCTGGTCACTTTAAGCGACCGCGAGCAGATCGAGGCTGATATCGTCGTGGTGGCGATCGGGGCGGCACCCCATGAAAACTTGGCGCGCGACGCGGGCCTTGAGGTGAACAACGGCATTCTCGTTTCGGAGATCGGGCGTTCGTCGCACCCGGCCGTCTATGCCGTTGGCGATTGCTCCGCTTGGTACGATCCGGTGCTCGGACGCCACGTCCGAAACGAAGCGGTCAATCCCGGGCAGGATCAGGCGAAGATCGTTGCCGCGGCAATCGCCGGGGCGTCACCGCCACCCAAGCGTCTGCCGCGCTATTGGTCGCATCAGGCCGCCATCCAGATTCAGATGTCGGGCGACGTGAACGGCGCCGATATGGAAGCGGTGCTGAACGCACCAGCCAGCGGCGCATTTTCGGTTCTGGGCTTCAAGAGCGATCGTCTCGTTGCCGTCCAGACGATCAACGCCCCGCAGCAGTTCGGCAAGTTGCACGAGATGATCGGGATAGACCGAGACGCGGTTGCCGCGACACTCGATGTCGAGTTTCCGCCACCCCATCACCATTGAAGCGCATCACCATAAAAGCAAAATCGGCGCGACGGCCCAAGGAGGATCAATCGATGCAAACTGCGTCCTACACCGAAAAAGAACCGACCCGTTTTCGCCGCGGCCAATCCTGGAAGATCAACATGTTCGGCAAGAACTCGGACATTGCAGCGCCTGATCCACAGGCCTTCCGGCTCGATTTGAACGCTCATCAAAAGCTCGAATCGCATTTCCACATCGTCGACCAGTTCCAGGTCTTCATCGCCGGAAGCGGCACGATCGGCCGAGACGAAGTGCGTCTCGTTACCGTGCATTACGCCGACCATCACACCGGCTATGGCCCGCTGATCGCCAGCGAACAGGGACTGTCATACCTGACTTTGCGCAGCAAGACCGATGCCGGGCTCGTCTACCTGACGACGCCGAACGTTCGCGAAAAGCTCAAACCCACCAAACGTCGTCATCGCACGTCGGGTGCGGTGGCGCTGTCGATCGAGCCGGTTCTCCGCAATCGCACCGAGTTGACCGTCGACACCATCATCGAGGAGCAGCCGGGTGATGATGGCATGAACTGCAAGGTGTTCCGGCTGGGACCGGCCATGGCGGTGCAGGCACCCGATCCGACAGGCAGCGGCGGCCAGTACCTGATCGTGCTCAACGGCAGTCTCATCCATGAAGGGCAGATTTATCAGCCCTTCTCGCTGATGTTCGTGCGGTTCGACGATCCTGCGCCGACCATCACGGCTGGCGAGGATGGACTGGAGCTGATGATCACGCAGTTCCCGACCGAAGATGAGTGGATGAAATCCATCTAGTCCTAAAGGCATGCGTTCAACTGGAGGAGGAAACCGTGACCTATTTTGACCTTGAGGCGATCCGCAGGGAGATCGCTCCTTCCGGAATGCTGGTCTGCGCCCTCAATCACGGCAATGTCGTGATGGTTCGGCGCGGGCCGACGGACGAGACGCCGACGGGCGTGTCGGTGGACCTCGCACGGTCGCTTGCAGAAAAACTCTCGCTCCAGATCCGCTTTCGACATTACGACAAAGCCGGCGATGTTTCCGCAAGTGTCGGCACGGAGGAGTGGGACGTGTGTTTCCTCGCAATCGATCCGCAGCGAGCCGAGCGCATTGCCTATAGCGACCCCTATGTCCAGATCGAAGGCGCATTTCTGATACGCCGCGCTGCGGGGCCGTTGGGCCTGAAGGACGTGGACCGGCTGCGACTGAAAATCGGCGCCGTCAAGGGAAGTGCCTACGAACTCTTTCTTTCAAGACATGGCGGAGCCGGCGAACTGATCCGTTTCGACAGTTTTCCGGAAGCGGTGGCGGCTTTGACGGGCGGGGATCTCGATGGTCTGGCGGGCGTGCGGCAGGCCATGTCGATCGTCGCTCGCGACCAGCCCGACTTTGCAGTGATGCAGGAACCGTTCATGGCCATTCCCCAGGCCGTCGGCATCAGTGCGGATCGCCCCGCTGCAGCCGCGTTCACGCGCGCTTTCGTCCAGGAGCAGAAGGCGAGCGGTTTCGTTCGCCTGTCTCTGGTGCTGAGCGGACACGCCGATGTCGTCGTGCCGCCCTGATTGGCACCTGCAGTTCCACGCGGCAATCGAGCAATCAACCTGGGAGGAAGGCATGAGAACGAGTGGGAAGTGCATGCGTGTCGTCGGCAAGAGCAGAACGGGTGCTATCGTCCTGATGGCAAGCCTGCTGCTGAGCGCGGCAAACAATGCGGGCGCGACCGACGGGGCAGGACCAATCACGCTGGCGACTGTCACGGGAGGCCGGGTCGAAGGCGTGCCGAGCGACACTGCCGGCGTTACCCAATTCCTCGGCATTCCATTCGCCGGAAATGTCGGCGGGGAAAACCGCTGGAAGCCGGCGCCGTCGGTCAAGCCATGGGATGGCATTCTCACGGCCGACAAGTGGGGTGATCAGATGCTCCAGAACCCGAACAGTCTCGGCCGGGCGCGGATTAGCGACAACGGCTTGAACCTTGCGGTCTGGACCCCGGCCCGCAGCACCGGCGATCGACTGCCTGTCTATATGCTCATCCATGGCGGCGCCAACCGCCTGGGTTCGAGCGAGATGAAAGACCTCTATGCGGCGCAGTTGGCGGCGAAGGGCGTGGTCGTGGTCTCTGTTCAATATCGCCTTGGAGCGATGGGCTGGCTGTCGCTGCCGGAGATGGACAAGGACAGTGGCAAAGGCGGCCCGAAAGGCAATTTCGGGGTCCTCGATCTCGTCGATGCTCTTCACTGGATCCAAAGGAACGCAGAAGCGTTCGGAGGCGATCCCAGGACCGTGACGATCGGCGGCCAGTCGGCGGGTGGCGAAAACACCGTTGCGCTCCTCCGGACGCCGCTGGCCAAGGGTCTTTTCAAGCGCGCTTTCATTCAATCGAGCTTCACCGGCTTCCTGCCGGGGAAGGTTGTCGACTTCGCCAAGAAATCCCAGCAAAACCAGGATGCAGTCAATAAGCTCTTCGGCAAAGAGGTGACGCTTGCCGACCTTCGGGCGATCGACAGCAAGGCCTGGCTGGAGAATTGGCAGGGCGGAAAGGACACGCTCTACGGTGCAATGACAGGCGCCGTCGCGACGAACCAGTTCTATACCATCGACGACTACGTGTTCACCAAGGAGTCGGTAAACCTGCTTCAACCGGGCGATTTCGACGGTCTGGATATTATCATCGGGCAGACGGCGGACGAATATACCGGACTGCGGCCGAACGACCTGAAAATGACGGAGGGCGAGCAGCATGAGGCGATGCTGGCGGCGATCCGACCGCACCAGGCGGGCAATGTCGACGACGCCGTCTTTCCGCTCTACGAAACCAACGACCCGATGGAAGCCTATCGATTATCGCTGCGTATGTTGAACGACTATATGTTCGAATATGTGCGCCTCGGGGCGGAATTTGCCAAAGCCCACAGCAACGCCAACGTCTATCTCTACTATTGGGACCACTGGCCGCCGGGCAAGGATCAGGGCTTTCGTCGCGCTTGGCACGCGGGAGACAACTGGTACTTCAACGGTTCGCTGCGCCCTGGAAACCGTGACCAGCTTCCGTGGACCGACCCGGATTTCGCCATGCGCGACATGGCCATTACCTATCTCGCAAACTTCATCAAGACTGGCGATCCGAACGGTAACAGCGTCCCGCACTGGGGGCAGGTGACCCCTCAGTCAGGCGGCCAGTTCATTCGGTTTCATGAGGGGGAAGCTGCCATGCGGACCTCGACGCTCTACCCAAGCCGTGACGCCTACCTGCGGAAAAAGATTCTAGAGGGTATCGGCATGACGGAGAGGGATATCGCTGAAAAACCCTGATCGCGCGGCCGAGCGGCAGGCCGATCTACAAAACTCGCAGAGCTGATAGAGGCCATCGATCCTGCCAATAAAACGGCTCCAGCCCTAAGAATTGGCGGGTCGTTCCCAGGCTTTCCACGGCGTCATTTCAGCTGTCGCGGCCTCCCACGCGCACGCAAAGCGCGGGGCGTTTGCACGCCGATTCGATGGCGGTCGTTTGCTTGCCGTCGTGTGACCTTACCAAGAGGAGGATATCATGAAAATTGGACGTCGGAGATTTATGACTGCTGCTGCCTGCACTGCGGCTTCAGGCTTGCTGCCGGCAAGAGGTGTATCGGCGGCAGGGGCAGAGCTTATTCACACCGTGGCGGCAGAAATTCCATGGTTCTGCAATCAGGTGGCGCTGACAGCCAAAGGAGACATGTTCTTCGGCCTGCCGCGCTATCCGGACTACGACCAGACGCCCTGTCTCGCAAAGCGGGGTGCGGACGGAAAGCCAGCCGCCTTTCCGGGAAACGCCTGGAACGAATGGAAGCCCGGTGACGACGGATTTGATAGCTTCGTCTATGTCAACTCGATCCATGTCTTCAAGGACGGGACTGTCTGGGCGGTGGACCAGGGAGCACTGCGCGCAGACTCCTATCCGCCTGCGCTTTCCGAGCCTCACAAGGGCGCACAGAAGCTTGTTCAATTGGATGCGGACTCCGGCGAGGTGCTGCGGGTTCTGCGCTTCGGCGACGATATTCTGCCGAAGGGCGCGAAATTGAACGATCTGCGCGTGTTCGGCGACCATGTCTACGTCACGGACTCCGGGTTGGGCGCTTTGATCTATCATGACCTCAAGACCGGCGTTACGCTTCGCCGGATGTCCGGTTCTCCTGAGATGCAGGCAAAGGTCGAACCGAATATGCAGCAGGGGAGTCACCAGACCCCGAAGATCGACATGATCGAGGTCAGCGACGACGGGGAGTGGCTTTATGCTGCAGCACCGACCGGCCCATTCATCAGGATCAAGACCGCAGCGTTGCGCGACGCGTCGCTTTCGGATGACGACCTCGCCGAACAGGTCGAGGAATACGCGACGATCGCACGCAGCGGCGGCTGCGCCCTTGATACGAACGGTAACCTCTATCTCTCGGAACTGGACAACAAGCGGGTGACGATCTTGTCACCGACCGGAGAGACTGCGGTGCTGACGTCGGATGACGAGTTCATCAGTCCGGACGGATCGTTCATCAGTGTCGATCGCAAGCTCTATATTCCGGTCACGCAATCCCGCCGAACGAGGCTGTTCGGCAACAAGCAGGACATGGTGAAACGGCCTTGGAAGATCTACGTCGTCGATCTGCCCGAAACATTGGGAGGCATCAAGCTCGGCGCTTCTCTGAATGGACCGTCGCTCCCCTGATGCATATCGGAGCAGCCGAGCCCTGTTCTGGTCGAATAGAACGCCGAGAATGGCTTCTGTGACCAGCAGTGGTACGCCCTAGGGGAGTCGAACCCCTCTTTACAGAATGAGAATCTGTCGTCCTAACCGATAGACGAAGGGCGCAGGCAGCCTCGTTAAAATAGGAGCGCGCGCCGGCTTCTGCAAGCGGAAGTGATGGCTTCTTTATGGAGAGAAAGTGGTACGCCCTAGGGGAGTCGAACCCCTCTTCCCAGAATGAAAATCTGGTGTCCTAACCGATAGACGAAGGGCGCTTCCTTCGTGGTGGCGCCCTTATAGTCAGGCGTTTTGAATCCCGCAAGCGGAATTGCGGTTTTCTTTCAAAAAAATGACAGGAAATCCAAGTGCGTTCGAGAAGCCGATTATTGAAGCTGAATCAATAGGCTGCCGGTTGTTTCTTTAACGAGACGAGGTGCAGCTGCCGTAACGTAATGCGAAAATCGCGCGGCCGTCAGATCGCTCTTGCCGTCGCTATCGGTGCGCGCTTGCCGCCGCAGCCCCAGTTCCAGTCACGGGTTTTGCCGGTGTCGAGGTGAACCGAATCCGTGTGGCAGTAGGTGCCGACGCCGCCGCGGTCCGGCAACGAGCGGATATAGGCGGCGATATCCCATTTCGTCACGCCGTCGATCTGGATGTCGGCGGCCTCGCAGCTCTTGTGCATCGATTCGTCAGCGCCGCCGACGAGGCGGTTATGCTCTTCGTCACGGTAGCCGGAGGTGACGATAACAGGCCGGCCGAAATGACTTTCGACCGTCTTGATCACTTTCAGCAGGTCGGGCTTGAAGCAGCCGACCTCGACCTTGTCGTTCTGGAGATGCAGCCCGTTCGGCGCGATACGCGTCATGCCGGGCAGGGCCGCCTTGTGCAGCAGGCCCGAGAGGCTGCCGAGCAGGTTTTGCTTCGGCGCGCTGTAGAGCGCGTTCATCGTCGAGGTCGGAATGCTGCCCGTCGCCAGCGACGCCGTCTGCACGGGCGCAAGCTGCGTGCTGCTATTCTGCGAGGATTGCTGCGGTAGCACCGGCTCCGCCGGCTGTTGGGGCATGGGCGGCTGGCTGTAGACGCTGCTTCGCGCAGGTGCTGCACCTTCCACCGGCACATAGGCCTGCGGCTGAATGACGGTGGACGTGCTGTTGTTCTGCGGCGCCGGCTGGTGATCGGAAAAGATGCTCATCGCCTGCGCGTTGATCCGGGTCGACTGCAGGACGAGCCCGCCGATATTGGCGGGCGCCGTCGTCGCCGAGCCGGCGGGGGGGACGGCTGCATTCGGATCTTGTGCCACCACCTGAGGCGCACCCTGGACGCCGGAGACGTTGACGAGCCGGGGATCGGTATAGACCGAACGTGGGGGGGCAGGGCTTGCAGGCGCTGCCGTGGCCAGCTGCGGTGCTGCGGCCGGCACAGCCGGAACCACCACCGCCGAATCGAGCGCCTTCTTGTCCGACGCGCAGCCGGACAGCGCCAGCACCGAGGTGGCGATCAGCAAAGCGCCCGTCGCGGGCATCCGCATCTGCATCTTACGCAAGCGACAGTCTCCAGTTGATGCGGAAAATAAGCGAAAAACGCTTCTCTATCTGCTTCGAGTCGCCAGGAGATTGCCTGCGGCGTCGGATCGCGGCAAGCGCCGAGGCGCCGGCCGGACCCGAAATCGAAAAAGCCGCAAGCCTCGCAAAAGCCTTGCGGCGAAAACCCTTACCAGGCGCCGGTATTGCCCATCGAAGACCAAGGTTCGGCGGCCGGAAGCGGGTTGCCCTTCTGCAGGATTTCGATCGAGATGCCGTCGGGCGAGCGCACGAAGGCCATGTTCCCGTCGCGCGGTGGCCGGTTGATGGTGATGCCGTTGTCCATCAGATTTTGGCAGGTGGCGTAAATATCGTCGACCTCATAGGCGAGGTGGCCGAAATTGCGACCTCCGCTATAATCTTCCGTGTCCCAATTGTAGGTCAGCTCGAGGCAGGGGGCTTTTTCGCTGCGCGCACGGTCGAGATCGTCGCGAGCAGCCAGGAAAACCAGGGTGAAGCGGCCCTTCTCGTTTTCGTGGCGGCGAATTTCCTCCAGTCCGAACAGCGTGGTGTAAAAGGCAAGCGAGGTGTCCAGGTCTTTGACACGAACCATTGTATGTAGATAACGCATTCTATTTACTCCTTTATTGGGGCTGGCTTTTTTCGGCGAACCGAGGTCAGCTTCGGGCAAGTCAACTTTATAAAATGTGCACCTGGGAATAACCGAAAACTAGGACTTGCGCTTATCCGTTACCAAGATGTTAATCTTGATTTCAAGAATCAGTTAACCGTAACAGTGTGACGCGTATTCGAGGGGCTGGCGACAATGGCTGACAGGATTTCATCGAACGAATACTCCGACCTCGACGAGCTATCAGGAGAGGCGGTCGATCTTGTTGAAATCACCGGCGTCGTCAAGTGGTTCGATGTCGCCAAGGGTTTCGGCTTCATCGTGCCCGACAACGGCATGCAGGATGTTCTCCTGCACGTGACCTGCCTGCGCCGCGACGGTTACCAGACGATCCTCGAGGGAACGCGCATCGTCGCCCTTATCCAGCGCCGCGAGCGCGGCTATCAGGCCTTCAAGATCCTCTCGATGGACCAGTCGACCGCGGTTCATCCCTCGCAACTGCCGCCGGTGCGCACCCATGTGCAGGTCACCGCGACGAGCGGCCTCGAGCGTGCACTGGTCAAGTGGTTCAACCGCACCAAGGGCTTCGGCTTCCTGACACGCGGCGAGGGCACCGAAGATATCTTCGTTCACATGGAGACGCTGCGCCGCTTCGGCCTGACGGAGCTCCGCCCCGGCCAGGTGGTTCTCGTTCGCTTCGGCGATGGCGAAAAGGGCCTGATGGCCGCAGAGATCCATCCCGACGTTCCGAGCCCGGCAAGCCGGTCGCACTGAATATGCGCGGCCTAATCCTATTTGATGCTATCAGAAGCGCCATCCTGGCGCTTTTTTTCATGGTCGCGCTGCCGGCCTTGGCTGACGAGGAGATGCGGTTCGACAAGGAGCCCCTGCTCATCCAGACCGCTGCGGGCAAGGTGCTGCATTTCACTGTCGAAATCGCCTCGACCCCGGATCAGCGCGCCCGCGGCCTGATGTTTCGCAAGGTGATGGCCGATGATGCCGGCATGATCTTCGATTTCGACCAGCCGCGGCGCGTCACCATGTGGATGGAAAACACCATCCTGCCGCTCGACATGCTTTTTGCCGACGACACCGGCACGATCCGCCACATCAAGGAAAAGGCAGTGCCCTATTCGCGCGACATCATCGATTCGATGGTTGCGGTGAAATACGTTGTCGAACTCAACGCCGGCATCGTCGCCAAACTGGGAATCAAGCCTGGCGACAGGATCGTCAGCGCCACGACGACGAAGAAGGCGAAGTGACGGCGCGCGACCACGAGCAGGGGTGCGCCTGTCAAGGAATTCAACAATATCGGGATATTTGAATGGTCGGAGTGGAGAGATTCGAACTCCCGACCCTCTGGTCCCAAACCAGATGCGCTACCAGGCTGCGCTACACTCCGTGCCGTGAATGGCAGGGGAGATACACGGTTCACTTCGCCGTCGCAACCCATAAATCCAGCTCTGGCCGAAGATTCCTCGCCGGACCTGTGGATGCAAGACAGAAAAATCTTGATAGGTCGCCAGCCTGCTTGCCGGGCGCACGAGTTCTGTCTGCCTGGCGCAATTGTACGTCAGCACAAGGCTACCTCAGCCGTGGGCGATCAGGCCGATATATTGGGCGTAGCTGATGACAACGTAGAAGAACGCCGTGATGCTAGCGCCTATGACAATGGCATTGAACTCCGCCGAACGTCTCATCATGAGCTGCAAATCCACTGAAATCGATTGAGCCGTAAACTAGTGCCGAGGGAAGGCAGCGGCAATCAGGTTGTGATCACAAGGTGAGACAAGCGGAAATATTGCGAAATCCGGCCGACAATCACCGGATTTGAAAGGGAGGCGGTGTCGGCCGTCATGCGAACGGAGTCGGCAGCCGTGTCGCACGCCGCCTTTTTTCTTGAAAAAGCGGGGATTCGCGGCTAAGCAAAATTCATCTCTTGGCATTATCCTCAGCGATGATGCCAAGGCCCGGCAACGGGATTGAGACCATGAAAGGCGGGCGCTGCCCGCATAGTCGGAGACGCTGCAGTCATGTCTGCCAAGATCTATCGTCCAGCCAAGACCGCCATGCAGTCCGGCAAGGCCAAGACCCATCTCTGGGTGCTTGAATACGATCAGGAGTCGGCGCGCAAGATCGATCCGATCATGGGCTACACTTCCTCGGGCGATATGCGCCAGCAGGTGAAGCTCACCTTCGAAACGCAGGAACTCGCCGAAGCCTACGCCCAGCGCAATGGCATCGAATACCGCGTCATCGCACCGAAGGATCCGGTCCGCCAGGTCGTCGCCTATCCGGACAATTTCCGCTATACGCGCACGCAGCCCTGGACGCATTGAGATTTCTGGTCCAGATATGCCGCATCCGGTCGCGCTCGTGAGACGCGGCCGCCGGACGGCCCCTTAGCTCAGCTGGATAGAGCACCTGCCTTCTAAGCAGGTTGTCGCAGGTTCGATTCCTGCAGGGGTCGCCACTATTTCAAAGTCCATACCGAAGACATGGTAACAGTTGGTTTCGGCCTCTGCTGCGGACTCATGTCTAGTCCAGGAGCGTGAGACTGACGGAAATGCGCACCAATAGCGCATCGTCGCTATTCTCTCCTAAGCTAGTTCGCGCAACTCGTTCACATTTCGTTCCCGTGATGCTAGTCTCGCCCTCAGTGAAACGTGAGGGGGCATATATGGATCAAAGGGCCAAGTTCGAGCGACTGAAGGCACTTCACCAGGGGGACAGTGCCTTTGTCATCCCGAACCCGTGGGACGCCGGTTCGGCTCGCCTTCTCGCAAGCCTTGGCTTCGAGGCGCTCGCGACCACCAGCGCGGGTTACGCCTTTTCCAAGGGCAAGTTGGATTCATTCGCGAGCCTTGGACGGGATGAGGTTCTTGAGAACGCTGCCGAGATCGTTGGCGCTGCTGATCTTCCTGTCTCTGCTGATCTTGAAGATGGCTTCGGTGCGTCGCCAGAAACCTGTGCGGAAACCATCCGCTTGGCATGCGAAACCGGACTTGTCGGCGGATCGATCGAAGACGCAACAGGCAATCCTGCTGCCCCGATCTACGAGCTGTCGCAAGCCGTCGAACGCATCCATGCTGCAGCAGAGGCTGCGCGCGGTCTGCCTTTTCTTCTCACGGCGCGGGCGGAGAATTATCTTTGGGAGAGACCCGATCTTGACGACACCATCGAACGGCTGCAAGCATTTTCGGCCGCTGGGGCAGATGTGCTTTACGCACCCGGCTTGCCTGATATCGAGGCAATCAGGACCGTTTGTGCAGCCGTGGACAAGCCAGTCAACGTGGTCATGGGTTTGAAAGGGCGAAAATACTCTGTTGCCGAACTGTCGAGCGTCGGCGTGCGCCGCGTGAGTGTCGGCGGCTCTTTCGCGCGAGCCGCGCTGGGGGCGTTGATGCGCGCCGCTATGGAGGTGAAAACAGCGGGTACGTTTGAGTATGCCGACGACGCGCTCTCTGCTGCAGCGGTTAGCCAACTGATGTCACGGGAGAAACGCCAGGACAGGCTATGAGCTGGGCAGAAACCAAAGTCGCGGCGGATTTGCACTGCTCGAGCGTTTCCGCAAATCCTTCTCTGGAATCTGCTCGAGCGATCTCAGTGAACGACCGAGAGGTAGCGGATGCCGGCTTCATCCGCCGCTCTGATCAGCGCTTCCCGCGCGGCGTCCGGGGGCGTGGTTCCGCGGATGGCGTCGAGGCATGTCCTCACCGCCACGACATACTCCTCGCCGTCATCACCTGGCCATTCGGAAATGAGCATGGTGGCTGCATCGCCGAGGGTCCTGACGACGCTGTATTTTTCCTGGCCGCTCATGAGGATCCTCAGTGCGGGAAACTGATGCGATGTGTACCGATTCATTACATTTGGTCCTTGCATCATAAACATATTAGTAACTCTGCAAGAAGCGTTCCAACTGACGCCGCAGGATGATTATCTTCCATGAATCGGCAAAAGCAGTCGGCAACACTTCTCCAGGCAGGAAGCCGGGAACTTGTTTTCAACACATTGCCGTCATATTGATTCATCTATCGAAATTGCTTGTCGAGCTTGGTTTGCGCTCTGGCGTCCCGGCTGATCTTTCCTTTCAAAATCGATTTCTGCGCCGTCCGGCAGCCGCCGGAGGGTGATTGTCATGCCGGTTGAGGGGGAATCGTCATGAATGCAGGCAAGTCTTTGATCGACGCAAGCCTCCGCCAAACGCACATCGTCGCTGCCTGATATGCCTTCGGTCTTTGACCGCGGACGTCAGTGCCGGCATTCCGGCTGGGTTTTCCAGCCATTGAGGAGAATTTCATGAGCAAGACCAATGCAGAGGCACTGTTGCGCAAAGCGCAGCGCCAGGTTGCCAATACCAGCGGCGGTGGCCATCTCGGCGGCACCAACTTCGGTCAGGGCAATGACGCCAAGACTGCGTCCGGAAGCGGCAATCGCCCGGCGGGCAAGGGCCGGCCACCAACTGGCGGCAAACGCTGACGACAGCGTCGCGCGTCTTTTGAGACGCGCAAAGGACGCTGCAGCACTTTGAACTGCTGCATAATTTTGTCCGTAAATCGATTCGGATTTAAAGGAATTATGCAGTAGCGGCAGCATCGCGATTGAAGACAGACCCGCCAAGTTTGGCGGGTTTTTTGTTAGATTGGCCTCTGAAGGGCTCGGCTCTTCTCAGCGATCCAGGAAATGATCGAAGTAGACCTGGGGGATGGGGTAGGCGTAGACGCCTCTGTCGACGAAGCTGCGTCTATAGAGGCAATTTCTGAGAGCCGCGTTGTAATGCAGGCTTCGCGGGTCCGACGAGCCTCGTCGCCATGAGCTTGCCTCCGGCAGGCAGTGTTGGAGTGCCTTGTCGTATCGAGCCAGGAGGACCGGGTCGGTATCGACCCGAATGCCGCTGTAGGATTGATAGTTTGAAGGAGATTCTGCGGCCGATATACAGGCCAGGCTGAGTGCAACACCAACGACTGCCATCAATCTCATTGGACTTAATTCTCCCCTGATCGATTATCGAAGTATCGAGTGAAACGTTATTGGTTCCAGCGCCTGCGGGCAAGGGGACGCCTTGTTCCGGCGTCCCCTTGCCCGAGACGTTAACCGCATAGCTGCCGCCACAGAAATGGCGGCAGCTATCCGTCATCGATCAATCCAGGAGGTCGGCCGGTACCTTGCCGCCGTTGTCCGAAAGCCGCTTCATCAGTGCCTTGTGCAGCCACATGTTCATTTTTGCGGAATCGTTGGTGTCGCCGGTATAGCCAAGTTCAGCGGCAAGTTCCTTGCGCTCGGTCAGGCTCGCATCCATCCCGACGGCTTTCATCAGGTCTACGATCGAGCGGCGCCAATCGAGTTTCTGACCGCTCTTCTTTACCGCCGCGTCGAGGATCGGGACGATATCCACTGTAGCTGTGCCTGGTGCGGTGGCCGTGGGGACCGGCTTGCTCTGCGGGGCAGGGGCCGCAGGCGCCGGACTGGGGGCTGCCGACGGTGAGGCAGGCGCTTGCGCCGGCTCTGTCTTCGGTGCGCCGGCAGCAACAGGTTCGGCTGCTTTCGCCTCTCCGAAGATTGCATGTTTGATCTTGTCGAAAATGCCCATTCTAAACCTCCAGTTCCATCAGATGAGAACATGCTGAAACATGGACTTCCCGCTTGATATATCCAGGCGGAAAGGGAGTTATTTTTAGTATGTTCAATCGCTGATGGAAAAGCCGATGCCCGCGACAGCTGTGGTCGATCTCAAGGAAAAGCTGCCATCGGATTATTCGCCGCCGGTTGAAGATTGCTGGCGCCATCGGAGGGAATACTTCAGAAGCCTTCCGGCTGTCAGCCGACATGCCCGCTTTTGGCACAGTCGGTCGGGCGATTCGGAATTCAATAACCGCGAAACATCATTATACGCCGCCGAACCGACTTGCCGCGCCCTGTCGTGAAACATTCGTCATCTCTTCACGTTGCCTTGCCATGGACGTCCTGTAGTTGCAGGCGTCCGATCGATCGAAGGTACGCGCGTTCCTCGATTTTCGAACTGCCGGGCAGATCGTTCGGCGGAATGAAACGGAGGAAAACATGACCCATAACCACAATAGACTGTCCTTTGCAGTGCTCGCATCCACCTGCGCCCTCCTTGCCATGCCGGCAAGCGATGCGCGTGCGATCGATGTCGGTGTGTCGGTGAATGCAGGCAATGCCGTCAGCGCCGATGTCGGGGCTTCGATTGGCAGTGGGAGCGGCATCAGCGCCGATGCCAATGCTTCCGTCGGCGGCTCGAACGGCGTCAATGCCGATGCGACCGCCAATGCCGGCGGTGGCCGGGGCATCGATGCCGATGTCAATGCCAGTGTCGGCGGCGGTCGCGGCGTCAACGCCGATCTCAATGCACGCACCGGCGGTTCCGATGGAATCGATGCCAACGCCACGGCCTCGATCGGCAGCGGTAATGGCGTCGATGCCAACCTCGCCATCGGCAGGGTAGATGGGGCAGGCAGCAGCGGCAGACCCGCGGGCGAGCGCAGCCTCAGCGCGTCCCAGATCCGCACCCTGGAGGCCTTCCAGGCGAGGCCTATCAATGAGCAGCGCAAGATGCTCGTCCGTTGCGCCGATATCTCCGCCTCCGGCGGTGATTCCGGTCTTGCCGGTCTCTGCAGTCTGCTGCAGGCGACAGCCTCCCGCTGAACGTGAAAGACCCGCCGAACCGGAAGGTGCGGCGGGTCTTTTCAAGGGACGCTTCGATCTAGTGCAGGATCTGGCTGAGGAACAGTTTGGTGCGTTCATGCTGCGGATTGTCGAAGAACTCGGCCGGTGAATTCTGCTCGACGATCTGGCCCTGGTCCATGAAAATGACCCGGTTGGCCACCTGACGGGCAAAGCCCATTTCATGCGTGACGCAGAGCATGGTCATGCCTTCCTCGGCAAGACCCACCATGGTGTCGAGCACTTCCTTGATCATTTCGGGATCGAGCGCCGAGGTCGGCTCGTCGAACAGCATGATCTTCGGGTTCATGCACAGCGACCGGGCGATCGCCACGCGCTGTTGCTGGCCGCCGGAGAGCTGGCCCGGATATTTGTTGGCCTGCTCCGGGATCTTGACCCGCTTCAGGAAGTGCATGGCCACTTCTTCGGCCTGCTTCTTCGGCATCTTGCGGACCCAAATTGGCGCCAGCGTGCAGTTTTCGAGGATCGTCAGATGCGGGAAGAGGTTGAAGTGCTGGAACACCATGCCGACTTCGCGCCGCACCTCGTCGATCTTTTTCAGATCGTTGGTGAGCTCGGTGCCGTCGACGACGATCTTGCCTTTCTGATGCTCTTCAAGGCGGTTGATGCAGCGGATCATCGTTGACTTGCCCGAACCCGACGGGCCGGCAATGACGATGCGCTCGCCGCGCATGACCTTCAGGTTGATGTCGCGCAGCACGTGGAAATCGCCGTACCACTTGTTCATGTTGACGATCTCGACCGCCACTTCCGTTGCGGAAACGGTGAGCTTTTTCGCTGGAGCTTCAGCCATGACTATTTTCCCTCATTCTTATCGTTGTAGCGTTCTTATCGTTTGTGGCCGGTATCGAGATGGCGCTCCATGAAACCTGAATAGCGCGACATGCCGAAGCAGAACAGCCAGAAGATGAAGCCCGCGAAGATCAGGCCCGTGATCGGCGTGACGGCGCTTGCCCAATTGGCATCGGAGAAGTTCAGCTTAACGATGCCAAGCAGGTCGAACATGCCGATAATGGTGACCAGCGACGTGTCCTTGAACGTTCCGATGAAGGTGTTCACGATGCTCGGGATGACCAGCTTGATGGCCTGCGGCATGATGATCAGCCGGGTCTTCTGCCAATAGCCGAGGCCGAGTGAATCGGCGCCTTCGAACTGTCCCTTCGGGATCGCCTGAAGGCCGCCGCGGATCACTTCAGCCATATAGGCCGACGTGAAGATCGACACGCCGATCAGCGCCCGAAGCAATTTGTCCACGTTCCAGCCTGTCGGAAGGAAGAGCGGCAGCATGACACTTGCCATGAACAGAACGGTGATCAGCGGAACGCCTCGAATGACCTCGATGAAGGTAACGCAGAGCATCCGGATGACGGGCATCTTCGAGCGGCGTCCCAGCGCAAGCAGAATGCCGACGGGTAGGGAGACGGCAATACCGACAAAGGACAGGACGAGCGTCACCATCAACCCGCCCCAGAGCGGAGTCTCCACCACTTCGAGGCCGAAGCCGCCGTGAAGAAGCCAGAAGGCGATGACCGGCAGGACGGCGAACAGAAGAATGGCGTTCAGGCCCTTGCGCGGCGCCGACGGGATCAACATCGGAACCAGCAGCAGAATGAACAGGATCCCGACGATCGCCGGCCTCCAACGCTCACCGAGCGGATAGCGGCCGAAGATAAACTGATCGTACTTGGCGCTGATGAAAGCCCAGCATGCGCCACTCCAGCCGTCAGGCTGGATGCCGCCCTGGATCGTCGTCGCGCAGAATGTGCGGTCCGGGCCGGACCATACGGCCTGGATGAACAGCCAGTTGACGAGATGCGGCACGGCCCATGCGATGAGCGCAAGAGCCAGGATCGTCAGGATCACGTCCTTCGGAGTTGCCAGGAGATTGCGGCGTATCCAGGCGACGGCTCCCCTCTCGCCGGGGGGCGGCGGTTCGGCGGCAAGGATGGACGTTCTGACAAAGGGTTTATCGGCGACCGACATCTTATCTCTCCACCAGTGCCATCTTGGCATTGAACCAATTCATGAACAGCGACGTGAGAATGCTCAAGCTGAGATAGACGATACCCCAGATGCAGACGATCTCGATCGCTTGACCGCTCTGATTGAGGATCGTGCCACCGACGGCAACGAGATCCGAGAAACCGATCGCGATGGCGAGTGAGGAGTTCTTGGTCAGGTTCAGGTACTGGCTCGTCAGCGGCGGGATGATGATGCGCAGCGCCTGCGGCACCACGACAAGTCTCGTCACGCTCGACGGATGCAGCCCCAGCGCGCCGGCTGCTTCGGATTGTCCCTTAGGAACGCCGCGAATGCCGCCGCGAACGATCTCGGCGATGAACGAGGCGGTATAGAAGGACAGAGCGAGAAACAGCGACATGAATTCGGGGCCGACGACGGAGCCGCCCGTCAGGTTGAACTTTCCGGCGACCGGAACGTCGAAGGTGAGCGGAAAGCCGGAGACAACGAAGACCAGCAATGGCAAGCCGACGATCAGCGCGATCGCCGTCCACACGGTGTGGAACGGCTGGCCGGTTGCGGCTTGGCGTTTGTGAGCCCAACGCGCGATGATGATGGTGGCGACAATCGCAATCAGCAGGGCGATGCCGACCGCTATCATGCCTGTCTCGAAGATCGCCTTCGGGAAGGCTAGTCCTCTGTTGTTGAGGAACATGTTGAAGGGCAGGCCGACCGACTCGCGCGGCTGCGGCAAGACGGAGAGAACGCCGAGATACCAGAAAAAGATGACGAGCAGCGGCGGAATGTTGCGGAAAACCTCGACATAGACCGTGCAGAGCTTGGCAATCAGCCAATTGCGCGACAGCCGGCCGATCCCGATGAGGAAGCCGATGATGGTCGCGGTGAAGATACCGGTCACCGCCACCAGCAAGGTATTCAGAATGCCGACGAGAAGTGCGCGCGCATAAGTCGAGTCACTCGAAAAGCCGATCAGCGACTGGCCGATTTCGAAACCGGCGCGGCCGCGAAGAAAGCCGAAACCCGATGCCGTATTGCTGCGCGCAAGGTTCACGGCCGTGTTGTGGGCCACCCACCACACAAATGCCACCAGAACAACGATTGTTAGAACCTGGAAAAATATGCTCCGGTATTTCGGGTCGTACATTGCCGACCGGAAACTCCAGCCGGTGTCATGCAAAGGTGTCCTATCCACAGCCCCATGCGTCATGCCGCGCCAATCCCCTTGTGCCCGTTTTCGGGCTTTCTTTTTACTTTTTGGAGTGGGAAGGCGGCTTGGCCGCCTTCCCAGTATTTCATTGCCGGTGCTCGATTAACGAACCGGCGGTGCGTACTGGATGCCGCCCTTGTTCCACAGAGCATTCAAGCCGCGTGCGATCTTGAGGGGGCTGCCCTCGCCGATGTTACGCTCGAAGATTTCGCCATAATTGCCGACGCCCTTGATGACGTTGGCGGCCCAATCATTGGTCAGGCCGAGATCGGTGCCGATCTTGGTGTCGGTCTCGCTGCCGAGGAAGCGCTTGATATCAGGGTTCGGCGAGTTCTTCATCTCGTCGACATTTGCCTGGGTGATGCCGAACTCTTCGGCATTGATCAGCGCATAAGCCGTCCAGGAAACGATATCGAACCACTGATCATCACCCTGACGGACGGCCGGGCCAAGCGGCTCCTTGGAGATGATCTCAGGAAGGATGACGTGTTCGTCGGGATTCTTCAGCGTCAGACGCAACGAATAGAGACCGGACTGGTCGGTCGTGTAAACGTCGCAACGACCGGCGTCGTAGGCCGCGTTGACCTCAGGAAGATTTTCGAAGACGACCGGATTGTACTGCAGATTGTTCGTCTTGAAATAATCGGCGAGGTTCAGTTCCGTGGTCGTGCCCGACTGCACGCAGATTGCGGCGCCGGAGAGTTCGAGCGCCGACTTCACGTTCAGGCCCTTGCGCACCATGAAGCCCTGACCGTCATAATAGGTGACGGGACGGAAGTTGAAACCGAGTGCGGTGTCGCGGTTGATCGTCCAGGTCGTATTGCGCGAGAGAACGTCGATTTCACCGGACTGCAGAGCGGTGAAACGTTCCTTCGCATTTGTCGGCGTGTACTTGACCTTGGTGGGGTCGCCGAACACGGCCGAAGCGACGGCCTTGCAGAAGTCGACGTCGAAGCCGGCCCAATTGCCGGAAGCGTCAGGTGCGGCAAAGCCTGTAAGGCCGGTGTTGACGCCGCACTGAACGAAACCCTTTGCCTTGACGTCTGAGAGAGTGGTGGCGGAGGCGGCCGAGGCGCCAACTGCCAAAACTGCTGCGCCGATGGCGGCGGACAGGAGCTTATTTTTCATTTTCCCAACCTTTTCCGTTGTCTTATCTTTTCTTGTGGGGAGTGCGTGCCGACAATCCGTGCGCCTCCCCATTGTCTCGACACCCTCCCGGCGCGAGTGGGTCTATCACAGTCGTAAATGTCACTATGGTCAAGTGTCGCGCTCAATAATTGCGGCAAAATTCAGAATTTTGGTAGATCGCGCTGCATTCATGGGCACTTGGCCATGAAATAGGCGTCTGGTTGCGGAAAAATAACGCGAAAATCGACAATTCCATCATTCCAGGCCGTCGCTTGCATCAATCTTCAAGGGTTGACCGGAAACGGCGCGACGTCCAAAAGTCTGGTTTCGCGACCCTTCGCCAAAGGCTATTTCCGACATGAACGACAAAGACAGCTTGCTGCAGAATGCTGGCATCAACACCCGCCTGACCCATATCGGCAACGACCCCTTCGATTATCACGGTTTCATCAATCCGCCGGTCGTGCATGCCTCGACGGTGTTGTTTCCGAATGCGCGGGCGATGGAGACGCGCACGCAGAAATATACCTACGGAACGCGCGGCACCCCGACGACGGATGCGCTCTGCGAGGCGATCGACGCACTCGAAGGCTCGGCCGGCACGATCCTTGTGCCGTCGGGCCTTGCGGCCGTCACCATTCCGTTTCTGGGTTTCGTCGCAGCCGGCGATCATGCGCTGGTGGTCGATTCGGTCTATGGCCCGACGCGCCATTTCTGCGACACGATGCTGAAGCGCCTCGGCGTCGAGGTGGAATATTACCACCCGGAGATCGGCGCCGGCATCGAGGCGCTGTTCCGGCCGAACACCAAGCTCGTTCATACCGAGGCCCCAGGCTCCAATACTTTCGAAATGCAGGATATTCCGGCGATCTCGGCGGTTGCGCACCGCCACGGCGCCGTCGTCATGATGGACAATACCTGGGCGACGCCGGTCTATTTCAGGCCGCTCGATTACGGCGTCGACATATCCATCCACGCATCGACGAAATATCCGTCCGGCCATTCCGATATCCTGCTCGGAACGGTTTCGGCCAATGCCGAGCACTGGGAGCGGCTGAAGGAAGCAAACGGTGTGCTCGGCATCTGCGGCGCACCCGATGATGCCTACCAGATTCTGCGCGGATTGCGCACCATGGGCCTGCGCCTCGAGCGCCATTATGAAAGCGCGCTTGATATCGCGAAATGGCTGGAGGGCAGGGAGGATGTCGCCCGCGTGCTGCATCCGGCCCTGCCGAGTTTCCCCTCGCACCATCTCTGGAAGCGCGATTTCAAAGGCGCCAGCGGCATCTTTTCCTTCGTGCTTGCCGCCGACGGCCCCGAGAAATCAAGAGCAAAGGCGCATGCCTTCCTCGACGCGCTCAGGATTTTCGGTCTCGGCTATTCCTGGGGTGGCTTTGAAAGCCTCGCTTTGCATGCCTATCTCGACGATCGCAAGGTCGCCAAGGCGCCGACGGACGGTCCGGTCATCCGCCTGCAGATCGGCATCGAGGACGTGGCCGACCTCAAGGCCGATATCGAACGGGGTTTTGCCGCGGCAAGCGCGGTCTGACCAGAGACGCTTTGTCGCCGATGGCGGCGCCTCACGGCAGATCGGCAGCCCGATAGCCGTAGATCCAGTCGAGATCTGCCGCGAGGCTTAGCGGCGGCTTGAGGCCGAGCACGAGATCGCGGCCGATCCGGATCGGCCCTTTCGCATGATAGGCGAACCGGTTGAAGGCGCCACGCTGGCGAAGCCTCGCAATGCGCGGCGCCCGGTGTCTTTCGAACCGCGCCAACGCTTCCGCCACGGGGCTATTCGAAAGAAACGCCGCCAGTTCGTAGGCGTCTTCGATCGCCATCGCTGCTCCCTGTCCGGCAAAAGGCATCATCGCATGCGCGGCGTCGCCGATCAGAACCGTCTTTCGGCCGTCCTGCCAGGCGCCTGATGTGGTTTCGAACAGCGGCCAGAAGGTCAGCTTCCTATTTCTGTCGAGCAGCGAGACGATCGCTGAGTTCCAGCCGGAAAGGCGCGCCCGCAGCTGCGCCCGCTGTTCTTCCGTCGCCTCGCTTTGCCAGGCCTGCGGCGCGATATTGCCGGCGGTGATCGCCACCATATTGAAGCTGCCGGTTTCCCTCAGCGGATAGCAGACGAGATGCGCCGAACCGCCGAGAAAAGCCGAAACGCTTGCCCGGTCGAGGAATCCGGGCGCTTCCGTTTCGGCAATCGTAAAACGGTAGGCGATATTGCCGGAAAAGCGCGGCGAGGGGCTGCCTGGAACAGATTGCCGAAGCTTCGACCAGACGCCGTCGCCGCCGATCACGACATCGGCCGCCCGCTCGAAAGGCGGTAGGGTCGAATCTATTCGCACGCCAAGGTGAAGCCGGCAGAGCGGATCGGCCGTGACCGCATCCAAAAGCGCTTTCTGCAATGTGGTGCGGTGGAGGACGCCATAAGGAGCACCCCAGCGTTCCCGCGCGAATTTGCCGGCCGGCACCGCCGCGAGTTGGCGCAGCGAACTGCCCGATATCAGCCGGATCGCGTCCGGCTCGAGCCAGACCTTTGACAGCCCGTCAAGGATACCGAGTTCGGCAAGGATGCGGGAGGCGTTCGGCGAAACCTGCAATCCGGCGCCGATGTCGGTGAGTTCGCCCGCCTGTTCGAAGATCTCCGAGCTGATACCCCGGCGCGAAAGCGCAAGGGCAGCGGTCAGCCCTGATATCCCGGCGCCGATGATGGCGGCATGTTCGATCGGCATTGCCCGTCCGATCCCGGATCTGGACTGACTACGCCGCCTTCACGTGGAAAACGCAGCCGGCCGGATTGGTTTGGCTGGGCTTGAGCGCGGAATTGAAGCGATAGAGCGTCGAGCAGTAGGAACAGACCTTCTCGTTGTCGTCGCCCATGTCGATGAAGATATGCGGATGATCGAAGGGAGCCGAAGCGCCGGTGCACATGAATTCCTTGACGCCGACTTCGATAACGCGGTGACCGCCGTCGTTCTGGAAGTGGGGAATGTTGTGGCCGGCCATGTCGCTCTCCGAATGCTTTGAAATGTGCGCGAACCTTATAAGCCTTCGCCGCAAATGTGTAGAGCCAAACCGCCGCGCCGGGCACAGTTTTTAGCCACAGTTTTTGGCTTCACCATGAAAGGCCGCTCGACTATGGTCGCGCCCAAAAAGGAAGGCCCGATGAACCTGAATACGCCCACATTTTCGAGCTTCACCCATGACGGACTGCAGCTCGCCTTCTTCGATGAAGGCGATCCGGCCGGTGTGCCCGTGTTGTTGATCCACGGCTTTGCCTCGACCGCAAACGTCAACTGGGTGCATCCGGGCTGGCTAAAGACGCTGGGCGATGCCGGCTACCGGGTGATCGCCATGGACAATCGCGGCCACGGCGCAAGCGACAAGCCGCATGATGCCGAAGCCTATCGTCCCTGGGTCATGGCCGGCGATGCGATCGCCTTGCTCGATCATCTCGGCATCCCGGAGGCCAATGTCATGGGCTATTCGATGGGCGCGCGCATTTCCGTTTTTGCCGCGCTTGCCAATCCGCATCGCGTCCGTTCGCTGGTGCTCGGCGGCCTCGGCATCGGCATGACCGACGGCGTCGGCGACTGGGACCCGATCGCCGATGCGCTGCTGGCTCCTTCGCTGGAGGCGGTGACGCATGCCCGCGGCCGTATGTTCCGCGCCTTCGCCGAGCAGACGAAGAGCGACCGGGTCGCTCTTGCCGATTGCATCCGCGGCTCGCGCGATCTGGTCGCCCGCTCCGATATGGCCAAGCTCGATATGCCGACGCTGATCGGCGTCGGCACCAAGGATGATATCGCCGGCTCGCCGCAGGAGTTGGCGGCGCTGATGCAAAATGCCGAAGCACTCGATATTCCGGGCCGCGATCATATGCTCGCCGTCGGCGACAGGGTTTTCAAGCAGGCGGTGCTGGCCTTCTATGCAAGGGTCGCCCATCGCTGACAACATCGTGATGCTGAAAAACCATGCTAAAAAACCATGGCGACGGCACCCATTTATGTTATTGGCGTTTTCCTCTATATATTGGCATTCCGAAAACGGCATTCCTTCCGGCAACGAGGAGAGCGGCGATGGTCGCAAAGACTGACATCCGTGCTTTTGACACAGGCCATCCGGTGAAGGTGATGGATCCCATCTGGGACAGCCTGCGCGAGGAAGCACGGCTCGCCGCCGAACGGGACCCGGTTCTCGCCGCCTTCCTCTATTCGACCGTGATCAACTACCATTCGCTCGAGGAATGCGTCATCCACCGCATCTGCGAACGTCTCGATCACCCCGACATGCAGGCGAACCTGCTTCGCCAGACCTTCGAGGAAATGCTCCTCGACTGGCCGGACTGGAGTTCCATCCTGCGCGTCGATATCCAGGCGATCTATGACCGCGATCCCGCCTGCCTGCGCTTTATGGAGGCGGTGCTTTATTTCAAGGGCTTCCATGCGCTGCAGACACATCGTCTCGCCCATTGGCTGCTGAACCGCGGCCGGCGTGATTTTGCGCTCTATCTGCAGAGCCGCTCCTCCAGCGTCTTCCAGACCGACATCAACCCGGCCGCCCGTATCGGCAAGGGCATCTTCCTCGATCACGCCACCGGCCTCGTCGTCGGCGAGACGGCCGTCATCGGCGACAACGTCTCGATCCTGCACGGCGTCACACTCGGCGGCACCGGCAAGGAGGGCGCTGACCGCCATCCGAAGATCGGCTCCGGCGTCATGATCGGCGCCGGCGCGAAGATCCTCGGCAATATCGAGATCGGCTACTGCTCACGCGTCGCCGCCGGCTCCGTCGTCCTGAAGGCGGTGCCGCCCAAGAAGACGGTGGCGGGCGTGCCGGCCAAGGTCGTCGGCGAGGCCGGTTGTTCCGAGCCGTCGCGCAACATGGACCAGGTGATCGGCGCCGATATCTGAGCGCCCATTGGAAACAAGGATAGGAAAAGTCGGCGGGATCCGAGCGGGGAGGGCCATGAGCAAACGGCAACCTTGCCTTTACACCGCTGCATTTCCTGTGCAAGAAGCGGCCAATCAAGACCGCTTACGGAGATGACAGAGTGAAGCCAGAAGAAATCAAGAAGCTCGACGCCTATTTCAAGCGCATGTTCAACCCGCAGATGATCGTCAAGGCGCGTCCGCGCAAGGATGATTCTGCGGAAGTCTATCTCGGCGAAGAATTTCTGGGTGTCGTCTATATCGATGACGAGGACGGCGACCGCTCCTACAACTTTTCGATGGCGATCCTCGACGTCGATCTCTGATCGCGCTCGAAAGTGTCAAAAGGACCGAATGGCGCGATCCGTTCGGTCCTTTTTTCGTTTTTTCGATTCGGAACGAGAATTTATTCAAAACTTCCGGTTGCGGCATTCTGATATATTTTAGCAAAATCAATTAAAGACGTACGTGCCCCGGCGCGCCGGCTTTGTTATATTATTGTAATGCAACTACTGGATGTTTTGCAATGCACAAGACTACTTGACTATTTGTGCATTGCAGCTACACTGCCGCCACCAACAGCCCAACGGAGGATGGCTCATGTTCAACATTGAAGACGCCAACAAGAAGAGCAAGGAAGCCGTTGACACGGCCCTGAAAACTTATTCCGACACGACCAAGGGCTTTCAGGCGATCGCCGCTGAAGCCACTGAATATTCGAAGAAATCCTTTCAGGACGCGGTGACGCATTTCGAAACGCTGGCCGGCGTCAAGAGCTTCGAGGCCGCTTTCGAGCTGCAGACGAACTACGTCAAGGCGTATTTTGAAGGCTTTGTCTCCGAGACGACGAAGCTCAGTGAGATGTATGCCGATCTCGCCAAATCAGCCTATAAGCCCTATGAAGCGCCGATCGCCGCTGCCGTCGTCAAGACCGCCAAGTCGGCGACGCCTGCTGCTGCATGAACTGATTTCAAAGGCGCAACCTGCGCTACATATTGAAAAACGAGGACCGGCTACGCATCTGTAGCCGGTCTTTTTGTTTCCGCTTTCGCTGCAGCGCCCGCATGGGATCGACCAGGGACTTTTTTGGTCTTTCCCGTGCATGCTGGCCATTTCTTGATTGCAGTGTCTGACAGGGGGCTTAAAATCAGCCTATTATGAACTAAGTTAGTGTTTCAGATATTCGGCGGGAAAAGCACCCTCCCATGCTCCGCCGGATTGCTTGAGGAATGAATGACAATGATCGCAAAGCCGATCCGGATGCAGAACGACAGCGAAAGGAACGGGGACAACGCAAATCGAACCTCGGTCATCACACGCACCAAGCCGAAGACCAAGAAGCCCAATCTTTATCGTGTGCTGCTTTTGAATGACGACTACACTCCCATGGAATTCGTCATCCATATTCTGGAGCGGTTTTTTCAGAAGGATCGTGAAAGTGCCACCCGCATCATGCTCCATGTCCATAACCACGGCGTCGGCGAATGCGGAATATTCACATACGAGGTAGCGGAAACGAAGGTCAGCCAGGTGATGGACTTCGCCCGGCAACACCAGCATCCGCTGCAATGCGTCATGGAAAAGAAGTGAGGATCTGAACGTGCCAACATTTTCGCCTAGTTTAGAGAAGGCGCTCCATCAGGCACTGACCTTTGCCAACGAGCGGCACCACGAATATGCGACGCTCGAGCATCTGCTGCTCGCCCTGATCGACGATGCCGATGCGGCCGCGGTCATGGGTGCCTGCAATGTCGATCTCGACGCGTTGCGCAAGACGCTCGTCGAATATGTCGATAACGAACTTTCCAACCTGATCACCGGATATGACGAGGATTCGAAGCCGACCTCCGGCTTCCAGCGCGTCATCCAGCGTGCCGTCATCCATGTGCAATCGTCCGGCCGCGAAGAGGTGACCGGCGCTAACGTGCTGGTCGCGATCTTCGCCGAGCGCGAAAGCCATGCCGCCTATTTCCTGCAGGAGCAGGAGATGACCCGCTACGATGCCGTCAACTATATCTCCCACGGCATCGGCAAGCGGCCGGGCGCTTCGGATGTGCGTCCCCCGCGCGGCGCCGAGGACGAGGCCGAAAGCAGCAAGCCGACGGCGCGCGGCGGCGAGGAAGAGGGCGGCCCGAAGAAGCAGCAGGATGCGCTCAAGGCCTATTGCGTCAATCTCAATGAGAAGGCCAAGGGCGGCAAGATCGATCCGCTGATCGGCCGTCACGCCGAGGTCAGCCGCACGATCCAGATCCTGTGCCGCCGTTCGAAGAACAATCCGCTCTATGTCGGTGATCCCGGCGTCGGCAAGACGGCGATCGCCGAAGGCCTTGCCAAGCGCATCGTCGAAGGCAAGGTTCCAGAAGCGCTCGCCGATGCGACGATCTTCTCGCTCGACATGGGCACGCTGCTCGCCGGCACGCGCTACCGAGGCGACTTCGAAGAGCGCCTGAAGCAGGTCGTCAAGGAACTGGAAGAATATCCGGGCGCCGTGCTCTTCATCGACGAGATCCACACGGTGATCGGTGCCGGCGCCACTTCGGGCGGCGCGATGGATGCATCGAACCTGCTGAAGCCGGCCCTGTCATCGGGCGCGATTCGCTGCATCGGATCGACCACCTACAAGGAATACCGCCAGTTCTTCGAGAAGGACCGGGCGCTGGTCCGTCGTTTCCAGAAAATCGACGTCAGCGAGCCGTCGATCGATGATGCGATCGAGATCATGAAGGGCCTGAAGCCCTATTTCGAAGAGTATCACCACCTGCGTTATTCGAACGACGCCATCAAGTCGGCCGTCGAATTGTCGGCCCGCTACATCTCCGACCGCAAGCTGCCCGACAAGGCGATCGACGTGATCGACGAAACCGGTGCGGCCCAGATGCTGCTGCCGCCGTCGAAGCGCCGCAAGCTGATCACCGAAAAGGAGATCGAGGCAACGGTCGCCACGATGGCGCGCATTCCGCCGAAGACCGTCTCCAAGGACGACGAAGCCGTGCTCGCCAATCTGGAGCAGGAACTGCGTTCGGTGGTCTACGGCCAGGATATCGCGATCGAAGCCCTTTCGACCTCGATCAAGCTGGCGCGTGCCGGTCTTCGCGAGCCGAACAAGCCGATCGGCGCCTATGTCTTCTCCGGTCCGACCGGCGTCGGCAAGACCGAGGTGGCAAAGCAGCTTGCCTCGTCGCTCGGCGTGGAACTGCTGCGCTTCGACATGTCGGAGTATATGGAGCGGCACACGGTTTCGCGTCTGCTCGGCGCACCTCCCGGCTATGTCGGCTTCGACCAGGGCGGCCTTCTGACTGATGGCGTCGACCAGCACCCGCATTGCGTGGTCCTGCTCGACGAAATCGAGAAGGCGCATCCCGACATCTACAATATCCTCTTGCAGGTCATGGACCACGGCACGCTGACCGACCATAACGGCAAGAAGATCGACTTCCGCAACGTCATCCTGATTATGACGACCAATGCGGGTGCGTCGGAAATGGCCAAGGCGGCGATCGGCTTCGGCTCGTCCAAGCGCACCGGCGAGGACGAAGAGGCGCTGACCCGCCTGTTCACGCCGGAGTTCCGCAACCGTCTCGACGCGATCATTCCCTTCGCACCGCTGCCGACGGCTGTTATCCATAAGGTCGTGCAGAAGTTCATCATGCAGCTGGAAGCCCAGCTTTCCGAAAGGAACGTCACCTTCGACCTGCATGAGGACGCGATCGCCTGGTTGTCCGAAAAGGGTTACGACGAGAAGATGGGCGCCCGCCCGCTTGCCCGCGTCATCCAGGACGCGATCAAGAAGCCGCTTGCCAACGAGATCCTCTTCGGCAAGCTGAAGAAGGGCGGCGTCGTCAACGTCACTGTCGGCCCGAAGGAAGACGGCAAGCCCGGCATTGTGCTGGAAGCCATCTCGGAAACGGCGCCGATCAAGCCGAAGCCGGAAGCTGAAGTCGTGCATCCCGAAGGCGATGATGGGGATGACGGCGAGCTGAAGACGAAAGCAGCCCGCAAGACACGCGCCAAGGCGGTGCCGCAGGCCGAGCCTGAGGTCCGCAACGCCCCGAAGAAGGGAAGCGCGGTTCCGAAGGTTCCACGCAAGAAGTAAGATACCGTCACCGAATTGAAAAAGGCCGCGTCACCCGCGGCCTTTTTCGTTTGCGGATCTGCATGCGCCCTTTTTAGAGCCTGGTGTAGTCGATCTCGAGAAAGTCGGCGACCTCGGGCACCCAGCGGTCGCGCACGAAGGCGACATGCAGTCGATGGACGTTGTAGACGTCATAGCCAGCCTGATCGTCGAACTCCATCGAGAAGCCGAAGGTAAAATCATTCTTTGGACTCGTCTGCCGAAGCTGCTCGAAATTCCGCACGCTCGGGATCTTGGCAAGCACCAGCGCGTCGGAGAGGAACGACGTTTCTTCAGCCGAGCCGGCTTCGTGCTTCAGGCGGAATGCGACAGTATGGCGGATCATGATTGTGTTCCAAATGATTGTCTGGATTGAATTCTCTGAAATCGACGGGTGTTGACCCTACGCCAGTGCGGCCCTGATCTTTTCGGCATTGGCGGCAAGCACGGCACCGTCCTCCATCTTGCCGGAATGCGGCTTGAGGGCCGCGCCTTCATGCCGCGGGATGACGTGGAAATGCAGATGAAACACCGTTTGACCGGCGGCCGGCTCGTTGAACTGGGCGATGAACACGCCATCGGCGTCGAAGACGCCCTTCACCGCATTGGCGATCTTCTGGACGACAGTAATTGCGTGGGTGAGAGTGGCTGGATCGGCATCGAGAATATTGCGCGACGCCGCCTTGGGAAGGACGAGCACGTGGCCCGGCGCCTGCGGCATCACATCCATGAAGGCGATGGTATGCTCATCCTCGTAAACCCGGTGCGAGGGGATTTCGCCGCGGAGGATCTTGGCGAAGATGTTGTTGTCGTCATAAGCGGCCGGGCTGGTCATCGCGAAATCTCCTCGTTTTTCAGAGCGCCGTGCGTCTTTTCAAACGCGCAAAGGACGCTGTAGCACTTTGAATTACTGCATAATTTTATCCCTAAATCGATTCCGATTTAGGGAATTATGCGTTGCGCGGGTAGCGCGGCCGGTGCGGCGGCGTCAATCCTCCTGCTGACGTTCGCCCTTGCGGAAAGGGCTGTGCTCGGTCAGCAACTCGCTCATCTGTTCGACATCGGCGCGCTCGCGCGCGAGATAGTCGCCGATCGCCCGGCGAAGGCCGGCATGCGCAACATAATGGGCGGAATGCGTCGTCACCGGCAGGTAACCGCGGGCAAGCTTGTGTTCGCCCTGCGCTCCGGCCTCGACCCGTTTCAGCCCTTTCGAAAGGGCGAAGTCGATCGCCTGGTGATAGCAGACCTCGAAATGCAGGAAGGGATGATCCTCGATGCAGCCCCAGTGACGGCCGTAGAGCGTATCGCCGCCGATGAAGTTGATCGCGCCGGCGATATAGCGCCCGTCGCGCTTGGCCATGACGAGCAGGATATCGTCTGCCATGCGTTCGCCGATCAGCGAATAGAACTTACGGGTGAGGTAGGGCCGGCCCCACTTGCGCCCGCCGGTATCCATGTAAAACTTGAAGAACTGGTCCCAGATGCGTTCCGTCAGGTCGCGGCCGGTCAGCCAGTCGATGCTGATACCGTTTTCGAGTGCGGCGCGGCGCTCCTTGCGCAATGCCTTGCGTTTGCGCGAGGCGAGCGTTTCGAGAAATTCCTCGTGATTGGCATAGCCGTCATTGATGAAATGGAACTGCTGGTCGGTGCGGTGCAGATAGCCATCCATCTCGAAGACGCCGATCTCTTCGTCCGGCACGAAGGTGATATGGGCCGAAGAGATGCCGAGCCGGCGCACCACCTCCTTCAGGCCTTCGGCGATCGCGCTCTGGATCGGCAGCCGCTGCAGCCCCTCGGCGACGAGAAGACGCGGGCCTGTCGCCGGCGTGAACGGGATCGAGCACTGAAGTTTGGGGTAATAACGCCCGCCGGCCCGCTCGAAGGCGTCGGCCCAGCCATGGTCGAAGACATATTCGCCCTGGCTGTGGTTCTTGAGGTAGCCGGGCAGGGCGCCGATCAGTTCGCCGCGCCCGGTCTCGAGCAGCAGATGATGACCGAGCCAGCCGCTCTCGGCGTCGGCCGAGCCCGATTCTTCTAGCGACGATAAAAAGGCGTGCGAAACGAAAGGGTTGTAGGCAATCTTAGCGCAGGTCTTCGACGCCCCGGAAAGCCTGGACCAGCTCTCCGGGGAAATCGCGGTGAAGGAGCGTTCTACGCGAATGGATAATTCATCAGTCATGGGACAAATGCGAAGCCTGTGGGAGGATAGTCTCGGCTCTGCCTTACAGCGCCGTGCGTCTTTCAGACGCGCAAAGGACGCTGTAACACTTTGAGTTCCTGCATAATTTTATCCTGAAATCGATCCGATTTAAGGAATTATGCAGCAGTCTGCGCATGATCTTGGCCTAAAAGCGAGCGTCAAGCAGCCACACGCGGATCGAAGCCTTCGAAGGTCATCTGGTCTGCGTTTGCGAATGTATGCCGGCGCGCCTCTTCGTCACGCACCGTCCAGGTAATAACGGGAATGCCCTTTTCGCGTTCGCCGGTGATAAAGGCGTTCGGCAGGTCGCCATAATGATAGGAGATGAAATCGAGACCGATCTCCATCGCCTCCGCATGTGTCTTGAACGCCTCCGGCGTGTTGCCGTCGGCCGTCAGCCCCAGCGGGTAGGGTGAGCCAAGCGCCTTCAGATCGCGCAGTAGCCAGTGATCGAAGCTCATCAGCGCTGCCTTGCCCTGATAACCTTCGAGGACCTCGAGCACAGCTTCGGCGAAACCTTCGTCATCGGCCTCGCGCCCCTTGAGCTCCAGCACCAGCGGCACCTTGCCCTCGACGAGGTCGAGGAGTTGGCGCAACGTCGGCACCTTGTCGCTGGTGCCGCCGACGGCGATCAGTCCGAGTTCCCGGGAGGTGCGCTCGCGGATGTCGCCGTGGAGGTTGCACAGGCGCTGCAGATCCTCGTCGTGAAAGACGACCGGTACGCCGTCGGAGGCGTAGTGCAGGTCGCATTCGATCGCAAAGCCCGCTTCGACGGCGCGCGAGAAAGCCGAAAGCGTGTTTTCCCAGACCTGCGTGTTGAGGTCGTGATAGCCGCGATGGGCGACCGGCAGGTCCCTGATCCAGCCAACATTGGTCATTCTGCGATTTCCATGATAGCGTCTATCTCGACGGCGGCATTCAGCGGCAAGGCCGCCATGCCGACGGCGGCACGCGCATGTTTGCCGGCTTCGCCAAGCACGCCGGCAATCAGGTTCGAAGCGCCGTTGATGACGAGATGCTGCTCGATGAAGTCGGGCGCCGAGGCGACGAAGCCGTTCAGCTTGATGACACGCCGGATGCGGCCGAGATCGCCACCAAGTGCCGCCTTCGCCTGGGCAAGGATGTTGATGGCGCAGAGTTCGGCGCCGCGCTGGCCCGTTGCAACGTCGATGGTCTTACCGAGATGGCCCGAGACGGCGACCTTGCCGCCTTCGAGCGGCAGCTGGCCGGAGATGTAGAGAAGATTGCCGCTGATGACATAGGGAACGTAATTTGCAGCAGGTGCTGCGGCTTCGGGCAGGGTTATCCCCATCTCAATCAGGCGCGCTGCAATTTCATCGGACATTTTCGTCTCCGCTTTTGTTGTCAATTCTTCAAAAATTATGCATCAAGACTAGAATCTTTAATATGACAGTTTCGAGCCTCGATTTGGCCGAAAGCGTTCTTATAACATCGCGACCGAGTCCAACAGGAGTTAATGAATGTTCCGATCGAGTCTTGTCGCTCTGCTTCTCGCCAGCGTTTCCGCCAATGCATGGGCGGCTGCGCCCGCGGTGAGCGCTGCGATCGCGACCGGCCTCGTCGCCCATCGCGCGGTCTACGATCTGGAACTGAAGGACGCTTCGGACCGCTCCGGCATCGCCGGCATGTACGGCCGCATGGTCTATGAGTTCGACGGCAGCTATTGCCAGGGCTTCACCACCAACTTCCGCTTCGTGACGCAGATCGACACCGGCGACAGCGTGCGCGTCAGCGACCAGCAGACCAAGACCTTCGAGAACCTGAAGGACGGCAAGTTCACCTTCGACACCAAATCCTTCACCGACGAGCAGCTCGATAAAGAGGTCAACGGTGCGGCGCAGGACCAGCCTGATGGCGTCAAGGTCGATCTCAAGCAGCCGGCGAGCCGCGAGCTGCAGCTTTTAGAAAGCCGTTTTCCCACGGAACATATGCTCGATGTGATCCAGCACGCCAAGGACGGCAAGCGCTTCTTCGAGGCGCGCGTCTTCGACGGTTCCGACGACGGCGACAAGTCGCTGGCGACGACGACGATCGTCGGCAAGCAGGAGACGCCGATCGCCGAGGAGGCCGATGCCGGCAATGCCGGCGCCTTCTCCAAGACTGCCTTCTGGCCGGTGACGATCGCCTATTTCAACGAAAGTGCGAAATCGGATGCTTTGCCGGTCTACCGCATGTCCTTCAAGCTCTATGAGAACGGCATTACCCGCGACCTGACGATGGATTACGGCGATTTCGTCCTGACCGGCAAGCTCGCCAAGCTGGAGCTGCTCGACCGCAAGGCCGAGGTTTGCAAGTAGGCGAAGGGCTTTCGCCTGTCATAAAACTGTATCATAAAATTCACTATGGTTCGGCGATCAGCGATGACTGAGTCGCCGTCTGTCGTCCTGCTTTTCGGGTCGGTGCGATCCTGGCGGCCAAGCCATTGCGATGACGTCTATCTGCTAGACTGCGTAGCCATTACGCATCGCAAGCTTGAAAGCCCGAACCATGGCCGACACCGATCTCGCGACTGTTCAGAATGCCGCCCTGCCGGTTGTTGTCGCTGATCCGGCGGAAATTGCCCGCATTTCCGATAGCATCAATATCACCGACCGTGCCGGCATCTCGGTCTATGGCGACCGCGTCCAGCAGGCGGTCAGCGATTATGCCGACAGGATCCTGCGCGAAGTCCGCAACAAGGACCTCGGCGATGTCGGCCGCCTGCTGACCGATATCATCCTCAAATCGAAAAGCCTCGATCCGGCATCGCTGAAGGATAAGGGTTTCCTCAGCCGCATGTTTCTCTCGGCCAAGGCCCGGCTCGAACGCTTCAAGGCGGAGTTCGAAGACGTGGCCGGCCAGATCGACCGGATCGGTCTGGAGCTCGACCGTCACAAGGATACGCTGAGGCGCGACATTGCGTTGCTCGACGACCTGCATGAGGAAACCAGGCAATCGATCATGCGGCTCGAGGCTTATGTTCAGGCCGGCAAGACTTTCGCCGAGCGTTTTCGCAACGTCGAGCTGCCGAGGCTGAAGGCGCAAGCCGAGGCGGCAGCGACCGGCCCCGGCGGCGGCATGCTGGAGGCGCAGACCTATCAGGACAGCCTGCAGGCGCTCGACCGGCTTGAGAAGCGGGTGTTCTACCTGCAGCAGGCCCGCCAGCTCGGCATCCAGCAATTGCCGCAGATCCGCATCGTTCAGGCGGGCGACGAGACGCTGATCGAGAATCTGCAGGCGACTTCGGCGCTGACGGTGCCGGCCTGGAAGCAGAAGATGGTGATCCTGCTCGGCCTGACGCGGCAGAAATCGGCGCTCGACCTGCAGAAGGCGGTGACCGACGCCACCAACGACATGATCCGCCAGGCATCCGAGATGATGAAGGACCAGGCGATATCAATCGAACAGCAGTCGCAGCGCGGCATCGTCGATATCGACACGCTCGCCAAGGCGAACAGGGATCTGATCGATACGATATCAGGCGTGCTGCAGGTTCAGGAGGAGGGGCGCCGCAAGCGGGCGCTCGCCGAACAGCAGATGGAGCAGATGACGATCGAACTCAAGAAGGCGATGACCCAGGCGTGATCGGCAAGATGACGATGCGAGCACTGCTTTCAGGCCTGGCACTTCTTGCTCTTCTGCCCCTTGCCGGTTGCAATCCCTTCGGCCAGGGGCCGGACTTCTCGATCGTATCGGGATCGGAGAACACCGTTCTGCAGCCGATCGTCGAAGAATTCTGCAAGCAGAAGAACGCCACCTGCACCTTCAAATATGAAGGCACGCTCGATATCGGCCTGGCGCTGCAGAGTGACCAGGGCGTCGCGCAGGATGCGGTCTGGCCGGCCTCCAGCGTCTGGGTCGACATGTTCGACACCAAGCGCCGCGTCAAGAGCCTGACCTCGATCGCCCAGACGCCGGTGGTCTTGGGCGTGCGCAGGTCGAAGGCGCAGCAGCTCGGCTGGATCGGCAAGGACGTCTTCATGCAGGACATTCTCGCTGCCGTCGAGAGCGGATCACTGAAGTTCCTGATGACCTCGGCGACGCAATCCAATTCGGGCGCCAGCGCCTATCTTGCCATGCTGTCGAGCGCGCTCGGCAACAAACCGGTGATCGAACCCGGCGATCTCGACGACAGACACGTCCAGGAGAGCGTCCGATCGCTGCTGTCAGGTGTCGTGCGCTCTTCCGGCTCTTCCGGCTGGCTTGCCGATCTCTATGTCGAATCCGCCGGCAAGGGCACGGTCTATGACGCGATGTGGAATTACGAGGCGGTGCTGAAGGAAACCAACGACAAGCTCGCCGCCCTGTCGCAGGAACCGCTTTACGCGATCTATCCGGCCGATGGTGTGGCTATGGCGGATTCGCCGATCGGTTTCGTCGATCATGGCCGCGGGCCTGAAGTCCAGACCTTTTTCAACGATCTGCTCGCCTATCTCAGCTCGGCCCCCGTGCAGCAGCGCATCGCCGATACCGGCCGGCGCATTCCGCTGACCGGCGTAGCCGCAAAACCGGAGTCGAGCTGGAATTTCGATCCCGCCCGGCTGGTGACGGCAATCCGCATGCCGGAGGCGGGCGTCATCCGCCAGGCGCTCAACCTTTATCAGGCCGCGCTGCGCAAACCGTCCCTGACCGCGCTCTGCCTCGATTTTTCCGGTTCGATGCAAGGGGAGGGCGAGGACCAGCTGCAGAAGGCGATGCGTTTCCTGTTGACGCCCGACGAGGCGAGCAAGGTGCTGGTGCAATGGTCGCCCGCCGATCAGATCATCGTCATTCCCTTCGACGGCAGCGTGCGCAACACTTTCATGGCGAGTGGAAATCCGCTGGAGCAGGAAGGGCTGCTGAACGAGATTTCCCGGCAGAAGGCCAATGGCGGCACGAACATGTATGCCTGCGCCGAACGGGCTCTGCAGCAGATTGCCCGAACCGACAAGCTCTCGACTTATCTGCCTGCCATCGTCATCATGACCGACGGCAAGTCCGATGATCAAAGCCAGGCCTTCACCAGCGAATGGAACGCGATGGAGCCGCATGTGCCGATCTTCGGCATCACATTCGGCGATGCCGACAAGACCCAGCTCGACAGCCTCGCCAAGCTGACCTCGGCGCGCGTGTTCGACGGCGGTTCGGATCTCGCCACCGCCTTCCGAACTGCGCGAGGCTACAATTAGGACAGGCATGCGCAACTGGCTCGGCAATGACGGCAACTGGATCGTGGCGGGACTGGCGGCGGCAATCACCGTGCCGCTCTTGAGCTTTGCCGCCGGCATGCCCTTCTGGATCGCCATCATCATTGCCCTTCTGGTCTTTGCCGGCCTCGTCATTCTGCTCGCACCGCGCCGGCTATTCGAAGGCCTCGATATCAAGAGCATCGGCAGCGGGCGCGTCGCCTTTGCCCGCGACCTGCTGGAGGCCGCCGTTCCCTTCGCGCAGAGGCTGGAGACTGCCGCCGACACGATAAACGATCGTCAGATGGCGGCCGCAGTCCGGCATCTCGCTGAAATTGCCGCCGATGTCTTTCGCAAGGTCGAGGCCAAGCCCGAGAGCGCCAATGCAGTACGGCGGTTCCTCTCCTACTATCTGCCGCGTGCCGCCGAGGTGGCGGAAGGTTTTGCCGTCATCGAGGCCAAGCGCGTTCCCGACCACAAGCAGCTGGAGGAGGTGCGCGGCGTGCTGGTCAAGCTCGAAGAGGCCTTCGTCCATTACGCCGACAGCCTGGTCGATGAGGAACTCGGCACGCTCGACACCGATCTGCGCCTCATCCAGGCATCGCTCAAAGAGGATATTGGACGCTGATGGCCCTTTCTCGTCGCGCCTTTGGAGTGGGACTGCTCGGAGCAGGCGTCGTCGGCACCGGCGGTTATTTCGCCGTCCGGGATCGGCCGGAATTGCAGGGCCTGCTCGGCAGCCGCACGACGCTGTTCGGCTTCGTCGGCGGCGAGAAGGAGGCCTTCCTGGCCGACCCCGACGTCATCAGGGCGCTCGGCGGATACGGATTGACGGTGAACAGCCGTGTCGCCGGTTCCGTCGAGATGGTCCGCGAACAGGCGCTGCTGTCGCAGCATCCGCAATTCCTCTGGCCTTCCTCCTCGATCATGGTCGATATCGCCAGGCAGAACGGCATATCTATCCGCAACGACCGCGTCGTGCTGAACACGCCGATCGTCGTCTATTCCTGGCAGCCCGTCGTCGATGGACTGATGAAAGCGGGATTGGTGACGGTGACGAACGAAGGCCATCATCAGCTCGACCTCAAGGCTTTGCTTGATGCGATCCTTGCCGGATCCGACTGGTCGAAACTCGGCGTCAATTCGCTCTACGGCCGCGCCCGCATCGTCTCGACCGATCCCAACCGCTCCAATTCCGGCTTCATGTTCGCAGGCCTGGTGCTCAGCTTGTTCAGCGGCAATGTCGCGACTTCAGGCGATCTCGCCACCTTCGGCGGCAAGGTGCAGGCGATTTTCCGCAACATGGGCTTCAAGTCGCCGTCCTCAGGCAAACTTTTCGACCAGTATCTGGCAGGCGGCCTTGGCGGCGAGCCGATGATCGTTGGCTATGAAAACCAGCTGGTCGAATGGATCCTCGCCGATCCCGCACGCTGGGAGCGCATCAAGGCGAGCGCCGGCGCAAAGCCGGTGGTGCTCTATCCGCGCCCGACCGTCTATTCGGCGCATCCGCTGATCGTCGTCGACGAGAATGCCAACCGGCTGATCGAAGCGCTGGTGAGCCCGAAGCTCCAGGAGCTTGCCTGGACGAGACACGGCTTCCGCGGTCCGCTGGGGACCGCCACCGGCAACGCCGACAGCGCCATCGGCACCCTGCTGCCGGCCGAGGTCGATGCCATCCTGCCGATGCCCGACGCAGGCGTCATGCTGTCGCTGCTGCCGACGCTGGCAAGCTGAGCCGCTAGGTTTTTTCGGCATAAGCCTTGCTTTTGCGCCCAATCGAATGTATGGGCACCGGCATTCCACACGTAAGGCATGGGATCGTCCGGGAGAAATCCGGGCTGTTCCGCCCGGTGGCATCCTCGAAGAGGGTGCTGTTCGCCTTGCGGAGGTTCAACCGGAAAAGGAGTAACAAGGCATGGCATTGCCTGATTTTTCTATGCGCCAGCTGCTTGAGGCAGGCGTCCACTTCGGCCACCAGACGCATCGCTGGAACCCGAAGATGAAGCCGTACATCTTCGGCGATCGCAACAACATTCACATCATCGATCTGGCCCAAACCGTTCCGATGCTGTCGCGCGCCCTTCAGGTCGTCAGCGACACCGTTGCCCGCGGCGGCCGCGTTCTCTTCGTCGGCACCAAGCGCCAGGCGTCCGAGATCATTGCCGACAGCGCCAAGCGCTCGGCCCAGTACTACGTCAACTCGCGCTGGCTCGGCGGCATGATGACGAACTGGAAGACGATCTCCAACTCGATCCAGCGTCTGCGCAAGCTCGACGAGATCCTGAACGGCGAAGCCCAGGGCTTCACCAAGAAGGAACGCCTGAACCTCGAGCGCGAACGCGAAAAGCTGGACAAGGCTCTTGGCGGTATCCGCGATATGGGCGGCACGCCTGACCTGATGTTCATCATCGACACCAACAAGGAAAAGATCGCGATCGACGAAGCCAAGCGCCTCGGCATCCCGGTTGTCGCCATCATCGATTCGAACTGCGATCCGGACCTGATCGACTATCCGATCCCGGGCAATGACGACGCATCGCGCGCGATCGCTCTTTACTGCGAGCTGATCTCCCGCGCCGCCATCGACGGCATCGCACGCCAGCAGGGCTCTTCCGGCCGCGATCTCGGCGCATCCTCCGAAGTTCCGGTCGAGCCGGCTCTCGAGGAAGCAGCCGAAGGCTGATGAAGGCGGGCGGATCGAAAAGGTCCGCCAAATGCTTGCAGAGACTGGGAAAGGCCGCTCGCGACTCATCGAAGTTCGGCGGCCTTGCCTGTTTCAAGGGGAGGGCATCAGGCTCTCCGTCCGATAAGTTTCGTTATGACGCGTCTTCATCACGCTGTCATACATACAGGTACATTTCGTGCCTCAATCCGGTGCCGAGCCGCGCTTTGCGGCCCACCGTATGAACCGACAAGAGGAAGCTAATGAGCGAGATTACGGCTGCAATGGTGAAGGAACTGCGCGAAAAGACCGGCGCAGGCATGATGGACTGCAAGAAGGCTCTTGCTGAAACCGGTGGCGACATGGAAGCGGCGATCGACTGGCTGCGCGCCAAGGGCATCGCCAAGGCCGACAAGAAGTCCGGCCGCACCGCTGCCGAAGGCCTCATCGGCGTTTCGAGCCAGGGCACCAAGGCCGTCGTCGTCGAAGTCAATTCGGAAACCGACTTCGTCGCCCGTAACGATGCCTTCCAGGAACTCGTCCGCGGCATCGCCAAGGTCGCCGTATCCACGGACGGCACCGTCGATGCCGTTGCCGCTGCGACCTACCCGGCATCCGGCAAGTCGGTTTCCGACACGATCAAGGATGCGATCGCAACGATCGGCGAGAACATGAACCTGCGCCGTTCGGTCGCTCTCTCGGTCGAGGATGGCGTCGTCGCCACCTATATCCACAATGCTGTTTCCGACGGCCTCGGCAAGCTCGGCGTTCTCGTCGCGCTGAAGTCGACCGGCGACAAGGAAGCCCTGAACGCCATCGGCCGCCAGGTCGCCATGCACATCGCCGCCACCGCGCCGTTGGCGATCCGCCCGGAAGAAGTCGATGCCGCCGTCGCCGAGCGCGAGCGCAACGTCTTCATCGAGCAGTCGCGCGCTTCCGGCAAGCCGGACAATATCATCGAAAAGATGGTCGACGGCCGCATGCGCAAGTTCTTCGAGGAAGTCGCCCTTCTCTCGCAGGCTTTCGTCATCAATCCGGATCTGACGGTCGCCGCCGCCATCAAGGAAGCTGAAAAGGCCGTCGGCGCGCCGATCGAGGTTGCCGGCATGGCCCGTCTGCTGCTCGGCGAAGGCGTCGAAAAGGAAGAAACCGACTTCGCGGCCGAAGTCGCGGCTGCCGTCAAGGGTTGATCTTCCAGCCATAATTGGGAAAACACGAAGGGCATCGCGTGACAACGCGGTGCCCTTCGTGTATCGGGCATTCACGGCAATTTACGAGGAGCCAAGATGTCTTTAGAGCCTGTCTATAAACGTGTTCTACTCAAGGCTTCCGGCGAAGCGCTCATGGGTGGCCAGGGTTTCGGGATCGATGTGACGGTGGCGGACCGCATTGCATCCGACATCGCCGAGGCACGGCATATGGGCGTGGAAGTCGGCGTCGTCGTCGGTGGCGGCAATATCTTCCGCGGTGTCGCGGTGGCGTCCAAGGGCGGCGACCGGGTCACCGGCGACCATATGGGCATGCTCGGCACCATCATCAATGCGCTGGCGCTGGCGACCTCGCTGCGCAAGCTGAACATCGATACGGTGGTGCTTTCGGCCATCTCCATGCCCGAGATCTGCGAGAGCTTTTCGCAGCGCGCAACCCTTTATCATCTGTCGATGGGCCGCGTGGTGATCTTTGCCGGCGGCACCGGCAACCCCTTCTTCACCACCGATTCCGCCGCAGCACTTCGTGCAGCCGAAATGGGTGCGGAAGCGATCTTCAAGGGCACGCAGGTGGACGGCATCTATACCGCCGACCCGAAGAAATATCCCGATGCGACTCGCCTCGACCGGCTGACGCACCAGGAAGTGCTGGACAGGGGGCTTGCGGTGATGGACGTTGCCGCTGTGGCGCTCGCCAGGGAGAATTCCATTCCGATCATCGTCTTCTCGATCCACGAGAAGGGTGGTTTTGCTGAAATCTTGACGGGCGGTGGTCTCAAGACCATCGTCTCCGACAACTGATATAAGCTGCGCCGCGGATTCGGCGCAGCCCTCGCTAGAACATGATGATTTAGGCCCGTTTGGCCTGAAAGCTGAATCATGTTCTACATTAAATAGTAAGAGCATGATGTCGCCCGAAAACCGCTGACACTTTTCGGCATCATGCTCTGGACGGGAGCATCGACATGAGTGAAGGTATCGACATCAAGGAACTGAAGCGCCGCATGGACGGCGCGATTTCCGCATTCAAGAGCGACATCGCATCGCTGCGCACCGGCCGTGCTTCGGCCAACATCCTCGACCCGGTGACGATCGAGGCCTATGGTTCGCGCATGCCGCTGAACCAGGTCGCCAACATCACCGTGCCCGAGCCGCGCATGCTCTCGGTTTCCGTCTGGGACAAATCGATGGTCAGCGCCGTCGAGCGCGGCATTCGCGAATCCAATCTCGGCCTCAACCCGATCATCGACGGCCAGAACCTGCGCATTCCGCTGCCGGAGCTGAACGAGGAGCGCCGCAAGTCGCTCGTCAAGGTGGCGCACGACTATGCCGAAAAGAGCAAAGTGGCGATTCGCCATGTCCGCCGCGACGGCATGGACGGCCTTAAGAAAGCCGAAAAGGATGGCGTAATCGGCCAGGACGAGAGCCGGGCGCAGTCGGAACGTGTACAGAAGATGACGGACGAGACGATTTCCGAAATCGACCGCTTGCTTGGCGAGAAGGAAAAGGAAATCATGCAGGTCTAGTGGATCTGTGCCTTTGCCTGGAAAGACCGGACGGGAAATGTCGGAATCTGTATTTGTGACTGTGCCAGAGCATGTTGCCATCATCATGGATGGTAATGGCCGTTGGGCCAAGCAGCGTGGCCTGCCGCGCACGATGGGCCATCGCAAGGGCGTCGAAGCGGTGCGCGAGACAGTCCGCGCCGCCGGTGCGGCCGGCATAAAATATCTGACCCTCTTTGCCTTCTCCTCGGAAAACTGGCGCCGGCCCGAAGCCGAGGTCTCCGATCTGCTCGGCCTGCTCAAGGCTTTCATCCGGCGCGACCTCGCCGAGCTCCATCGCCAGAACGTGCGGATCAAGGTGATCGGCGACCGCCACAGCCTGCGCAGCGATATTCTGGGCCTCTTGCTGGAGGCGGAGGAGACGACCAAGGACAACACGTCACTGACGCTCGTCATCGCCTTCAACTACGGTTCGCGCGACGAGATCGCCCGCGCCGTCGTCAGCCTCGCCCGCGACGTCGAGGCCGGCCGCCTGAGAGCACAGGACATCACCCCGGCACTGATCAACGCCCGTCTCGACACGGCCGGCATTCCCGATCCGGATCTCATTATCCGCACCAGCGGCGAAGAGCGGCTTTCCAACTTCCTTCTCTGGCAGGCCGCCTATTCGGAATTCATCTTCCTTCCGGAATACTGGCCGGATTTCAGCCCCGAGATCTTCCGCTCGGCGCTCGAGACATTCGCCTCTCGTGACCGGCGCTTCGGCGGCCTGTCGTCGCAGGCGGCCGCGGTCGGTACCTGATGCAGCAGGAACTGAAGCTCCGTATCGTTTCAGGAGTGATTCTTGCGGCCATCGTTCTCGCCGCCACCTGGTATGGCGGCCTTGCCTTCCGTATCCTGGCGGCCGTGATCGGCCTGCTGATTTACTATGAATGGTCGAAAATGACAGGCATCGCACGGGATTGGGTCGCCAATGCCGTCGGCTGGATCGGCGAGGCGGCGATTGCCTTCCTCGTGCTTGTCGGCAATTTCGAATTCGCCGCCGGCATGCTGGCCGGCGTCACCGCCGTCGGCATCGCTCTGATCATCCTGCAGGGCACGAGCCGTTGGTTGCCAGTGGGCCTGTTTTATGCCGGCGCCACCGGCCTGGCGCTTGCCGCGATCAGAGGCGATGACCGGCTTGGCCTTTACGCCATGCTCTTCGTCTTTGCGGTCGTCTGGGCAACCGATATCCTTGCCTATTTCGTCGGCAGGGCGCTTGGCGGGCCGAAGCTTGCTCCTTCGATCTCGCCCGGAAAGACCTGGTCGGGTGCAATCGGCGGCGCCGTTTCGGCGGTCGTAGCCGGCGTCGTTCTCATCCATTTTCTCCTTCCGGGCGCTGAAATCATCGCCGCCGGCGTGGCGTTCGTTCTCTCGGTTTGCAGCCAGTCGGGCGATCTTTTCGAATCGTTCATCAAGCGGAAATTCGGCGTCAAGGATTCGAGCCGTCTCATTCCGGGCCACGGCGGCGTCATGGACCGTGTCGACGGACTGATTTTCGCCTGTTTTTCGGCGTTCTTGCTTGCTGGGCTTTTTTCCCTGATAAAGGGGGCCGGAATGACGTCGCTCGGCGCGGCATTGTTCGGACTCTGACAACGCTGCAGTCTGACGGAAGGGACTCATGGAAACGATGAGCGGCATATACGCATTTCTGATGGGGAACATCGTTACCTTCATCCTCGTGCTGTCACTGCTCGTCTTCGTGCATGAGATGGGCCATTACCTCGTCGGGCGCTGGAGCGGCATTCGCATCCTGGCCTTTTCCGTCGGCTTCGGTCCGGAGATCTTCGGCTTCACCGACCGCCACGGAACGCGCTGGAAGATTTCGGTGATCCCGCTTGGCGGCTACGTCCGGTTCTTTGGCGACGAGGATGCCTCGAGCAAACCCGACACCGACAAGATCGCCGCCATGTCCGAGGAGGACAGAGCGCGCTCCTTTGCCGGCGCCAAGCTGTGGAAACGCGCTGCAACCGTCGCGGCTGGCCCGATCGCCAATTTTCTGCTGGCGATCGCCATCTTCACCATTCTTTTCTCGGTCTATGGCCGCACGATCGCCGATCCCGTCGTTGCCGAGGTCAAGCCCGACGGCGCTGCCGCTGCCGCCGGCATCCTTCCAGGCGATCTGCTGGTCGCCATCGATGGCGGCAAGGTCGAGACCTTCGACGACGTGCGCCGCTATGTCGGCATCCGCCCGAGCCAGAAGATCGTCGTGACGATCGAGCGCGCTGGCCAGAAGCTCGATGTGCCGATGGTGCCGCAGCGCGTAGACCAGACCGACCAGTTCGGCAACAAGGTCGAGCTCGGCCAGATCGGCATCGTCACCAGCCGGGAGGCCGGCAACTTCCGCCTGAAAACCTATACGCCGCTGCAGTCGTTGCGCGAGGCTGTGATCGAGACCCGCGACATTGTCACCGGCACTTTCAAATATATCGGCAACATCTTCAGCGGAACGATGCGCGCCGATCAATTGGGCGGGCCGATCCGCGTGGCGCAAGCTTCGGGCCAGATGGCGTCGCTTGGAATAGGCGCAGTGTTGCAGCTTGCGGCGGTGCTTTCTGTTTCGATAGGATTGCTTAACCTGATGCCGGTTCCGGTACTTGATGGCGGCCACCTGATGTTCTATGCGGTGGAAGCGGTGAGGGGGAAACCGCTCGGCTCTTCGGCCCAGGAAATTGCATTTCGCATCGGCCTGGCGATGATACTGACATTGATGGTTTTCACGACCTGGAACGACATTGGCTCGTTGAGAGGGTAAACGAGCAAGGCGAGGCTAATTACTATTTATTTACGATGTTTCAAGGCTGTAGTGGCGAATGGGTCACGCTTGCAAATGAAGTAAACAGAAATTAACGACCTGCCTTGCTTGTATGTCAAAAGCGGGTAAAACGACACACGTGGCCGGAATCGGGGTTTCCTGAGGCCGGGGACGAGGGAAACAAAAGGTAATGGGTGAAATGAAGGCTGGTTCAAAGTTTTTGAACGCAGTATCGGCGGTTGCGCTGTCTGCTGGTGTTGTTGCTTCGGGCGCAGGTGCTGTGACGTTCGTTTCCGCTACGGCCGCTGAGGCCGCGGTCATCCAGCGCATCGATGTGCGCGGCGCAAGCCGTGTCGGCGCGGAAGCCGTCCGGTCGAACCTCACCATCGCTCCTGGAAAGAGTTTTTCGAACAGCGATATCGATGCCTCGGTCAAGCAGCTCTACGGCACGGGTTACTTCTCCGACGTCAAGATCTCGGTCTCCGGCAGCACGCTGGTCGTCAACGTTCAGGAAGCCCAGCTCGTCAATCAGGTCGTCTTCAACGGCAACCGGAAGATCAAGGACGACAAGCTCGCGACGATCGTCCAGACCCACGCTGCCGGTCCCTACAGCGACACCCAGATCCAGGCCGACATCCAGTCGATCAAGGAAGCTTATGCTGCCACCGGCCGCAGCGAGGTCGAGGTCACGACGCAGGTGGTGCCGCTCGGCGAAGGCCGCGTCAACCTTGCCTTCGTCATCAACGAGGGTGACCGCACCAAGATCGATTCGATCAACTTTGTCGGCAACAATGCCTACAGCGCCGGCCGCCTGGCTGCCGTCATCGCCACCAAGCGTTCGAACTTCCTGTCGTTCCTGACCCGCAAGGACGTCTACAACGAAGACAAGCTCCACGCCGACGAAGAAGCGCTGCGCCAGTTCTATTACAATCGCGGCTATGCCGACATGCGCATCGTCTCTTCCGATGCCACCTTCGACGACGCGACCAACAAATACACGCTCACCTTCAACATCGAGGAAGGCCAGCGTTACGACTTCGGACCGGTGACCGTCCAGTCGACCGTCGAAGGCGTCGGCTCAGAGCAGCTGCAGCCGCTGGTGCGCACCCGCGAAGGCCAGGTCTACAACGCCAAGGAAGTGCAGAAGTCGATCGAGGCGATCTCCGATCAGGTGGCGTCAGCCGGTTATCCCTTTGCGCGCGTCACGCCGCGCGGTAACCGCGACCTCAACAACAACACGATCGGTGTCGAATATCTGGTCGACCAGGGCGAGCGCGCTTATGTCGAGCGCATCGAGATCCGCGGCAACAGCCGTACGCGCGACTACGTCATTCGCCGCGAATTCGACATGAGCGAAGGCGATGCCTTCAATCAGCAGATGATCACCAAGGCTAAGCGTCGCCTCGAAGCGCTCGGTTACTTCTCTTCCGTCAATATCTCCACCCAGCCGGGCAGTTCGCCTGACCGTGTCGTGGTGGTCGTCGACGTGCAAGATCAGTCGACCGGTTCGTTCGGTGTCGGTGCGGGTTATGCCGCCGGCGGCGACGGCTTGCTGCTCGAAGCATCGATCGAGGAAAAGAACTTCCTCGGTCGTGGTCAGTACATCCGCATCTCGGCCGGTGGCGGCCAGGAAGGCTCGCGCGCCTACGGCGTCAGCTTCACTGAACCCTATTTCCTCGGCTACCGTCTGGCGGCAGGCTTCGACGTCAACCGCAGCGAAACGTCGAGCAACGACGACTACGATTACGAAGAAACCAGCGTCGTCCTGCGTGTGACTGCGCCGATCACCGAAGATCTGGCGACGACCTTCCGTTATAACTACAAGCAGATGAAGTATGACGGCGATACCTCTGATCTTTCGGCGACCTACGCCAATCTGGTCGACGAGAGCCCGTGGACGCGTTCTTCCGTCTCGCAGACGCTGACCTACAACACGCTTGACGACACCGTCCTGCCGCGTGAAGGCATCTATGCGACGGCGACGCACGAACTTGCCGGCCTCGGCGGCGACTCGCAGTTCTACAAGATCTACGGCAAGGCCCGTTATTACCACCTGCTCGCTGACGATGCCGATATCATCGGCTCGGTCTCCGCTTCGGCTGGTTATGTCGTTCCGTTGGGCGACCATCTGAACGTCTTCGACCAGTTCACGCTGACCAACGGCGATATTCGCGGCTTCGAGAACAAGGGTATCGGCCCGCGCATCCGCGGGGATCACGACGACCCGCTCGGTGGCACGACCTATTTCACGGCGTCTGCAGAAGCCACCTTCCCGATGCCGGGCTTCCCGCGTGACTTCAACCTGCGCGGCGCAGTCTTTGCCGATGCCGGTACGCTGTTCGGCAATGACGTCGAGCTTCTTGGGTCAGACCAGGCCGACGGTACCAGCGCTTCGCTGCGCGCCTCCGTCGGTGTCGGCGTCGTCTGGCAGTCTCCCTTCGGTGCATTGCGTCTGGATTACGCGATCCCGGTTCTCAAGGAAGACTTCGACAAGACGCAGAACTTCAAGTTTGGCATCAACAACCAATTCTGATATCGGCAGTCCGGAACTGTAAGACTCAATTCCGTTCTGGAGCATTGCCGATGGAGCAAAACGTTTTTTTTCTGCCCCATGAAGGTCTGAAGCTCGCTGAGCTGGCAGAGTTTCTTGGGGCGGAACTCGCCAATTCCGACCATGCCGATGTTATCGTCAGGTCCGTTGCCCCCATCAGCCGGGCCCGGGCGGGCGATGTCTGTTATATCCTGTCGCGTCGTAACCGCGATGAACTGGCGACATGCGAAGCCTCGGCAGTGATCTGCGACAAGGCGCTCGCCGATCTCGTACCCCCCCATATCCCGGTCATCCTGTCGTCCAATCCACATGCGGCTTTCGCGATGGCGGGCGGCCTGTTCTATCCCGCGGCATTGCGCCCGGTCGTCTTTTCCGGTGAAAGCGAGATCGCGCCAAGCGCGGTGATCGATCCGAGCGCCAAGCTTGAAAAGGGCGTGATCGTCGAGCCGATGGCCGTCATCGGAGCGCATGCCGAGATCGGCGAAGGGACGCGCGTCGGCGCCCACAGCATCATCGGTCCGAATGTCAAGATTGGCCGGGATTGTTCGATTGCGGCCGGCGCCAGCATTCTCTGCGCGCTGCTCGGCAATGGCGTCATCATCCACAACGGCGCCCGCATCGGCCAGGATGGTTTCGGTTATGCGCCGGGCCCGCGCGGCATGATCAAGATCGTCCAGATCGGCCGAGTGATCATCCAGGATAATGTCGAGATCGGCGCCAACACCTCGATCGACCGTGGCACCATGGACGATACGGTCATCGGCGAAGGCACCAAGATCGACAACCAGGTACAGATCGGCCACAACGTTCAGATCGGCCGCCATTGCGCCATCGTTGCGCAGGTCGGCATCGCCGGCAGCGCGAAGATCGGCAATGGCGTTCAGATCGGCGGCCAGGTCGGTATCAAGGGGCATGTGACGATCGGTGACGGCGTGCAGATCGCCGCCCAAAGCGGTATCATGACCGATCTTGCCGCCGGCGGACAATATGGTGGTACACCTGGGCGCCCGCTGAATGACTATCTGAGAGATGTCGCGCAACAGATGTCAAAGACGAAGCTGCGCGGGACGAAACCTGGAGGCAAGCAAAATGACTGAGGAAGCCACGACAACGCTTTCTTCGGCTGACATCATCGAGATCATGAAACTGCTGCCGCATCGCTACCCGTTTCTCATGGTCGACAAGATCATCGAGATTGACGGCGACAACACGGCGATCGGCATCAAGAACGTCACGGTGAACGAACCGCATTTCACCGGTCATTTTCCGGAATCTCCGATCATGCCCGGCGTTCTCTTGATCGAGGGCATGGCCCAGACCGCGGGTGCGATCTGTGCCAAGAAGGATGGCCAGCCAGGCAACCTCGTCTATTTCATGACCATCGAGAATGCGCGCTTCCGCAAGCCCGTCGTACCCGGCGATCGTGTTGAATTCCATGTCAGGAAGCACAAGCAGCGCGGCAATATCTGGAAATTCCATTGTGACGCCAAGGTCGACGGCGCGCTTGTCGCCGAAGCCGATATCGGCGCGATGATCGTTCGTAAGGATCAGGCATGAGCACTATCGCCGAAAGCGCTCGCATTCATCCGATGGCTGTCGTCGAAGACGGCGCGACCATCGGTGAGGGCGTCAGGATCGGTCCCTTCTGCCATGTCGGGTCGCACGTCGTCCTGCATGCGAATGTCGAGCTTTTGTCGCATGCGGTCGTGACCGGCCGCACCGTGGTCGGCAAGGGCACACGCATCTTCCCGATGGCGGTCGTCGGCGGTGATCCGCAGAGCGTGCATCACGGCGGCGAGGAGACGACGCTGACGGTCGGCGCCAACTGCACGATCCGCGAAGGCGTGACGATGAATACCGGCACGGCCGATTTCGGCGGCCAGACGATCGTCGGCGACAACAACCTCTTCCTTGCCAATTCGCATGTCGCGCATGACTGCCGGGTGGGCAACCATGTGATCATGTCGAACAACGTCATGCTCGCCGGCCATGTCGTCATCGAAGATCGCGTCATCCTGGGCGGCGGCTCGGCCGTTCACCAGTTCACCCGCGTCGGCCGTCAGGCCTTCGTCGGCGGGCTCTCGGCGGTCAGTTACGACGTCATTCCCTACGGCATGCTGAACGGCAATCCCGGGCTGCTGAGCGGCCTCAACGTCGTCGGCATGACGCGCGCCGGCGTCGACCGCGCCGTCATTCACAGGGTGCGGCGCGCCTACAAGTCGATCTTCGAAGGACCGGGCTCCGTCCGCGAAAACGCCGCCGCCATCCGCGAAGAATATGCTGATTGCGAGCAGGCGGTCCACATCCTCGACTTCATCGCCGCCGACAGCGACCGCGCCTTGTCCTCGCCAACCCGGGGGCAGAAGGGCTAGTCCGTGACTCTTTCCGGCGATACCGCTGCGGGCCGGCTGGCGATCATCGCCGGCGGCGGCCTTCTGCCTTCCTATGTCGCCGAAGCTGCGCGCGCGGCGGGCGAAAATCCCGTCATCGTCGCGCTGAAGGACGAAAGCGACCGGCGCTGGGAAGGGTATGATCATGCCGTCATCGGCGTCGGCGATTTTGCAGCTCTCGAGGGCCTCTTGAACCGCTACGGCATCGGCCGTGTCGTCATGTCCGGCAGCGTGCGGCGCCGGCCGGAATGGCGCGAGGTGCGCCCGACGCTGCGCACTCTGATGAAGATGCCGGCCACGATCCGCACCTTACTGTCCGGCGGCGACGATAGGGTGCTGCAGATGGTGATCCGGCTGATCGAGGGAAACGGCCGGCGTGTCGTCGGTGCCCATGAGATCGCCCCCGACCTTCTTGCCGCCGTTGGCCCGCTCGGCACGGCGATACCGGGCGAAGAAGACCGGCGCGATATCAACCGCGCGGCGGAAGCCGCCGAAATGCTCGGCCGGCTCGATGTCGGGCAGGGCGCCGTCGCCATCGGCGGGCGTATCGTCGCGCTGGAGGGTCTTGAGGGCACGGACGAGATGCTGGAGCGTGTCGCGGGTCTCAGAGCCGCGGGGCGCATCTCGCCGCGCCGCCGTGGCGCACTCGTCAAACTCTGCAAGCCGCAACAGGATATCCGCGCCGACTTGCCGGCGATCGGCGTTTCCACGGTTCTGAATGCGAGGAAAGCCGGCCTTGCCGGCGTCGCCGTCGAGGCCGGCCGCTCGCTGGTGCTCGATCGCGCCGCAGTCATCAAAGCCGCCGATGAGGCCGGGCTCTTCGTCTGTGGCATCGATCGCGGCCTGCCGGCATGGGGGCTTGAATGAACGGGGCGCCGCTGAAGATCGCCGTCATTGCCGGCGAGGTGTCGGGGGATCTGCTCGGTGCCGATCTCATCGCCGCGCTGAAGCGGGTTCACAGCGGACCGGTGGAACTCGTTGGCGTCGGCGGCGAGGGGCTGCAGGCGGAAGGCTTGCGATCCCTGTTCGATTTCTCCGAGCTGTCGATCATGGGCATCACCCAGGTGCTGAGCCGGCTGCCAAAGCTCTATACCCTGATCCGCCAGACGACGGCTGCCATCATCGCAGCAAGGCCTGATATTCTTCTTATCATCGACAGCCCAGATTTTACCCATCGCGTCGCCAAGCGTGTCCGCGCCGCGCTGCCGGATCTGCCTGTTGTCAATTATGTCTGTCCGAGCGTCTGGGCCTGGAAGGAATATCGCGCCACGCGCATGCTCGCCTATGTCGATCATGTGCTCGCCGTCCTGCCCTTCGAGCCGGCAACAATGCGTGCGCTCGGCGGGCCTGAGACCACCTATGTCGGCCATCGCCTGACCGCCGATCCGGCGCTGCTCGAAGCGCGGCGGCAGCGCGCCATGCGCGCACCCGTCGAGGGAGCCGGCAAGGCGATCCTGATGCTTCCTGGATCAAGATCCTCCGAAATCGCCAAACTGCTTCCGTTCTTCGAGGATGCGGCCAAAGAACTTGTCGCCCGCAACGGCCCGATGCGATTCCTGTTGCCGACCGTGGCGCACAACGAAGCGCTGGTGAAGGGGCTCGTCGCCGGCTGGGCCACGCCGCCGGAGGTGGCGGTCGGGCCGGCGCAGAAATGGAAGGCCTTTGCCGAGGCGGATGCGGCGATGGCGGCTTCCGGCACGGTGATCCTCGAACTCGCCCTTGCCGGCGTGCCGACGGTGTCCGTTTACAAGACGGATTGGATTATCCGCCTGCTCGCCCGGCGCATTAAGGTGTGGACGGGCGCATTGCCCAATATCATCGCCGATTATGCCGTCGTGCCGGAATATCTGAACGAGATCGTCCGCGGCGCCAGCCTGGCGCGCTGGATGGAGCGGCTGTCGGCCGACACGTTCCAATTGAAGGCGATGAACGAGGGCTACGATCTCGTCTGGCAACGCATGCAGACCGAAACACCGCCCGGCGAGCATGCCGCCGAGATCCTTCTCGACGTGCTGAAAAAGAAAAAACCCGGTCGTTTCTGACCGGGTTTTCTTTTGGGTTCTTTGGAAGCGATCAGCGCTTCGAAACCGGGATGTAATCGCGCTTCGGTTCGCCGACATAGAGCTGGCGCGGACGGCCGATGCGCTGTTCCGGATCCTCGATCATCTCGTTCCACTGCGCGATCCAGCCGACGGTGCGGGCAAGCGCGAAGAGCACGGTGAACATGGTCGTGGGGAAGCCCAGCGCCTTCAGCGTGATGCCGGAATAGAAGTCGATGTTCGGATAGAGCTTCTTCTCGATGAAATATTCGTCGGTGAGCGCGATACGCTCCAGCTCCATCGCCACTTCGAGCAACGGATCGTCCTTGATGCCGAGTTCGCCGAGCACTTCGTGCGTCGTCTTCTGCATGATCTTGGCGCGCGGATCGTAGTTTTTGTAGACGCGGTGACCGAAGCCCATCAGGCGGAACGGATCGTTCTTGTCCTTGGCGCGGGCGACATATTCCGGAATGCGATCGACCGTGCCGATTTCGTTCAGCATGTTGAGCGCTGCTTCGTTGGCGCCGCCATGCGCGGGCCCCCAGAGGCAGGCGATGCCGGCGGCGATGCAGGCGAACGGGTTGGCGCCCGACGAACCGGCGAGACGGACGGTCGAGGTGGAGGCGTTCTGCTCATGATCGGCATGCAGGATGAAGATGCGGTCCATGGCGCGGGCAAGCACCGGATTGACCACATATTCCTCGCAAGGCACGGCAAAGCACATGCGCAGGAAGTTCGAGGCGTAGTCGAGGTCGTTCTTCGGATAAACAAAGGGCTGGCCGATATGGTATTTGTAGGCCATGGCGGCAAGCGTCGGCATCTTGGCGATCATGCGCAGGCTGGCGACCATGCGCTGGTGCGGATCGGTGATGTCGGTGGAGTCGTGATAGAAGGCCGACAGCGCGCCGACGCAGCCGCACATGACGGCCATCGGATGCGCATCGCGGCGGAAGCCGGTGAAGAAGCGGCTCATTTGCTCGTGCACCATGGTGTGGTGCGTGACGCGGTAATCGAAATCCTTCTTCTGCACGGTGGTCGGCAGTTCGCCGTAAAGCAGGAGGTAGCAGACTTCGAGGAAGTCGCCGTGCTCGGCGAGCTGCTCGATCGGATAGCCGCGATGCAACAGGACACCTTCGTCGCCGTCGATGTAGGTGATTTTCGATTCACAGGATGCGGTCGAGGTAAAACCCGGATCGTAGGTGAAGGAAGCCGTGTTCTTGTAGAGGGCACCGATATCGATGACGCTCGGGCCGATCGTGCCGCTTTTGACAGCAAGGTCGACAGACTTGTCACCGATTTTTATTGTAGCGCTTTGATCCGTCATGCTGATCCTCCGAAATGGCGGTGGCGCCATAAAAGCGCCATAGGGGTTAAGCGTCCTCACCGATAGCTATATGATCGCGAAGCTAATGCCAAGTTACCGTGATGGCATTTTGTGCATTGCGGTATCACCTTTTAGGCACTGCAGCGATGAGCCGCACGCATATCGGAAGCCGATGATTCGACTGGTCTTTTGGCGCTCGCGATTTTCCCTCATATTTCAATCGATTATTCTTGCCGGATTTGATTGGAGGTTGCATTCTGGCCGCCTTCGCAGCCGGGCTTGGGCGGTTCATGCAGGAGTTGACGACAGTCGAATTGCGGCCGGAAGCAGGCGAAGACCTTGCCGGCGCCTCCAATTTTTCACCACCTGTCGTGGTGACGCGACCGACACGGACGCAGTCGACGACACCATTGCGCCACCGGCTGCCGGCCGCAGCCTCGCAATTGCTGCGTGCCGGCATGCGCATGCTGGGCGAGGAGGTGGACCATGGCCGCCTGCTTCTGTTCTCGCCGGTCTTCCTCGGCGCCGGGTCAGCCGTCTGGTTTCTCGCGGCATCGGATTTTCCGCTCGTTGCATCGCTGCTCTGCCTGTCGGCGCTGACCGTGGCGGTTCTCATCGCCAGCCGCAGCCGGGCGGCAGTGCGGGCAACGCTGCTGGCGCTCTCGCTCGTGGTCTGCGGCATGGTCACGGCGCAGTTCGAGAGCCGGCGGGCTTCGACCGTGATCCTCGATTCATCAGTGACGACGACGGTGACCGGCCGTGTCGAGCGGCGCGAAGGCGATGGTCGCGGGCGGTGGCGCTATATTCTTGCCGTCACCGGCACTAAGGCACCGGAGCTGAAGCGGCGGCCGGAACGCATAACCGCCATCGTCCGCGGCGCGGACGCGGCCTTCGAGATCGGCGATATCATCACCGGCAGGGCGCGACTGACGCCGCCGGCAGGTCCAGCACTTCCCGAACTCAACGACTTCTCCTTCGGTGCCTATTTCGATGGCATCGGCGCCAACGGCTTCTTCTACGGTGCACCGACGAAGGTCGATGCGCAGGCTGGTCCCCAGGCTGCCAGATCGACGGCGGAAACGCTGCTCGAAGGGCTCTACCGGCTGCGCAGCGGCATTGGTGACCGCATAAGGTCGATCCTGCCCGGCGACACTGGCGCTTTCGCCGCTGCTCTCGTGACGGACGAGCGGCGTGCCATCTCGAATGAAACGACGGAGGCGCTGCGCCAGTCCGGTCTGGCTCATATCATCGCCATCTCCGGTCTCAACATGGCGCTATCGGCCGGCATCTTTTTCGTCGGCTTCCGGATGCTGCTCAGCCTCTTTCCCGGCATCGCTGAGGCCTACCCGACGAAGAAGATCGCTGCCGCCGGCGCGCTCATCGCCGTCACCGCCTATTTCCTGATCTCGGGCTTTGCGGTCTCTGCAGAACGCGCTTTCATCATGATGGCCATCATGTTGATTGCCGTCTTCTTCGACCGGCCGTCGATCAGCCTGCGCAATGTCGCTCTCTCCGCGCTCGTCATCATCGTCATTTCGCCGTCCGAGGTTTTGGGTCCGAGCTTCCAGATGTCTTTTGCGGCGACATTGGCGCTGGTCTCGGGCTATCAGCTGTGGAAGGACCGGCGCGTCCGCGAAAACGCCTTCCTGAAGCTGCCGATCATCAGGCCCTTCGTTACAGTTGCAGGCTTCTTCGGCGGCGTCTTCCTGACCTCGCTGATCGGCGGTTTTTCCACCGCGCTGTTTTCGATCGAGCATTTTCATCGCCTGACCGCCTACGGCCTGCCGGCGAACCTCGCGACGATGCCGATCATCTCCTTCATCGTCATGCCGGCCGGCTTGCTGGCGATGCTGCTAATGCCTTTCGGTCTGGATGTTTGGGCCTGGAAGGTCGTCGGATTCGGCCTCGATCTGGTGATCGCGGTCGCAAAGACGGTGTCCGGCTGGGATGGCAATATCGACGTCGGCCGCATGCCCGCCTGGTATTTCGCGATAGCCGTGGCAGGCTTTCTGCTGCTGACGCTGCTCCGTACCCGGTTGCGCCATGCCGGCACATCGATCATCGCGGTCGCAACACTCATCCTGTTGCTTCTACCGGTTCCCCGGCCGCCGGATCTGGTGATTTCGGAGGATGGCAGTCTCGTCGCGGTGGTCGAGGCGGCAGCAATGGCTTCCAACCGTGAAAGACCGCCGGATTTCATCTTCGACCAGTGGCAGAGAGCGCTAGTCCTGCCGAAGCATGACCCGCCGAAGATGCTGGATGGTCCTGCTATCCCGCCTGAGGGAGAAGACCGCCGCGTCAGGCTTTCCCGCGATCAGCAGAACGAAGCAAGGACCGCGATGCGGGCGGCCGCAGCGGGCGGTGACGCAAACCGCTTTTCCTGCGTCAAGAAGGCCTGGTGCACATCAAGGCTCGGCAATGGTCAGGTGGTAACCGTCATCGACAATGCCGCCTATCTCGGCCCGGCATGTGACGCGGCCGATATCGTCGTGACATCGGTCCGCCTTCGCTTCAACAATTGCCGCTCAGGTGCGACGCTCTTCACCGGTGAGACGCTGCGCAGGACGGGTTCCATCGAGTTGCGCTTCACGGACACCGGCCTGGAGGTCGCAACCGCATTCGATGCATTGTCGCGGCCATGGATGCGCCATCGCGCCTATGACTGGCGCAGCAACAGTTTTACCGAATCGGGCCTGGCCAATGTCAGTGATAGCGGCGAATGAGACCGACGAGTTTGCCCTGAACCTTGACGCGGTCCGGCCCGAAAATCCGGGTCTCGTAAGCCGGGTTGGCGGCCTCCAGCGCGATCGAGGCGCCCTTGCGGCGGAAGCGCTTGAGCGTCGCTTCTTCGTCGTCGACGAGAGCAACGACGATGTCGCCAGGACTTGCGGTGCTGCCATTGCGGATGATCACGGTGTCGCCGTCGAAGATGCCGGCGTCGATCATCGAATCGCCCTTGACCTCGAGCGCATAATGTTCACCGGAGCCGAGCATGTCCGCCGGAACGACGATGTCGTGGGTATTGTTCTGGATCGCCGAGATCGGCACGCCGGCAGCGATTCGGCCCATGACCGGCACGGAGACCGAGTTGCCGTTGTCGGCGACGGGTTTTGCGGGAGCGGGGGCGGCGACCGGCTGAGGTTTGCCGAGGCTGCCCTCGATGACGCTCGGCGAAAAGCCGCGCCGGGGCTGGATGCTGGGGCTGTAGGCCTCCGGAAGCTTGATGACCTCGAGCGCACGGGCGCGGTTCGGTAGGCGGCGAATGAAGCCACGCTCCTCCAGCGCCGTAATCAGCCGGTGAATCCCGGACTTGGAAGCGAGATCCAGGGCATCCTTCATTTCGTCGAAAGATGGCGGAACGCCGGATTCCTTCATGCGCTCATGAATGAAAAGGAGAAGCTCCTGTTGTTTGCGCGTGAGCATCGACGTTGTGACCTCGTGATTGAAACAAATCCAGAACATACACTATATGTTCCATATGTGTTCCGCAAGTAGCTAAATTTCCGTAAAACTTGGCGCCAACTCGTTGAGATTTTTATTTTCATTCGCCGGATTGGCACACAAGTCTTGCCTTGGGCGGCACTCTCACACATCTCTGCCGTGTTAGGAGAGGGGATATCATGAACGAGCACTCCGCCAAACCGCACCCGCTGGATCATGTCGTGCTGCCGGTCGTCAATATCGATCTGGCGCGCGAGAGGCTCGGCAAGCTCGGCTTCACCGTTGCCGCCGATGCGCGCCATCCCTTCGGAACGGAGAATGCCTGCGTCTTCTTTGCCGACAAGACTTATCTGGAGCCGCTCGGGATTGCGAGCGTCGAGGAGAGCGAGGCATCAGCGCGGCAAGGCAATGTCTTCACCGCCCGCAACCAGGCCTTCCGCTTCCGCTGCGGCGAGGAGGGGCTTTCGGGGCTGGCTTTCGGCAGCAAGGATGCCGGCATCGATCATCAGAATTTCGTCGGCAACGGATCGAGCGCCGGCGAGATGCTGCAGTTCACCCGGCCGATGACGATGCCGGACGGTTCCGAGACGATTGCCGGCTTCAAGCTGGCTTTCGCCGGCGACCTGCGCGCGCCTGATCTCCTGCTCTTCACCGTCGAGCGCGTCACGCTGCCGGCTGACCGCGCCGCGCTGGAGACGCATGCCAATGGCGTCACCGGCCTAATCGAGATCGCGCTTTGCACGCCGGAGCCGGCCGCCTTCGCTGCCTTCGTCAGCCTTGCCGTGGCGCAATCGGCAGTCGAGAAGACCGGGTTCGGCGTCAATATCGCAGCATCGAATGCGAAAATCAGCCTGATGACGCCGGAAGGGCTGGAGGCCTATTTCGACATCGCCGGCTCATCCGCAGATCGCGGCCTGCGCGGCCGGGCAATCCTCTTCACTGTCGCCGATCTTGCCGTGACAGAAGCGCATTTGGCTGCTAACGGGGTGACATACACGCGCAAGAACAATCGCATTCTGGTGAAGCCCGCGCCCGGGCAGGGCACGCTCTTCGCCTTCGAGGAAACACGATGAGCACTGATACGAATTCCGAAGTCAGGATCGGCGAAGGCCAAGGCCAGGTCACTTTTTCCAATACCGGCCGCCTGTCGCTGATTGCCGGTCCCTGCCAGATGGAGAGCCGCGACCACGCCTTCATGGTTGCCGGCACGCTGAAAGAGCTTTGCGGAAAGCTCGGCATCGGCCTCGTCTACAAGAGCTCCTTCGACAAGGCGAACCGGACCTCGCTGTCGGCTGAACGCGGTATCGGGATCGAGAAGGGCATGGAGGTCTTTGCCGACCTCAAGAAGGAATTCGGCTTTCCCGTCCTGACCGATGTTCATACCGCCGAGCAATGCGAGGAGGTGGCAAAGATCGTCGACGTCCTGCAGATCCCGGCCTTCCTCTGCCGCCAGACCGACCTTCTTATCGCCGCCGCCAAGACCGGCCGCGTCGTCAATGTCAAGAAGGGCCAGTTCCTCGCTCCCTGGGATATGAGGAACGTCCTGAAGAAGCTCAATGCCAGCGGCAATCCGAACGTGCTGCTGTGCGAGCGCGGCGCCTCATTCGGCTACAATACGCTGGTTTCCGACATGCGCTCGCTGCCGATCATGGCGGCGATGGGCGCGCCCGTTATCTTCGATGCGACCCATTCCGTGGCGCAGCCGGGCGGCCAGGGCGAATCCTCCGGCGGTCAGCGGGAATTCGTGGAAACCCTGGCGCGCGCCGCTGTGGCTGCCGGTATTGCTGGTGTCTTCGTCGAAACCCATCAGGACCCCGACAATGCCCCTTCCGACGGCCCGAACATGGTCTATCTCAAGGACATGCCGCGGCTTCTCGAAAAGCTGCTTGCCTTCGATGCGGTCGCCAAGGCCTAAGGTTCAGCTTGACGTTCAACAGTCTGACATGATCGTGCTATAGGCCACATCCGAACGCTGGTCCGAAGGCTATTGCAGCATTGTAATTTGCACGCCTTCGACTAAGACAGGTTTCGAACCATTTATCACCCACCGAGCAGGAAGAACCCATGACTGCAATCACCGATATCATCGCCCGCGAGATTCTCGATAGCCGTGGCAATCCCACCGTCGAAGTCGATGTCTATCTCGAAGATGGCAGCATGGGCCGCGCGGCCGTTCCCTCGGGCGCCTCGACGGGCGCGCATGAAGCGGTCGAACTGCGTGACGGCGGCAAGCGCTACCTCGGCAAGGGTGTCGAAAAGGCGGTCGAAGCCGCCAACACCGAGATCTTCGACGCGATCGGCGGCATCGACGCCGAAAACCAGATCCAGATCGACAACATCATGATCGAGCTGGACGGCACGCCGAACAAGTCGCGCCTCGGTGCCAACGCCATCCTCGGCGTATCGCTCGCCGTTGCCAAGGCTGCGGCCCAGGCGTCCGGCCTGCCGCTCTACCGTTATGTCGGCGGCGCTTCCGCCAGCCTTCTGCCGGTGCCGATGATGAACATCATCAATGGTGGTGCTCATGCCGACAACCCGATCGATTTCCAGGAATTCATGATTCTGCCGGTCGGCGCCGATTCGATCGCCGAAGCCGTGCGCATGGGTTCGGAAGTCTTCCATACGCTGCGCAAGGAACTTGCCGCGCAGGGCCATAACACCAATGTCGGCGACGAAGGCGGTTTCGCACCGGGCCTGAAGAGCGCGCCCGAGGCCCTCGACTTCATCATGAAGTCGATCGAGAAAGCCGGCTACAAGCCGGGCGACGACATGTGCCTCGGCCTCGACTGCGCCTCGACGGAATTCTTCAAGGACGGCAAATACGTACTCGAAGGTGAAGGCCGCACGCTGGAATCGGGCGCCATGGCCGAATACCTGGCCGAGCTCGCCGCCAAGTATCCGATCATCTCGATCGAGGACGGCATGGCCGAAGACGACTGGGATGGCTGGAAAACGTTGACCGACCTGGCCGGCAAGAAGACCCAGCTCGTCGGCGACGATCTCTTCGTCACCAACTCCGCCCGTCTTCGCGACGGCATCCGCATGGGCGTCGCCAACTCGATCCTCGTCAAGGTCAACCAGATCGGCACGCTGACGGAGACGCTCGATGCCGTCAACACGGCGCACAAGGCGGCCTATACCGCCGTCATGTCCCACCGCTCCGGCGAGACCGAAGATTCGACCATCGCCGATCTCGCGGTCGCCACCAACTGCGGTCAGATCAAGACCGGCTCGCTGTCGCGTTCCGACCGTCTTGCCAAGTACAATCAGCTGATCCGCATCGAAGAGGGCCTCGGCCCGCAGGCCCAGTATGCCGGCCGCTCGATCATTCGCGGCTGATCGGATCTGATTTCCAATGGCTTGACCCGCGCCTCCCGGCGCGGGTTTTTTGTTGCCCGTTTTTTAGAGTCAACGAACGGTTAATCTCTGCGCGTTAGATTGAACGAATTGGTAATGCGTTCAAGAGCATGCGTGTATGTGGACAAAGCATCATAAGAAGAGAAAGATCGGTCGCTTCGTCATTCCGGCCATGACGGTCGCCTTCCTCTCCTATTTCGGTTATCATTGCATTCATGGCGATTACGGCCTGCGCGCGACGGAGACGTTCGAGCATCAGCGTGTCGCGCGTGAAAAAGAGCTTGCGATCTTGAAGGCGAAGCGCGAACATCTGGAAAATCAGGTCGCGCTCTTGAGTGACGGGTCGCTCGACAAGGACATGTTGGACGAAAAAGCGCGTTATCAGCTCAACATGTCGCGCGCGGACGAGATCGTCGTATTCAACCACTATTCCAATTAACCGGAAACAGGTTAATTGGAATTTTCGTAGTTTTTCCAATAATTTAGGACCGAATACGAGCCATGCAATTATGGCATTGCTGTGGTCAATTTTCTTCCCTATGGTACGCGCCACCAAGAAACGACAAACCCATAGGGAGGGTTGAATGGCGCCGCGAAAGACCGCGACCGTTTCCAGCCGCAAAACTGCAGCAAAACCGGCAGCCAAAGCATCGAATGGAGGCCCGGTAGCCGACTTCGATCGCAATGAAGAGCTGAAGGCCTATCGCGAGATGCTGCTGATCCGCCGCTTCGAGGAGAAGGCCGGTCAGCTTTACGGCATGGGCTTCATCGGCGGCTTTTGTCACCTCTACATCGGTCAGGAAGCTGTCGTCGTCGGCATGCAGATGGCGCAGAAGGAAGGCGACCAGGTCATCACCGCCTATCGCGACCACGGCCATATGCTGGCAACCGGCATGGAAGCGCGTGGCGTCATGGCGGAACTGACCGGACGTCGCAGCGGCTATTCCCACGGCAAGGGCGGCTCGATGCACATGTTCTCGAAGGAGAAGCATTTCTACGGCGGTCACGGTATTGTCGGCGCCCAGGTCTCGCTCGGAACGGGTCTTGCCTTTGCAAACCGCTACCGCGGCAATGACAATGTCTCCATCGCCTATTTCGGCGACGGCGCTGCCAACCAGGGCCAGGTCTACGAGAGCTTCAACATGGCTGCTCTCTGGAAGCTGCCGATCGTCTATATCGTCGAGAACAACCGTTATGCCATGGGTACCTCGACCGCCCGCGCCACCGCGCAGTCGAACTACTCGCTTCGCGGATCCGGCTTCGGCATCCCGGGCATTCAGGTCGACGGCATGGACGTTCGCGCCGTCAAGGCGGCGGCCGACGAGGCGCTCGAACATTGCCGCTCCGGCAAAGGCCCGATCATCCTCGAAATGCTGACCTATCGTTATCGCGGTCACTCGATGTCCGATCCGGCGAAGTATCGCTCCAAGGAGGAAGTGCAGAAGATGCGCTCCGAGCAGGATCCGATCGAACAGGTGAAGGCACGCCTCGTCGAAAAGGGCTGGGCTTCCGAAGACGATCTGAAGGCGATCGACAAGGATGTTCGCGACATCGTCGCCGACAGCGCCGACTTCGCCCAGGCCGATCCGGAGCCGGATGCATCCGAGCTCTATACCGACATTCTGCTCTAATCGGGGAGGGAACCCATGCCTATCGATATCCTCATGCCCGCCCTCTCTCCGACCATGGAAGAAGGCACACTGTCCAAATGGCTGAAACAGGAAGGTGACAAGGTCACCTCAGGCGATGTGATCGCCGAAATCGAAACCGACAAGGCGACGATGGAAGTCGAAGCCGTCGACGAAGGCGTCATCGGCAAGCTGCTCGTCGATGCCGGCACCGAAGGCGTCAAGGTCAACACCAAGATCGCCGTGCTGCTGCAGGACGGCGAATCGGCCTCGGATCTTTCCGTCGCCAAGCCGGCCGCCGCACCAGCTCCGGAAGTTGCCCAGGAAGAGAAGCCGACCAACACCGGTTCTGCCTCCGCACCGCTTCCGGCCGAGCCGAAGGCCGTCGTTCCGAACGACCCCGAAATCCCGGCCGGCACCGAAATGGTGTCGACGACCGTGCGCGAAGCGCTCCGCGACGCCATGGCCGAGGAAATGCGCGCCGACGAAAACGTCTTCGTCATGGGTGAGGAAGTCGCCGAATATCAGGGCGCCTACAAGGTCACGCAGGGGCTGCTGCAGGAATTCGGCCCCCGCCGCGTCGTCGATACGCCGATTACCGAGCATGGCTTTGCCGGCGTCGGCGTCGGTGCCGCCATGGCCGGCCTTCGCCCGATCGTCGAATTCATGACCTTCAACTTCGCCATGCAGGCGATCGACCAGATCATCAACTCCGCTGCCAAGACGCTTTATATGTCCGGCGGCCAGATGGGTGCTCCGATCGTCTTCCGCGGCCCGAATGGTGCAGCGGCCCGCGTCGGCGCCCAGCACAGCCAGGATTATGCAGCCTGGTACAGCGCCATTCCCGGCCTGAAGGTCGTCATGCCCTATACGGCATCCGACGCCAAGGGCCTGCTGAAGGCTGCTATCCGCGATCCGAACCCGGTCATCTTCCTCGAAAACGAAATTCTCTACGGCCAGCACTTCGATGTGCCGAAGCTCGATAATTTCGTTCTCCCGATCGGCAAGGCCCGCATCCATCGTCCGGGCAAGGACGTCACCGTGGTCTCCTTCGGCATCGGCATGAGCTATGCGACCAAGGCGGTCGCCGAACTCGAGAAGATCGGCATCGACGTCGAACTGATCGACCTTCGCACCATCCGCCCGATGGACCTGCCGACTGTCATCGAATCGGTGAAGAAGACCGGTCGCCTGGTGACCGTCGAGGAAGGGTATCCGCAATCCTCCGTCGGCACTGAAATCGCCACCCGCGTCATGCAGCAGGCTTTCGACTATCTCGATGCGCCGATCCTGACGATCGCAGGCAAGGACGTTCCGATGCCTTACGCCGCCAATCTCGAAAAGCTCGCCCTTCCGAACGTCGGCGAAGTGGTCGATGCGGTGAAGGCTGTTTGCTACAAATAAGGGGAGGGTGTTTCGATGCCGATCAATATCACGATGCCCGCCCTCTCTCCGACCATGGAGGAAGGCAATCTTTCCAAATGGCTGGTCAAGGAAGGCGACAAGGTCAAGTCCGGCGATGTGATCGCCGAGATCGAGACCGACAAGGCGACGATGGAAGTCGAAGCCGTCGATGAAGGCACGGTCGCCAAGCTCGTCGTTGCCGCCGGCACCGAAGGCGTCAAGGTTAATGCGCTGATTGCGGTTCTTGCCGCCGATGGCGAGGATGTCTCCGCTGCCGCAAGCAGTGCGGGTTCGGCCGCTCCGGCACCGAAAGCTGACGGCGCAGCGGCGCCGAAGGCCGAAGCTGCACCGGCTCCGGCCCAGTCTACTCCGGCTGCGGCACCTGTAGCCGCAACCGCCTCAGCTTCATCTGATGGCAGCCGCGCCTTCTCTTCGCCGCTTGCCCGCAGGCTGGCCAAGGAAGCCGGTATCGATCTTTCGGCAGTCGCAGGCTCCGGCCCGCACGGCCGCGTCGTCAAGAGCGACATCGAGGCCGCCGTTGCCGGTGGCGGCGCCAAGGCTGCTGCGGCGCCCGCACCCGCTGCCGCCGCGCAGGCTCCGGCCGCTGCCGCACCGAAGGGCGCGTCCGAGGAAGCCGTGCTCAAGCTTTTCGAGCCGGGCTCTTACGAGCTCGTGCCGCATGACGGTATGCGCAAGACGATCGCCAGGCGCCTGGTCGAATCCAAGCAGACGATCCCGCATTTCTACGTCAGCGTCGATTGCGAGCTCGATGCGTTGCTGGCGCTGCGCGCCCAGCTGAACGATGCGGCTCCGCGCAAGGACAACGCTCCGGCCTACAAGCTCTCGGTCAACGACATGGTCATCAAGGCCATGGCGCTGTCGCTGCGCGACGTTCCGGATGCCAATGTCTCCTGGACCGACAGCAACATGGTCAAGCACAAGCACGCCGATGTCGGCGTTGCTGTCTCGATCCCCGGCGGCCTGATCACCCCGATCATCCGCAAGGCCGAGGAAAAGACCCTGTCGACGATCTCCAACGAGATGCGCGATCTCGGCAAGCGGGCCAAGGACCGCAAGCTGAAGCCTGAGGAATATCAGGGCGGCACCAGTTCGGTCTCGAACATGGGCATGATGGGCGTGAAGAACTTCGCAGCCGTCGTCAATCCGCCGCATGCGACGATCCTCGCGGTCGGCGCCGGCGAACAGCGGGTCGTCGTCAAGAAGGGCGAAATGGCGATTGCCACCGTGATGTCAGTCACGCTCTCGACCGACCATCGCTGCGTCGATGGCGCGCTCGGCGCCGAGCTGCTCCAGGCCTTCAAGGGCTACATCGAGAACCCGATGGGCATGCTTGTCTGATAGCGTCGCGGAGGCGGAAATGACCAAGACCGTTCTTTGCTATGGTGACTCGCTGACCTGGGGTTATGACGCCGAGACGATCGGCCGTCATGATTACAAGAATCGCTGGCCGAGCGTGCTTCAGGCAGCGCTCGGCGGTGACGCGCGTATCATCGCCGAAGGCTTGAACGGTCGCACCACCGCTTTCGACGACCATCTCGCCGATTGCGACCGCAACGGTGCGCGCATCCTGCCGACGATCCTGCAAACGCATGCACCGCTCGACCTCGTCATCCTTCTGCTCGGCACCAATGACATGAAGCCGGTCGTGGCAGGCTCGGCCTTTGCCGCATGCCAGGGCATCAGCCGGCTCGTGCGGCTGATCCGCAATCATGCCTGGCCCTTCGAATTCGATGGGCCGGAGATTTTGATCGTGGCGCCGCCGGCGATCCGCGCGACGGGCAATGTGCCCTTCGCCGCATCGTTTCCCGGCGGCATCGAGGAATCGGCAAAGCTTGCAACGCTTTATCGTGATCTTGCCGACGAACTCGGTTGTGGCTTCTTCGACGGCAATTCGGTCGCCAAGACCACACCGATCGACGGCATTCACCTCGATGCGGAGAATACGCGTGCGCTTGGACGCGGGCTGGAATCGATCGTGCGGATGATGCTGGGGATCTGAGCATGACCTCCTTCATCGCCCTCCGGCAGGCCTCACGGCGGGATGCCTCGGAGCTGGCGATTCTGGCGGATATCGCATCGCGCGGTTTTGCCTCCTGGCTCTGGTTTGCCGGTGTGGAAAACGGCGTGAGCGACACGCCGCTGGAGCAGGGCCGGCTGAAGATGGGCGAGGAGGAGGCTGTCGGCGGCTGGCGGGATGCCGTCATTGCCGAGGCCTATGGCGAGGTCGCGGGTGTGGCGATCGGACATGCGCTGGGTGAGGGGATAGGCGATATCGAGGCGACTATTCCGGCAACCGCACCGATGCTTGTCTTGCAGAAGACGGTGGTCGGAAGCTGGTTCATCGGCAGTCTCGGCGTCTATCGCCATCTGCGCGGCATCGGCATCGGACGCAGGCTGCTGGACGATCAGATCGAAAGGGCCGATCGGCGGCCCGTCAGCCTGATCACCGCCAGCGACAACGAAGCGGCTTTGTCGCTTTATGGAAGAAACGGATTCCTGGAGGCTGCGCGCGCCGATGCCGTGCCGCTCTTCGAAAACAGCAAGAGACATGCGTGGGTGCTCATGACCCGCAGCGCAGCGTAACAAAGGCAGGAAACACATGGCTGAATCCTACGACGTCATCATCATCGGTTCGGGTCCTGGCGGCTATGTCGCTGCCATCCGTGCCAGCCAGCTCGGCCTCAAGACCGCGATCGTCGAGCGCGAGCATATGGGCGGCATCTGCCTGAACTGGGGCTGCATCCCGACCAAGGCGCTGCTGCGCTCGGCCGAGGTGCTCGACCACGCCAATCACTTCAAGGATTTCGGCCTCGTTCTCGAAGGCACGGTCAAGCCGGATGCCAAGGCCGTCGTCGGCCGCTCGCGCGCCGTCTCCGCCCGTCTGAATGCCGGCGTCGGCTTCCTGATGAAGAAGAACAAGATCGACATCATCTGGGGCGAGGCAAAGATCACCAAGCCCGGAGAGGTCGTCGTCGGCAAGTCGTCGAAGCCCGTCGTCGAGCCGCAGCACCCGCTGCCGAAGAACGTCAAGAGCGGCGAGGGTACCTATACCGCCAAGCATATCATCATCGCCACAGGCGCCCGTCCGCGCGCGCTGCCCGGCATCGAGCCGGATGGCAAGCTGATCTGGACCTATTTCGAGGCGCTGAAGCCGGATGTTCTGCCGAAGTCGCTGATCGTCATGGGCTCGGGCGCGATCGGCATCGAATTCGCCAGCTTCTATCGCTCGATGGGCGTCGACGTCACGGTCGTCGAAGTCATGCCGACCATCATGCCGGTCGAGGATGCCGAGATCACGGCGATCGCCCGCAAGCAGCTTGAAAAGCGTGGCCTCAAGATCTTCACCAGCGCCAAGGTTTCGAAGGTTGAGAAGGGTGCCGGCAGCGTCACCGCTCATGTCGAGACGGCCGATGGCAAGGTGCAGCAGATCACTGCCGACCGGTTGATTTCGGCCGTCGGCGTTCAGGGCAATATCGAAAACCTCGGCCTCGAAGCGCTCGGCGTCAAGACCGACCGCGGCTGCGTCGTCATCGATGGCTACGGCAAGACCAATATCGCCGGCATCTATGCGATCGGCGATGTCGCCGGCCCGCCGATGCTGGCGCACAAGGCAGAGCATGAGGGCGTCGTCTGCGTCGAAAAGATCGCCGGCCTTCCCAATGTCCATCCGACCGACAAGGGCAAGGTCCCGGGCTGCACCTATTGCAATCCGCAGGTCGCCTCCGTCGGCATCACCGAAGCGAGGGCCAAGGAACTCGGCCGCGACATCCGCGTCGGCCGCTTCTCCTTCGCAGCGAACGGCAAGGCGATCGCGCTCGGCGAAGACCAGGGCATGGTGAAGGTGATCTTCGACAAGAAGACCGGCGAACTGCTCGGCGCCCATATGGTCGGCGCCGAAGTCACCGAGCTCATTCAGGGCTTCGTCGTCGCGATGAACCTCGAAACGACCGAGGAAGAGCTGATGCACACGATCTTCCCGCATCCGACCGTGTCGGAATCGATGAAGGAAGCGGTGCTCGATGCTTACGGCCGCGTGCTGAACGCTTGATAATTTCCAAATCCGCCCTGTATCACGGGGTGGCAAAGCCATCCCCCCGGAGTGGAAAGCCACTCCGGGGGGATGGAAAACAAGAAAGGAAATCATCATGTCTATGGAGACGCAGGCATTGCTGGTGTTTTTGCTGATCGGCCTGGTTGCAGGCTTCCTCGCAAGCCTGGTCGTCGGTGGCGGCGGGCTGATAAGATGCCTGCTGAGCGGCATCATCGGCGCCTTCGTCGGCGGCTATCTGTTCAGCGCGCTCGGCATTTCGCTGGGCATTGAAAACGCGCTGGTCGTGCAGATCATCCACGCCACCGTCGGCGCCATCATTGTGGTTTTGATCGCAAGAGCGGTCGCTTGAGGCGTAACTGAGGGCCAACTTGAGGGTAGGGGAAGGCATGGAAAGCGTCGGCTGGATTTCGGCAATCATTATCGGCGGGCTTGCGGGCTGGCTCGCCGGCAAGCTGATGGAAGCGCGATACGGGATTTTCCTGATATCGTGCTCGGCATTGTCGGCTCGGTCGTCGCAAGCGCCATCCTCGCGCAGTTTCATCTCGAGGTGGTCGGCGGGCGGCTCGGCTATTTCGCGACGGGTTTCCTCGGCGCCTGCTTGTTGATATTCCTTGCGCGGCTGGTGCGGCGCTAGATCCGAATGAGATTTGCCGCATAGGGGCGGTAGAAGGCTGAAACTGCAATGGTGACCATCCTCGATACGATCAATCCCGACGCCAAGCGCGTGCGGCATCCGGAGAAGGCGCATCGGCCGGACACGGAAGTCATGCGCAAGCCGGACTGGATTCGCGTCAAGGCGCCGACCTCCAAGGGTTATGCCGAGACCCGTGCGATTGTGAAGGAGCACAAGCTCGTCACCGTCTGCGAGGAGGCCGGCTGCCCGAATATCGGCGAGTGCTGGGACAAGAAGCACGCGACCTTCATGATCATGGGCGAGATCTGTACCCGCGCCTGCGCCTTCTGCAACGTCGCCACCGGCAAGCCGAATGCGCTCGACATGGCCGAGCCGGAGAATGTCGCCAAGGCGGTCAAGGAGATGGGCCTATCCCACGTCGTCATCACCTCGGTCGACCGTGACGACCTGGAGGACGGCGGCGCCGAACACTTCGAAAAGGTGATCTGGGCAATCCGTGCGGCCTCGCCGCTGACGACGATCGAGATCCTGACACCCGACTTCCTGAAGAAACCCGGTGCGCTGGAACGCGTCGTCGCCGCCAAACCCGACGTATTCAATCACAATATGGAAACGGTGCCCGGCAATTATCTGACGGTTCGCCCCGGCGCCCGATACTTCCATTCCGTCCGTCTGCTGCAGCGGGTGAAGGAACTCGATCCCACCATGTTCACCAAATCGGGCATCATGGTCGGTCTTGGCGAAGAGCGAAACGAAGTCCTTCAGCTGATGGACGATCTGCGCACAGCCGATGTCGACTTCCTGACGATCGGCCAGTACCTGCAGCCGACCCGCAAGCACCACAAGGTCGAAAGCTTCGTCACGCCCGACGAGTTCAAATCCTACGAGACGGTCGCCTACAGCAAGGGCTTCCTGATGGTCGCCTCCAGCCCGCTGACCCGCTCTTCTCACCATGCCGGCGACGATTTTGCCCGGCTGAGAGCGGCGCGCGAGAAGAAGCTGTTGATCGCAGCCGAATAAGATCCATCACTTGCTTTTTGATTGAACCGCGGCGATTTTCGCCGCGGTTCAGTTTGTTGACAAACCTCGATCTTTACTCGACGTCATCCTCGGCCTTGTGCCGAGGATCTGCTGCGCCGGTTGCAGATGCTCGGGACAAGCCCGAGCATGACGAAAGAGGAATGGCCGATTTTATCAGCAGTCTGAGCCGCGGGGATTTTTACAGCGGTTTTTCATGGGAGTTGCGGCCATGCCCGTCGACGGAGCAATGCTCCAGCATGCCAAACGCATTCTGGTGATTGGCTGCCCAGGTGGTGGAAAGAGCGTGCTTGCACGGGCGCTGTCGACCTCGCTCGATCTTCCCTATATCTCGATGGATCGCGATTTCTATTGGCTTCCTGGCTGGAGGAAGCGAGATCGCAGCGACATCGATCGGCTGATATTGGAGGTCGTGGCGCAGGAGAGGTGGATCATGGATGGAACTGGCCTCGGCTCGTTTCGTCTGCGTCTTCCGAGGGCGGATCTGGTGATCTGGCTCAGGCTTCCAAGAACGGCCTGCCTGTTGGGAGCGATCGCGCGCGCGATTCGGTATTTCGGTCGTAGCCGCCCTGAAATGCCCGAAGGCTGCCCGGAGCGGCTGACGTCCGACATGGTCGGCTATATCTGGAATTTCGAAAGGCGTGCCGCCCCGAAGATCGAGGCTGCATTACATGAATTCGGCCTTGCAAATTCCACCATCGTCATAAGATCGCGCAAAGCAGCTAACCGGTTCGCCGCTCTTGGCGCTTAAGTTCGTGCTGGCGAAACGCATGTCTGGCTCGAGGGGGTTGCATGATGGATCAGAGAGCTGAGCTGCCGCCGCGTCAGCAGATCGCCGATCTCGAACAGGCTGCGGAGCATATCCGTACAGCCCGCCGCATCCTCGTGATGGGTTGCTCGGGCGGCGGTAAATCGACGCTGTCGCTGAAGATCGCCAAGCGTTTCGGGCTTTCCTATATTTCGCTCGACCGCGATGTTTTCTGGCTTCCCGGCTGGGTGGTGCGCGACAGGGTCGAGCAGAGAAATATCATCGCCAGCCGGATCCTCGAAGAACGTTGGATCATGGACGGCACGAACCCGTCTTCCTTGGACATCCGGCTGCCGCGCACCGATTTCGTCGTCTGGGTCCGCATGCCCCGGCTTCTCTGCATCTGGGGCGCGATCAGCCGTTGGGCGAAATGGATCGGCCGTACCCGACCGGAAATGGCGCCGGGCTGCATCGAGAAGGTCGATTGGGAATTCCTCCGCTTCATCTGGACCTTCGAGGAGAAATTTGCGCCGCGCCTGGTCGCCGGCATCGCCGCACATGGCCCTGACGTGCCGGTCCTTCAGCTAAAATCCCGTCGCCAGATGCGCGAGCTTCTTGATCTTCTCGGCCGGCCCGATTAATTGCCGCTTATGCCGCAATTCGAAACGCACCGTCCCGTCCCGCACACCCCCGAGCAGATGTTCGACCTCGTCGCCGATGTCGAGCGCTATCCGGAATTCCTGCCGCTCTGTGAAGCGCTGGCCATCCGAAGCCGCAAGGAGCGCGACGGCAAGATCCTGCTCGTCGCCGACATGACGGTCGGCTATAAGGCGATCCGCGAGACCTTCACGACGCAGGTGCTGCTGAACCGGGCCGAACACGTCATCGAGGTCAAATATATCGATGGTCCGTTCAAATATCTCGACAATCGCTGGCACTTCGCCGAGATCCCGTCCGGCGGCTGCACCGTCGATTTCTTCATCGACTACGAGTTCAAGAGCCGTATCTTGGGCGCGCTGATGGGCTCGATGTTCGACCGCGCCTTCCGCATGTTCACCGAAGCCTTCGAGACCAGGGCAAACAGGATCTACACGCCGGTTTGATGCGCGAACCCGCGTCAGGCAGCAAGGAGCGAGCGCACCATCTCCAGCGCCGTCCTGATCGTCGCCACCCGGACCTCGCTGCGGCCGATATCGCCATAAAGCATTTTCCGATGGATGAGCGCGCCGGAACGCGATTTGGCGGCAAGATGCACCAGGCCGACCGGCTTTTCCGCCGATCCGCCGCCGGGGCCGGCAATGCCCGTGACGGCAACGGCGATCCCGGCGCGTGAGCGGAAGAGGGCGCCATGCACCATCTGCCGCGCCGTTTCCTCGGAGACCGCCCCGAAGCGCAGCAGCGTTTCCGCCTGCACACCGAGCATCTCGATCTTTGCGCTATTCGTATAGGTGACGAAGCCGCGGTCGACGACGGCTGATGAACCCGATATCTCCGTCAACGCCCCGGCAATCAGTCCGCCGGTGCAGGATTCGGCGGTCGAGACCATCAGCCCTGCAGCCGTAAAGTCACGGATGATCGTCTCCGCCTTCGAAACGATATCCTGAGGAAAAAGGCTCATCATTTCCTTCCGCGATAGACGACGGTCGCAGTGGCGATCGCCGCGATGCCTTCGCGCCGGCCGACGAAGCCGATCGTCTCGTTGGTCGTCGCCTTGACCGAGCAACGCTCGATATCGATGCCGAGATAGTCCGACAGTTTCGCCCGCATGGCGTCGCGATGCGGGCCGACCTTGGGCGCCTCGGCGATCAGCGAGACGTCGGCATTCATGATCGTGCCGCCGCGCTCGCGCACGATCCGGGCGGCATGCTCGATGAAGATCCGCGAAGGCGCGCCCTTCCACTGCGGGTCGGACGGCGGGAAATGATCGCCGATATCGCCGGCGCCGCAGGTGGCGAGCAGCGCGTCCGTCAGCGCATGCAGCGCAACGTCGGCATCGGAGTGACCTTTCAGCTTCTGGTCATGCGGAATGAACACGCCGCAGAGTGTCACGCCATCGCCCGCCACGAGCTGGTGCACGTCGTAGCCGTTGCCGGTGCGCACGTCTGGAAGCAGCGAAGCCGACAGCTTGTCGTCTGCCATGGCGATATCGTCCTTGACCGTCAGCTTGACGTTGTCGGCCGTGCCCTCGACGATCGTCACCGGAATGCCCAGCCATTCGGCGATCGAGGCGTCGTCGGTGAAATCGCTTCGTCCGCTTGCGGCCGCCTTCTCATGCGCCTCGAGGATCGTTTCGAAGGCGAAGGATTGCGGTGTCTGCGCCGCGTAGAGATGCTCGCGTGAAACCGTTGTCAGCACGGTGCCGGCATTGTCGGCGCGTTTCAGCGTATCGGTGACCGGGATCGCCGGCAGGACCGCCTGCGCGCCGGCGTCAAGGCTCTCGGCGATGCGATCGAGAAGCGCATGGTCGAAGAACGGGCGCACGGCATCATGGATCAGCACATGGCTGATTTGCTTGTCCTTGAGGTATCTGAGGCCTGCAAGCACGGATTGCTGCCTGGTCGCACCCCCATGCACCGTTTCGATCGGCGTTGCCGAGATGATGTGGCGGAAGGCTCTCGCAAACAGCGCCTCGTCATCGGGATGGATGACGACGACGATCTCAGTTGCCGCTTCCCATGTCATGAAGTTTTCAAGCGTATGCACGATAACCGGCTTGCCGCCGATCATGCGATATTGCTTCGGGCCTTCCTTGGATGATCCCGCGCGCTCGCCGCGGCCGGCGGCAACAATGACAATTCCAGCCGATATCGGTTGCTTAGAAGGCATTTGCAGCATAAATCCCCTAAATTATGCGGAATTGACCGGAGTGCTCTAACGTCTTGCTTTGGCCTTTTCCAGCATCTGCCCGAAAAATATCAATTCCGGTTCCAGCCCCCTTGGCAAGCCAGGGAATAGTGGCTAAAAATAATGCAGTTCTATTGTGTGCCCGAAAGATAATCATTTGATTTCCAAGGACCTCGCAGCGCCTTTCCAAATCGGACCCGTGTCCGTGCGGAACCGCGTTGTACTGGCGCCGATGTCCGGCGTCACGGATATGCCCTTCCGCGAGCTTGCCTGGCGCTTCGGCGCCGGCCTCGTCGTCACCGAAATGGTGGCGAGCCGCGAGCTGGTCAATGACACGGCCGAATCCTGGTCGCGGCTGAGGGCTGCGGGCTTCCGGCCGCATATGGTGCAGCTTGCCGGGCGCGAGGCGCATTGGATGGCGGAGGCAGCCAAGATCGCCGCCGATCACGGCGCCGATATCATCGACATCAACATGGGTTGCCCGGCAAAGAAGGTGATCGGCGGTTATTCCGGCTCGGCGCTGATGCGCGATCCCGATCACGCGCTCGGTCTCATCGAGGCGACGGTCAAGGCCGTCGACATTCCTGTGACGCTGAAGATGCGCCTCGGCTGGGATGAGAATTCGATCAACGCGCCTGACATTGCGCACCGCGCCGAGGCGGCCGGCATCCAGCTTGTCACCATTCATGGGCGCACCCGCATGCAATTCTATGAAGGCCGCGCCGATTGGGATGCGATCCGCGCCGTCCGCGAGGTGATCTCCATTCCGCTGATCGCCAATGGCGATGTCGAAACCGCAGGCGACGCACAGGAAATATTGTGCCGCTCCGGCGCCGATGCAGTGATGATCGGCAGGGGCTGCCAGGGCAGGCCGTGGCATGCCGGTGTAATATCAGGGGCGCCCGAGCCGCTACCGCAGGATATCGCCGAGATCGCCGTCGAGCATTATCGGATGATGCTGGATTTCTACGGCGAGGCGGTGGCGATCCGCCATGCCCGCAAGCATCTTGGCTGGTATCTCCAGCGTTTCGCGCCGGCTCTGTTGGGCGGCGAAAAGGCGGCGATCATGACCTCGCGCGATCCGCGCGAAGTGGCCGCGCGCCTTTACGATGCGCTTGCGGCAAGTATTGTCGACAGCCGGGAGGCGGCATGACGAAGGATACGATATCTCCGCCCGATCACGCTGGCGGGACCGTCGCCATGGCCGTGCTGAACGCCATCCAGAACCCCGTCATCATGGTCGACGAATCCGGCTTCGTCGTTTTCGCCAATTGGGAGGCGGAGGCCTTTTTCGGCGCCAGCGCCTCGCATCTGGCACGTTACCGCATCTCGACCTTCATTCCCTTCGGCAGCCCGCTGCTTGCCCTGATCGACCAGGTGCGCGAGCGCAAGGCGCCGGTCAACGAATATCGCGTCGACCTGAGTTCGCCCCGTCTCGGCCAGGACAAGCTCGTCGATCTCTACGTCGCCCCGGTGCTCAGCGAGCCCGGCGCCGTCGTCATCGTCTTTCAGGAACGCTCGATGGCCGACAAGATCGACCGACAGCTGACGCATCGCGCCGCCGCCCGCTCGGTGACCGGCCTTGCCTCGATGCTGGCGCACGAGATCAAGAACCCGCTCTCCGGCATCCGCGGCGCCGCCCAGCTGCTCGAACAATCTGCGGACGACGACGATCGGGCGCTGACCCGGCTGATCTGCGACGAGACCGATCGCATCGTCTCGCTGGTCGACCGGATGGAAGTCTTTTCCGACGAACGCCCTGTCGACCGCATGCCGGTCAACATCCATTCCGTGCTCGATCATGTGAAGGCCGTCGCCAAGGCGGGTTTTGCTCGCAACATCCGGGTCACCGAGAGTTACGACCCGTCGCTGCCAGCCGTCTATGCCAATCGCGACCAGCTCGTTCAGGTCTTTCTCAATCTGGTGAAGAACGCCGCCGAAGCGGTCGGCGATCGGTCGGACGGCGAGATCATGCTGACGACGGCCTATCGCCCCGGCATCCGTCTTTCGGTCGCCGGCACGCGCGAAAAGATCTCGCTGCCGCTGGAATTCTGCGTCCACGACAACGGCCCCGGCGTTCCCCTCGATCTGTTGCCGCACCTCTTCGATCCCTTCATCACCACCAAGCCGAACGGCAGCGGCCTCGGCCTGGCGCTGGTCGCCAAGATCATCGGCGATCACGGCGGCATCATCGAATGCGATAGCCAGAACAGCCGCACGACATTCCGCGTTCTCATGCCGGCGTCGAAGGACGCCTCGCTCGAAGACGCCTCTATAGCAAGCTCGACAGGACCTTCTCGATGACAGCCACGATCCTCGTTGCAGATGATGATGCGGCCATCCGAACCGTGCTCAACCAGGCTTTGAGCCGCGCCGGTTATGACGTTCGCATCACCTCCAACGCCGCTACCCTCTGGCGCTGGATTTCGGCAGGCGAGGGCGATCTGGTCGTCACCGATGTGGTGATGCCCGACGAGAACGCCTTCGATCTGCTGCCGCGCATCAAGAAGGCGCGGCCCGACCTGCCTGTCCTCGTCATGAGCGCCCAGAACACCTTCATGACTGCCATCAAGGCCTCGGAGAAAGGCGCTTACGACTATCTGCCGAAGCCCTTCGATCTCACCGAGCTGATCGGCATCATCGGCCGTGCGCTGGCCGAGCCGAAGCGCAAGCCCGCCAAGCTTGAAGACGACATGCAGGACGGCATGCCGCTCGTTGGCCGGTCGGCGGCGATGCAGGAAATCTACCGCGTGCTCGCCCGCCTGATGCAGACGGACCTGACGCTGATGATCACCGGCGAATCCGGCACCGGCAAGGAACTCGTCGCCCGCGCGCTGCATGATTACGGCAAGCGCCGCAACGGCCCGTTCGTCGCAATCAACATGGCGGCGATCCCGCGCGACCTGATCGAATCCGAACTCTTCGGCCATGAGAAGGGCGCCTTCACCGGCGCGCAGACGCGCTCGACCGGCCGCTTCGAGCAGGCCGAAGGCGGCACGCTCTTCCTCGACGAGATCGGCGACATGCCGATGGACGCCCAGACACGGCTCTTACGCGTCCTGCAGCAGGGCGAATACACCACCGTTGGTGGCCGCACGCCGATCCGCACCGATGTGCGCATCGTTGCCGCTACCAATAAGGACCTGAAGCAGGCGATCAACCAGGGCCTCTTCCGCGAGGATCTCTATTACCGCCTCAATGTCGTGCCGCTGCGCCTGCCGCCGCTGCGCGACCGCGCCGAGGACATCCCCGATCTGGTGCGCCATTTCATCCAGCAGGCGGAAAAGGAAGGTCTCGGCTCCAAGCGTTTCGATCAGGAAGCGCTCGAACTGATGAAGGCCTATGCCTGGCCGGGCAACGTCCGCGAGCTGGAAAACCTCATCCGCCGTCTGATGGCGCTTTACCCACAGGATGTGATCACCCGTGAGATCATCGACGCGGAACTGCGTTCCGACGTGCCCGACAGCCCGATCGACAAGGGGCCGATGCGCAGCGGCTCGATGACGATCGCGCAAGCCGTCGAGGAGAACATGCGCAGCTATTTCGCAGGCTTCGGGGACAATCTGCCGCCGCCCGGCCTCTATGATCGTGTGCTGACCGAAATGGAATATCCGCTGATCCTCGCCGCCCTGACGGCGACGCGCGGCAACCAGATCAAGGCGGCCGATCTTCTCGGTCTCAACCGCAACACCTTGCGCAAGAAGATCAGGGAACTTGGCGTCTCGGTCTACAGGAGTTCCCGCACCGCCTGAGCCTGTTCGGGCTTGCACGGTGCTGCAGTGAGGTCTGAGAAGATCGCTCTCTGATCCTCATCCATCAGCGTTCCACGCAATACCGTTCGGCCGAGCGCATCGTCGATCTGCGAATTCACTTTGGAAAGAGGAACGTGAGCGCGAGCCGGAAGCCAAGTCCTTCCGGGCCGTTCTCCGGAGCGTCTGCCCAATAGCGGATACCTGCCGTCAGGCTGATCGGCTGCTTATCGATGGTGATCAGCTTGGCGACTGCGAAGTTGATTGGAACCGACCAATTGTTCGTTTCCCAGTTATAGGTGGACTCCGTATTCAGCGAGAACGTCCAGGCGTCCTTGGTCGTGTAGGAGATAAACGGCTGGAGGAACGTCGAACTCACATCTTCCCGGTCGCTTTGACCAGCGAACGACCAGATGTGGTTCCCAAGAATGCCGTAAGTCCAGGGGCCGTCCTGTTTGAGAACGACTGCTGTCGGTCCAGCGCCCCATTTGCCGCCACCGAGGAGCTCGTCGGTCGCGGTGGGAAGGAGGAACACCGGTCCGGCACCCCAGACGATACCGGTCTCCGTCGGTTTAGCAGGGGAGAGAAAGAAACTCTGCAACGTGTCGCCGAGACCGAACTGCGTTCCTGATGGCCCGGCGATGTCGTTCTGCCATGTGACCGGGAGGATGGTCCTCGATATGAGGTTCCAGTCCTCGTTCAGAGAGAATGGAATGACAGGCTGGATGTTCAGCGTTGCCTTGTCACCATCTTCGGGACCGTAGCCGTGGTCATAGTTGAACTGGAACGGGACGCTGATCAGCGAAGCGATCGGATTCGACAGCTTCTTCGCGAGTTCTTCGCTCGACTGGGCGTTGGCTGCACCTGATGACAGAACCAGCGCCGCGGTAAGCTGCATCAGCCGAAAAATCATGAGCTTCATTGACGTCTCCACCGTACAAAACTCGATCTGCTGTCCCAGACGTCGTTCTCAGAAGTGGATGACGACGCCGAGGATCGGACCCTGCTCGACGACGTCGAAGACGAAGCCGTCGTTGTCGTAGTCGACGCCGAGTGCGCGGTATCCCGCAACGGCTGAGATCGTGTCGGTGAACTTGTAGCCGAGCGCGAGCGCCACATCCCAGTCAAGATCCGCGCCGCCGGCGCCGACGAGACCCCATCCTGTCAGATAGATCTCCGGCGTGAAGAAGTAGTTGCCTCGGACGCCCACCAGACCGTCGACCCAGGTCGCGCTGTCATCTTGCTCGACGCCACCGAGGATCCCGCCATTGAAGGAGATGTTGGTGTCGACCGACCACACCCGGATGCCGCCGACGACATCGAGGTGTCCCGACTGGTCCTCCAGCACCGAGTAGCCGACCCCGAGAAGTCCGGCGAAGGTCTTTGAGGTGACGTCGACGCTGTCGGCGAGGATGCCAAGCGGCGTATTCGCGTCTGCGCCAAGCTTGGTGTAGATGATGTCGCCGAAGATGCTGAACCGGTCGTACCGCGCTTCACCCGCGGCCATGAAGGCGAAATCGAGGTTCTGCAGGATGTCGTCGAAATCGGAGTCGATATGAACCTCCGGCAATCCGAACTGTGCAATGTCTCCGGATATCCCCGCCATCCAGAAATACGGCGCGACGGTGAACGTCCAACCGCTCGGGCTCTCGACCACTTTGGCATCGGGTGTCAGCGGCGTCGGATCGGCTGCCCAGGCGGGCGAGGAGGCTACGAGACCCGCGCAAAGGACTGCCGCGCGTAGAAGAAAAGCCGTCATGAAACTCCCCCTGCGTTGTCGGTCTCCATCGTGGTCGCCGACGAATCGAACATATCATCGATCTCCGCTCAACTCTGGCGCAACACCCGCCTGCGGATAAGTATGTTACAGTAATATCTGTCTGTCTGCGGCATTGCCGCGCTCGTCCTGCCGATGTCGGAGTTAGGGCTTGCAGCTCGGCGTTGGCCGTACCTCGTCGCAGTTTTTCAACATTGCTGGCTGCGGTTTGGCAGTGCCCATCAGGCCACTGACCTGGCCGGCGTAATTGTCCCGCGTGTCCTGATCGACAGCAGCGACGGGAGCGGCAAGGATCAGTCCAGCAACGTTCCCGGCTGCCGCCGCCGTTCCGGTTGTCGCCACCAGAATCTGGTCGCCAAGTCCAATCCTGCTGTCGGTGAGCGTCTGCCCCTCCGAGATGCGTGATCCGATGAGCTGAACGATCTGCGGCGATTCCGCGAATTTGCCGTGGTTCATCCGATCGCCAGATTTGATCTTGGTGAGATCGATCACCACGATCTTGTTGGCCTCGAACTCCGCCTTGTAGGGCGCCTGTTCGGGATCGATGGCTCCAAGTCGGGATACGTCACCCCAGACCCGACGCGAGAACGCCAGTGCACGGTCGTCACGGGATACGAACAAGGTGAACTGCGGATGCTGTTTGCCCATGTCGCCGATCTGCTGGCGGAACACGTCGACATCGACGTCCGGAGCCGCGAGCATGACATTCTTGAACTTGGCGGGCAGTCGGCCGTTACGAATGGCCATCTGGCGCAGCGATTCCAACGCCAGCCAGTTCCCCATGGAATGAGCGAGGATGGACACCTCCTTCACTTCCGGATCCTTTGCGAGATACTGGAAGAGTGTCTCCAGAGCATTTCGCGTATAGTTCGTGCTCTCCCGATCATAGCCGTAGGCGAGAAGGCTGCCACGCGACGGCCAGGTCACCAGCACGGGAGCGCTGTGCAGACCTGAGTCCTGAACGATCTGGGCGAAGCGACGGAGTCTTCGAACCGGTTGTTGAAACCATGGATGAACACCAGGACACTGTGGTCGGGGCTCTTGCGGACGCTGGCGCTCAGCCAGCGTTTGGCCTCATCGATATTGAGATCGTCGGCCTTTAAAGTCGCGAAATCTGTCGCCGGATTGGAGGGAAGCCTCTTTGGCCAGGCGACCTCTCCCTCCTTGCGGATCGTGTTCGGTGGGATGGACACGGTGATATCGGCGAATGCCGGGGTCCGCGCCCGTTCTCCGTTGAACATCTCTCCTGGCACCGGAGACCTGCTGCGTGTCGTGGCGATCAGCAAGTTGACCTTGGTCGACTTCGGAGACGTGTCTGCAACAGGCGTCATCACATCCTTCGGATGACCGCCGCACCCAGGCAGAATGACGATCAATGCGCACAGCAGAAGCCACCGAACATACCCGGCAACTATCGACCCTATTCCCGTGTTGTTTTTGCTTCCCACCGATTTCCCTCATGCTGGGCGCTTGTCGAATGCGTTCGCCGGGCCTGTTTTTCTAGCAATAATAGACGCCGACGGCGCAACGCCGGACCGTGCGGCGCGCAACTCCAGCGACACTCACCGGCGTCAGCGGGCGGCCGATCCTGGCCTCTGCCGGCGTGAAGACGCCATTCAGTCCCGGAATCGAAAGTCCGTTTCCAAGTTCGAGGCCGGACACGCCGATCGCCGCAGCAAGCAGCAGGAGTTTCAGTTTTCTGACGACGGTCATTTGGTGCCTCCCATGGCAAAGTGATCAGGAAGCTCGTCAATATCGGCAAGCTTCGTCAGGTCGACTTGGCGTTCGTGGTGTTTTTGAAACCGAAATCGTTGGCAACGACATCGGTGCCTGTCTTCCAGTCACTGATCTGGATGCTGTATTGTGGGCCTTGATCCACCTGGCTTGCGGTAATGACATATCGACAGGGATACGGATGCTCGCCTTGAGCGATCCATATCTGCCAGTCGACTTCCTTGGTGCGGAATGCAAGGTGGTCGCATTCGACGCCGCCGATGACACCGCTGCCGAGGTCCTTGACGTCGACCACGTCGCGCATCAGCTCGTCATAGGCATCCGGGAGCAGAAGATCGGCACCCGGTATGGGTCTATGGAGCTTGTCCCGCAATTCGTCGATCAGGTGATTTATGGTGCCTGGGACTTCTGCAAGGGCATAGAGGTTGGCGTTCTTGCCGAGCAGCGAGAGCGTCTTGCCGTCGAATGTGACCTCAACGTTGGCGAACCCACCAAACCGGGTAACCCGGAGTTTATCCGGTCGGCCCATTTCGATCTTGCCGGAACTTGCCAGCAGAAGCTTCTGATGGTCGACGGTGACCACCTCCAGGTTGGTGTCATACGAAAAGGAGATCGCCTTTTCTGCGGCCAGGTAGTCGGACATGGTTTTCACCAGCTTCTTGGCGTCTGCGTCGGCAGCGCTTGCGGCCGATCCACATCCCAAGATGATCATCAAGCCGCGTGCCGCGGACGACACCGCCGCCACGGCAGGGTGCAAGGCTCGCTGCGGTGCTTTGGTCATCGACGAATCCCTTCTAAATGGTTTGGTCGGACGACTGAGGTCGCTCCCTGGGTCTCGGCCATGAAAGAACGATTATCAGCGACCACAGCCTACACGGAGACGACGGCGTGCGCGTGTAACCATCGGGTATGTTCTGTGCTAGTTGTCCTGACAGCAGCGCTACCGCGGCTGAAGGGCCTTGGAACCGTCGATCGGCAGCGACATCGTCGCCTGCACCTCGTCCATCGCAGGAAGCCCGGCCGTTCGCAGATCGGCAATCATCCGTGCCCGATCCTGTGGCTGGAAATTGCGCGCCTTGAGTTCGGCCACGATGCTCGGAATGAAGTCGGGTCTCATTTCGTTGAACCGCGAGGCCTCGTTGCGGGCGTCCTCGATCATTCCGGCGTCGACGTAGATGACGGCAGCCACCGCATGGAATAGCGGGAACTTCTGCAGGTCCGCCTGCCTGATCTCGATGACCGCGGTCTTGTCGTCGTGCAGCATGTAGGCTGCAAGTGCGCGCGTTCCGCGATAGTAGCCGCCGCCGGCAGGGTTGAGAGCAATGGCACGATCCAACAGCGCTGCCCCGCGCTGCCATTCCCCGCTCATCGCCACCCGGGTACCAAACTCTCCTAGCAATTCGGTGTCGTTCGGATTGGTCGCCAGTGCCCGTTCGCCGATCTGAAGTGCCTCCGGAACCCGCTGGCTGAAAAACAACGCCGTCATCAACGCCTGAAGGGCGCGGGTGTTGCCGGGATCCAGTTGAATGGCACGGCGGGCGGCCTGAAAGCTGCGATCTATCGGCGCGGACGAAATGGGCTTCCGATTGAACCTGAAACGATCCTCGTCGAGATAGAGGATGGACAACATCGCCCAGGTGGTCGCAAAGGATGGATAGCGGGCGACAGCGCTTTCGAGGCAGTTTCGAACCTCTTCGTGCCGCTCGATGCTCAACTCGGCACGGTAAGTGTAAAAGCTCAGCGTGCAGCCGTAGATGCCAAGATCATCAGGCGGCGGGTTGGAGACATCGGCCTGGGCCATGATGCCATAGGGCTGCGCCACGGCGGTCGCAACCTTGTTTGCGACGTCGGACTGGATGGTGAACAGGTCGCGGACGCCGATGTTGTCGTCGTAGGTCTGCGACCAGAGGATCTCATCGGTCTGCGTGTCGAGCAGACGTGCCGTCACACGCACTCGGCTTCCGGAGACGCGAACACCGCCTGCCAGCAGGAAGCGTGCGCCAAGTTCTCCGCGAATCCGCGATGTCTCCACCTCTGGCGGCAACGATCTGGATGTCTCGCGACCGAAGACTTTGATCTCCTTGAAGCGGGGAAGGGCGGTGAGGAGTTCCTCGGTGAGGCCTGTCGTATAGAGTTCCGCCTGAGGACCATCACCGAGATTAGCAAATGGAGCGATCACCAATGTCGGTCCATCAGATCCTGTAATGTCGGCAGTCGGGAAGGGCCAGATCGAGCCAAATCGAATGGAGGTCAAGCCAGCCAGGGCTGCAGCGCCGCCCACGATCACGATCAACCCAAGGGCCACTGCCCACATATGCCGTCTTAAGCCGGGAAAAAGGGAATAGGCGCGCTCCGACGGCAGACTTTGGTCTTCAGCATCTAAATTGTCAGCACTCGGATTATTCCAGGCAAAGGTCGGCACGTAACCGCCTTTCGGAATGTCTATTCGGATCGGATCGCGTTGACCCGCTGTAAAATAATAGCGCTCGAGCACCCGCCTGAGCCTTCCGGCCTCGATCCGCACAACCGGATCATCCTGCGTGAAGCCGTTGGAGCGCTTGAAAACCTCGACTGCGATAGAGTAGCCCTTGATCCGATCTGCGCGGCCTGCAAGCGTCTCCTCCACGGCATAGATAAGAAATGCAGCACTCCGACCGATATGCGGAAATTGCGAGCTGGTAACGATTCGCTTGAGCTGAGCCCGAACATCATCGTGGGTCGGAGGTGGTCGCGTCGAATCCGGCGCAGTGTCGCGCCTCGATGGCAATAAATGTTGCACGACTCGCTCCTCACCCGCTCTTGAGGTACGTGACTACCAGAGATTTTATTAACTATCTCTTTTGTAACCTAGCGCAGAAACTGATCCTCGTCCATCAAGGCACCGTATGTGGCCCCGTTCGACTGCTTCGCAGATCGAGGGAAGGGGACGCCAGGCGAGTGAACCGCAGAAGCGGAGATCGCGTCTTCGCCGCCTCGTAGCAGTCCGCGGCCAAAGCGGCCAAAGCCGTAAATGACCACCCAAGGAGCCACGACGACTCGGCCCAACGCGCCCGCCAGATAGCGAGCAAGCACCACAGGGAAGTCGCCGCGTGATAGAGGATCGCGGGCCACAACAGGATGCCGATCATCTCCAGAACGAGGGCGGAATAGGTCAAGACGGCCGTGGTCAGGCAATTGTAGAGCGTCACTCCGACGAGGAGCCCCAGGGTGCCTTGCCTGTCTTCGGCGTCACGCGCACCCCAGCTTGCTGCGGCAAGAGCGAGCAGCGCCGCACCGCAGATCCGCCAGATCAGTGGTGCCTCCGAAACGACCTGCCTTGTCTCAAACAGCAGAACAAAGAGCATCGACGGCGCCACGATAAGCCCCAGTCCCGTCGCACCCTCGGCGATCGCAAACAGGGTCAGAAGTGTGCGTCGGTGAGCTGTGTTCATGGCGCAGAATCCCCGTGCCCAGGTCAACGTCACTTTCGGCACGGGCCGCCCTGGTGACGGACCGCTCTGCGCTGGCCCTCTTGCCTCAGGGTTGCGGCTGAAGTTTCTATTTTCAAGCTGTTCAGCTTGCCGTCGAAGGCGAACGGCGCCTGGTGGTCGTTATCGTCGACACCGGTTCCGTGTGATGTGGACCGTTTTATTTGGGGAGGGTATGGCGCGTATCGCGAGCGCGCCAGTAACATACAGTATGCACTGTTGATCCGCGTTCGTTCCAACAGTCACATTGGAGACCGCGTTGCGGGCCGGATTTCCGGTCAACGGCCGAACGAGTGGTCGCCCGCTGCCGCTACCTCGGACTGACAGATACTACAGTATGATACGCGCAAAGCCCTCTTGGAGCGAATATTGTTGCGGACGGGCGTTGGTCTGGGCCGAACGTCGCTTCGCCTGCCGGTCCATGTTTCCGACAGAGGGTTCATCATGAACACCAATCCAAAGCTGGCCTATCTCACGGCGGTGTTGGTCAGCACCACATTTTTCGCGGCCACGATCGTCCAGGCGGCGGAGACGCTGCCATCCTGGAACGATGGCAAGGCCAGACAATCGATCCTCGACTTCGTCGCCAAGGTGACCAAGGAAGGCTCGCCGGAATTCGTCCCGCCCGCAGAGCGCATCGCCACCTTTGACAATGATGGGACGCTCTGGGCCGAGCAGCCGCTCTATTTCCAGCTTTTCTTCGCGCTGGAGCGGGTCAAGGTTCTCGCACCCGAACATCCGGAATGGAAGACGAAGGAGCCTTTCGCATCCGTATTGAAAGGTGATCTGAAGAGTGCGCTTGCGGGCGGCGCTCCGGCGCTGCTTGCAATCGTCGGAGAGACGCAGGCGGGTCTGACGACCGACGAATACGCAACGGTCGTCAAGGAATGGCTTGCTACAGCCAGGAACCCCAAGACGGACAAGCTGTTCACCGAGATGGCGTATCAGCCGATGGTGGAGCTTCTCGACCATCTGCGTGCCAACGGCTTCAAGACCTTCATCGTCTCTGGTGGCGGCAACGAATTCATGCGCACCTTCGCCGACGAGACCTATGGCATTCCACCCGAACAGGTGATCGGCAGCAGCGGCAAGCTGCAGTTCGAGCTGCGCGACGGAAAGCCCGCCCTCGTGAAGCAGCCCGAACTGTTTTTCTATGACGACAAGGATGCCAAACCGATCGCCATCCAGACTTTCATCGGCCGCCGACCCATCGCTGCGTTTGGCAATTCAGACGGCGACCTGCAGATGCTTCAATGGACGTGTAGCGGTCCTGGTGCACGCTTCTGCCTCTATGTGCATCACACCGACGCCGAGCGCGAATTTGCCTATGACAGGAAGTCCAGCATCGGCCAGCTCGACAAGGGCCTGGACGAAGCACATGCTCAGGGGTGGACGGTTGTCAACATGAAGGACGATTGGAAGACCATCTATCTGACCGATAAGAAGTAACCGTCTTTGATGCCGGAGTCTGGTCCTCAACGGCGAGGGAGAAGCTTGATCACGGTCACACTGGCGCTTTCCAGAGCGGCTTCGATCTCGCTGCGCAGCGTTTCCACGAGTTCGACGAATTCCGCGTGGCGCTCATTTCGCTCTGCGGCGGAGGATGTTTCCCATTTTCTCCGCAATTCATCTGCAACGGAGAAGTCGGCACAGAGTTCACGGAAGTTATCGTCACGGGCGGCCAATGTATCGATGGTTTTGGCGCTGGCTGGAAAGATGCGCTTGGCGAACCGTGTGTCGTAATCCATCCATCCTACCTCCAAGGCGGCCTCTGCAAGTCCGGCGGCCGCATCGCGTTATAAGTGGTGCATGATGATCCGGAATAGGGCGGAAGCAACGTAGTTTACAGTAAGGAACGGGAACGAAAGCGGAATTCGCCGTTCAGAGCATGTCCGACACGCTTGAACTCCAGTTTCGCGCTGCCGCTGCTAACCGCAATCGACGGGAGTACGCCCATAACCTGCGGACCACGAAGGATATGTCATGAAAGGTCTTGTCACAATCGGTGGCTTTTGTTCCGCCGACGCGACATGTGACCATGACGCCGCCTCACACGCGCTTGACACATCTGAAGCCGACATGACTTGTGGACGTGTCCTCAGGCTCTGCATGTCTGGCGGCGGGACGATAGCGCTTGCAGTAGTTCGGCGCGCAGAGGTGGGATCCGCCCTTGAGCACGCGCCGCGGGATCCTGATGTCAGGCAGCCGCGGATCATAGCTGGCGTCGGCGTCGCCTCCGCGGGGATTGCTGGGGATGCAGCATGAATGGCTGGCAGGCTCGGGATGGCGTGTCGACCAGAAGTCAGAGGTCCATTCCCAGACATTGCCGATCATGTCGTAGATGCCGTAGCCGTTTGATGGAAAGGATCCGACCGGGGACGTTCTGTCCGCACCGGCTGGCTTTGTGCTCAGCGTAGGGAAGGTGCCCTGCCAAGTGTTGGCCATGAGCTTTCCTTCCGGGTTCAACTCGTCGCCCCAGGCAAATTCCGCATCATCAAGGCCGCCGCACGCCGCCAGTTCCCACTCTGCCTCGGTCGGCAGATCTTTTTCCGCCCAGAGCGCATAGGCCATGGCGTCGCTATAGGCGACATGGACGACGGGATGATCGAGCTTGCCGCGGATGTCGGTGCGGCCGCCGTAAGGGTGTCGCCAGTCCGCGCCGAACTTGAACGACCACCACTGGGTAATGTCGGGGCCGACTATGGCTTTCGGCGGCGTGAACACCAGAGATCCGGCTCGCAGCATTTTAGGAAGCGCGCCAGGATAGTCGGCGGCACGGGGTGCCCTTTCGGCGACGGTCACATGTCCGGTGGCTTTGACGAACGAAGCGAACTGGCGGTTGGTGACGGGGGTGGCGTCGATCCAGAAGCCGTCGACGGCTACCGGATGAGCAGGCGCTTCCTCCGGATAATGCTCGTTCGATCCCATGGTGAAGGTTCGTCCGGCCACCCAGACCAGGCCTGAAAATCCCGCGTCGTCGGTCGCGCGCACGTCGGATGTCATTTTGTCATTCCCGCAGGTTATTGCCGTTCACGTACGGGTGCGTGCCCCGCCCATTCACCTATATAACTACCCCTCGGAGCCGCAGTTCTTATAGTAGGTTACAGTAATATACGCGACGCGTTGGTAGCAATCTGCCACTCTCTGCAATGTCATCGCTAAGCTGATGGCTATGTCAGCCGATCTGACTCTCGCCGGCGCATGCGAGCATCATTGAGAGCGGGAAAGTATTGCTCGCTCTGCCTTTCTACCTTGGGTCCAAAAGGGAGCAATCAACAATGAATACGCGCGTTTATCTAGCCGTTCTCGCCGCCAGTTGTTTTTCAGCATTTCCCGCCGCCGCCCAGGATCTCACCGGAGCAACCGGTTCACCCAGCGCTACGTCGACGATCAACGGCCAGTCGCTGCCGGCAGCACCTCCGGCGTTCGGCGGAACCATCAACCTGGACGCCAAGGACTCGACTCCGTGGTGGCCACCCAAGGTGGTGCCGCCGAAGGGCGCGCCGAATATACTGCTGATCATGACCGACGACGCCGGCTATGGCGTCTCCAGCACCTTCGGCGGCGTCATCCCGACACCGACGCTCGATCAGATCGCAGCCAATGGACTGCGCTTCACGCAGTTCCACTCCACCGCGCTGTGCTCGCCCACGCGCGCCGCTCTCATCACCGGGCGAAACCACCATTCGGCGGGCTTCGGGGTGATCGCCGAGCAATCCACCGGCTATCCCGGCTATGATGCGATTATTGGCCCGAACAACGGCACGATCGGTTCGATACTCAGGGATCACGGTTATGCCACCTCATGGCTCGGCAAGAACCACAATACCCCGACCTACGCGCTATCCGCCTCGGGACCGTTCGACCAGTGGCCCTCCGGCATGGGCTTCGACTATTTCTATGGCTTCCAGGGCGGCGAATCCAACCAGTGGACGCCCTGGCTGTTCCGCAACCACGACCAGATCTACCCGTGGCTCGACAAGCCCGACTACAATCTGGTCACCGGCATGGCCGATGACGCCATCGACTATCTGCGCAAGGTGAATGCCGCGACGCCGGACAAGCCGTTCTTCATGTACTATGTTCCCGGCGCAACCCATGCCCCGCACCATCCGACGAAGGAGTGGATCGAGAAGTTCAAAGGCAAGTTCGATGGCGGCTGGAACGCCATGCGGGACGAGATTCTCGCCAACCAGAAACGGCTCGGCGTGGTTCCGGAGAATACCCAGCTGACGCCGTGGCCGGATGACCTTCCGAAATGGGATACGCTATCGGCAGACGACAAGAAGATGTTCGCCCGTCAGGCGGAGGTCTACGCCGCCTTTGTCGCCTATGCCGACTTCGAGATCGGCCGGGTGGTCGATGAGGTTCGCAAGCAGGGCAAGCTCGACGATACCCTGATCATATATATCGAGGGCGATAACGGCACCAGCGCCGAAGGTACGGCCATCGGCACGGCCTTCGACCTGGCCGCGATCCAGGCCATCAGCATGCCGGTCGCCGACCAGCTGAAATTCTACGACGCCTGGGGCGACCCGACGACGGAGCCACATATGTCAGTCGCCTGGTCCTGGGCTTTCGACACGCCGTTCAAATGGACCAAGCAGGTCGCCTCCCACTTCGGCGGCACCCGACAGGGCATGGCGATGTCTTGGCCGGGTCACATCACCGACAAGGGCGGCATCCGCAGCCAGTTCCACCATGTGATCGACATCGTGCCGACGATCCTCGAAGCCACCGGCATCCAGGCGCCGCTCACGGTGAACGGCATCGCCCAAAAGCCGATCGAAGGCGTCAGCATGGCCTATACCTGGTCCAAGGGCGCCAAGGACGTCCCCTCTGCACGCACGACACAGTATTTCGAGATGTTCGGCAATCGCGCGATCTACCACGAGGGCTGGATCGCCTCCTCGACCCCACCCGCCGCGCCCTGGCTGATGGGACTCGGCAAACTGCCCGATGTGGTCGATGGCTATCAGTGGGAACTCTACAACCTGACCGAGGACTACTCGCAGTTCAACGATCTCGCCGCCAAGGAGCCGGACAAACTGCGCGATATGCAGCAGCTCTTCCTCGTGGAGGCCGCGAAATACCAGGTGTTGCCGCTTGATAACTCCGTCATCTCGCGTGCCACCGCGCCGCGGCCAAGCGCCACCGCTGGCCGAACCGAGTTCGTCTACTCAGGCGAACTCTCGGGCCTGCCACCGGCCTCGGCGCCCGATCCGCTGGCCCGCTCCTACACGATCACCGCCGAAGTCGACGTCCCGCAGGGCGGCGGAGACGGAATGCTTGCGACGCTTGGAGGCCGCTTCGGCGGCTACGGCCTCTATCTCCTCAAGGGCAAGCCGGTCTTCACCTATAACCTGCTTGGACTGGAGCGCTTCCGGTGGGCCGGCGAGACCGCGCTGACAGCAGGCAAACACAGCGTCGTCTTCGACTTTACCTACGAGGGACCCGGTTACGGGAAGGGCGGCAAGGGTGTGCTCAGCGTCGATGGCACGATGGTGGCCGAGCAGTCGATCCCGCATACCATCCCGTTTCTGGTGACGGTCGACGAGTCCTTCGACGTGGGGGTGGATACCCGCAGTCCTGTCGACGACAGCGACTACCAGGTGCCGTTCCGGTTCACGGGTACGCTGGACAAACTGACGGTCAAGGTTGGGCCGCCGCAAATCTAGTCAGCGTCAGGCGCGGGCCTCGCAGGGCCTGCGCCATGACTGAGTTCGCCGCGTCGGGGGCGACCCCGACAAGCCAAGCTACCGATTTCCGATATGGGCGATGTCGCCTTCACGCTATCGGTGTTTCTGGACGACTGTCGCCCGGACATTGGTTCCTGCCTATCGGCGGTTTCGCCTGTAGGTTACCGTAAGATACTTGCTCTCCTTATATTTGTTATGCCTTATGTACGCGTCCAGGCAAGCCGACAGGCCCTGTTATTCTCAACGCGGCATGCACTTTCGCTCGGCTATCTCAAGAGCATTCGAGAACCTCGGTCGGACCGTATTCAGCATCCGTTGCAGTGTTGAGCTTTGCTTCGCCTGACCAAAAAAGGGAGAAATGGGCATGACAGAGAACGCGACTCCAACGAGGCGGGATATCTTGCTAACCGGCGGATCTTTGCTCGCCATGTCGGCGATTGGCACGGCTGCGAGCACCACCATGAGCCGGAATGCAATGGCTCAAGCCACGGGCAAAAAACCCAACATAGTAGTCATCATGGCCGATGATGTCGGCATCTGGAATATCGGCGCTTACAATCGCGGCATGATGGCCGGTCGTACCCCACATCTCGACAGGCTTGCGGCAGAGGGGATGCTCTTTACCGACTACTACGCCGAGGCGAGCTGCACCGCAGGGCGAGCGAACTTCATCACCGGCGAGCTTCCGGTTCGAACTGGCATGACCACGGTTGGCCAGGCAGGCTCGCCCATCGGCCTTCCTGCTGCGGCGCCAACCATTGCCACCGTGCTGAGGTCTCTGGGCTACGCCACGGGACAGTTCGGCAAGAACCATCTTGGCGATCTCAACGAGTTTCTGCCAACGGTTCATGGCTTCGATGAGTTTTTCGGCTATCTTTATCATCTTGATGCGATGGAAGACCCCGCGCATCCGGGCTATCCGCAGGAACTGCTGAACGTAGTCGGCCCGCGCAACATGGTCCATTCCTGGGCCACGGAAACCGATGACCCCACGGAAATGCCGCGATGGGGCAAGGTCGGCAAACAAAAGATTGAAGATGCTGGCACGCTCTATCCGGAAAGGATGAAGACGGTCGACGACGAGATTCGCGATCTTTCCTTCAAGTTTATCGACAGGGCCAAGGCCGATGGCAAGCCGTTCTTCCTTTGGCTCAACCCGACACGGATGCACATTGTTACTCATCTATCGGAAAAGTACGAGAAGATGCGTAATTCCGCGAATGGTTGGACCATCCATGAAGCAGGGATGGCGCAGCTTGACGACATTGTTGGCGATACCATGCAGAAACTGAAAGAAATGGGCGACGATGAGAATACGATCGTCGTGTTCACGACTGACAATGGCACCGAAAACTTCACCTGGCCGGATGGTGGTCAGACACCATTTTTCGGCGGAAAAGGCACGACATACGAAGGCGGCTTCCGCGCCCCCGCAATGGTCCGCTGGCCGGGGCACGTTCCTACCGGTTCGATTTGCAATGGGCTGATGTCCGGCCTCGACTGGTTCCCCACCCTTGCGGCCGCCGCTGGAAGCACCAATATCGCCGTCGAGTTGAAAGCGGGGAAGGAACTCAATGGCCAGACCTACAAGGTTCACCTGGACGGCTATGATCAGACCAGCATGATCACCGGAACTGGCCCGTCGAACCGTCATGAAATCTGGTATTTCGCCGAAAGCGTGCTCGGGGCGGCCCGGATTGATGACTATAAATACACGTTCATGGAGCAGCCGGACGGTTGGATAGGCAGCACGGTGAAATTGGACGTGCCGACCGTTGTAAACCTGCGCCTTGATCCGTTCGAGCGTACGGCCTTTTTCAAGGGTAACGTTGGTTCACAAGAATACTTTGAATGGTACAAGTTCGAATTCTGGCGTTTCGTCCTCGTTCAGCAAAAAGTTGAAGAGCTGGCGAAGACTGCCATTGAATTTCCGCCGATGCAGAAGGGCGCAAGCTTCGGAATAGACGCAGTCAAGGCACAAATCGCCGAGGCCATGCGCAAGCAACACGCACAGTAAGCCAAGTTGCACGTCGCGTGGCGCGGCACGTCAATGCGGATGGAGGGCTTTTCTGCCTCCGGCCGCATTGAACCAGCTTTTGTCGAGGCGCGAGCGGATGACGTACGGCCGTTAAGAACCAGATCAAGGCGGCCGATCTTCTCGGTCTCAACCGCAACACCTTGCGCAAGAAGATCAGGGAACTTGGCGTCTCGGTCTACAGGAGTTCCCGCACCGCCTGAGCGTGTTCGGGGGGCGCGATAAAAAAGAAGGCGGCGGGCCCTCATGTTGCCCACCGCCCACCCCTCCCGGCGTCCGCCGCCACGGTCGGGAGGAGAGGTGAGCCTATCTGAGCGAAGTCGCGGTTTATATCCAAGCAGACAAACAAAAATGCGGTGTCATTCAACAGTCACATAAGCATTTGTGAGGAGTGATTTGACGCCAGGCGAATGTCATTGAAGTTGCTGCGGTCGTCGTCGCCGTGCCTGTGGATAAGCTGTGGATATCCGGTGGACGACAGGATCAATCAGCGGTCGATAATGTCGCAGATTCCAATCGCATGTTGCCTATCCGTTCCGAATCTCATCATTCTGCCGTTGCTGCCGTCGACCTCCGCCGCAAACGTCGTCGATCGCATGCCACGGGCGCTCCGACTGATGTCGTGGAGCGCCCATTTTCTTTACGGTCGGGGGCTGACGGGAACTGCGACATCTTGTTCTATGCCGGTGAACTTGGCGGGCTGAGCCTCGCATATCGTTGCGCATGCCATAGATTACGCGAATCGGTCGTCGATCAATCGGGCGACGCCGACCCCGGTGACAGGCCGGTACATATTCATAATTTGCGGGAGTTGCATGATGGAATATCGACGTTTGGGAAAGTCGGGCCTGAAAGTGAGCGAGTTCTCCTTCGGCTCATGGGTGACGTTCGGCAAGCAGGTCAATGGAGGCGACGCCGTCGACCTCATGAAGCTTGCCTATGACAACGGGGTGAACTTCTTCGACAATGCCGAAGGATATGAAAGCGGCAAATCCGAGATCGTGATGGGCGAGGCGCTCAGCAGGCTCGGCTGGAGTCGTGACAGCTTCGTCGTCTCCAGCAAGGTCTTCTGGGGAGGCCAGAAGCCGACGCAGCGCGGCCTGTCGCGCAAGCATGTGACCGACGCCTGCCACGCAGCACTCAAGCGGCTTCAGGTCGACTACCTCGACCTTTACTTCTGCCACCGCCCGGATATCGACACGCCGATCGAGGAAACGGTCCGGGCGATGCACGATCTCGTCGCCCAGGGCAAGGTGCTCTATTGGGGCACGTCGGAATGGTCGGCGCAGCAGTTGACGGAAGCCTACGCCGTTGCCCGCGACCTGCGCATCACGCCGCCGACCATGGAGCAGCCGCAGTACAACATCTTCGAACGCCAGAAGGTCGAGTCTGACTATCTGCCGCTGTATGACCTGATCGGCCTTGGCACCACGATCTGGTCACCGCTCGCCTCGGGCGTCCTGACCGGCAAATACAATGACGGCGTGCCGGCCGACAGCCGTATGAACCTGCCGGGCTATGAATGGCTGAAGGAAAAATGGTCCAGCGATGCCGGCCGCGCCCAGCTCAAACAAGTCGGCGAGCTTGCAAAGCTGGCGGACGAGATCGGGATATCGATCACGCATCTCGCCCTTTTGTGGTGCCTCGCCAACCGCAACGTCTCGACCGTCATTCTTGGAGCGTCGCGCGCCAGCCAGCTGCAGGACAATCTCGCAGCCCTCTCACACCGAGAGAAGATGACGTCTGACGTGCTGGACCGGATCGACACGATCGTCGGAAATAAACCGGAAGGACCACGTCGCTTCTAAAGCATGTCGCGCGATAACGACATGCGTAAAAACAAAGACCTAAAGCGCGAGGAGCGATCTGAAAGATTGCGACGCGCTTCAGGTGAAACAACTTCCCTCGACGGGTCAGATTAAGGCTCGCCGAGGGAAGCACGGCTTGACAATGTGACGACACGCGTTGCATTTTCGCCACAATGCGTTGCTTAAAGGTCACGCAAGGGTTTTGGACATTCGCTCCCGATCGAGTCGTTACGGCGCTGGCTTTTTTAAGCCGGCGTTGCTTGGTTTTCGATCGGATGGCGAGGGCGGCGGGTGCCGCCTGAAGAGAGGCCGAATGACGCAGGATGGGGTATCGCCGGCGGCGGCGGGCGAGACGGTGACGACGGTGACCGACCGCCGCGCCCTTTTTGCCGTGCCCGGCCTCGTGCTCGCCGGCGGCGCGCTTCTCTGCGCCACGGCGACGTTGTTCGTGCTGCTCGGTCTGACGCCGATCGCCCCGACCTCGCATGTCGTCATCACCTCGGTGATCGTCAATTCCTTCTTTGTCCTGACGCTGCTCGCCTTGATCGGCCGCGAGGTGGCAAGGCTGCTCAAGGCGCGCACCCGCGGCCGTGCGGCAGCCCGCCTGCATATCCGCATCGTCGTGCTCTTTTCGATCGTGGCGATCACGCCGGCGATCCTCGTCGCCATCTTTGCCAGCATCACGCTGAATGCCGGTCTTGACCGCTGGTTTGCCCTGCGCACCCAGTCGATCGTCAGCTCGTCGCGCAATATCGGCCAGGCTTATATGATGGAGAATGCCAGCTACCTGCAGGGGCAGACGGTCTCCATGGCCAACGACCTGGAGCGCAACCGCGCGCTCTACAGCCTCGACAGGACGGGTTTTGCCGACCTGATGACCCGCCAGGCGAGGGGGCGCGGCCTGCTCGGCGCCTTCCTCGTGGAGCGCGACGGCTCGGTGATCGTCCAGGCCGATATCGCCACCGAAAAGCCGCTGCCGGCCATTCCGCAGGACGCATTGGAAAAGGCCGCCGCCGGCCAGCCGACGCTGATCCCGCCCGGCGTTACCAATCTCGTCGGCGCCATCATCAAGCTCGACGCCATCCAGGGCACCTTCCTCTATACGGTGCGCGCCGTTGATCCCAAGGTCATGGGCGCCATGCGGATGATGGAGGAGAACGCCACCGAATACCGCTCGATGGAGGCCAACCGCTTCTCGCTGCAGGTCGCCTTTGCCGTGCTCTATATCGGCTTCGCGCTGATCGTGCTCCTGGCGGCGATCTGGACCGCAATCGCCGTCGCCGACCGCATCGTCCGGCCGATCCGCCTGCTGATCACCGCCGCCGACAGCGTTGCATCGGGCAATATGGATATCGTCGTGCCGGTGCATGCCGTCGATGGCGACGTCGCCAATCTCTCGCGCACCTTCAACAAGATGATCTCGGAAATCCGCACCCAGCGCGACGAGATCCTCGAGGCCAAGGACGAGGTCGATGACCGCCGTCGCTTCATCGAGGCGGTGCTGTCGGGCGTCACCGCCGCCGTCATCGGCGTCGAGCAGGACCGCCGCATCGCCATCGTCAATAGTTCGGCCGAAACGCTGATGTCGCTGTCGGCCGACGAGATGCTCGGAAAGCAGCTGGTCGACATCGCGCCAGAGGTCGATCACGTGCTGACCGAGGCGGCGGTGCGTTATCGCGGCGATTTCCGCAAGCAGATCGCCCTCGTGCGCGGCGGTACGGTGAGGACGCTGAGCGTGCAGGTTACCCGCGAGGAAGTGCGCGACATGAGCGAATCCTACGTGATCACGCTCGACGACATCACCGATCTCGTCATCGCCCAGCGCTCGACCGCCTGGGGCGACGTGGCAAGGCGCATCGCCCATGAGATCAAGAACCCGCTGACGCCGATCCAGCTTTCCGCCGAGCGCATCCAGCGCCGCTACGGCAAGCAGATCGACCCGGGTGACCGGACCGTCTTCGACCAGTGCACGGATACCATCATCCGCCAAGTCGGCGATATCGGCCGCATGGTCGACGAATTCTCCGCCTTTGCCCGCATGCCGAAGCCGACCAAGGAGCCGAGCGACCTGCGCAATATCCTGCGCGACGCGATCTTCCTGCGTGAGATGGGCAACCATCACGTCACCTTCGAGCAGGATTTCGGCGACCAGCCGCTGGAGGGCCTGTTCGACAGCCGCATGCTCGGCCAGGCCTTCGGAAATCTCATCAAGAATGCCGTCGAATCGATCGAGGCCGTTCCGAGCGACGAGCGGGACGAACGCAAGATTCTCGTCCGCGCCGCACTCGATACCGGCCGCGACCGCTTCACCGTCGACGTGATCGACAATGGCCGCGGCCTGCCGGTGGAGAACCGCCACAGCATTCTGGAACCCTATATGACGATGCGCGAGAAGGGCACCGGCCTCGGCCTCGCCATCGTCAAGAAGATCATCGAGGAACATGGCGGGCAGCTCGAGCTGCATGATGCGCCCGCCGATTTTGACCGGGGAAGAGGAGCCATGATCCGCGTGCATCTGCCACGCCTGGATCCGACGTCTTCTGCCCCCGCAGCCAATGACAAGGAAAGCGTTTATGGCCTCTGATATTCTCGTCGTCGACGATGAGCACGATATTCGCGAGATCGTTTCCGGCATTCTCTCGGATGAAGGGCACGAGACGCGCACGGCCCACGACAGCGACAGCGCACTGGCGGCGATTTCCGATCGCGTGCCGCGGCTGATCTTCCTCGATATCTGGATGCAGGGCAGCAAGCTCGATGGTCTGTCACTGCTCGACGAGATCAGGACCCGCCATCCGGAATTGCCCGTCGTGATGATATCAGGCCATGGCAACATCGAGACCGCCGTCTCGGCGATCAAGCGCGGCGCCTTCGATTTCATCGAAAAGCCCTTCAAGGCCGACCGGCTGATCCTGATCGCCGAACGCGCGCTGGAGAATTCGAAGCTGAAGCGCGAGGTCTCAGATCTGAAGCGCCGCACCGGGGACGCGCTGGAGCTGATCGGCACATCGGTTGCCGTTTCGCAGCTGCGCCAGACGATCGAGAAGGTTGCACCGACCAACAGCCGCATCATGATCCTCGGCGCGTCGGGCTCCGGCAAGGAGCTGGTGGCGCGGATGATCCACAAGAAGTCGGCTCGCGCCAACGGCCCCTTCGTTGCGATCAACGCCGCCAACATCACGCCCGAACGCATGGAAGTGGCGCTGTTCGGCACCGAGGGCACGCCCGGCCAGGCGCGCAAGATCGGCGCGCTCGAGGAAGCCCATCGCGGCATCCTCTATCTCGACGAAGTCGGCGAAATGCCGCGCGAGACGCAGAACAAGATCCTCCGCGTCCTGGTCGACCAGCAGTTCGAGCGGGTCGGCGGTTCCAAGCGTGTCAAGGTCGATGTTCGCATCATCTCCTCGACGGCCTATAATCTCGAGAGCCGCATCGCCGAGGGCTGGTTCCGCGAGGATCTCTACCATCGCCTTGCCGTCGTGCCGGTGCGTGTGCCCGCACTTGCCGAACGGCGCGAGGACATTCCCTTCCTTGTCGACCAGCTGATGCGCCAGATTTCCGAGCAGGCCGGCATCCGTCCGCGCCGCATCGGCGACGACGCCATGGCCGTGCTGCAGGCGCATGATTGGCCCGGCAACATCCGTCAGCTGCGCAACAATATCGAGCGGCTGATGATCCTTGCCCGCACCGACGGCCCGGATGCGCCGATCACCGCCGACATGCTGCCGACCGATCTCGGCGACATGCTGCCGAAGGTGTCCGCCAAGAACGACTATCACATCATGACGTTGCCGCTGCGCGAAGCCCGCGAGATGTTCGAGAAGGACTATCTGATCGCCCAGATCAACCGCTTCGGCGGCAATATCTCGCGCACCGCGGAATTCGTCGGCATGGAGCGTTCGGCGCTGCACCGCAAGCTGAAGTCGCTCGGCGTCTGATCGTTTCCGGCGCGGCCGACCCCGCGCCGCCGCCTATATTGCTTCCCGGAAGACCAGGTTTCCCATGCCGAGAATTGCCTATGTGAATGGCCGTTACGTCAAGCATTCCGATGCCAGCGTGCATATCGAGGATCGCGGCTACCAGTTTGCCGATGGCGTCTACGAGGTCTGCGAAGTGCGCCACGGCTATATCGTCGACCTCACGCGCCATCTGAACCGTCTCGACCGTTCGCTTAGTGAGTTGCGCATCGCCTGGCCGATGGGCCGGGCGGCGCTGACGCAGGTCATTCGCGAGACGCTGCGCCGCAACCATGTCCGCAACGGGCTTTTCTACATGCAGGTGACACGCGGCGTCGCCCGCCGCGATCACGTCTTTCCGGCCGAGGGAACGCCGCCCTCACTCGTGATCACCGCCAAGAGCACCGATGCCAGGATCATCGCCGCCAAGAACGCCAACGGCATCAAGGCTATCACCCTTGTCGACAATCGCTGGGACCGCGTCGATATCAAGTCCGTCGGCCTGCTGCCGAATGCCATGGCCCGCCAGCAGGCCAAGGAGGCCGGCGCCCAGGAAGCGATCTATGTCGACGGCGACGGCATGGTGAAGGAAGGGGCGGCGACCAATGTCTGGATCGTTGATCCGGACGGAACGCTGGTCACACGCCCGGCCGAACACGGCATTCTGCGCGGCATTACCCGCACCACTCTGATCGATGTCGGAGCCAAGCTGGGGTTGACGATCGCCGAGCGGAACTTCTCCGTTTCGGAGATGCTCGCAGCCCGCGAGGTCTTCCTCACTGCAGCCACAAGCATTTGTTTTCCGGTCGTTTCCGTCGATGGCCAGGCCATTGCCAACGGCCATCCGGGCAGCGTTTCGCAGAAAGTCCGCGAGGCCTTTTTCGACGTTGCGGAAAAGATTGCGATTTGATACCAAGATTTGCTGGACAGGTGGAATGAGGATGCCACCGGTCTTTGCATGGTGAGGTTGATTGATATTCTACCGGCCAGATCAGGTCGGCAATAAAGAAAGAAGCGGCGCGATGGCGGAACGTTCTCAGAATCTTCAGGACTTATTTCTCAATACTGTTCGCAAGCAAAAGATTTCCCTGACAATCTTTCTGATCAACGGCGTGAAACTCACGGGCGTTGTTACGTCTTTTGACAATTTCTGTGTTCTTCTTCGCCGTGACGGCCATTCGCAGCTCGTGTATAAGCATGCGATCTCGACGATCATGCCGGGCCAGCCCATGCAGATGTTCGAGAGCGAAGAAGCAGCGTCCTAACAGGATCAGCCGTCATTTCGACACGCGATACCAAGAACGATTCGATCATCCCTGAGGCCGCCAAGCACAGGGACGACATGCGCGCGACTGTCGTCGTGCCGGTTCTGAAATCGCGCAGTCGCGGCGGCCAGGGCGAATCGGCCTCGACCCGCACACCGGAAAGCCGGCTCGAAGAGGCGACGGGCCTTGCCCAGGCGATCGACCTCGATGTCGTCAACGGCTCTATCGTCCCGGTCAACGATCCGAGACCGGCCACACTGCTCGGCACCGGCAAGATCGAGGAGATCAAGGCGCTGCTCGACGAGCGCGATTCCGGGCTCGTCATCGTCGATCATCCGTTGACGCCGGTGCAGCAGCGCAACCTCGAAAAGGTATGGAACGCCAAGGTCATCGACCGGACGGGCCTCATCCTCGAAATCTTCGGCCGCCGCGCCTCCACCAAGGAAGGCACGCTGCAGGTCGATCTCGCCCATCTGAATTATCAGAAGGGCCGTCTGGTGCGAAGCTGGACCCACCTTGAACGCCAGCGCGGCGGCGGCGGCTTCATGGGCGGCCCCGGCGAAACCCAGATCGAAGCCGACCGGCGGATGCTGCAGGACCGCATCATCAAGCTTGAACGCGAGCTGGAGCAGGTCGTGCGCACCCGCCAGCTCCACCGCGCCAAGCGCCGCAAGGTGCCGCATCCGATCGTGGCGCTGGTCGGCTACACCAATGCCGGCAAGTCGACGCTGTTCAACCGTATCACCGGCGCCGGCGTGCTGGCTGAAGACATGCTCTTTGCCACGCTCGACCCGACGCTTCGGCGCATGAAACTGCCGCACGGCCGCACCGTCATCCTGTCCGACACCGTCGGCTTCATCTCCGACCTGCCGACCCATCTGGTCGCCGCCTTCCGGGCGACGCTGGAAGAGGTGCTGGAAGCCGATCTCATCCTGCATGTCCGCGATATGTCCGATGCCGACAACCAGGCGCAGAGCTCCGACGTGATGCGCATCCTGAACGATCTCGGCATCGACGAGGCCGAAGCCGAAAAGCGTCTGATCGAGGTCTGGAACAAGATCGACCGGCTGGAGCCCGAGGTGCACGACACCATGGTGCAGAAATCGGCCGGCGCCAGCAACGTGGTGGCGGTTTCCGCCGTCAGCGGCGAGGGCGTCGATACGCTGATGGAAGAGATCAGCCGCAGGCTGTCCGGCGTAATGACCGTGGCGACGATCCGCCTTCCGGTCGACAAGCTGGCGCTGCTGCCCTGGCTTTACGATCACGCGATCGTCGACGGCCGTGAGGACAATGAAGACGGCACGATCACCCTCGATCTGCGCCTGTCCGAAACCGAGGCGACCGAACTCGAGCGCCGCATCGGCAATGGCCAGAAGTCTTCAAAGGAAGATTGGGAGCGGTAAGGTCGGCGAGACCAGCCCCTCATCCGGCTGCCGCCACCTTCTCCCCGTAAACGGGGCGAAGGGACAAGCCGCAATGTCTCGGCTCCCGCGCATTTCTGGTATGGCACGTCCCCTCTACCCGTTTACGGGGAGAGGGTTAGGGTGAGGGGCAGCCATCTGCACGAACCGGACAGGCGATAACTCACTCAGCCCCCGACGTCACAGCCCGCTCGATCGCCTTCGCCGCCTGCCAGATTTCCTCCATCCGCTCCAGCGTCGCGTCTTTCAGCGTCTCGCCTTCTGCTTCAAGAACCTGTTCTATATGGCTGAACCGACGACGGAATTTCGTATTCGTACCGCGCACTGCCTGTTCCGGATCCGCCTTGACATGCCGGCCGATATTAACGACCGCGAAGATCAGGTCGCCGAGTTCGTCGCTGACCTTTGCCTGATCGCCTTCGCGAAGGGCTGCCCGCAATTCGCCGATCTCCTCCTCGATCTTGTCGAGGATCGGCTCCGGCGCTGACCAATCGAAGCCGACCTTGGCTGCGCGTTCCTGCAGCTTCAGGGCTTCCGTCAAGGCCGGGAAGCTGCGCTGCACGGAGCCGAGGAAGCCGCTGTTGAAGTCCTCGGTGATGCCGCGCCGTGACCGCCGCTCGGCGCGCTCGCGTTTCTCCGCCTGCTTGATCTCGTCCCATTGTATCTTCACCGCGTCCGGTGTATCCGCCGCCGAGCGGGCAAAGACGTGCGGGTGGCGGCGGATCATCTTGGCGGTGATGGCGTTGACCACGTCGCCGAAGGAAAATTCGCCGGCCTCCTCGGCCATGCGGGCGTGAAAGACCACCTGCAGCAGCAGGTCGCCCAGCTCGTCGCAGAGATCGTCCATATCGCCGCGCTCGATCGCATCGGAGACCTCATAGGCCTCCTCGATCGTATAGGGCTTGATCGTCTCGAAGTTCTGCACGATGTCCCAGGGGCAGCCGGTTTCGGGATGGCGCAGCGCCGCCATGATCTCGATCAGCCGCGAAATGTCTTTGGAAGGTTCCATGTTGCCTCGGTTCAGCGGGCTTCAGTTCGGTGGGCCAGTTCAGCGGCCCTCAATTCAGGGGAATATCGTTGGCGCTCTTCGACGATTGGTAGCTGGACGACAGCGCGTCGTAGCGCGCCTTGATGCCGGCGGTCTGCGTCTTCAGCGCGGTCTTCAGCTGAGCCTCTTCGGTCTCGACAAGATCGGCGATGGCAAAGCTGTTCCAGAAGGCGTTTTGCCTGCGGTAGCCGCCGGGTTCAAGCCCGAAGACCTCCTTCAGGATCTTCAGGTCGTGCGGAATGGCGAAGGCGTCGCGCGAATCCTCATGGCTGAAAAAATAGTAGAAATTGTCGAAGCCGGCCCAGGTGATCGCCGACATGCACATGGTGCAGGGTTCGTGCGTCGACAGGAAGATCAGATCCTTGGTCGGCGGCTTGTCGCCAAGCTCGTAGAAACGCTTCAGCGTATGCACTTCGCCGTGCCAGAGCGGATTTTCCAGCTCGTTATTGGTCTCGGCGACGACGAGCGAAAGATCGGATTTCCTTAAGATCGCCGCACCGAACACCTTGTTGCCAAGCGAAACGCCACGCTCCGTCAGCGGCAGGATATCGTCTTCCATGACCTGAAGCAGGCGGGAGGCAATGGTCTTATCAGGCATGAGGACACTCCAGTTTTCCTCAGTCTATCGCCTTGGCGGCGCGAGTGAAATGCGTCAAGCACCGGTGGACGTCTTTTGTCACAGGCTTTATACTGCACCGCAGCAAGCGGGCTGGGGAATATGCGGCTTTTTGGCCGCACGGGTGACTTTTCTCAAATCACTGACAGCACGAGCAAAAGAATACCTGCTTGCTTGGGCTTTCGAATTTCTGTTCCTTCAATCCCTTGTCGATCAAGGGCATATTCCGGCAACCTCGAAGTGGATTGATGATGCCTTCCAAGACTGAACAGCTTTCGGTATTTCCCGCCTTCTTCCGCGTGGAAGGCCAGAAGACGGCTGTCTTCGGCAATGGTGACGAAGCGTTCGCCAAGGTGCGGCTGCTGCTGAACACAAAGGCGCGGATTGTCGCCTATGCCGACCGGCCGGAAGCCGATTACCACGCTTTCCTGATCGCCAACCGGATCGAGACCGTGCGCGCTGCCTTCTCAGCCGAACAGGCCGAGGGTTCAGCGCTCGTTTTCGCCGCAACCGGCAATGAAGCTGATGACCGCAGCATCGTCGATGCCGCCCGCGCTGCCAGAATTCCGGCCAATGCCGTCGATCAGCCCGATTACTGCGATTTCTTCACGCCGGCGCTGGTCAACCGCGCGCCCGTCGCCGTTGCGATCGGCACCGAAGGGGCAGGGCCGGTTCTGGCGCAGATGATCCGCGCGCAGATCGACCAGCTTCTTTCGCCCTCGCTCGGCCGCCTTGCCGGGCTGGCGACGAGCTACCGCAAGGCTGTCGAACAACTGATTCCCAGAGGCGTCTCCCGCCGGGTCTTCTGGCGCCGCTTCTTTTCCGGTGCCGTTGCCGATGCGGTCGCCAACGGCAACCTGCCGCAGGCCCGCCATGCCGCCGACCGGCTGCTGCACGCGATGGACAAGGTCGCCGGCCACGTCTGGCTGGTCGGCGCCGGTCCGGGTGCCGAGGATCTGCTGACGCTGCGCGCTCAGCGCGTGATGATGGAAGCCGACGTCATCGTCTATGACGCGCTGGTGCCGCAGGCGATCGTCGATATGGGCCGCCGCGATGCCGAGCGGCTTTCTGTCGGCAAGCGCAAGGGCTGCCACTCGAAGTCCCAGGAAGAAATCAACGACCTGCTGGTCGAGCTCGGCCGCCAGGGCAAGCGTGTCGTCCGTCTGAAATCCGGCGATCCGCTGGTCTACGGCCGGGCAGGGGAAGAGATGGCCGCACTGCGTGCTGCCGGTATCACCTATGAGGTCGTGCCTGGCATCACCTCGGCTTTCGCCGCCGCTGCCGATTTCGAGCTGCCGCTGACGCTGCGCGGCGTCGCCTCCTCGCTGGTCTTCACCACCGGCCATGATCTCACAGGCGACGTGCTGCCCGATTGGGCAAGCCTTGCCGTTTCCGGCGCGACGATCGCCGTCTATATGGGCCGCACGGTTGCCGCCTCCGTCGCCGAGCGGCTGATGCAGGCGGGCATCCCCGCCGAAACCACCGTTGCCGTCATCGAAAATGCCAGCCGCGCAGATCGCCGCCTGCTGCATGGCACGCTCGCCGATCTGCCCGATCTGCAGCACCGCGACGAGTTGACAGGGCCTGTTATGGTCATCATCGGCGATGCGGTCGCCGGCGCCAATTTCGAACTGTCCGAGCCACTGGTGCGCGCAAACGCCCGGCTCGAGGAACTTGCAAGGAGCTGAATATGGGTGACAAGGTTCTGACCGCCAACCGGCTGACGGACGGCATTGCCGTCTGGCTGGATGCGAACGGCAAGTGGTCCACCTCGTTGCAGGAGGCGCTCGTTGCCCGTCATGCCGAGGCCGTTGCGGCGCTGGAGGCGGTCGGCAAGAAATCCTATGCCGACAACGAGGTCGTTGACGTCGCCGTCGTCGACGTTCAGGAAACCAACGGCATTCTCTGGCCGCTTCGCCTTCGTGAGCGCATCCGCGCACAGGGCCCGACCATGGAATATGCCCCGGGCTACGCTCCTGCCGATCCCGAATTCATTGCAGTCTGAGGAAGACGATGTACCGTTACGACGAATTTGACCATGCCTTTGTTACCGAGCGCGTCGAGCAGTTTCGCGATCAGGTCCAGCGCCGCCTTTCCGGCGAGCTCGCCGAGGACGCGTTCAAGCCGCTGCGCCTGATGAACGGCGTCTACCTGCAGCTCCACGCCTACATGCTGCGCATCGCCATTCCCTATGGCACGCTGAGCTCGCGCCAGCTGCGCATGCTCGCCCATATCGCCCGGACCTATGACCGCGGCTATGGCCACTTCACCACGCGCCAGAACCTGCAGTTCAACTGGCCGAAGCTGTCGGATATTCCAGATGCGCTGGCAGACCTCGCGAGCGTCGAAATGCATGCCCTGCAGACCTCGGGCAACTGCATCAGAAACGTCACCGCCGATCACTTCGCCGGTGCTGCCGCCGATGAGATCGCCGATCCGCGTCCTTACGCTGAAATCCTGCGCCAGTGGTCGTCGGTCCACCCGGAATTCTCCTTCCTGCCGCGCAAGTTCAAGATCGCCGTCACCGGCGCCGAGCGTGACCGCGCCGCAATCCAGGTCCATGATATCGGCCTGCACGTGAAGACGAACGACAAGGGCGAGATCGGCTTTGCCGTCTATGTCGGCGGCGGCCAGGGCCGTACGCCGATGATCGCCAAGCTGATCCGCGACTTCCTGCCTGAAGAAGACTTGCTCTCCTACACCACGGCCATCGTGCGCGTGTACAATCTGCACGGCCGCCGCGACAACAAATACAAGGCCCGCATCAAGATCCTGGTGCACGAAACCGGCACCGAGGAGCTGACGCGCCAGGTGGAAGCCGAATTCGCCGCTCTGAAGGATACCGAGCTCAAGCTGCCGGAAAAGGACGTCCAGTCGATCGCTGCCTATTTCGCGCCGCCTGAGCTGCCCCAGCGCGCCGAAGGCTGGGAAAACCTCGCCCGCTGGAAGAAGGCCGATTCCGGTTTCTCCCGCTGGGTCCAGCAGAACGTGCAGCCGCACAAGAACCCCGATTACGGCATGGTGACGATCTCGCTGAAGCCGATCGGCGGCATTCCGGGCGATGCCTCGGATGCGCAGATGGATGCGATCGCCGATCTTGCCGAGGAATATGCCTTCGACGAAATCCGCGTCAGCCATGAGCAGAACCTCATCCTGCCGCATGTGGCGCTTGCCGATCTCGAAGCCGTCTATCGCGGCCTCGTCGCCATCAATCTTGGCGAAGCCAATGCCGGCCTGATCACCGATATCATTGCCTGTCCTGGGCTGGACTACTGTGCGCTCGCCAATGCGCGCTCCATTCCGCTGGCGCAGGAAATCTCCCGCCGCTTCGGCGATGCCGAACGCCAGGCCGAGATCGGTGAGCTGAAGATCAAGATCTCCGGCTGCATCAATGCCTGCGGCCATCACCATGTCGGCCATATCGGCCTGCTTGGTGTCGAGAAGAAGGGCGCCGAACTCTACCAGATCACCCTCGGCGGCTCCGGCGACGAACATACCTCGATCGGCGAAATCATCGGCCGCGGCTTCGAGCCGGACCGGGTGACGGACGCGATCGAGACGATCGTCGACACCTATCTCGGCCTGCGCCTCGATCATTCCGAGAACTTCCTCGCCGCCTATCGCCGCGTCGGACCGCAGCCTTTCAAGACCGCGCTCTACGGCTCGGCCGCCGAAGCGGCATAAGGAGGGGATGATGACGAAGATCTGGAGAGAAACCGGTTTTGTCGAAAACGATCCCTGGGTGATCGAAACCGACGAGGTGAAGGCGACCGAGGAGCAGAAGCCGCTGCTCGGTCTCGACGAATTGATCGCCAGGGCCGACGAAAGCAACGATGTCGGCCTCGGCGTGCTGATCAAGCCGGCCGACGACGTGCGCCGGCTGGAGCCCTATCTCGATCGCCTCGAAATTGTCGCTGTCGCCTTTCCGGCTTTCAACGACGGCCGCGCCTTCAGCCATGCCTCGCTGCTCCGCCAGCGCCTCGGCTACATCAATGAGCTGCGTGCCGTCGGCGACGTGCTGATCGATCAGGTGCCGCTGATGCTGCGCGTCGGCATCGACAGCTTTTCCGTCACCAACGCCACGGCGCTGAAGCGGCTTTCCGAAAACCGTCTTCCCGCCATTCCCCATCATTATCAGCCGGCGGTGCGTGACGCCGACGCCGGCAAGGGCTATAGTTGGCGCCGTCAGGCGAAGCCGGCCGCATAAGCGGCTGGTCAGCCGTTTTACCTTGACGGAACGGTAGCATGAAGAGATTCGAAGTGGCGGTGATCGGTGGCGGTCTCGCCGGCATGATCGCCGCAATCGCGCTGGCGCGCGGCGGTCGCAATGTCGCGCTGGTGGCACCCCTCGCTCCGAAGGAGGATCGGCGCACCACGGCGCTGATGGATCAATCGATCCGCTTCCTCGACCGCCTGGCGCTCTGGGAAAAGCTCCGCCCCGCAGCCGCCCCTCTCACCAGCATGCGCATCGTCGACGGTACCGATCGGCTGCTGCGCGCCCCGACCACGACTTTCCGTGCGGCCGAGGTCGGCCTCGATGCCTTTGGCTACAATTTCCCCAACAGGGCGCTGACCGGCATTCTCGAAGAAGCTGCCGCCGGCGAGGGCAATATCACCCGTTTCAGCGATATGGCCGAATCGATCGACATATCGGCCGAGGCTGTCTCGATTACGCTGACCGGCGGCGAGACGCTTTCAGCCGATTTTGCCGTCGGCGCCGATGGCCGCGGCTCGAAGCTGCGCGAGACCTCAGGCATCACCGTGCGCAACTGGTCCTATCCGCAATCGGCCATGGTGCTGAATTTCGCCCATTCGCTGCCGCACCAGAATATCTCGACCGAATTCCACACCAAACATGGCCCCTTCACCCAGGTTCCGCTGCCGGGAAGCCGCTCCAGCCTGGTCTGGGTGCAGGATCCGGCCGAGGCGGCGAGCCGGATGGAATTGCCGCTTGCCGATCTCAGCGCCCTTGTCGAGGCGCGCATGCAATCCATGCTCGGCAAGGTTGATGTCGAAGAGGGCGTCCAGGTCTGGCCGCTCTCCGGCATGATGGCGCATCGTTTCGGCAAGGGACGGATCGCGCTGATCGGCGAGGCCGCCCATGTCTTCCCGCCGATCGGGGCGCAGGGGCTGAACCTCAGCCTGCGCGATATCATGGCGCTTGCCGATATCCTGTGCGACAGGGCGGAATTGCCGGTGCCGGCCGATGCCGGCGAAAGCTTCGACCGCAGGCGCCGCGCCGACATCATGACGCGCACGGCAAGCGTCGATATCCTCAACCGCTCGCTGCTTTCGGATTTCCTGCCCGTCCAGATGCTGCGGGCCGCCGGCCTGCATATCCTCTCGTCCATACACCCGCTGCGCAACATCGTCATGCGCGAGGGCATCGAGCCCGGCCGCGGCTTTCGCGATATTCCGGATGCGCTACGGGAAAAGCTGAAGCGGAAGAAGGCCTGATCGGATCACGATCAGCCAGAGCGAGACAGTCACCACCGAAAACACGGTGGTGATCAGGATCGTCGCCGAGGCACGCTCCTGCCAGACGCCATATTGCTGGCCGATGACGAAGACATTGGTCGCCGTCGGCAGTGAGGCAAGCAGCACGGCCGCCTGGATCCAGACCGGCTCGAAACCACCAACCGCTGTCAGCGCAATGAAAACCGCGATCGGATGCAGGATCAGCTTCGCCGGCACGATATAGGAGATCTCAGCCGGGATCCGTTTCAGCGGCCGGAGCGCCAGCGTCACGCCCATGGCAAAGAGCGCGCAGGGAGCTGCCGCCTGGGCGAGATAGTCGACCAAGCGCTGAAACGCCGTCGGCTGGTCGATGTGCAAGGCGGCCACAGCAAAGCCCAGCGCCGTCGACAGGATGAAGGGATGCAGCGCGACCTTCCGCACGATATCGGCGGCGAGTTGGCCTGTTGAACGCTTGTCGTCGCCGGCCGCGGCCATCAGCGCCGGCGCCACGATGAAATGCAGCGCGTTCTCGAAGCAGATGATCAGCGCCACCGGCACGGCCGCGCCTTCGCCGAGCGCCAAGAGTGCCAAGCCCGGCCCCATATATCCGATATTGCCATAGGCGCCGGCAAAGGACTGGATGGTGCAATCGGCCTGCGAATTGCCGCGCACGACGCGGCCGATGACGAAAAGCAGGATGAAGACCGCATAGGTCGCCGCGATATCGGTGACGATGAAATCGACCCGCGTCAGCTCCTCGATCGGCGTACGCGAGACGAGCTTGAAGAACAGAGCGGGCAGGGCGGCATAGATGATGAAGGTATTCAGCCAGCCGAGCGCTTCGGACGGCTGCTTCGTCGCCTTGGCGGCGATGTAACCGATCAGGATCAGGCCGAAGAACGGCAATAGCAGGCTGACAATATCGGCCAAGAGGTCTTCCAGGGCGCGGGGATGATGGGCGGGTCAGGATCTGACTTAAGCAATTCCAGCAAAAGTGTGTAGCGGTTTTCGTCCGGAATTGCACAGAAACAAGAGCAATTCCGAGTGAAAATGTGTAGTGGTTTAGCGTTCGGAATTGCTCAAAAACAAACCAGTAGAGCGTGGACTCATTCACGCGATGAGCACACGCTCTACGACCCCCAACAAGCGATTAATAGTCCCAGAAGGCCGCCACCCAACGAAAGGCATCGCCGTCGAACGCCACCCGGCCGACGGACGGGAACGGCAGGTGAGTGGCCACCAGCTGCTCGCCGGTCTCCGCCAGCTCCCGCAAAAGACGGATCCGAACGCGCGCCGCCTCCTCGGGGTCATGTTCGAAGCCGTTGAACCAGTCGGGGTGTTCGAACCCCACCGCGAACACGGCGTCGCCGGCAAACATCAGCCGGTCGCCGCCGGACGCCAGGCGGATCACGCTGTGCCCGGGGGTGTGGCCGCCGGTGCGATGGACGACCACGCCCGGCGCCACCTCGTACTCGTCATCGAACAGCCTGAAATGGCTGCGATACTCTTTGGCGAACCGCTTGGCGGTCGCCCGAAGCGCGTCCGGGAACCCCGGCGGCATGGAGACCCGGGAGAAATCGGGCGCCTCCCAGAACTTGACCTCGGCCGCCGCCACGTGGATCCGCAGGTCCGGACGCAGCTGGTCCTTCACCCCGTCGACGAGCAGCCCGCCAATGTGGTCCATATGCATGTGGGTCAGGACCACGTCGGTCACCGACGCAAGATCGATGCCGGCGGCCTCCAGTCGCTTGATCAGCTGCCCGGCCTTCGGCAGGTGCAAGTCCGGGTCGAGCCCCAGCCCGGCGTCGAGGAGTATGGTCTGGTCGCCGCTGCGCACCACGACCACGTTCAGCGCCCAATCCAAGGCGTCCGGCGGCAGGAACATGTCTTTCAGCCAGGCCGCTCGGACGGCGGGATCGATGTTGTGTCCCAGCATCGCGGTTGGGAGCGGTAGCACCCCATCGCTGACCACCAGCACCTCAATCTCGCCGATATTCAGCGCATAGCGCGACGGAACCAACTCGTCGAGCGGGGGTCTACCGGGATGAAATGTGTTTTCCTGGCTCATGCTTGTCTCGAGGCTCATGTCTGTCTCCTTCTGACCGGCCGCCTATGCGCGGCATCGACGACGCTACATGGAGGCGTGTTTGCGATCGATTGGGTCGAGGGATAAGGGCGAGTGGGTCGAGGGACAGGCCGAGCCATACCTCGGCATAGGTGCAGGCCTCGCTTTTTGCTGCCGGCGTGGTGCTGATGGGGGCGGCGTCGATCAGATTGGCGAACGCGGCAAGCCCTGCTACCGCCATTTCTCGATGAGAAATCCCGATGGTCCTTGAACGGGATCGGTGTGGGGTAAGGGTACTGACGAGATTTTCGTCAGCGTTTCGCTAGAAGCAGCCGAAGTCTGAATGTCGGCATACTGTCCCCTAGGATAAGCGCCGATGACCTGGAAGTTCGACGTGCAGCCGAGATTCTGATGCCCTGTCCCGGCTGGAAGCACCAGACAGTCTCCGGCCGCCACCGCTATTGCTTGACCGCCGGGACCACCAATCAGCAGCGTGGCGCTACCAAGTCCAATCCCCAGCACTTCATGGGCACCGGAATGGTAGTGCTGATAATCGAAGACACCGTTTGCCCAGATGCCTGTCCAACCGTTTGCCGCGAAGCGACGTTCGAAATCGGTCGGTCCGCCGTCGGCAAACAGCCCTCTGTAAAGCAATACAGGAAGATGCGGGTTGTTCGGGACCCAGTCGCTCGGCCCGAAAATTATCGTCTCGATGTTCATGCTGAATTCCCAAGGTAGTGGTCGATTGCCGCGACGCAACGGCCATCGAGCCGTCGACGTTGTTCGCCCAAGTCTTTCGTTGCGTTTTCCATTGAACTCATCTGCGCTGATGGTCTCGAGGCTAAACCTTGGCGGTCGCCAGCGGTTCCTTGACGTGCCGTGGTTTCGGAGACGACGCATTGAGGTTAAGCTCATCAATGATGTTGGGATCGCCGGCGGCGGCCACGAATGTGGGGAACCATTCGAGGCCGGTTATGATGCCGTTTTGCAGACTGCCGGGAGGCACCTTGCCGGGCCAACGGACCATGGTAGGCGCGCGAAAGATCAAGGCTACTTCGAGCACCGTCTTTTCGATAAGCTACTGGTCTGCGAAAGGGTGAGAATTGGAGGGCTTTGGAAAGGCCGCCAAAATAGCCCGCCACCGCAGCGCATCGCGGAGACAACTTCCAACGAAGACGGTGCAGTGGCCGGTCGGTGGAGTGCGTCAGAGCGTGTCGATCAGGCCTCCGTCCACGCGCATCGAAGCTCCAGTCGTGGCGGACGCCAAAGGGGAGGCCAGATAGGTGACGAGATTGGCAATTTCCTCGACGCTCGCGGCGCGTTGGATGATCGAACCGGCGCGGTGCTTCTTGACGAAATCCGCCGCCACCTCCTCGATCGGTTTCCCTGTCTTCGCACGTTCCTCGGCGAGCATCGCCTCGACGCCTTCGGACAGCGTGGGGCCGGGAAGGACGGAGTTCACGGTGACGCCCGTGCCGGTCATCCGCTTGGCAAGGCCGCGGGCAACCGCGATGTCCGCGGTCTTGCTGACACCGTAGTGGATCATCTCGACCGGTATGTTAAAGCCGGATTCCGACGCGATGAAGATGACGCGGCCCCAATCGAGCTTCTGCATGCCCGGAAGATATGCGCGCGAGAGCCTGACGGCGGACATGACGTTCACCTGCCAGTGGCGGTCCCATACCTCGTCGTCCGCATCGAAGAAGTCTAGCGGCTGGAAGATGCCCGCGTTGTTGATGAGGATGTCCACGTGAGGAACTTGGGCGACAAGAGCGTCACATCCGCCAGCGGTTGCGAGATCCGCTGCCGCCGCGGTCACGCTTCCCTTGGCGCCTTCACCTTTCAGCCGGTCGGCGGCCTTCGCGGTCTTTTCTTCGGACCGGCCGTTGACCACCACGTCCGCACCCTCCCTCGCGAGCTGGCGGACGATTGCGTATCCAATGCCTTCGGTGGATCCGGTAACCAGAGCGGTCTTGCCTGTGAGGTCGATCTGCATCTTCTGCTCCTGTGAGGTTGGATGACAGAACGTATGAACTGGCGACCGGTCTCGCAACAGCCCACGATGCGGATAATCCTCTCGCGAGAGGATGATGTCGGCGGCTGCGTGCTCCCCGGCATGGGCGGGCTGCAATCCGACGGACCCGATTTGAAATGGTGCGCCGGGGCGGCGCAAACCAATGAGCTGGCACAACAACATCTGCGGGGCTGTGCTCCAACCTGAAGACGTGGCTCGCTTGCAAGAATCCACGTTCATTGGTTGTCCCAATACGATCCTGGGCGCCCTCTCAGACGACGACTGCGTGCGAATTCCTAGCGTATCGTCTAGCCAGGATCGACGGTCACGATCCCTCGTCCGGTATGTTCAAGACCTCTCCGCACGCCTTGCAATGAACGGCGTCGGCGTCATGGCGCTGAAGGCCGCATCGGTGGCAGGAATAGGTCACTTTGTGAGGGCGCACGACTGCCTGAGCAAGCCTGACGAATAGGGAGATGCCTACGATCATCGTCACGACGGAAGTGAGCTTGCCCAGCGTTCCCGGAAGCGTGATGTCTCCGAATCCCGTCGTCGTCACCGTCGCGACCGTGAAGTATAGCGCATCGACGAATCCTTCGCTTCCCTCCCTGTTGTAGAAGAAGGACGTATAGACGAACCCGGTTGCCATGAAGAGGAACACAAGCAGATTGATCACCGCCCGGACGACGTCGAGAAGGTATAAATAGCCGGCCTTGCGCAGCAAGTCCTTGAGCAGCGGACTCGTGCCGATCGCCCAGAGCCGCATGATCCGCAGGAAAGCGAAATTGAAGAGCAGGTCCGGCAGCAACAGCGTGGCCAACACCACGAAGTCGATCCAGGTCATCGGCCGCCGAATCCACTCGCGCACAGAGTATGCGGCGACCGCCCGGCCGACCATCTCGGCGGCGATCCACACTGCTATCGCATAGTCGATGATCAGATAGGACGGACCGGATCGCAGGTACGGGCCGAGCAGGAAGAAGGCGAGAATGGCGACGTCAATGGCAGCAAATACCAGCCGAAAGGTGACCGCCTGCCTGCCGTCGGCCCTATCGAGCCTTCGCAGCACCTGACGAAGCGAATTCTGCCGAGAGCCGTTGTCGGATTCGAAGGTTTTCATCCAGGGAATGTAGATCCCTCATTGGCGTCCGCAAGTCGCCAAGAGATCGAACTCCTCGGTGACAGTCTTTCTGCTCGACCACTCTTTCGCTCCGGGCCGAATTCGTGGCCAGTTTGCGTGAGAGCTATTGATGCTGGTCGAAATCTTAGATCAGCATCGCCAGCGCCTTTGCCGATGACGTAGGGCGATCCTTGTCCGGCAATTCGTTGTTTTCGTCTGGACAAGACTTGCACTGCAGGGGCGCCTCGATCTCAGGCGACGGACCATCCACCGTCCACCAGCAGGTTCGCGCCGGTGATCAGGCTCGCGGCCGGGGATGCAAGGAAGACCACGGCGCCCACCACATCATCGGTTTCACCGATCCGGCCGAGCGGAATGTGACCGAGCGTCGCTTCGCGATTGTCGGCATCGGATAGAAACGGTGCTGTGCCATCGGTGTGAATGAACGTCGGCGATACGGTATTTACGGTGACATCATAGCGTGCCCATTCGGCTGCGAGGCAGCGCGTAAGGTGATTGATCGCCGCCTTGCTCATGCAATAGATTGCCTCGCCGCGCAGTGCCACGGTACCGGCCTGTGAGCTGATGTTGATGATCCGGCCGCCATTGCGTTCGATCATGTGGCGGCCCACAGCCTGCGTCATCAGAAAGGTACCCTTGATGTTGACATCGAGTATCTCGTCAAGATCCTTCTCCTCAACGAGTTCCGCGAGATTGCCCGGAGCCACGCCGACATTATTGACGAGGATGTCGATCCGACCGAACGTCGCAAGCGCCGCGTCGACGGCTTGCGCGATATGGGCCTTATTGGGAATGGCCAGTTCAACGGGCAGAACCTTTCGTCCCGCGCCCTCCAGTTCGGCAACCAGGCTCGCCGACGCTGCGACATCGCGGACCCCCAAAACAATATCGGAACCTGCTGCGGCACAGGCAAGTGCGCAAGCTCGACCGATGCCACGGCTCGCTCCCGTCACTAAGGTCACCTTGCCCTCAAGGCTGAAGTCCGGCGCATTCTTCTGCATCACGATGCCTCCCTCGATGAAGCTCCATTTATGGCAGCGTCGGCGTGCGGATGCCAGATGTTCTGCGAGCGCTGTCCCTTTGACCAATGGGCGATCCCGCAACGTGGGACGCTTTTCTCGATGGGCCCCGCAAAAAGCCGCATTGCCCGTCGGTTTCAACACACGACGCGACAGCGCGGGAGGAAGCGGAGGAGCCCACGCACCTGCACCATGGCCTGGAAAATCGGCAGCCGGTGGCCTAGCCGATCTGCATCAGGATCGGAAACGTCTGCTGGAACCAGATCGCCACATTGCTGACCCATCCGAACAGGAAGGCGAGACCGGTAAGCACGAGGAACAGACCCATCACCTTTTCCACCGTGCCGAGATGGCGGCGGAAGCGCGACAGGAAGCGCATGAAGGCGCCGGAAAAGCCGGCGGCGATCCAGAAGGGGATGGCAAGGCCGAGCGAATAGATGGCGAGCAGCCCGGCGCCGGAGCCGACCGTCTCGCGCGAGGCGGCAATGCCGAGGATGGCCCCGAGCACCGGGCCGATGCAGGGCGTCCAGCCGAAGGCGAAGGCAAGGCCCATGATATAGGCGCCTGTCAGCGTCGCCGGCTTGCCGCTGCCCTGGAAGCGCGCCTCACGCGCCAGCACCCCGATTCGAAAAAGGCCAAGGAAATTCAACCCCATGACGATGATGATCAGCCCGCCGATCTTCGACAGCAGGTCGAGATGCTGGCGAAGCGCCATGCCGATGCTCGAAGCACCGGCGCCGAGTGCCACGAAGACGGTGGCAAAGCCGAGCGTGAACAGCAGAGCCGAGAAGAAGACGCCGCGCCTGACGTCGGGCGCCACCGCCACCGCACCGCCGCCGCGGAACTGCTCGACGGAAATGCCGGCCATATAGCAGAGATAGGGCGGAACGAGGGGCAGCACGCAGGGCGACAGGAAGGAAAGCGCCCCGGCAATGAGCGCGCTCCACAGGGAAATATCGGCAATCGACACGCATTCTCTCCGGCTGCAATCTGCGTGATGTTCCTAGCTTTGCAGCCAAGCGATTGCCAATCACCTTTTTGCGCGCGCAAGAAATCTGTCTTCGCTCGTGCAGGACATCGGTCTTTGCACGCAAGCCATTTGTCTTTGCGCCCGCAAGAAATGTGCCGGGCGCAGAAAAAGGCAAATTTTTCGGTTGACCGCAATGGGTCGCCTGCCTATGTTCCGCCCACTTCCAGCCGGGGTGGTCACACCCGCGGAGAGGGAGAGCGTAGCTCAGCTGGTAGAGCAACTGACTTTTAATCAGTAGGTCTCGGGTTCGAACCCCGACGCTCTCACCAAAATTTCAAGCAATATCAATACTGTAGTATGTGTAAAGGGCGTCAGTGATTGGGGCCCTTTTACGCACTTTACGGCACATGACGCAGTTTTACGGCACATGACACATGGGCATGTAAAAAACCGCCGGCTGGTGAGGCCGACGGCTACATATCGTACGAAACGCGCCCGCAGTGCAGGTCGCTTGGTGCTTAAGGCTGTCCAGCGGCCTCGACCAGAAATTCACTCATCTTTGCTGCCACGTCCTGCTCGCTGACGTTCTGACCAGCCGCTTGAAGATCCGCCATAGCTTTCGAGAGAACTCCAGCGTCTCCACCCCCTTTAAAGCGGGCATCAGTGATTTCAGCGCCGTAGCCCGCAACATCATCCCGACCAATGAGGCCTGCAATCCATTGCGCCAAAAGCTTGTCCATGCGAGATTTGAGCTTGATGGACCTCTCGGCGTCTTGGAAGTATTGATCCTCCATCGCCTTTTTGCGGTCTCCTAAGTCGGCCATCGTTGTTTCTCCCTGATTTGTGTCATCTCCGCCTACAGAGTATTTTTAGCACATTAAACGCCACACCATCTGATTTAACGTGATGATTGGCGTTCACGACGAAGTCATCATCTCTTTGGACATCGTGTGCACGGGATTCTATCCGCACCTGCCGCAAGCGAGAGCCTCACGAAGCATCGCTTTTCGCAATCATGAACGGGTTGGCAAGCGCCGGTATAAATTTCACGGAAAGAAGCGATCCTAGATCAACAGTCGCAATAACGCGCCCTCATCCTTCACGCCATGCTGGTACGAATGGATAACCCGCCGAGCCAGATCTTCACGCTCGGTGTCTGTTGTGATTCGTCGCACTGAACTGATGTGGTCGAATACTCTCTGGCAGAGGGCAACCTCTTCGTCGCCCAACACTGTTTGTGCTTCGGCTATCTGGGATAGGATCATGATCGCTCTCACTTCCTTCGGATCGATAGGAGGGTGGAACATCTGCTTTTTAAGCGAATGAAGGGAGACACAAGGTCGTGAGGTCTCGCGCCTATTTTCGGGATAGGTCTTTGTCCCAATCTGACAACTAGTTCTCGTTCGGCCCGCTCCACACATAGGCAGACGCCGGCTTTCTCTGGGCATTCCAGATCACTTCGTACCCCATCTTCTCAAGCGACAGTAAAGCGCCAAGCCTGTCGTCATCTGACAGGCTTCGCAGAGAAACGTTAAGTGCGTCCAAGCCACCTAAATTGTAGAGGTTCACGAATACATCGAGTGCCATTGTTGTTCTCCCTGTGGAGCAGTATAACACAAGAGGAGGGGAGTGTTTTCTTTATGCATAGATAAATATTTCATACATCTATTCGTTCTTCACGAATTATTTATGGTTTTCTTCATTGGGGTGTGGATGTTTGACATGGGCAGCGCCTTGCGTCTTTACCGCTGGAATTGAGCCTCGCGGAAATCCGCTGAGACTCAGGAACCAATTTCCACTGCGATCCGTTTTCTCCTCATCAACAACAGGAGAAATCCACCATGGATTGGAATCGTATCGAAGGAAACTGGAAGCAGGCGAAGGGCAAGGTCAAGGAGCAGTGGGGCAAACTCACCGACGATGATCTCGACCAGATCGCCGGCAAGCGCGACCAACTGGAAGGCAAGATCCAGGAGCGGTATGGCATCGAAAAGGACCGTATTAAACGTGACATCGATGACTGGTCTGGTCGCCAGACTTGGTAATGCCAGACTTGGTATGACTGAACAAAAACCCGGTGAAAGCCGGGTTTTTGCTGCCGAAGGAGTTAAGCCGGCTGATGACTGTCGGATGTCATGAATATCCGCCAAAAGCCAGGAGAAGGGCGCCGAGTGCGATAACGGCGAGCGCCGGCCAGTTTTGCGATATCCCAAGGAACCTGAGGCCTTGGCGCCGTGGTTCCAGCGTGGTGCCGCCTTGCGGCGTTTTATGCGGATCACTCGGTCTTCGACCAAGCACCGAGGTAAAGAGAAAAACAAGTCCGCCGATGATGAGAGCGGCTCCGGTGAAGATTGCCCACATGATGGCCTCCGCTAGCGATGACGATGCGGATTAAACAAAATCCGGACCTGATCGTTCCGTGAATGCTACTCACGTGAACAACCGCCGCGTCGGAACCAAAAGCGCTCGCATTGAATTTGACCGCTGAGCAATCCTGGAGATCCCTCATGGATAAGACACCGAAGACAGCCATCCGCGGAATGATGTTGTACGTGCTCGCTCTTCTCGTCCAGGGGGTGCTGGCAGGCGCCGCCTACACGATCTATGGCCATCCCGCCGATCCGTCCGAGCGACCGGCGGCCGAGACGATTCCGCAAAAAGCTCCGGCTCCGCAGTAAGATACCTCTTTCCGAGGATTGATTGATCCGCTTCGAGAGCAACGACCACGGACGGCGCCTGCCGCATCCAGCGCCCACCCGGTTAGGTCGTATTGAAACGCTTGGGCTCCTCAGCAAGAGACCCGCAAGTGGCAGCCAATAGGGCTTTGGAGAGCAAGCCCGACATCCTGTCGCAAGTCCTTCCAACCAGTATAGAACTCTTATTATAGGAGGAACAACCTGCGACAGAGAAAATCGGCATCTGCGCAGAAGCGATGAGATTGGGGAGAAGCAGTGGGGGCGAGCTCTGTCTGGAATCCTGAAAGAGTGCGTCGGAACAGGGGAGTTTGCGGATGAGGGAACATGAAGTCGTGATATCAGGGGCAGGGCCGACAGGCCTGATGCTGGCAGGCGAGCTGGCCTTGGCGGGCGTCGACGTCGCCATTGTCGAGCGCCGCCCTGACCAGGGGCTTGCCGGTACGCGTGCCGGCGGTCTGAGTGCGCGCACGCTCGAGGTTCTCGATCAGCGCGGCATCGTCGACCGGTTCCTCGCGGAAGGGCAGGTAGCCCAGGTCACGGGGTTTGCGGTCACGCGTCTGGATATCAGCGATTTTCCGACCCGGCACAATTACGGGCTGGCGCTGCGGCAGAAGCATATCGAGCGCATTCTGGCCGGCTGGGTCAGCGAGCTGGCGGTGCCGATCTATCGCGGCCTCGAGGTAACGGGTTTCACGCAGGACGATACCGGCGTCACCATTGAACTCTCCGATGCCGCGTTGCTCAGGGCAGGCTATCTCGTCGGCTGCGATGGAGGCCGCAGTCTGGTTCGCAAGGCTGCCGGCATCGAGTTTGAAGGATGGGATCCGACGACCGGCAACATTCTGGCCGAAGTAGAGATGGAAGAGGAGCCGCCGTTGGGCATCCATCGCACCGCCCTTGGTATCTATGCCTTCGGCAGAGAGGAGTACGAAATCCAAGACGGCAAGATCGTCTTTGCCAAAGAAGGTCCGATCGGCCTGATGGTGCCCGAGAAGAATGCCGGCGCGACGATAGAGCCGACGCTCGGAGATCTCAAGGAAGCGCTCATTGCCGCCTTCGGAACGGATTACGGACTCCATCGTGTCAACTGGATTTCCAGGTTCACCGACATGTCCAGGCAGGCGACGGCCTACCGCAAGGGCCGGGTACTCCTCGCCGGCGATGCCGCCCATGTGCATTCTCCGGTCGGCGGGCAAGGCCTGAATACCGGTGTGCAGGATGCCGTCAATGTCGGTTGGAAATTGGCCCAGGTGGTGAAAGGCACGTCGCCTGACGCCTTGCTCGACACCTATCATGCCGAGCGGCATCCGGTTGCTGCCCGCGTGTTGCGCATGACAATGGCGCAGGTGGCGTTGCAGCGGACCGACGATCGCACCGAAGCCTTGCGTGACGTGGTAACGGAGCTGCTTGGCATGGAGGAGCCGCGCAAACGGATCGCTGCCGAAATGTCCGGATTGGCGATCCATTACGAGTTCGGCGAGGGGCATCCGCTGCTCGGCCGCCGCATGCCTGACCTCGATCTCACCACGCCTGATGGTCCTCTGCCTCTCTTTACGCTGCTCCAGGATGCGCGGCCCGTGTTCTTGAACCTCGGCCCGCCCGGCAGCTTCGAAATCGGGCCGTGGTCGGACCGCATCAAGTTGGTCGACGCCGGATATGACGGCGCCTGGGAACTGCCGGCGCTGGGCTTGGTCTCCGCGCCAACGGCAGTGTTGATCCGGCCCGACGGATATGTGGCCTGGGTGGGTGACAGGATGCAGGATGGTTTGCAAGAGGCGATGAATAGCTGGTTCGGTCCACTCGGCTAAACACCGAAAAAGCGCTGACTAAGCGGCGAGCGAGATCAGAGCGCAATCCGATATCGTCGCGGCATCCGGCATCGGTTTGCCGCGGCGTTCCCATGTCCGGCGGCTGATGCCGAAAGCCTCCCAGGGGCGCACTTGGCTGAAAGAATTGGCGAGATAATCGGCTCTGGAAAGCGCGCCGTCGGCACGGCGCTGCTCCTCTTTTCGGCTTCGGTCCCGCTGCCGCCGCTTTTCCTTTTGAAGTTTTGCTCTCTTCCGTTTCGGCACATCGAATGCACCGATTGTGCGGATATCGAGGGCGCTCCGTTCTGCGTAGCTTAAGTGCAGAGCATGGCCGAGGGCGTCGGCGGACAAGTCGGAAAAGCGCACCTTTGTCCGCTCGTAGATGACGTCCTCTATGTCGGCTTTCCCAGCCCAGGGAAGCCATCGCGCCGCCCAGCCGAGGACCACCTCAACAAACTCTTCCTTGAATTCGACAAGGGCGAGGCCGGCGATCACCTCGACGTAAATCAATGCGTCATCGGCCTCGGGCACGATGTCTCCATGGCGATGCCTGATCAATTTTTCGATCTCGCGCATCCGGCCGCGGAAATGGTTCCAACGGCTGGCCCGCATGCGGCGCTGGACGGCTTTGTAACCGAGCAGACAGTCGCCGATCTTGATGGCTGTAACATCCCGCGCCAAGCCCTCCGGCCGATCGCCTTTTGCAGTCTGCTTTTCCGATTGAGCCGCTTCATCCGGACCCACAAGACCAGCCATCGATTGTCCTTTACCATCTGCCTTGAGAGGTCGAAACGGCTGACTGTAAAGGAAGACCGAGGGGGTGATCATCCACTTTTTGCGCTGATCACACGCCATTCTGCGGATAGTCGAAGAAGCGGCGGTAGTCTCGATTCGAGCCCGACGCTTTGAGTAATCTGGCGAAAGACATTGCGGCAGCACTCGGCAAAACGCCGCTCGACGTGCAAATGTCAGCCCAGCCCCGCCAAGTAGGACGAGCGCTCTCAATCCCTATGGATCCATCGGCGCAGAGGATTTCATCGTCCCTCTGATCGCCGGCAGGAGAAGGCGCGGTTGAGCCGCCGCACTTTACTTAAGCAACGTCTGTAATCAGCGGAAGCCGAAGAAACTCAAAATCGCGAGCACGATAACGACAGCGCCGACAAGCCAGATCAAATTGTTCATGGGAAACCGTTCTCCTGTTGAGTGTCGGGCCGTTGTGACCCGATCACTTAACGGTGAGGCAGGGCTTGGAGTTCCCAACCGGTCCAATTGCTGTAGCGTGCCGCCCAATTTCCGGCTCTATGCCTTTCAATAGCTGCACGAGCGAGCATTGCTGGGTCTGAACCCATCCGCACATGCCGGGTTTACCGATGTATTCCGCTGATATTGAAAGTCCTGGTGATCCTGCCTTGCAGGCGACGTGCAGGAAGACGTGAACGCGGACACACCGATCAGCACTCCCGCTACCAATGGAAAAAATCGGTTCATCTGAACGTCTCCTCATAAGCTTGTCATGGTCGCAATCTACCATGCCAACGCGAGCCTATACGAAAACTTCTGGCCCGCTAGATCACGCTCACCTGAGCCGAAACATTCGCACGATTGATCAATCAATCTATAATCGTGATGCGTCGCGCCTCAGTCGATGATTAAAGTCACGTAAGTCTAGCCTGGTCGGGCTATTCTGTCGTTATGGAAGTAGTTTCACGACGTTAATAGTCAAGCGGACGCGATTTCGACTTGAATAGATTGTGGTTTTTGAGTAAAATTACACCATAAAAAAGTAATATAAATGGGAGGATACTATGTCGTCAACTCGGTTCGATCCGATTCTGCTTCATCGTCAACATATCATCGATGAGGTCACGTGCCTCGATGAAATCTTCGATGTTCTGGACGGGTGGCCGGAGGACAAACGGGGTTTGGCATATGACACGCTGTTGAAGGCGTGCAGAGATGCGGCCAACGGGCGTTTCCCGCTGAGCGCTGCGCGCGAGAATTTCCGGCGGTTCCTGAACATGGCTGGCGTCCTTGCGAAGGTCGAGGGTGGCCCCAAATTCGACGGACCGATGAACCATCAAATTGGTAACGCTTAGTCAGATATAGGCCTGTTGGGGGCTGTCTGCATGGCAGGGAGGGCGCGCCGTCACATCAGTTGCGGCGCGTTCTGGTTTCCATATCAACAGATCGTATGATCGCCTATTTCTTGGCCACAAAGCGCCGCGGCAAGCCCTGCCAGGAGGCAGCCGGCAGTTTGGTGGGTGTCGGATCCAACAGATCCTAGTTTACGCCGGCATTGGCCCAGTCGCATCGGAAGACCAGCATGGGCTTCGAGAACCCCTTGAACCGTCGGCGCGTTGCGTGAGCGAAGAGATCGGCGGCGCCGTACTCCCGAAAAATATTCTCCGAGACGAGGATCTGGTCGCTGGAGGCTGCCGAGCATAGTCGCGCGGCAAGTTGCACGGTCGAGCCGAAGAGGTCGTTGCTGTCCTCGACCGGCTCGCCGCAGTCCAGTCCGATGCGGATATGGATAGGCTCGGTGTTTCCGCCGTTGTAACGCTCGAATTCCCGCTGGATCGCCATGGCGCATTCGACGGCTGCCGTTGTCGCGGCGAAGGCGGCCATGATGCCGTCGCCGGTGTGTTTCACCTCCCGACCTGAATTCTGGCTGAGGCATCGGCGCACGATAGAGTCATGGGCTCGGACCATTTCGGTCGCAATCCGGTCGCCGAGGCGCGATGTCATCGCTGTCGATTCGACGATATCGGTAAAGAGGATTGCCCGGTGGCCGGGATCCACCTGAGCGGAAGATTGGCCGGGCGCCGGCTCAGGGTCATGGATTCGGCCAAGAAAAGCCTCGACCGCTGACAAGGCGACCTCGACGATCTCGCCGGCGACGAAGCCGTGCGCCTCGCGATGCACACATTGCGCAGTTTCGGCATCCGGCGCATCCACGAGGCAAAAGGCGGTCCCGCGCCGCTGATCGAACCAGTAGGTCAGGAACTTGACGCCGTACTTGTCCTGGATATCGAGATCCATGCGATGTGCCTGAGCAACGTCAGCCGCTGACGTTCCTTCAAGAAAGTGTCGATCCATGAAAATAGGCATCGCGCGCTCCTCCCAGATCCGGCGCGTGCAGGATAAATCGCATTGTACGACCCGGATGAAACTCCGTCCACCTCTGGCACAATCCATGAGTGATTAGAGAGGTTCTTGCTTCCAGCAATGCATATGAGTTGCTGTAATCATTATAGAGTATAAAAGGAAAGACTGAGTTTTAATCAGCGGACGTGGGATGTAAGCCCGATATTTACCATAATCAGTCGCTTAATGACTGGTCGGGGGAGCTGTCGGGGTCTTCAGGCGTTCCATGTTCTCAAGCGCGGCTGTTGCCGGATCCGGGAGGGATGGAGAAACACGTCTGTGACGGCCATGATTGACGAGAGCATGATGCCGAAAGTGTGAGCGGTTTTCGGGCGACGTCATGCTCTAACTATATAATGTAGAACAGGATTCAGATTTTAGGCCGACCTAGTCTAAAATCATCCTGTTCTATGATCAAAAGCCACGCTTCGGCCGGTAGGCGGCTTGCCAACGGCACGCAAATTGCATCGTATTCCATGAGCTCCACCGAAATTGGGAAAAGCTGTAGCAAAGTGAGACAGACGGCACATTTTCGACCGGTTGGCTTGGCCTCAATGGGGCTCGGCCATTATGCCGTTATTAACTCTGTGTGGGACGCCGCGCGCACGCTCCTGCGCGACTGGCCGGTAGACGACGGCGAAGAGTATTTCGAGGCCGTCAAGTCGTGCCTGGATGCGATTATCGGCGATCTCCCACCGGAACACGTGCGGGCCGCCTTCATCAGGGCGGCACAGGAGGCCGGCATTGCCGTCATAGAAGCGGCGGACTGAATACGCTCCGCGCTTCCCCACCTATCCTCAAAGCCAGATCGTCCCGACGCTTGACTTTTCCTGCCGAAGTTCTAACTTAGAACAAAACAGGAACATTGGAGATGATCATGACGCATACGGAACAGGTGATCGCCAACGCCCTCGCGCTTGTCGAAGCGTCCCGCGCAGCCCGCGAGCGAGATCAACAGCGACGTGCCGCCTGGCAGAGAAAGGTCGAACTCAGCCGGCCGCTGCCGCCCTTGCCGCGGCCGGTTCAATTGCCATTGGCGCTGAACTGATGCAGCCGGCAAAAACCTTGGAACCCCATCGGGCACGCCCCGAACAAACTGGACCTGGTCAAGCCTGGCCGGACCAAACCTGGCCCGATCAAGCCTGGGAAGTCGAAGCCGTGCTTGCCTGGCATGACGACAATGCCAAGGCGGCGATACGCTCGCTGCTCGATGACTGCAAACATCTCCGCCAGCAATTGGCGCTGGCGGAAAGCGTGATGAGCCGCGGGATGGCCCGCGGATGGGCGCCGCGATACGAGCGGGATGCTCTCTGAAAGATTCGATGCCGCTTGGTCTATGGTGCGGCATCCTCCAACGCTCCTCAGGATGAGGCTCTCTTGGGCCTTGTGCGGCGGCTAGCAAACGAAAGCGCGCTACTCGGCGTGGCGATTGGCTACGGCACACCTGTTTTCAGACGCGCCGAGACCGTGGCGCTTTGAGTTGCCGCTTACGCAGCAAGGCCGACATTTGCGAGATAGGCTTCCAGAGCCCAGGCGTGAGCAGACGCAATGATAGCGCCCACGTAACCGTCCGGACGCACGAGCACCCAGTCGCCCGATGTCAGGCCGTAAGCATCATGGAAATGCCCGCCTTCATCGATGACATCTCCACGCTCGCCGATCCTGTGGATATGCAGGCCCGGGCGCGGCGGCACGGCGGCTTGCTCGGCCTCGTAGCCCAGCAGCGTCCAGTGCGGCCCCCTGAACAGTTCGAACAGACGCGTCGGCTGGCCGGCGACACCTTTCAGCGGCGCATCGGGCGCACGGTCGCCCGCAAGCAGGCCGGCGTTCCGCTCCGGCTTTTCCAGCGCGAAGGAGGAGGAGGGATAGCCGATATCGAGTTGATGCACATCGCGGCCGCGCCGCATATCGCCTCGCTTCATGGCGTCGAGAAGATTGGTCGCCAGCCCGAGCACGGCGGCGGCGACCGGGCGGCGCTCTTCCTCATAGCTGTCGAGCAGCGCGTCGGGGGCACCGGCAGTGACCGCAGCCAGTTTCCATCCGAGATTATAGGCGTCCTGAACGCTGGTATTCAAACCTTGTCCGCCGGTTGGTGGATGTGTATGGGCGGCATCACCGACCAGGAACACGCGGCCGAGCCGGTAGCGATCGGCAAGCCGGGCGTTCATATGGAAGGCTGACGCCCAGGAGACTGATTGGACCTCGATGTCGTCGCGGCCGGTGCGTTCCTTCACCAGGGCAGTCAAGCCTGCCCCGGAGAGGTCGACCTCGCCTTCGAGCGGGATGGGTGCCTGGATCTGGAACAGATCCGTCGCCGCGAGCGGGCAAATGGCCATCTGCCGCTGCATGTCGCCATCGCCGAAGCGGTGCCATACGTCTCGGTCCAACCCTGTCAGAATGACATCGGCGACCATGGCGCGCACGCCGAGCGTCTTGCCGGGAAAGCCGATATCCAGCGCGTGGCGCACGAAGCTGCGGCCGCCATCGGCGCCGACGAGCCAACGCACGCGGACGGCCTCTTCACCGGATGTGCCCTTAAGTCGCGCAGTCACGCCGGCCTCATCCTGTTCGAAGCCGATGAGTTCGCATCCGAACTCTGGGCGATGCCCAAGCTCGAGCAGCCGCTCGCGCATCACGCCTTCGGTCAGGAACTGCGGCACCATCAGCGGAAGATGATAGGGCTCGGTCGGCGTCGGCTCCCCACCCACCACGGCGTCGGATTCGCTGACGCTGCCGTCGTCACGATATTCCCGCTGCCGGGGGATAGGTGCCGCCGAGCGCGACGATCCGGTCGAGAATGCCGAGATCCTCGAACACCTCCTGACTTCGCGGCTGAATACCTTTGCCGCGCGAACCGCGGAACGGGTCGTTCAATTTTTCGATCAGGCGGAAGGATACGCCCCGCCGCGCCAGCTCGATTGCCAGCGTCAGGCCGGCAGCCCCGGCGCCTGATATCAGCACGTCGACTGTGGAATTCTCTGTCATTGGCTTCTCCATATGTGTATTATGCACATAATAGGAGAATCGGCATGACGTCAACAAAGAATGTGCAAAATACACATATAAGCGGAAAATTGCGCGAACTGCATGGGGCTTTGATCGAGATCGTCAGCGTCATGAACCGCCCGCAGCGCGACGAGCAGATGGTCCGCGAAGCGGGCATTTCGCTCGATCGCGCCCTGTTTCCGCTGCTGGTCACGATCGAACGGCTCGGTCCCATCGGCGTGGTCGAACTCGCCGACCGCGCCGGGCGCGACTACACCACCGTCAGCCGCCAGGTCGCCAAGCTCGAAAGTCTCGATCTGGTGGAGCGCCGCGGCAATGCCGCCGACCGCCGCGTGCGCGAGGCGGTCATCAGCCCGAAGGGCAAGGCCATGACCGATCGCATCGACGTCGCCCGCGAGCGGATGGGCCGCGCCATCTTCGAGAGCTGGGAGGAACATGACTTCAATGAACTCGTGCGGCTCATGCGGAAATTTGCCAAGGATATCAGTGGCGATATCGGCAATGGCGCGGGAGAAACTGAGGGCGAGGGCGGACCGCAGGCGGATTAGCCTCGGAATCCTTTCCTTATATGGCCTTTGAATTCACCGGAGCCATTGCGCCGGCGCGTCGGCGATGATCTTGTAGCGTCCTGCAATCGCAACGTTTTCCGGTGATTCCCAATGTTCGATATTCTGTGGCGCGGCCTGGTGATCGGCGCCGGCGCAACCATCCTCATGGACCTCTGGGCGATCCTGCTCACCCAGTTCGGCCAGTCGGCGCCCAACTGGGCACCTGTGGGACGCTGGTTCTGGCACCTTCGCCGCGGCAAGGTCTTTCACGACAGCATTGCCGACGCCGAGCCCTATGCCCATGAACTGGCGCTCGGCTGGATCAGCCATTACGCCGTCGGTATCCTCTATGGGCTGATCTTCGCCATCATCATGGGCTCGGCCTGGCTGGCGGCCCCGACATTTTTTCCCGCCTGGATCTTCGGCATCGTCACCGTCGGGGCAGGGTGGTTCCTGCTGCAGCCCGGCCTCGGCATCGGCTGGGCCGCCTCCAAACATCCGACCCCGAACAAGGTCCGCTGCTTCAATCTGCTGGCTCATACGGTTTTTGCGCTGGGGCTCTACGGGACGGCATTGATCATCCGCTGAGATCGCGGGCTGCCCCTCACCCTAACCCTCTTCCCGTAAACGGGGCGTGGGGACGTGCCCTGCGAAAAGTTGGCGAGGAACGGAGAGGTCGCGGCATCCCCCTTCGCCCCGCAAGCGGGGAGAAGGTGCAGGCAGGCGGATGAGGGGCAACCCTTGCCAGAGGGCTCCATGTCTTGGCCCCTCCTCATGCGGCATCCGCCTCAACAGCCTAGCCTACCGCGCAGCCCAGTTGGCGCCGCGGCGGAAGATGGTTTTCATCTGGGGAACGTCGAACTCCTTGGCTTGGTGGCCGAGCGAGGAATAGAAGACGCGGCCCTTGCCGTATTTCCGCTTCCAGACGACGGGCATGACGACGCCGTCGATCCAGTAGGCGTGTTCGCCGGTGAACTTGGTCGTCGCCAGAACCTCGTTCGACGGGTCGACATGCATGTAATATTGCTCTGACGTATAGGGGAAATCGGCAATACCCTCCATGAGCGGATCGTCAGGGCGGGTGATGTTGACGGTATAGTCGATGATGTTGCCGGGGTGAGCCACCCACTGGCCGCCGATGATGAACTGGTAATCGACGGAGTCGCGGAAGGCATCGCCCGCGCCGCCATGATAGCCGGCGATACCGACGCCGCTTTCGATCGCGGTCGCGAGGTTCTTGACCTCTTCCTTCTCGATCTTCGACATCGTCATGATCGGCACGACGAGGCTGAGATCATGGACGGAAGGGTCGGCAAGCGCCTCGGTGCCGTGTTCGAGGTAGACCTTGAAGCCGTCCTCCTCGAGCATGGTCTTGATGATTTCGGCGCACTCCTGCGGCTCATGCCCGCTCCAGCCGCCCCAAACGATCAGTGCTTCACGCATAGTCTTTCCTCCTGAAACTTATTTCGTCAGCCGTCCGTCGACGATGGAATCGGACAAGGGGGCAGGGCGCTCCGTTGCCGTGGTGATCGTGACCGTCCGGCCGGTTGCGGCAGCGGTGTGGAACGCTTCCATAACTTCGAGCACATGCAGCGCCAGATCGCCATTGGCGCGATGCGGCCGGTTGGAGCGGATCGCATGCGCCATGTCGGCGACGCCGAGCGAGCGGTAGTTGCCGTCGGCATAGGGTGATGTGACCGGCTGGTCCTCGAACGCACCGCCCTTCTTCAGATATTCCACAGGGCCGGCGAACTTGTTCGGATCGGGAACGATCAGCGTGCCCTCGGTTCCGTAGACTTCCAGCGGCACATGCTTGTGGCCGGCGACATCGAAGCTCATGGCGATCTGGACGACGGCGCCATTGGCAAAGGCCATCATGCCGGTGACATGGGTCGGCACATGCACGGGAATGCGCTCGCCGTTGCGCGGCTCGCTTGATATCAGCCGTTCCGATCGCGGCGTCGTCGCAAAACCCGCAACTTGAGAAACCGGCCCGAGAAGATTGACGAGATCGGTGATGTAGTAAGGACCCATATCGAGCATCGGCCCGCCGCCAACCTCGTAATAGAAGGCCGGGTTCGGATGCCAGCGCTCATGGCCCGGGCACATGAAGGTTGCCGAGCCGCCGACCGGCTGGCCGATGACGCCTTGGTCGATCAACGCACGGGCCGTCTGGTGGCCGCCGCCGAGGAAGGTGTCGGGGGCAGCGCCGATGCGGAGATTCCTCGCCTTTGCGGCTTCCGCCAATTTTTTCCCTTCCGCGAAATTAATCCCGAGCGGCTTTTCCGAATAGGTATGTTTGCCGGCCTCAAGCGCCTGCAATGCCACGGCAACATGGGCCTTCGGGATCGTCAGATTGACGATGATCTCGACCTTGGGATCGGCGAAAAGCTCCTCGACGGTCTTGACGGGAACGTTGAATTCTGCAGCCTTTGCTTCTGCCAACTCCCGGTTGAGATCGGCGACGCCACGGATCTCGAGAATGGGAAAGGATGCCATCGCCGTGAGATAGGCGCCCGAAATATTGCCGCATCCGATGATGCCGATACCGACCTTGTCCATGAATTCCTCCATTGAGTCTTGATTGTGACGCCCGTCAGAGCGCCGGCCCTGTCGTGCTCCAGGGCGATTCGTAGAGTTCGTAGAGCGCCACCGCCGCCGCACCTTGCGCCCAGAAATCGTCGGTCGAATCGTCGAAGACGAGTTCGCTCACCCCGCGCAGCGATGGCGGAATGGCGAGCGCATAGGCATCGCGCAGGCTATTGAGAAAGGGTTCGCCGAGCGCTAGGCTCGATCCGACCAGGATGACCCGCGGCGGCGCAAACAGCGTGACGATGTTGGCAATGGTCAAACCTACCGCTTCGCCGGCGCGGATCGCGGCACTGATCAGCCGGTCGTCATCGGCCTTGATCAGCGCCTGGGCATGGTTCATGCCGCGGCCGAGACGGATCGCTTCGGCAAAACGCCCGTCGGCCTGCTGTTCGCCGAGGATCGCGCTTTCGCCGGCCTGGCTGAAAAGCCGGACGACGCCGTTCGGTCCCATGCCGAGCACGAGGTCGCCGAGATTGTGGCTGAGTCCGCCGGCGCCGCGAAACAGGCTGTTGCCGTGCAGGACCCCGAGCCCCAGCGTCTGTTCCAGCGAAATCAGCACCATATCCTCGAGATCGCGGGCCTTTCCGAACCAGTGATGGCCAAGCGTGATGGCGTGGGCGTCGCTTTCGACAATGGTCGGCGTTGCCAGCCGCGTCGACATTTCGGCGGCGAAATCGACATTGGTGTCGCGAAAGATCGGGCTGCTGCGGATATATCCGGTGCGGTGCTCGATGACGCCGGGAAAGCCGAGGCAGACGCTGTCGACATCCTCCAGCGAAAGCCCGGCATCGACGACGCAGCGCCTGACGCCATCCTCGACCAGATCGGCGATGACGCCGATCGGCTGCCGGTCGATGCGGATCGGCAAGGCGAGCTTCGACAGCACATCGCCGCGGAAATTGGTGACGACGAAGACCATCCTGTTGGCGGCGATCTTGGCGCCGACCACGCGGGCGGCATCGGGATTGAGCTCCAGCATCACCCGCGGCCGACCGCGCACCGCCTCGTTGCGGATATCGCCTTCGTGACGCGGCAGGATCAGCCCGTCGTCGAGCAATGAGGCGGTGATGGCCGAAACGGTGGTAGTGGAGAGTTCGGTACGCTCGCTGATCTCTATCCGCGAGATCGGACCATGGCGCCTGATGGTATCGAGCACGTTCAAGCGATTGATCGCGCGCATTAATTCGGGATCTGCGGTCTTCATTGGAACTAGCCAGGCGAGCGTTTCGTTGGGGCGGAACCCAAATATTTTTAACGGGTTACGAAATAAATAGCAGGGAATTCAGCGGTCCTGTCAAGCGCATTTGATAAAAATAGAGGCATTGGGTTGACAATATGCGAAAGCTCCGTTGAATTAATCCGCATAGGGGAAAAATTGTGAGGACAGGACCCCTGGGAGGAAAATCATGACTTTTAGGTTCAAGAGCGCCGCTTTTGGCGGCAGGCGTATCGCATCCATGGCCGCGGCTGCCGGCATGTTGCTGGCCGGAGCAGGTGCTGCCTCGGCGGCGACAGTCGTCAAATGGCTGCATCTCGAGCTCGACCCGAAATATGTCGCGGCCTGGGAAGACATCGTTAAGAAATACGAAGCCCAGCATCCCGACGTCGATATCCAGATGCAGTTTCTCGAAAACGAGGCCTTCAAGGCCAAGCTTCCGACATTGCTGCAATCTGACGACGTGCCGGATTTCTTTTTCAGCTGGGGCGGCGGCGTCTTGAAGCAGCAATCCGAAACCGGTGCCCTCCAGGATGTGACACCGGCACTGGATGCCGATGGCGGCAAACTGCGCGGCGCCTATAGCCCGGCTTCGGTCAGCGGCCTGACATTCGAGGGCAAGACCTGGGCTGTTCCCTATAAGGTCGGTCTGGTCAGCTTCTTCTACAACAAGGAACTGTTTGCCAAGGCCGGTGTGAAGGCCGAGGACATCAAGAACTGGGCTGATTTTCTCGGTACTGTGAAGAAGATCAAGGCCGCCGGCATCGTGCCGATCGCCGGTGGCGGCGGTGAGAAGTGGCCGATCCACTTCTACTGGAGCTATCTCGTCATGCGCGAAGGCGGACAGAAGGTCTTCGAAGCGGCAAAGACCGGCCAGGGCGAAGGTTTCCTCGATCCTGCGATCATCAAGGCCGGCGACGATCTCGCCGAACTCGGAAAGCTCGAACCGTTCCAGCCCGGCTATCTCGGCTCGACCTGGCCGCAGGCGCTCGGCGTTTTCGGTGACGGCAAGGCTGCGATCATCCTCGGCTTTGAAAATACCGAGGCCAACCAGCGCAAGAATGCCGGTGACGGCAAGGGTCTCGCACCCGAAAATATCGGCCGCTTCGCCTTCCCGGCGGTCGATGGCGGCGCCGGTAAACCGACGGATACGCTGGGCGGTCTGAACGGCTGGGCTGTCACCAAGAAGGCCTCCAAGGAAGCGCTCGATTTCCTCGCCTTCCTGACCAATGCCGACAATGAGCGGGCGATGGCCAAGGCCGGCATGCTTCTGCCCGTTGCCGTCGGCGCCGGCGACGGCGTCACCAACCCGCTGCTTGCCGAATCGGCAAAACAGCTGGCCGGCTCGACCTGGCATCAGAATTATTTCGACCAGGATCTTGGCGCTGCGGTCGGCCGCGTCGTCAACGACGTGTCGGTGGAAATCGTCTCCGGGCAGATGAATTCCAAGGACGGCGCCCAGATGATCCAGGACGCTTTCGAACTGGAACAATAACCAGCGCCTGCAGACCCTTCCTGGCGCTCCAGTGAAGAGCTGGAGCGCCAGCATTGCTGCCGACATGCCGAAAGCAGGAACAATGGCCAATATTTCAGTCCCGTCGATAACCACGGCCGCAAGGCCGGCAAAAAGAGCCGCAAACAGCAAGAGCTCGGTCGCCCATGACCGGCTAGCGGTGCTGTTGATCTTCCTGCCGCCGGCGCTGCTGCTTTTCACGCTCTTCGTCATCATGCCGATGGGCGAGGCGGCCTGGTACAGCCTCTACAAGTGGAACGGCTACGGCACGCCGACCGAGTTCATCGCGCTGCGCAATTTCCAGGTCCTGTTTCGAAATGCGGCCTTCACCCAGGCGCTGGTCAATAACGGCCTGATCATCGTGATCTCGATCTGCATCCAGGTGCCGCTTGCCATCTGGCTGGCCACCATGCTGGCGCACCGCATTCCGGGTGTCGTCGGCTACCGCCTCATCTTCTTCCTGCCCTATGTGCTGGCGGACGTTGCCGCGGGCCTTATCTGGCGCTTCGTCTATGATGGCGACTATGGCCTGTTTGCCGCCGTTTCCAACTTCTTCGGCTTTGCCAACCCTTACGTGCTCGCCGACAAGGACGTGGCGATCTACGCCGTGCTTGGGGTGATCGTCTGGAAATATTTCGGCTTCCACATGATGCCGTTCATCGCCGGCCTGCAATCCGTCGACAAGAGCGTGCTGGAGGCAGCCGAAATCGACGGCGCCACCGGCTGGCAGAAGTTTCGCTACGTCACGCTGCCGCTGCTCGGCTCGACCTTGCGTCTTTCCATCTTCTTTGCCGTCGTCGGCTCGCTGCAGCTCTTCGACATGATCATGCCGCTGACCGGCGGCGGGCCATCCAACTCCACCCAGACGATGGTCACCTTTCTCTACACCTATGGCGTCATGCGCATGCAGGTCGGTCTCGGCAGCGCCGTCGGCGTCGTGCTCTTCATCATCTGCGTGACGCTCGCCTTCGGTTACAAAAGGATATTCATGCGCCATGACTGATATGAGCTCTTCCATCCGCATGAGCACGTCGACACGCGTCTATCTCTATGTGTCGCTGAGCCTGATTGCCGCGATCGTGCTCGTGCCGCTGCTGACGACGGCGCTCGGCGGCTTCAAGACGCTGGGCGACCTGCGCACGAATCCCTTCGGCCTGCCGACGGAGTGGCAATGGGCGAACTACACCGATATCCTCTTCGGCGAGCGCTACTGGCTGCAGATCGGAAATTCTCTGGTGATCGCCTCGCTCACCGTCCTCCTGACGCTGATCGTCTCGTCGATGGCGGCTTTCGCCTTCGCCCATGTCCGCTTTTTCGGATCGTCCTTCCTGCTCAATTATTTCCTGCTCGGCCTGATGTTTCCGGCGGCAACCGCGATCCTGCCGCTCTTCATCCGCATCCGCGATCTCGGACTGCTCGATACCTATTGGGGCGTGGTGCTGCCGCAGGTGGCCTTCGGCCTTGGCATGAGCATCCTGCTGTTTCGAAACTATTTCCGCAACCTTCCGGAAGAATTGTTTCAGGCGGCTTTCGTCGACGGCTGCGGTTATCTCAGATTCTTCTGGCATATCTCGCTGCCGCTTTCGCGGCCGATCGTCGCCACCGTCAGTATCATCTCCTTCGTCGGCAGCTGGAACAGCTACATCTTGCCGCTGATCATGCTGAACTCGGAATCGAAATATCCCTGGCCGCTCGGCATCATGGTCTATCGCGGCGAATACGGCACGGAGTGGCAGCTGGTGCTGGCCTTCATCACGCTGACCATCCTTCCCACCATCATCGTCTTTTTCGTCGCCCAGAGACACATCATCGCCGGTCTGACCGCCGGTGCCGTGAAGTCCTGAGCCGAACCGTTGGAGTACCATCATGGCATCCGTTGAACTGACCGATATTCGCAAGACCTATGGCGCCGTCGATGTCATCCACGGCATTTCGCTTCATATTGAGGATGGGGAATTCGTCGCTCTCGTCGGCCCGTCCGGTTGCGGAAAATCGACGCTGCTGCGGATGATCGCCGGCCTTGAGGAGATCACCGATGGCGACATCGCCATCGGCGGCAAAGTCGTCAACGCCATGACGCCGCGCGAACGCAACATCGCCATGGTCTTCCAATCCTACGCGCTTTACCCGCACATGACGGTTGCTGAAAACATGGGCTTCAATCTGAAGCTTGCCGGCGTTGCCAAACCCCAGATCGAGGCCCGGGTGGCCGAAGCCGCCCGCATGCTGGATCTCGCCAACCTCCTCGACCGCAAGCCGGCCCAGCTTTCCGGCGGCCAGCGCCAGCGCGTCGCCATGGGCCGCGCCGTCGTGCGCAATCCCGCCGTCTTCCTATTCGACGAGCCGCTGTCCAACCTCGATGCCAAACTGCGCGTGCAGATGCGCTCGGAAATCAAGACGCTGCACCAGAAGGTCAGGACGACCTCGATCTACGTCACCCACGACCAGATCGAAGCGATGACGCTTGCCGACCGCATCGTCGTGCTCAATCAGGGCAGGGTGGAGCAAGAGGGGACGCCGCTCGAACTCTACAGGAAACCGGCCAATCTCTTCGTCGCCGCCTTCATCGGATCGCCGGCGATGAACATGCTCGAAGGCACGGTCGACGGCGAAAATGGTGGGCCTGCCGCTCGTCTCAGCGACGGCACGGCAATCCGCATCGCGCCCGACCGCAAGGTCAGGGCCGGCCAGGCCATCACCATCGGCCTGCGCCCCGAACATCTCGTTCCCGGCATATCAGGCGGCACGCCGCTTGCCGGCCGGACGATGCTGGTGGAACCCACAGGCGCCCAGACCCATGTCGTCTTCGACCTTGCCGGACAGCAAGTAACCGCCATCGTCGACGGCGAATATCCCGCCCGTTACGGCGCCGTGTTCGAGGCAAGTATTACGAGTGATCAGGTGCACGTCTTCGACCGCGGCACCGGCGTGGCGCTGTAGACGCAAGAAGGGGCATGCGAATCCTCGGCCTGGGAGATCGCCGAAATCTGTGCTGTCGCCACCTTTGCCGGGGTCGATCCTCGCAGAAGACCCGTAACTAAGTGATCGCAATCATTTCTGAGATGAACAAGTCCGTGGCACCACCGGCTACGGACTGATGATGCGGGTCTAGCCAGCTTCCGGCACTTTTAAACCACCAGCTGCGCTCTATCTGAGGATTTCCTTCTAGAAATGGCTCCGCGAACGCACGGCAACGCCACCAGCCGTGGAGCGTGGCAATTCGCCAAGAGCAGTCATCAACTGCGAATATCAGTCACCAATTGATCGCGATATTGGAGGTCAGAGAATGCAGCAACACCACTTGGGGATTTTGATTGGTGGCAGTTCGCATGTTGGAAAATCCACACTGGCAAAGAGTTTGGCTGTCTCGCTTGGTAGGGAACTCATTTCCACCGACAAATTGGGCCGCCACCCCGGTAGACCGTGGCCGACGCTCCGTCCCCAGGTAGCTGAATATTATTCACGTCTCTCCGATGATACCGTGCATTGGTTTTTGAAGGTGCATCACGAGAATATGTGGCCGTATATATGTCAGATCATCGAAAATCAGAGGCGGCTTTTGAAGCCCTTCATACTTGAAGGGTCAGCACTACGGCCCGAATACATGACGACACTCGATCCAAACCTCGTCAGAGCTGTCTTTCTGTACGCAGAAGACGACTTCTTACGTGCCCGCATGATGGAAGAAGCCGGCTACAAGGATGCCACTCAATCGGCGGCTTTGGTCATCGAGAAATTTGTGGAGCGTTCGATCCGCGACAAGAGGGAAATGTTAGAGGCAGCGCGAGACGCCAAACTTCAATGTGTTGACGTAGCTTACTCGGAAGCCCTTGAAGCCTTGGCCAAGGAACTTGCTGCTGCCTACTCGGTGGTCAATGAATAGGGCGGACAGCCAGCACCCACTTGCTCAAAAAGACCGAAACGGACGGATGAGCGGCTAAGCCATTTGGTTTCTCAACCATATCCGCCGTCACCGGACGTTGCCAATGCCAGAAGTTGCACTATTGTCTGTCCGGCACGCGAAATCCTGATGGTGGTTATGCCGGTAGTAACGCGATATCTCATTGACCGGGGTGACGGAGCCACGGTCGAGCTTTTTCAAGCTCAAGCCGCAAGCGAACCCCCCGCAGGAGCAATCCTATTTGTCCACGGCAATCAGGGTGGCCGTCTGCTTGGAGGGATAGAGGCGGTCGACAGCGGCGCGTTGCTTCGGTTCTGTTCTGGTTTGAATATCACTGCGGCGGCAGTCTCGCAGCCTGGTTTTGGGGCGTCAGATGGCCCTCCAGATTTCTGCGGTCCCAAAACCCAGCAAGCGATCATAGCTGCTCTCGCTTTCCTGCGGGGCCAACCTTCCGTCGATCCTGATAGAATTGTTCTCTATGGAAACAGTCGTGGTGCCGTTGCATCGGCCATGGTCGCCACCCAGGTTTCTGATCTGCGAGCAGTCATTCTAGCCAGCGGCGTCTATGATCTTGAAGTCGCTTATCGCGAGAGTTCAGACGGTTTGCGGTGGGCTATCGAGAAAGAGGCGGGCCTATCGAGAGAGGCCTTTCTGGCTCGCTCTGCATTGCATCATGCGCCCGACGTTCGGTCTGAGACGCTGTTGCTGCATGGAAAGCATGACGATCGTGCTCCTGTTGCCCAAGCCGAACGCTTCTCAAAAGCTCTGTCCAATGCCGGCGTCCTGGCGACGCTCCACGTCTTTGACTGTGGACATCAAATTCCAAGGAACCACATGCAGGCAGCTCTCAGGCCCTTCCTGCAAAGGGTGTTCAATCCTGTCGTGACGTACCACTAAGGCAGCATGACAGCTTCGGGCAGCGGGAAAGTGACGAAAACCTAAAAGAGATTAATCCCAAACCCGCCTCTTGAAGGAGGAGAAAAATGAAACGCATCGAGATGGAGATGAGTGGCGGCCGCCAGTGCGGTGCATTGCCGCATGTGTCAGAAAGCCTCGGGCAACATCTTTGCCGCGCTAGTCGCCGCGCCCGATGATGCGCTCAGCTGGACACGCGGCAAACCGAGCGTCTGGAAGAGCTCGGAGCTTGTCGAGCGCGGCTTCTGCGCCAATTGCGGCACGCCATTGTTCTTCCACCACCTTGAAAACGGTCGCATCAACCTGATGATCGGTTCGCTTGACGATCCGCATGCCTTCTCGCCGCTTGCCAATACCTGCACCGAGAACATGGTGGCATGGTTCGATACGATCACGGGCATAGAAAATACCGGTGCGACCGAAAACAACGGCGCCGACTGGGCCGCGGCGATCAAGGAGAGCACCAACCAGCACCCCGATCACGATACCGCCTCATGGGCGGCGAGGGGGCGTGATGGCTGAGTCCCAATCCGGCGGTTGCCAGTGCGGCGTCCGAGGCCGTGGCGCGTTGGCAGTGGCGGGCTTTGCTCGAGCTATTCGCCGCCCTGCGACTGGGATCGTTGGACATCGATGCTACCGACCACCGCTAGGCGGGCGATAGCATCGGTTGACGAGGGCTACTTTGCTCCTGCGGCCGCTTCTATGACCGCAGCTACTTCCTTTGCGTGCGAGGCCAGCGAGGAGTGGCTACCCTCGACCGTCGTCACCTTGGCCTTCATCCGTTCGGCAAAGAAAGCCTGTGCGTGGGGATCAAGGACGAGGTCCTTGGAGCTCAGGACGTACCAGCTTGGCTTGTCGTGCCATGCCGCGACCTCAGCAGGCGCATCGAAGGCAGTGTGGTTGATCGGCATCTGGTGCGCTCCCAGATGTTCACCGATCTTCTTGGGCAGGTCGCCCGCCACTGCACTGGGGAACACTGCAGGATCGATGCTCAAGTAACCCTTTGCGTCGGGCCGAATGGCCGCCGCTCCGGGGGTTGCCGGACCGCTGGCTGCCAATGCTGTGATGGTTTCACCTTTCTCGGGCGCAAAGGCCGAGACATAGACGAGTGATGCCACCTTGGCGTTGTCGCCCGCCTCGCCGATCACCACGCCACCCCAGGAATGGCCCACCAGAACAACCGGGCCATTTTGCGCATCCAGCACCGCATTGGTGGCAGCGACGTCGTCAGCAAGCGAGGTCAATGGGTTCTTTACCGCAGTCACCTTGTAGCCCTTGGCGGTCAGGATTGCAGCGACGCCGTCCCAACTGGTTTCGTCGACGAAGGCGCCGTGGACAAGAACGATATTCTTAATTGTTTGATCCGGGAGAGCCGGCTGGGCCCTTGCGGGTGCAGCACCAAGCATGGCGGTCGTTAACATTAGGGCGGACATAAGAAGAGATTTCATTTGGGGAGCTCCTATAGGGCGCATCAGCGCGATTGCTTAATTCGGATAATCTGCAATGCTGTCACCTACACGACGGCAGGAAGACCAGGATGGCCTTGCCTTCGCGGAAACACTTGAACTGCCAGATAATTCCTCTTTAAAGACAAAACCAAACTAGGGCTTACCGAGATGGATCACCATGACCAGAGCCCCGCAATGCATGCTCCATCGTCCAAAAATGCGATCATGCTCGCCTCTCGTGTGGATCTGCTCTCCCAGATTTTGGCCATGGTCAGCCTGCATGGCGAAATCGTCTTTACAGTCGAGCTCAGCCAACCATGGGCGCTACGCTTTCATCCAGGAGCGGCTTATTTCTTCATCGTGCTCGAAGGGGGCCTGACGGTTGTAAACGATCAGGGCCATGCCTTGCAGGTGGCAACTGGCGATCTGATCATGCTGCCGCGAGGCCTTGGGCACGGCTTGAGCGATGGCGAGTGTGCATCTGAGGCTGACTTGGCAGCCCTGATGGCGGCGCAGGTTACCGCCGAAAAACTCAATGTCTCCTACGGCGGAGGCGGCCAACAGACCAAGCTTATCGCCGGAGCCTTTCGGTTCGAAAGCGCTTCCGTGCCCTGGCTCGTATCGGCACTGCCGTCGGTCATTCACATTCCAAAAGCCAGCGGCGAGACCGCCGGATGGGCCGAGGGCCTTGGCTACTTCATGATGAAGGAAGCCCAGGAGGTGTATCCCGGCGCGTCCATCATGATTTCACGGCTGATCGACGTGCTGGTGATCAGTATCCTGCGTAGCTGGGTGCGGATCGAGCGGGGCGGCAATGTCGGCTGGCTTGGAGCGCTCGGGGATGCGCGCATCAGCCGCGCGCTCAAGGCCATCCACGACGAACCTTATCGGCGCTGGACCGTGCTCGATCTGGCTCGGGTGGCGGGCCTGTCCCGGTCCGGCTTCGCGGCGCGATTTACAGCATTGGTGAAAGAAGCGCCACTTTCCTACCACAGCCGCTGGCGGCTGACGCTCGCCTTGGGCTTGATGCGCCAGCCTGATGCCAAGGTTGGGTCGGTCGCCAGGCAAGTCGGCTATGATTCCGAAGCAGCCTTCAGCCGAGCTTTCAAGGCACAGTTTGGTTTTGCGCCCATGAATGCCAAATCGACAACTATTCAGGATCGATGATGGTGTAGATCCGGCGCAATGCATGAACTCGCCCCGATAACAGACGCGTCGCTTCCGGCCCCGTAGCGGTCGTCTATCCAAGCCGAGCCGATGTCCGTTGTTGGTGCGAACCGGGCAGCCGCCGGGCCACCCCGGCGGGCGGCC
>NZ_JACCEY010000037.1:222915-288660 GCF_013591995.1 Rhizobium sp. WYCCWR 11146
CGAGTTCTTCCTGGGTAAGATCCGTCAGAGGCGGGCGCACGGGGCCTGGGTTCTGCCCGAGGACGCGAAGGCCGGCCTTGATGATCGAGACGGCATATCCCTTCTTGCGGTTGCGCAAGGCGACGAAGGGGAAGAAGAAGCTCTTGAGGATCTCGTCGACGGTTGCCTGATCGCCGGTGCGCAAAGCGCCGTAAAAGCGCTGGGCGAGGGCGGGCACGAAGTTGAAAACGGCCGATGAATAGGTCGTTACGCCTGCGGCAAAATAGGCCTGGGCATAAACCTCGTGGGTCGGCATGCCGCCGACATAGACCAGACGGTCGCCAAGCAGGGTGGTGATCTCGATCACCTTGTCGACATCGCCGACGCCGTCCTTGAAGCCGATCAGGTTCGGGCATTCCTCCGCCAGGCGCGCGATGCTATCGGCGGTCAGGATGGCGTTGTCGCGATTATAAACGATGACGCCGATGCCGACCGATTGGCAGACTGCCTTGACATGGGCGATGAGACCCGCCTGTTCCGCAAACATCAGATAGGGCGGCAACAGCAGCAGTCCGTCCGCGCCGGCCTTCTCGGCCGCGACTGCGATCTCGATGGCGAGCGACGTGCCGTAGCCGGTTCCCGAAATGATCGGCGTCTTGCCCGCCGACGCTTTGGCGGCTCGGATCACCTGCGGAATCTCGGCCGGATTAAGCGAGAAAAATTCACCGGTGCCGCCGGCGGCAAACAGTGCAGCAGCGTCGTAACCTGCAAGCCACTCGACATGACGGCGGTACTTGGCTTCGTCGAATTTGAGTTGATCGTCGAAATGGGTCACCGGAAACGACAGGAGACCACTACCGACGGCCTTCTTCAATTCAATCGGGTTCATCATGAAGTCCTACTTCTTAGGTGTTGAAAACCGGGTCACTCGCTCTCGAGCACTTGCAGAAGTGCGGCGATATAGCCGTAGCAGAAGGCAAATGCGGTGGCGGTTGGATCCTTGCCGCTGACCGTCGGCACATGGTCGGGCATCAGCATGTATTTGAAGCCCACCTCCTTATAGATCCTGGCCGAGCGGACCATGTCCATGTCGCCTTCTTCAGGGAAGGTCTCCATGAAGGACAGCTTGCCGCCGCGAATGTTGCGGAAGTGAACATTGAAGATCTTGCCGCGCTGGCCGAACCAGCGGATGACATCGTCGATTTCCTTGCCGGGATTTTCCAGCATCTCGCCGATCGAACCCTGGCAGAAATTGAGGCCGTGATACGGGTTTTCGTGCATCAGCACGAATTTCTTCAGGCCTTCCACCGTGCCCAGCACCCGCGTGACGCCGCGATAACCTGGCGGCGTATAGGGATCGTGCGGATGGCAGGCGAGCCGGACGCGGTTGCTTGCAGCAACGGGAACGACGCGTTCCAGGAAATAGTCGATCCGCTCCCAGTTTTCGTCCTCGGAAAGCACGCCGGCAAGACCGGGCTCGGCCTGCTGGTCCGTCTTGTCCCAGCGGAAGCTGGCATTCAGCGATCCGCCGCGTCCCGGTTCATCCGGCGTGCGGGGAATGCCGATCAGGTTGAGATTGTACTTCACCGCAGGAATGCCTGCGGCTGCGGCATTCTCGATCAGCTTGCAGACGGCGTCGATCTGTCTGTCGCGCTCGGGGCCGGCAAGCAGGATATCGGGATAGGAAGCCTTCTCGATCGGCTGCGAGGGCAGGGGCAACTGGATCATATCGAGGATCAGGCCGAAGCTTTCGACCTTGTCACGATGCCGCTCGAGATCGGAGAGCGTCCAGCTGCTCGGCTTTCCCGGCGGGTCGGCGTTGATATGCTTCACACCCAGTTGCGCGAAGATACGATAATCGTCGTCATCCCGCGCTGCGACCTGCGTTCCCAGATACATTTGAGTCTCTTTCGAAATTACACAATGTCATATGACATAATATGAATTTCGAAGGGTGTCGAGCCCTATTGCTGCTCGGCAAGCATGCGGTAGCGGCGCTGGCTGGCCAGCATATGGGCGCGCATTGCCTGGCGGGCGCGTTCTGGATCCTGATCGGCAATTGCCGAGAGGATTTCGACATGTTCGGCATAGACCTTCTGAAGATAGCTGCGGTCATTGGCCTCAGGCAGTGTCGGAAACTGGCCGCGGGGGATGGCTCTGGGGCCGAAATGGCGCAGGACATCGACATAGAATCGGTTGTTCGTGGCGGCGGCAATCGCCATGTGGAAGGCATAATCCGCCTCCACCGTTTGCTGTCCGGTTTCGATCAGGTGCGCCATTCTGCGGTTGGCCTCACGGATTGCCGCCTCCTGCTCGGCTGTGCGGCGATAGGCGGCAATTGCCGCCGCTTCACCCTCTGCCGCCATGCGAAACTCCAGCAATTCCAGGGTTTCTGGAATGCTCTTGATTTCCACCGGCGTCAGCGACAGGACCGAATGCGCCTTCGGATCCGCGACGAAGACGCCTTTGCCCTGGATCGGCTTGACGAAGCCTGCAGACCTCAGATCGGCAATGGCCTCGCGCACCACGGTGCGGCTGACGCCAAATGTCGCTTCAAGCTGCGGCTCGGTCGGCAGCTGGTCGCCGACCCGTAGCTTCCCCGTCTCGATCTGCGCCCGCAACTGATCGATGACCTGCTGCGCCAGTCTCTGCCGGCCACCGCCGAGTGTCGTCATTGTCCGCTCCCCCATCCCTTTGCATCAAGTCTCCCGCTCGGGTCTTGCAAATCATATCAGACTTCGATAAATCATAATACGACATACGGGCGACATAATATGTCTTTTATAGTAGTCTAGGGAGGACTGACAATGAAGCATTTTTCTAAGGGCTTGTTCGTCGGCGCCGTGATCGGCGCCCTGACGATCGCTGCACCGCTCTCGCAGGCCGCCACACCGCAGGACCAACTGGTGGTCGGCACATCGCTGGCGCAGGTTCTGTCGCTGGATCCGCAGCAGGCGACCGAAGGCAAGGCGGTCGAGATCATGTCGAATCTGTATGATCGGCTGGTCGCCAGCACCGCGGACGGCAAGATCCTTCCGCAGCTGGCGGAAAGCTGGAAGGTTGACGACAAGGGCATCACCTTTACGCTGCGCAAGGCCAATTTCGCCTCCGGCAACCCGGTCACCTCGAAGGATGTCGTCTACTCGCTGGCGCGGCTCCTGAAGATGGACCAGGCCGCCGCCGCCAACCTCAAGCGCGTCGGCTACGACAAGGACAATGTCGAAAAGCTCGTCAAGGCCGTCGACGACCAGACGGTGCGGATCGATCTCTCCGAGCAGGTGACGGCAGAGCTTCTGCTCTACCGGCTGACGACGACCACCACCAGCGTCGTCGACAGCGTCGAGGTCGAGAGCCACGCCGTCGATAACGACTATGGCAACGCCTGGATGCGAACCCATTCGGCCGGCTCCGGTCCGTTCACCCTCAATCGCTGGTCTCCGAACGAACTGGTGATCCTCGATGCGAATAAGGACTATATGGCCGGCGCGCCGAAAATGCGCCGTGTCATCGTCCGGCATGTGCCTGAAAGCCAGGTCGAACGGCTGATGCTCGAACGCGGCGATATCGATATTGCCAGCGCGCTGACCGCCTCGGATCTCGCGACGTTCCAGGACAAGAAGGGCTTTGCCATCCAGCGTATTCCGACGGGCGGTTTCTACGTGCTGTCGATGAATGCCGGCAACAAATACCTCGCCAACCCGAAGGTTCGCGAAGCCATTGCCTATGGCATCGACTACAAGGGCATCGAAAAGACGATCATGGGCCCTTATGGCCGGGCCAGAAACGTTCCCGTTCCGGAGAATTTCGAATATGCCATCCCGAACCCCGATTGGCATCTCGACGTCGAAAAGTCCAAGCAGCTGCTGAGCGAGGCAGGTTTCAAGGACGGCTTCTCGCTGTCGCTGAAGACCATCGCGCAAACGCCGCGCATCGATCTGGCCACCGCCATCCAGGCATCGCTTGCCCAGATCGGCATCAAGGTCGACATCCAGCAGGGCAACGGCTCGGAAATCATCGCCGCCCATCGCGCCAGGGATTTCGATCTGCTGATCCCGCAGACCAGCGCCTATATGCCGAACGTCCTCGGCTCGATGGAGCAGTTCTCCTCCAATCCCGACAACTCGAAGGAAGCCAACAATGCCGGCAATTTCGTCTGGCGCTCGGCCTGGGACATCCCGGAACTCACGGCCCTGACGGCCAAGGCATCGATGGAGCCGGACGCCAAGAAGCGTGGCGAAATCTACGTTCAGATGCAGAAGATGTTCGTCGAACAGAAGCCGGCGGTGCTTCCGCTCTTCGAGCGCTTTGAGCCGATCGTCCTGTCAAGCAAGGTCGAGGGATATGTGGGACATCCGTCTCAGCTGACGCGTCTCGAGAACGTGACCAAGGTCGAAACCCAGTAATACTTCCCAGGACAGCCGATCATGAAGGAACTCTCCGTAGCCGAATTTGGCCGACGCCTGGCGCATTTGCTGGTCAGCCTGTTCATCCTCTTATGTGTGACCTTCGTGATCGGCCGTATCCTGCCCACCGATCCGGTCGGCGCGATTGTCGGCGAGCTCGCCGATCCCGCTGCCTATGCGGCGATGCGGGCGCGTCTGGGGCTCGATCTGCCGATCTACCAGCAGTTTTTCCTCTATCTGAACGGCCTGGCGCATGGTGATTTCGGCACGGCCGTCCTCACCGGCAATCCGGTTTCTTCGGATCTTGCCCAGGCGTTTCCGGCGACGTTCGAACTCGCGACGCTGGCGGTGATCATTTCGACCTTCGTCGGAGTTCCGCTCGGGCTGGTCGCGGCGCTGTTTCGCGACAGCTTCATTGACAAGACGGCCCGGGTGGTCGCACTCGTCGGTCATTCGATCCCGGTTTTCTGGTTCGGCATCGTCGGCCTTGTCATCTTCTACGCCGGCCTCAACTGGGTCGGCGGGCCGGGCAGGATCGATGTCTTTTACGAAGGCCTCGTCACGCCGCAAACCGGGCTGTTGTTGGTCGACAGCCTGCTGCAGGGCGAGACGGAAATCTTCTGGAATGCGCTCGGCCATATCATTCTGCCGGCCGTCATCCTCGCCTATGCGGCGATGGCCTACATCACCCGCATGACACGCAGCTTCACCCTGGAGCAGTTGAGCCAGGATTATGTCATTGCGGCCCGAGCCAAGGGTGTGAGCCCGCTCGGCACGATCTGGCACCACGTCCTGCCGAACATTGCGGTGCAGCTGATCACCATCCTTGCCATTTCCTATGGCGGTCTGCTCGAAGGCGCTGTCGTGACCGAGATCGTTTTCTCCTGGCCGGGCATTGGCCAGTACATGACCAACGCGCTGATGATCGGCGACATGAACGCCATCGTCGCCGGCACCATCATTGTGGGATTCATTTTCATGTTGTTGAACTTCCTGGCCGACGTCGCTTACGCCGTCTTTGATCCGCGTATGCGGGAGGCCGCCCGATGAGCGATGTTATCCGCAGCGAGATTCATATCCGCCCGCCAAGTGTGTCGACCCGTATCGCGGCGTCGTTTGCGCGCGCCGGCCGCAAATTGGCCCACGAGCCGCTCGGTCTTGCCGGTTTCGTCATCCTCGGTCTACTTTGCATTGTCGCGATCTTCGCGCCGCTCCTGGCGCCCTACGATCCGGCCATACAGTCGCTGGGCGAGGCCTTGCAGCCGCCGAGCCTCGCGCACCTGGCAGGCACGGACGAATTCGGCCGTGACATCTTGAGCCGCCTCATCTTCGGCACGCGCATCACCATCCAGACCGTGCTGTCGATCTCCTTGATCGTCGGGCCGATCGGCCTGTTGATCGGCGTCGTTGCCGGCTTCTTCGGAGGCCGCACCGATGCGCTGTTGATGCGCGCCACAGATATCGTTCTGTCGTTCCCGTCGCTGATCCTGGCTCTGGCTTTTGCTGCGGCACTCGGGGCCGGCTTGACCACGGCCATCATCGCGATCTCGCTGACTGCATGGCCGCCGATTGCGAGACTCGCGCGCGCCGAGGCCCTTGTCGTCAGAAACGCCGACTATGTGGTTGCCGCCCGCCTTTATGGCGCCTCGCCGATGCGCATCCTTCTTCTCTATATCGCGCCGATGTGCGTTCCCTCCGTCATTGTTCGCCTGACGCTCAACATGGCGGGTATCATTCTAACGGCGGCTTCGCTTGGCTTCCTCGGCCTTGGCGCCCAGCCGCCGGCGCCGGAATGGGGCGCGATGATCTCCAGCGGCCGCAAGTTCATGCTGGATTATTGGTGGGTTGCCGTCATGCCGGGTATCGCCATCCTCCTCACCAGCCTTGCCTTCAACATCGCCGGAGATGCTCTGCGCGACCTATTGGATCCTCGCCATGCCAGATCGTGAAATGCAAGATCGTGATCTGCAGCCCGTTCTTTCCGTCGAAGGATTGACCGTCCGTTTCGGCCGAGGCGCCGTGCCCGCCGTTTCCAACGTCAGTTTCGACGTCGGGCGCGAACGCGTCGGGATCGTCGGAGAATCCGGTTCCGGCAAATCGACGACGGGTCGCGCCATCATGCGCCTTTTGCCGCCGGCCGCGGTGGTCTCGGCCGAACGCATGGATCTCGGCGGCGATCCGTTGCTTTCAAAGAGCGAGCGTCAGATGGGAGCGCTACGCGGCAAGGACATCGCGCTGATCATGCAGGATCCGCGCTATTCGCTGAATCCGGTGCTCTCGATCGGCAAGCAGATCGCCGAAGCCGCGCGCCTTCACCTCGGTCTTCACAAGAAACAGGCGCATGAGGCTGCCCGCGCCATGCTGGAGCGCGTGCGCATCAGCGATGCGGAGCGGGTCATGGCGCTTTATCCGCACCAGATATCGGGCGGCATGGGCCAGCGCGTGATGATCGCCATGATGCTGTTGGCGCGGCCGAAGCTTGTCATCGCCGACGAGCCGACCTCGGCGCTTGATGTCAGCGTCCGAAAGGACGTGCTGCTGCTGCTCGATGAGTTGGTGCGCGAGAATAATTCCGGACTGCTGTTGATCAGCCACGACATTCGCATGGTGGCAGCCTTTTGTGAGCGCATCATCGTCATGTATGCCGGCCGGATCGTCGAGACCCTGACCCGTCTCGAGGATGCTCGCCATCCCTATACCCGCGGGCTGATCGCTGCGCTGCCCGACCCCAGGAACCCGGTTCGCCGGCTTGCTGTTCTCGACAGGACGAAACTCGATCTGGAGACGGCGCAATGATCAATGTGCGTGACCTCGATGTCGTCTTTGCCTCCGGCAAATCAAGCAACCATGTCGTCAGAGGCATCAGTTTTCAGGTTGGCCAGGGGGAGACGCTGGGTATTGTCGGTGAATCCGGATGCGGTAAATCGACGGTGCTGCGTTGCCTCGCCGGCATGGAGTCTGGTTGGACCGGTCACATCGAGCTTGGCGGCAAACCGATCGGCAAGAAGCGCTCCCGCGAGGAGCTGAAATTCGCTCAGATGGTGTTTCAGGACCCTTACGGATCCCTGCATCCGCGCCATCGCATCGGCACCGCCTTGGCCGAGCCGCTACGCGCCATGGGCCATTCGGACATCTGGTCGAAGGTCGAGAGGGCGTTAATCCAGGTGGGTTTGCCGGCGAGCTTCGCAAACCGTTTTCCGCACGAGCTTTCCGGTGGCCAGCGGCAGAGGGTGGCAATCGCCCGGGCACTGATCCTGTCACCGCCCATCCTGTTGCTCGACGAGCCGACATCGGCGCTCGACGTCTCGGTCCAGGCCGAAATCCTCAACCTGCTGGCCGATCAGCGCGAGGAAAAGGGCCTGACCTATCTGCTTGTCAGCCACGACCTCGCGGTCATCGGCCATATGTGCGACCGGGTGTTGATCATGAAGAATGGTTGCTTCGTCGACGAACTCACCAAAGCGGATCTGCAAGCCGGCACCACGCATGATGCCTATGCGCGAGAACTGTTCGAAGCGAGTTTTATCGAGGCTTGATATTCTCGATCGCGGTGTGGGTTCAGCGATCCTCTGTTGCGACATGGACGCGGTTGACCGCTGCGACGCTGCCCCTTTCGACGAGATGGCAGGCAAGCTCGACCCGCCGCCGCGGGGCCGCAAGGCCGAGCATCATGTCGCGCAGCAGATCGAGCGCGGTGGCACCGAGTTCGCGCATCGGAATATGCACCGTCGACAGCGGCGGATTGAGAAAAGCCGACTGTGGCAGGTCGTCTATGCCCATGACCGAGATGTCCTGCGGTACGGCATACCCCATCGCCTGCAAGCCGCGCACCGCGCCATTGGCAAGACTGTCGCCCGCCGTCAGGATGGCGGTGAAGGAGAGGCCTTTCTCGCGGACAAGACGGGTAACCGCCTCGGCGCCGAGTTCCGGCAGCCAGTCGTCGACCTCGAGCACCAGATCGGCATCCGCGGTCAGCCCATGATGCTGCAGGGCATCGCGCCAACCCTCAAGGCGCCGCTCGATCGTCCGCCGACCCGGCCTCAGCATGAACAGGATGCGTTGATGCCCGGCCTTGATCAGCCGCTCGGCGGCGATGAAGGCGGCCGAGCGGTTGCAGGGCGTCACACTCGAAAGCCGCATATAGGGATCGTCGCTGTTGACCAGCACGACGGGCTTTCCGAGATCGGCCGCCGCCGCCAGCATCTCCTCTTCGTCGACGGTCAGGATCAGCATGCCGCCGAAGCTCGGATCATCACGCATCTCGGCGACGACGCGGGCTTCATCTCCCTTGTCGGCGACCGGGCGCATCGCCAGTTCGATGCCGAGGGCGGCGGCACGCGCATTCAATCCTTCGAGCACATAGAGTGTAAACTGGTTGCGGACATAGTCGATCATCGCTGCGCCGGAGGCGACGAGCATGACCTTCTTGCCGGCAACGCTGGCCGGCAGGGCGTAGCTGACCGCACTTGCCGTTTCCAGCACCAGCTTGCGAATCTCCGGCCTGACGCCCTTTTCACCGGCCAGCGCACGCGACACCGTGCTGATCGAGACGCCGCATCGGGCGGCAATGTCGTCGAGGCGCGTGCGCCTGCCTTTTTTCTCTTCCGCCGCCATGTTGTCTCCTCGCTTCCAGCCACTATGCAAAAATCTTTCAGATTGCGCAAATGGAATGCCTATGCACAATTGTTGCCTGAGGAGTCCGCGACAAGCGGCAGAGCAGGGAGGCTTTGAAGATGCGGCTAGACGGCCAGTCCATGCGTCGGCGTTTTACCCGGGGTCTCAAGGATCGAGCATGATGCCGAAAAGTGTGAGCGGTTTTCGGACGACATCATGCTCTAGCTGTTCTGGGGCGGGCTGAAGCATGACCGCTGAGCAGCAATCCCATCTCCTCCGTGCAACGGCGAAGGACAGCCCGATCGTCTACTGGCAGCTCGCCAATCTGTGGCAGGAGCGCTATGACGTCGCCGACCGTCCGATGGAAGGCAGCATGGATCCGTTTTTCTTCGTCACCAAGACGAAGAATTTCATCCCGCATGAATATCCCTGCCGCACCGAATTCAAGAAGGCCTTTTCGGACAGGCGACCGCAGCCGGCTGCCGAATTCGAGGCCGTTCGCTGGTGGCTTCCCTTTGCTTCCCCGCGTGTCGATCTCTCCGGCTTCTGGTTTCGCCCGACGCGCATCGGCTGCTGGGCGCGCACCTTCCTCGATGCCCGCTCAGTGGGGCGTGCGACGCTTCGCCTGTCGACCTGCGGCGGCGCGATCCTCTTCGTCAATGGCTGCGAGCAGGGCTTCATGGCGCCTTACCAGCGCAATCTCGAAGCCGAGCAGATGTTCGAGGTCGAGCTGGCGGCCGGCCTCAACGAGATCCGCGTCTATTTCGACGATCTCGCCGAGCGCGACGCCCGTTTCTATTTCCAGCTGGATTATGTCGAAGGGCCTGAGGTCGAAACATCAGTTCCCGTTCCCATCGCCGCCGGCGATGCGGATGCGCTGGAGACGATCCTCGAAGGCATGCGCTTCGACCGCACCGCCTATCTCGGCGAAGATGTGACGATCCTTTTTCCCGCGCCGCTGCCGGTGGCGCTGAGCTGCCATGTCGAGATCGAAGGCGACTTCATGTCGATCGAGCGCTTCGATTATGATTTCGATCTGGAAGCCGGAGCAACCAAGCTGGAACTCGGCACCTCGGCGGATATGCCCGCCGATTTCCGCCATTTCCGCATCACCTTCAAAACAGGCTCGCTTTCGCTCGGTCGCACGCTCGGCGTCGAGATCTGTCATCCTGAGCGACAGGGGGAGGCACCCGCCACCCCTGAGGACCGCGTCGCCGAGGCGCTGGCCGAGGTCGCTGCCCATTCGGAGCCCGACACGGTCTGCGCTTTCGCGCGTCTTGCGCTGGGGCAGGGTGGCGAGGAAACCGAAGCGATGATCTCGGCCATGCTGCCGGTCATCGAGGATTGTCACGACTGCGCCGATTTCGTGCTGGTGCCGCTGCTCTTTGCCTATACGCGCTGGAGCGATCTGCTGTCGCCTGCGCTGCGCGAGAGGATCGAGCACGCTGTCCTCAATTACCGCTTCTGGATGGATGAGCCCGGCAACGACGTTCAGTGGTACTTTTCGGAAAACCACGCGCTTCTCTTCCATACCGCCGCCTATCTCGGCGGCAGGCTGTTCCCGGATGCCGTCTTCGTCCGTTCCGGCCGCACCGGCGCTGAGCAGATGCAGGTCGGCGAGCAGCGTGTCCGCGCCTGGCTCGATCATTTCGAGCGCTGGGAAATGGCCGAGTGGAATTCCGTCCCCTATTTCCCGATCGATCTCAAGGGGCTGACGGCGCTCGCCGCCTGCGCGCCGGATGAGACGATCCGCAACCGGGCGGCCGCCAGCATCGTCCGCCTGATGGAGATCGTCGCCCGCTCGGCCCATCACGGCATGCTGACCGGTAGCCAGGGCCGCTCCTACGAACATACGCTGCGCCCAGGCCGCTCGGTCGAACTCTCCGCCATCGCCCGGCTGCTCTGGGGCCGCGGCTGGTACGGCCGGCGCGTTCACGCTTTGCCGCAGCTTGCCGTCTGCATTCGCGATCATGGCCTGCGTTTTCCAGAAGCGCTTGCCGAAATTGCCGCGCACCAGTCCGACGACGCGCAGGAATGGACCTTTTCCCAGGGCGAGAACCGTTTCGCCGCCCTCTATCACTATAAGACCCGTGACACTGCACTCGGCACCATCGCCCATTATCGTCCCGGCGCCTGGGGCTACCAGGAGACAGTGCTGCACCTGCGTCTGGGCAGCCGGCCGGAAGCGCAGATCTGGATCAACCATCCCGGCGAAACCATCCAGTTCGGTTATGGCCGGCCGAGCTTCTGGGGCGGCTGCGGGACATTGCCGCGCGTGCATCAATATCGCGATCTGGCCATCCTCGATTTCGAGATCCATGAGGGCCAGCCGGATTTCACCCATGCCTGGTTCCCGCTCGAGGCCTTCGACGACACGGTGGCCGACGGCAATCTGGCGCTCGCCCGCTCCGGCAACGGCATTGCGATGCTGATCGGCAACGGCGCGCTGGAGCCGGTAAAACACGGCCCGACGACGGATATCGAGCTGCGTCTGGCCGGCCGCAACGGCCGCTGGATCGTCCGTCTCTCGGATCTCGGGCGCGAGGGTGGCCTTGACGGCATGCAGGCGCGTTTCGCAACGCTTTCGGCCCGCCGCGACGACGAGGGCGCGTTGATCGTTATCGATCCGGATTATGGCCGGGTCCTCTTCGAAGAGGACGGCACCGTGCGCGCCGAAGGCCGTATTCTTCGCCCGGCGGACTGGTCGGTGCGGGGAGACGCGGTACATCTGAAGATACCGGGCAGGCAGCCTCGGCGCGCGGCCTCGTAGACGACGTGTCCGGCAGGTGGAGGACCGGCCGGACGCAGGAATTGATCGATCAAGAGGAGGAAAAAATGACCAGAATGAAATCGATCGGCGCAGCTTTTGCTGCAGTTCTGTTGAGTTCCGTTGCCGCCCATGCCGGTGACGTGCGCATCATGTGGTATTCCGACGGCGGCGAAGGCGAGGTGATCAAGGACCTGCTCTCGCGCTTCTCCAAGGCCAATCCCGACGTCAACGTCATCCTCGACGAAGTCTCCTACGACGTCGTCAAGGAACAGCTGCCGGTGCAGCTCGAAGCCGGGCAGGGGCCGGATATCGCCCGCCTCACCAATCTGAAGGCGCCGGCCCAGCACTGGCTCGATCTTCGCCCCTATCTCACCGACGCGAAATATTGGGAGGATAATTTCGGCGCCCAGGCCGACTGGATGCGCCCGGACGGCTCGAACGCCATCACCGGCTTCATGACGCAGCTGACGCTGACCGGTGGCTTCGTCAACAAGACGCTGTTCGAGCAGGCCGGCGTCGAGATCCCCGGCCCGAAAGCCACCTGGGACGATTGGGCGGCGGCCGCCAAGAAGGTTGCCGACAGCCAGAAGGTCTTCGCCATGGCGATCGACCGCTCCGGGCACCGTGTCTCCGGCCCGAACATCTCCTACGGCGCCAACTACATCGCCGCCGACGGCAAGCCGGCGCCGATCGATCAGGGCGCCAAGGACTTCCTCGGCCGCTTCGTCAAGTGGAACGAGGACGGTACCATCAACAAGGATGTCTGGGTCAGTGCTGCCGGCACCACCTACCGCTCCGCCGCCGAGGACTTCATCAATGGCGGCCTTGCCTATCTTTATTCGGGCAGTTGGCAGGTTTCGGGCTTCGCCCAGAAGATTGGCGACAATTTCGACTGGGTGATGGCGGGCAGTCCCTGCGGTTCGGCCGCTTGCTCCGGCATGCAGGGCGGCGCCGGTCTGGTTGCCGTCAAATACACCAAGAACCCGAAGGACGTCGCCAAGGTGATGGATTACCTGGCAGGTGCCGACGTGCAGAAGGAATTTGCCGAACGCAGCCTGTTCATTCCCGCGCATAAGGGTGTTGCCGCCGGCCAGATGGACTTCAAGACCGACAATCCGCATGTGCAGGCGGCGCTGAAGGCCTTTGTCGAAGCGGCCGGCCAGACGGCGGCACCCGCCATGAAGCTGCCCGGCTGGAAGTGGTCGGATGCCTATTACAGCGCCATCGTTGCCCGCATCAGCCAGGTGATCGCCGGCGAAATGAAGCTCGACGACGCCTATGCCCGCATCGACGAGGATATCAAGGCCAAGGTCGCCGGCAACTGACGGAAGAACAGATGACGGCGAAGACGGTTTCTTCTGAACCACCGGCGAGAACCGGTCTGCGGCAGGCGCTCTTGGCGCCTGTCCGGCTTGCCATGGGGATCGTCGACATTCCCATGCGTGGCTGGCAGAAACTGACCGGGCTGAACGGCATGGCGGGCGTCTTCCTGGCGCCCAACATGCTGATCTTCACCGTCTTCGTGCTGCTGCCGCTGGTCATCAACTTCATCTATTCGACGACGAGCGGCAGCGCCATCTTCCTGCAGAACAGGACCTATGTCGGCGCCGACCAGTACCGCATCCTCTTCGATTGCCGCAGCTATCTCGATCCTTCGACCTGTGCTGCCGACACCTTCTGGGCGGCGGTGCGCAACACCGCCGTCTTCGTCGTCTTCCAGGTCACAGTGATGCTGATCGCAGCGCTCGCAACGGCGCTGATCCTCAACCGCGAGCTTTCCAATCGCGGCTTCTGGCGCGCTGTCTTCTTCTTCCCGGTGCTGCTGTCGCCCGTCGTCGTCGGCCTGATCTGGAAATGGATCCTGCAGCGCGAAGGCCTGTTGAACTATGCGCTGAGCCCCTTCGGCTTCGAGCCCTTCTCCTGGCTCAGCGATCGTTTCTGGGCCTTCTTCTTCGCCGTCTTCGTCTCGGTCTGGGCGCATATGGGCTTTTATGCGCTGATCCTGCTCGCCGGCCTGCAGGCAATCCCGCGCGATCTCTACGAGGCGGCGGCGATGGACAGCGCCCGTCCGATCCGCATCTTCCGACGCATCACCCTGCCGCTGCTGATGCCGAACCTCATCGTCGTGCTGGTCTTGGCGCTGATCCGCGCCGTGCAGATCTTCGACGAGGTCTTCGTTTTGACCGGCGGCGGCCCGGGCACCAGCACCATGTACATCACCCAATATATCTATGAGACCGGCTTTGCGAGTTCGCTGCGCAATCCGGGACTGGCGTCGGCCGCCTCGATCCTGATGGGTATCGTCCTCGTCATCCTGACGCTGGTCCAGCTCGGCGTCAGTAGCCGCAATGAGAAGAAGGGAGCACGCCAATGAGCGCTGTCTCTGCCTTTCTGCTCCGCCGCCGAGGACGAGGCTGGCACTGGACGGATGTGGTCACCTGGATCTGGCTGATCTCCGGCGTCTTCCTGATGTTCGGCCCGGCCGTCTGGCTGGTCTTCTCTTCCTTCAAGACGCCGGCGGCCCTTGCCGAGTTCCCGCCCTCCTTCCTGCCCTATGTCACCGAACAGGCAGTGGTGCCGGGCTACGACAAGCCGTTGCCGCTCTATAATGTCGCAATGCCGGATGGCAGCACACGTGTGCTTGCCGAAGTGCGCCGCATCGGCATCATCGGCCAGATGGTCGATCCGAAACAGCCCGGCGAAATCGTCAAGGCGAATATCAAGGACCGCACGCCGGTGCGCCAGGTCGAATTCGCCGGCGGCAACTACACCGAACCGTTCCAGCGCTTCGATTTCTTCCTGTTCCTGCGCAACTCCGTCTTCGTCACCGTCGTGGCGACGGCGATTACGCTGCTCGTCAATTCTATGGCCGCTTTCGCCCTGTCGAAATACCAGTTCCCCGGCCGCACCGCCGTCATGCTGATGATCCTGGCGACGCTGATGGTGCCGCTTTCGGTTATCGTCGTGCCGCTTTATTCCGTCATCGGCACGCTGAACCTCTTCGACAGCCTCTGGGGCGTCATTCTGCCGACGGTCGCCACCCCGACGGGGGTATTCCTGCTCAGGCAATACATGCTGACGATCCCCGACGAATTGCTCGACGCCGCGCGTATGGACAAGGCCAGCGAATGGCAGATCTACTGGCGCATCATCCTGCCGCTGTCGGCGCCGGCTCTCGCAGTGCTGGCGATCTTCTCGGTCGTCTGGCGCTGGAACGACTTCCTCTGGCCGCTGATCGTGCTGTCGCGCAAGGAACTCTATACGCTGCAGGTCGGCCTCAACGTTTATGCCGGCGAGCTCAATGTGCAATGGCATTACATCCTCGCCATGACCGTCGTCTCGATGATCCCGGTCGTGCTGATCTTCGTCTTCCTGCAGCGCTTCATCACGACGGGCATTGCCGGCTCGGGGCTCAAATAGGCCAGCCTTAGAACAGGAAGCATGATGTTGTCCGAAAACCGCTTACACTTTTCGGCATCATGCTCGATTTGAAACAGGAGAGTGCATGAGCGGGCTCGAGCTCAGGAACATCGTCAAGAATTTCGGCGCCGTCGAGGTCATTCGCGATGTCTCGCTTCATGTCAACGACGGCGAGTTCGTCGCTTTCGTCGGCCCTTCCGGTTGCGGAAAATCGACGCTGCTGCGCCTCATCGCCGGCCTCGATAAGCCGACTGGCGGCAGCATCGCCATCGACGGCAAGGATGTTACCGCTATCAGCGCCGCCGATCGCGGCCTGGCCATGGTCTTCCAGTCCTATGCGCTCTATCCGCATATGAGTGTCCGCGAAAACCTCGCCTTTGGTCTTGAGAACACCAAGGTGGCGAAAGCCGAGATCGAAGCGCGCATCACCGACGCCGCGCGCATGCTGGAGATCGAGCCTTTCCTGCAGCGCCGCCCGGGCCAGCTCTCCGGCGGCCAGCGCCAGCGCGTCGCGATAGGCCGCGCCATCGTGCGGCGGCCGGATGCCTTCCTGCTCGACGAGCCGCTATCCAATCTCGACGCCGAACTCAGGGTCAGCATGCGCGCCGAACTGGCGGCCCTTCACGCCCGCCTGAAGGCGACGATGATCTATGTCACCCACGATCAGGTCGAGGCAATGACGCTGGCCGACCGCATCGTCGTGCTGAGAGGCGGCAGGATCGAGCAGGTCGGAACACCGCTGGAACTCTACAACAAGCCGGCCAACCGCTTCGTCGCCGGCTTCATCGGCGCGCCGCACATGAATTTTCTCGAAGGTGCGATTGTCGGTCACGAGGGCGGTTTCGCTGAGGTCGAAACCGTCGGCGGCCATCGTCTTTCCGTGATTGCCAAGGAGGCACGCCCAGCGGGCGAAAGGGTCAGCATCGGCATCCGGCCGCAGCATATCACCCTTGCCGACGCGGGCTCAGCGGGCAGGCTGGATACCCGCGTCACCCTTGTCGAGGAACTGGGCTCGGAGACCGTCGTCCACGCCGAGGCGGCCGGGAAGAAACTGATCGCGGTCTTTGCCGGCCAACAGCGGATGAAATCCGGTGACAGCCTGCCGCTGCATCTCGATCCCGATGTACTGCACCTCTTCGACGAGGACGGCCGGCGCCTGTCTTAACGAATGTCGCGCAAAAGTCGGCAGCGGTTTTCCGTACGAACAGAGCGGGATGAGGACGCGCAGAAAGCGGAAAAATCCCGATGTTCTCCAGCACCGCCGCGTCCGCTTGGCGCGGCCCGCAACCTCGGTCCGACAACCCACATATCGGCGAAAAGGTTCCAGGAAAACAACCGCATTCCCCCATGCCGGAAGCCTCGATGCGGCGCGCCGGCTCTTTCCAAATCGACGGGTCGCACTAGCTTAAAGGGGACGTGACGAAAAGGAGAAAACCATGACCGACGCACCGAATACGGCGACCCCGGCGCGGAGAGTGTTGCGTGGCCGCCCCTACAGCATTGGTGAATTTGCCAGGAAATACCGGTTGGACGACAAGGAGGCAAAGCGCCTCTACGACAAGTTCGGCCCGTCGGCCACCGAACTCGACCTGTTGATGGCAGCAAAGCGGCGCCCGCCGGGCCTGCCGACCAATCTCGACGCCTGACGGGCGCCATGGGGATCCGAACCGGAAGTTGCCTTTGCGGGGCGGTGGCATACAGGGTGGAAGGGGAGCCGCTTCGCACCGGCCTCTGCGACTGCGCCGATTGCCGCAAATCGAGCGGCTCCGCCTTCGTCTTCTTTGCGGTCTGGCCGCGCCAGGCTTTTTCCCACAGCGGCGAGATCGCCACCTTTGCCGGCCGCAGCTTCTGCCCCGTCTGCGGCGGCAGGCTTTTCTGCCTCAGGGAAGATGAGGCGGAACTCCGCCTGGGCTCGCTCGACACTCCGCCGACCGACCTTGCGCCTGGTTATGAAGTCTGGATCAAGCGGCGCGAGCCTTGGTTGCATTCGTTGCCGGGCGCGGGCCAATATGCCGAGGACGCGGATTGATAGACGCTTCGGGCGCCTGAACCAGCCTTTCCTTACCAAGATTTCATTTCACCCATCCGCAATTCCGTGCCAGTTCGGCGGCACGCTAATCGCCGGTTCATCTGCGTTGTGATTATTTCACTGCAGAGGCCGCAGGCGGCCACTGACGGATTGAGGACGCCATGAACAAAATCGTAAGCGGCAGCGAGACTGGAGCAAAGACAGGCGCAGCATCCGATCTCGCCGCGGTCCTTGCTGCATCGGGACGGCAGGGCAAGCGCAGTCGCTGGCGCGGACGCCTGCTCATCCTGCTGATCCTCATCGCTGCCGCAGCCGTCGCCGCTTATTTCTATATGGGCCGCGGGCAGAGCGAAGTGAGCTATGCCACCCAGCCGGCAAAACGCGGAGACCTGACGGTGCTCGTCACCGCCACCGGCTCCGTGCAGCCGACCGAGCAGGTGGATATATCGAGCGAGCTTTCCGGCACGGTTCGCGACGTCAATGTTGATTACAACAGCACGGTCAAATCAGGCGAAGTGCTCGCTCTCCTCGATACGAACAAGCTCGAGGCCGATGTGAAGAGCTCGCGCGCCAAGCTCAATTCGGCCAAGGCGAATGTCGTCAAGGCCAATGCCGATATGCAATCGGCAGGCACCTCTCTCGAGCGGCTGAAAAGCCTGGTCAGGAGCAACGTCTCCACCCAGCAGAGCCTCGATGACGCCAGCTACAAATATGATTCCGCCGTCGCCGCCAAACAGATCAATGAGGCCGAGGTCCTGGCCTCGGAGGCCGACCTGCAGCTTGCCGAAGTCAATCTCGCCAAGGCGAAGATCATATCGCCGATCGACGGCGTCATCCTCACCCGCTCCGTCAATCCGGGCGCCACGGTCGCAGCCTCGCTTTCGGCGCCGATCCTTTTCACCATCGCCGGCGACCTGAAGAAGATGGAGCTGCAGGTCGATGTCGACGAGGCCGATGTCGGCCAGATCGCCGTCGGCCAGAAGGCGAAGTTTACCGTCGACGCCTATCCCGACCAGACCTTTCCCGCCGAGATCGAGCAGATCCGCTTCGCCTCCGAAGTGGTCAACAATGTCGTGACCTATAAGGCGGTTCTTTCCGTCGACAATGCCGATCTGCTGCTGCGCCCCGGCATGACGGCGACCGCCGACGTCACCGTCGAGGCCGTCAAGGATACGCTGATGGTGCCGAACGCTGCGCTGCGCTACGCCCCGGCGCAGGCGGAAAGGCGCGGCCGCGGCATTTTCGGCATCTTCGGCCCGCCGCGCCAGCGCAACAATGCCGGTCCGGCGCTGAAGGGCGCTGAGCGCCGCGTCTGGGTGCTGCGCAACGGCCGCCCGGCGCCTGTTGTCATCCAGGTCGGTTCATCCGACGGCCAGTTTACCCAGGTCGTCTCCGGCGACATCAAGGAAAACGACGCACTGGTGACCGACGCCACGACGCGTGCGAACTAGGCGGAGAGACGGATGGCAAGCCCGCCGCTCATCGAATTCAGACAGGTCTCGAAAATCTACGGCGAGGGCGAGGCGGCGATCCGCGCGCTCGACCACGTCGACCTTGCGATCAACGCCCATGAATTCGTCGCGATCATGGGGCCGTCTGGCTCCGGCAAATCGACGGCGATGAACATTCTCGGCTGCCTCGATGTGCCGAGTGCCGGCGACTACATCTTCGAAGGCATTCCGACCAGCGGCTTCGACCGCAGCCAACTGACGCTGCTGCGCCGCCACATGCTCGGCTTCGTCTTCCAGGGCTTCAACCTCCTGTCGCGCACCTCGGCCGTCGAAAATGTCGAACTGCCGCTGATCTATCGCGGCATGGCGGTGCGCGAGCGGCGCGAGCGGGCCCGCGAAGCGCTGGCGCTGGTCGGTCTCACCGGGCGCGAACATCACAAAACACAGGAACTGTCAGGCGGTCAGCAGCAGCGTGTCGCCATCGCCCGCGCCATCGTCACCGAGCCGGCGCTGCTGCTGGCCGACGAACCCACCGGCAATCTCGACACGAAGACCAGCGTCGAGATCATGGATCTGATGACGCGGCTGAACCGCGAGCAAGGCATCACCATCGTCATGGTCACCCACGAGCCCGATATCGCCGCCTATGCCCAGCGGCTGCTGCGTTTCGTCGACGGCAAGCTGGAGACCGAGGTCGAGCACCGGAGGAGGGCGGATCATGTTCTTTGAGACGCTGAAGCTGGCGCTGCGGGCCATCAGCCGCAACATGCTGCGCTCGTTCCTGACCGTGCTCGGCGTCGTCATTGGTGTTGCCGCCGTCATCGCGCTGGTGACGATCGGCAACGGCACCACCGCGCAGGTCTCGACCGAGTTGTCGCGGCTCGGCACCAACATGCTGTTCGTCCGTCCCGGCCAGTTCGGCCCCGGCCGGGCGAGCTCCGAGGCCAAGCGCTTCAGCGTCAAGGACGTCGCGGCCATCCGCGACCAGATCGGCGGCCTCAGGGCCGTGGCGCCGCTCAACCAGTCGACGGCGACCGTGATTTTCGGCGGCCAGAACCATTCGACCAGCGTCTCCGGCACCACCAACGACTATTTCATCGCACAGGACTGGAACCTGGCGCTGGGCCGCAATTTCCTCCCCGCCGAGGAACGCGGCCAGGCGCGCTGCATCATCGGCGAAACGGTGCGCTCGCAGCTCTTCGGCAGCGCCGACCCCACCGGCCAGCAGATCCGCGTCGGCAAGGTCTCATGCCCCGTCATCGGCGTGCTTGCCAAGCGCGGCCAGTCCGGCATGGGCAATGACCAGGACGATGTCGTCATCATGCCGGTCAAGGTGTTCCAGCGGCGCATCAGCGGCAGCAGCAACGTGCCGCAGATCATCATCTCGGCGCGCGACGGCGTCTCCACGGCCAAGGTGCAGTCCGATGTCGAAAGTCTCCTGCGCGAGCGCCGTAAGATCGTGCCCGGCCGCCAGGACGATTTCAATGTCAACGATATGACCCAGATCGCCGAGGCGATGACCGGCACGACGACGCTGCTGACCGGCCTGCTCGGCGCCGTTGCCGCGATCAGCCTGCTCGTCGGCGGCATCGGCATCATGAACATCATGCTGGTCTCCGTTACCGAGCGAACCCGCGAGATCGGCATCCGGCTGGCGATCGGCGCGCTCGAAAGCCAGGTTCTTACCCAGTTCCTGGTCGAGGCGGTGGCGCTGTCGCTGTTCGGCGGCATCACCGGCATCGTGCTCGGCCTGAGCCTCGGCTTCGGCGCCGTGACGCTCCTGAAGGTGCCCTTCGTCTTCAGCCCGCTCATGGTCGCCGTCGCCTTCCTCTTCTCTGCCGCGATCGGCATGATCTTCGGCTATTTCCCAGCGAGAAGGGCAGCGCAACTCAATCCCATCGAGGCGCTGCGGCACGAATAATGCGCCGTGGCAAAACGCATGATGTCTCTCTACTGTTGTCAATCGAACGCAACCGCTATCGGAGGCCAAGCATCATGCCGCTCAATAGGCTGGTGATCTATGCTGGGAATGTCGAGGAAACGGCGCGCTTTTATGAGAGGCACTTCGGTTTTAAGGCGACCAGCCTGCCGGGCGACAGGATCATTGAACTCATCGCTCAGGACGGCGGTGCGAATATCATGCTGCACCAGGCCGCCAAGGGGCAGCGGAGCGGCCAATCCACGGTCAAGCTGGTCTTCGACGTGGAGGATGTCGAGGCCTTTTGCAGTCGATGCGCGGAGAATGGCCTGGAGTTCGGTGCCATCCATAAGGCCGATGGCTATCAGTTCGCCAATGCAAAAGACCCATGTCAAAATTCGATCTCGGTTTCCAGCCGGGCGTTTCGCAAGGGGTGATCGAGGGAAGGTGCCGGCCTGAGGAAACAGCCGACGCGGTTTGCCTCTATAGGCGAGGGCGAGGTTGGCGAGAAAGCCAACCGCACTCTCCGTCCTCCTCGGCCTTGAGCCGAGGATCCATGCCGCCGCTGCTGATGGATGCGTAGTGGATGCTCGGCTCAAGCCCGAGCACTACGGAGAGTGGGGTGGTCGGCAGGAGCCATTCACGGAGTAGATGCCCGCGCCTGCAATGCCATTCGCCGATTGTCAGCAGGCTCGCGAATGTTATCTATCTGTCTCTATTCTGATATTTCAATGCCGACTTGCCTTCGGTTTTTGACCATGTCACTATGTGATATATCAGACTTGGCGACGGAGCTCCTTATTGCAGACTTCTCAGAGCCATCTTGCCTATCTGGCGCTGGAGCATCTGATCGTGACGCTGGCGTTGAAGCCAGGCGCGCTTGTCACTGAAAAGCAGCTGATCGATATGGCGGGCCACGGGCGTACACCGGTGCGGGAGGCGATCCAGAAGCTCGCCTGGCAGGCGCTGATCCTGGTGAAGCCGCGCGTCGGGCTGCAGGTCACCGAGATCGCGCCTGAGGATCATGGCAATGTCATGCAGGTGCGCCGCGAACTGGAGCCGATCGCGGCAAGCCTTGTCGCCGAACATGCGAGCGACGAACAGCGCGCGCGCCTCATCGATTGCGCCCGCGCGATGGAGGAATGCGCCGTCACCGGTGATCTCGCCGGCTTCTTCGCCGCCGACAAGGCCTTCGACGAAATCCTGGAAGATGCCTGCCCGAACGGCTTCATCACGGCAGCACTCGGCCCGGTGCAGACGCATTCACGTCGCCTCTGGTACTCCAAGGCAAGCCCGGAGCGCATGGATCGCGCCATCGCGTTGCACGTCGCCGTCATCCGCGCCATCCATCAGGGCAGGCGGGATGAGGCGCGCAGCACCATGGCGGTGTTGATCGACTACCTCAGCCAGACCCCTACATAATTCCTTAAATCGAAATCGGTTTAAGGAATTATGCAGCATTCAAAGCGCTACAGCGTCCTTTGCGCGTCTGAAAGACGCGCGGCGCTGTAGAAACGGCCCCGTTTCCGGAGCCGCCATAGGTCTGATTGTCAGAAATGCTTTAGCCGACGAAAGCGCGCTCGATGACGAATTCGGCGGGCTTGCTGTTGGCGCCTTCATCGAGGCCGGCCTTCTCGAGCAGTTCCTTGGTATCCTTCAGCATGGCCGAGGAACCGCAGATCATACCGCGGTCGATTGCCGGGTCGAGCGGCGGTACGCCGAGATCGGTGAACAGCTTGCCGGAGGAGATCAGGTCGGTGATGCGGCCGCGATATTCGAAATCCTCGCGCGTGACTGTCGGATAGTGGCGCAGCTTGTCGCCGACGACTTCCTTCAGCAACTCGTCGTTCTGAATCTCATGCACGAGGTCGAAGCCGTATTTCAGCTCGGCGACATCACGCGTCGTATGGGTGAGGATGACTTCCTCGAACTTCTCATAGGTCTCGGGATCACGGATCAGGCTGGCGAAAGGCGCAATGCCCGTTCCCGTCGAGAACATGTAGAGACGACGGCCGGGCGTCAGCGCATCGAGCACCAGCGTGCCCGTCGGCTTCTTGCGCATCAGCACCTGGTCGCCCGGCTTGATCGCCTGCAAATGGGAGGTGAGTGGGCCGTCCGGCACCTTGATCGAGAAGAATTCAAGCTCTTCGGCCCAGGCGGGGCTGGCGATCGAATAGGCGCGGAACACCGGCTTGCCCTCGACCATCAGGCCGATCATCGCGAATTCGCCGGAACGGAAACGGAAGCCCTGCGGCCGGGTCATCGTGAAGCGGAAGAGCCGGTCGGTATAGTGCGTGACATCGAGCACCGTCTCGGCATAGACGCCGGCGGGGATGGACAAGGCGAAGTCTTCGGTCTTTGCAGGCGCGTTCATTTCGGTAGCGGATCCCGTTTTCGTCGGATGAACTGTCGGATGCGAGCGAGATATTACATATCGGGCCGGAATTAAAGGCATTCCATTCCACGCGACGCTTCTAAAGGGAAATATGCATGTCATTGTCAGGATTCAATGGCTGGCGGGGAATGTCGTATTTCCCGCTGGCGAAGCCGGGCAAAGGATGCATATTAGAGCAGCACGCCGGAAACGGATGCCGATTTTCGGCAAAAACGGTGCGACAACAAAGACCTACGGCGTCGAACCCGATTCAGCAACAGGGTTCGGCGATGGTGGCGAAAAAAAAGATGCTTGCCGGGGCGAGCGCGATAGGGCGGTCGGGGGAATATGAAGATTTTCAACTACAAGCGTGTTCCTTACGCGGAGATGCGCGCCTTTTCCGTCCATATCCTGACGGCATCCGGCTCCTTCCTTGCCTTTCTCGGTGTCGTTGCCGCCGCCGAGCACCGCTTCATCGACATGTTCTGGTGGCTGGGACTTGCGCTTCTCGTCGACGGCATAGACGGGCCGATTGCCCGCAAGGTGCGCGTCAAGGAAGTGCTGCCGAACTGGTCGGGCGATACGCTCGACAATATCATCGATTACGTCACCTATGTGCTTCTGCCGGCCTTCGCGCTTTATCAGAGCGGCATGATCGGCGAGCCCTGGTCCTTCGTCGCCGCCGGCATGATCGTCGTCTCCAGCGCCATCTACTATGCCGATATGGGCATGAAGACGGATGAGTATTTCTTCTCCGGCTTCCCCGTCGTCTGGAACATGATCGTCTTCACGCTGTTCGTCATCGATGCCAGCGCCACGACGGCGCTCACCGTTGTTATCGTTTCGGTGGTGCTGACCTTTCTGCCGATCAATTTCCTCCACCCGGTTCGGGTCAAAAGGCTGCGCCCGTTCAACCTCGGCGTCTTTTTCCTATGGTCGGCGCTCGGCATTTTTTCGCTGCTGATGCATTTCGACACGCCCGAATGGGCGCTCATTCTCTTCATCGTGACCGGCGCCTATCTTTACGTCATCGGCGCGGTGCTGCAATTCTTCCCCGCCCTTGGACGCGAAGCTTAGGATAGGCAGATGACCAAAACGCAGGCGGTTTCATTCTCGAGGACGGGCGGGCCGGAGGTTTTCGACTATGTCGAGATCGATCTTCCCTCACCCTCGGCGGGCGAAGTGCAGATCAGGCAGGCGGCGGTCGGGCTTAATTTCATCGATGTCTATTTCCGCAACGGCACCTACAAGACGCCGCATCTGCCCTTCGTCACCGGCAAGGAGGGCGCCGGCACCGTGACATCGGTCGGCCCCGGCGTCGAGGGTTTCAAGGTCGGCGACCGTGTCGCCTACGCCAGTGCCGACGGCGCCTATAGCGCCGAGCGCAATGTCGAGACGCGGCATCTGGTGCATGTGCCCGAGGGAATCGAGCTCGAAACGGCAGCGGCGATGATGCTGAAGGGCATGACCGCCGAATATCTCTTGAACCGCACCTTCAAGGTCGGCCCGCAGACGGTCCTGCTGTTCCACGCCGCTGCCGGCGGCGTCGGCTTGATCGCTGGCCAATGGGCAAAGGCGCTCGGCGCCACCGTTATCGGGACGGCGGGGTCGCAAGACAAGATCGAGCTGGCGCTCACCCATGGCTACGACCATGTGATCAACTACAAGAGTGACAGCTTCGTCGACCGTGTCCGCGACATCACCGGCGGCAAGGGCGTGGATGTTGTCTACGATTCGATCGGCCGGGATACTTTTCCACAGTCGCTCGATTGTCTGAAACCGCGTGGCCTTTTTGCCTCCTTCGGCCAATCCTCCGGTCCGATCGAGAATTTCACCCTCGCAATGCTGGCGCAGAGGGGCTCGCTCTTTGCGACGCGGCCGACGCTCTTCACCTATATCGCCGCGCGTCAGGAACTGATCGACAGTGCGAAAGCGCTATTTGATATTGTGCAAAGCAACAAAGTGCGTATCAATATCAATCAAACATATCCGCTGCGTGAGGTTGGGCAGGCTCACGCGGATCTGGAAACAAGAAAAACAACAGGAACGACGCTGCTGATTCCATGAGATCCGAACGGACCGGTTGGCAGAAGAAATGAGGGGAACGTGTCGCCATTGAATGTGCCGGATTCCGGTGCGTTATTATCGGTCCAGAAGCTGACGAAGTTCTTCGGTGGCTTTGCAGCCTGCAATGAAATCGATCTCGATATCGCGCCGGGCGAAATTCATGCGCTTCTCGGCGAAAATGGTGCAGGCAAATCCACCCTGGTGAAGATGCTGTTCGGCGTTCTCGAACCGACGGGCGGGCATATCCTCTGGCAGGGCCAGCCGGTCGCGATCGCGTCGCCCGGTGAAGCCCGCAAGCTCGGCATCGGCATGGTCTTCCAGCATTTTTCGCTGTTCGAGGCGCTGACGGTTGCCGAAAACATTGCCCTGTCGCTCGATCACGCCATCCCGATCGACAAAATCGCCGAGGAGGCGAGGGCGCTGTCGGTCGCCTACGGCCTGCCGCTCGATCCGCATGCCCATGTTGCCGATCTCTCAGTCGGCGAGCGCCAGCGCATCGAGATCGTCCGCGCGCTGCTGCAGAACCCGAAGCTGATCATCCTCGACGAGCCGACCTCTGTGCTGACCCCGCAGGAGGCGGACAGGCTGTTCGAGACGCTGTTCAAGCTCCGCGCCGAAGGGCGCTCGGTTCTCTATATCAGCCACCGCCTGGAAGAGGTGCAGCGTATCTGCGATCGCGCCACCGTCTTGCGCCATGGTCGCGTGACCGGCGCCTGCGATCCGAAACAGGAAACGCCGGCCTCGCTCGCCCGCATGATGGTCGGCAGTGAAGTGGCTGTTGTCACGCATCCGGAGCGTAGTGACAGAGGCGAGGTGCAGCTTGCCGTCGCCAGTCTTTCCGTCGCCGCGCGCACCCCTTTTGCCATGCCGCTGCGCGATGTGTCGATGGCGGTGCGCTCCGGCGAGATCCTCGCCATTGCCGGTGTCGCGGGCAACGGCCAGAGCGAGCTCTTCGATGCTCTCTCCGGCGAATATCCGGTCGCCACGGCCGAGGCGATCGTCATCCGCAAAAAGCCGGTCGGCAACCAGGGTATTACCGCCCGCCGTCTTCTCGGCGCCGGCTTCGTGCCGGAGGAGCGCCATGGCCATGCCGCCGTCTCCGCCATGAAACTGTCGGACAATCTCGTCCTTGCCCGCAATCAATCGGATCGCAAGGCGTTTCTGGGCCTGCTCGGCATCATCCGCCACGCGGCAGTGAAATCCGCCGCAAGGCGCATTTCCGAGGCCATGGATGTCCGCAAGAGCGGCGATGACCCGGCCGCTGGCTCGCTGTCGGGCGGCAACTTGCAGAAATTTATCGTCGGCCGCGAGCTCGACCGCCAGCCGGCGGTGCTCGTCGTCAACCAGCCGACCTGGGGCGTCGATGCCGGGGCGGCGAGCCGCATCCGCCAGGCGCTCGTTGATCTCGCAAGAAGCGGTTCGGCCGTCGTCGTCATCAGCCAGGATCTCGACGAGATCTTCGAAGTGGCGACCGATATTGCCGTCATCTGCGAAGGCCGTCTTTCCCGCCCGTTTCCGGCGGGCGAACTGACGCGGGAAAGGATCGGCTTGCTGATGGGCGGACTGCACGAGAGCAGCTCCGCCCCGGAGGCGCCCCATGCGCATTGAACTTGAAAAACGGCCCGACGTCTCGAAGCTTTTCGCCTTCGTCTCGCCGCTGCTTGCCCTTGTCCTGACGCTGGTATTCGGCGCCATCATGTTCGCCATGCTCGGCAAGGATCCGGTCGAAGCACTCGACGCCTTCTTCATCGAGCCGCTGCTCGAGGTTTGGTCGCTGCACGAACTGGCGATCAAGGCCGCGCCGCTGATCCTGATCGCCGTCGGCTTGGCCGTTTGTTATCGCTCGAACAACTGGAATATCGGCGCCGAAGGCCAGTTCACCATCGGCGCCATCACCGGCTCCTATCTGCCGATCATCTTCTACGACTGGCATTCTCCGCTGGTGCTGCCGCTGATGCTGATATTGGGCGCGCTCGGCGGTGCGCTCTTCGCCGCCATTCCGGCGCTGTTGAAAGCGCATTTCAACACCAATGAAATCCTGACATCGCTGATGCTGGTCTATATCGCCCAGCTCTTCCTCGACTGGCTGATTCGTGGCGCCTGGCGCGATCCGCAGGGCTTCAACTTTCCAGTCTCGCGTGATTTCGCGCCGGAAGCGGTGCTGCCGGCGATCTGGGAAGAGTCGGGCCGCGCCCATTGGGCCTTCATCTTCGCCATCATTGCGGCGGTCGGCGCCTGGTTCATGCTGCGCTATACGTTGAAAGGCTTCGAGATCGTCGTACTCGGCCAATCGGAGCGGGCAGGGCGCTTTGCCGGATTCTCGTCGAAGAAGATGATCTGGTTCAGCTTTCTCTTCTCGGGCGCTCTTGCCGGCCTTGCTGGCATCAGCGAGGTTTCCGGCTCGATCGGCCACCTGCAGCCGGCGATCTCGCCGGGCTACGGCTTCACCGCCATCATCGTCGCCTTTCTCGGCCGCCTCAATCCGCTCGGCATCATCGCATCGGGCCTGGTGCTGGCGCTGACTTATCTCGGCGGCGAGGCAGCACAGCTTTCGCTCGGCGTTTCCGACAAGGTCACCCGCGTCTTCCAGGGGCTGCTGCTCTTCTTCGTGCTCTCCTGCGATACGCTGATCTATTACAAAATCCGCCTGGTCTGGTCGCGGGTAAGGGGCAGGGCGGCATGAGCATCTTCGAAGCGATTCTGCTGACCGTCATCACCGCCTCCACACCGCTCGTCATCGCCGCACTCGGCGAACTCGTGACCGAGCGCTCCGGCGTTCTCAATCTCGGTGTCGAGGGCATGATGATCATGGGCGCGGTCGGTGCCTTTGCCACGGCACAGCTCACCGGCTCGGCCTATATCGGCATTGTCGGCGGCGTCGTCAGCGGCGCGCTGTTTTCGCTGTTCTTCGCCTTCCTGACGTTGACGCTCGTCGCCAATCAGGTGGCGACAGGCCTTGCGCTGACGATCCTTGGCCTCGGCGCCTCCGGCATGCTCGGCGAGGCTTTCGTCGGCGCGCCCGGCGTCCGTTTGCTGCCAATCGAAATCCCGGTGCTTTCGGCCATTCCCTATATCGGAACGGTCCTCTTCAAGCAGGATCTGATCTTCTACCTGTCGATCCTGCTTGTTATCGCCGTCAACTGGTTCCTCTTCAAGAGTCGCACCGGCCTGAAGATCCGCGCCATCGGCGATAATCACGCCTCGGCGCATGCGCTCGGTATCGACGTCATCCGCATGCGTTACCTCGCCGTGATGTTCGGTGGCGCCTGCGCCGGCCTTGCCGGCGCGCAGCTTTCGCTGATCTATACACCGCAATGGACAGAGAACATGTCCGGCGGGCGCGGCTGGATCGCGCTGGCGCTCGTCGTCTTCTCCTCATGGCGGCCTTGGCGCCTGCTGGCCGGCGGTTATCTCTTTGGGGCGGTAACGATCCTGCAACTGCACGCGCAGGCCTTCGGCATCGGCATTCCCTCGCAGTTCCTCTCGATGCTGCCCTATGCGGCGACGGTTGTGGTCCTCATCATCATCTCGCATAATCGGCGCACGACGTTGATCAATACGCCGGCCTCGCTCGGCAAAGCCTTCGTGCCGGACCGGTGAGCAACAACAACAAGACGGGTTTCGAAACTTCCAACCAACAGGGATCAATATGAAAAAACTTGCACTTGCTCTCGCAGCGACAGCTGCCCTCGTCCTGAGCATCGGTTCGGCTGCCGAGGCGGCTGACAAGACCAAGGTCTGCTTCGTTTATGTCGGCACCCGCACCGACGGCGGCTGGACGCAGGCCCATGAGAACGGCCGCCTCCAGGTCGAGAAGGAATTCGGCGACAAGATCGAGACGCCCTACCTCGAAAGCGTCCCGGAAGGCCCGGATGCCGAACGCGCCATCGAGCGCATGGCCCGCTCCGGTTGCTCGCTGATTTTCACCACGTCCTTCGGTTTCATGGACCCGACTATTGCCGTCGCCAAGAAGTTCCCGAAAGTGAAGTTCGAGCATGCGACAGGCTTCAAGGCCGCCGACAATGTCGCGACCTACAATTCCCGCTTCTATGAAGGCCGCTACATCAGTGGCATTATCGCCGGCAAGCTCTCGAAAACCGGCACGGCCGGCTATATCGCCTCCTTCCCGATCCCCGAAGTGGTGATGGGCATCAATGCCTTCGAAACTGGCGCCAAGTCGGTCAATCCGAACTTCAAGATGAAGGTTATCTGGGTCAACACCTGGTTCGACCCGGGCAAGGAAGCTGATGCCGCCAAGGCGCTGATCGACCAGGGCGTCGATATCCTCACCCAGCACACCGACACGACGGCTCCAATGCAGGTCGCCGAGCAGCGCGGCGTCAAGGCCTTCGGCCAGGCTTCCGACATGATCAAGGCTGGTCCGAACGTCCAGCTGACCGCGATCATCGACACCTGGGGCAATTATTACGTCAAGCGCGTCAAGGCGCTTCTCGACGGCACCTGGAAGTCAGAGCAGAGCTGGGATGGCCTCAAGGACGGCATCCTGACGATGGCGCCCTATACCAACATGCCCGACGACGTGAAGAAACTCGCCGAGGAGACCGAAGCCAAGATCAAATCAGGCGAACTGCACCCCTTCACCGGCCCGATCAACAAGCAGGACGGCACGCCCTGGTTGAAGGCCGGCGAGAAGGCCGATGACGGCACGCTGCTCGGCATGAACTTCTATGTCGAAGGTGTGGACGACAAGCTGCCGGGTAAATAATCCCGCAAGCCATCTCGCGGATGCGAAGAGCGCCCTTTTGGGCGCTCTTTTTTTGCTGCAATGCATCCCAAGATTCCGATTTACAAAAGTAATACTATATGATTTTTTGACCCTGCGCCGCGAGATGCGGCATTGGGAGGAAATCATGAAATTGAAGACTGCACTTTTGAGTGCCACGATTCTGGCTGCCTGCATGTTCGGTTCGGCTTCGGCCGCCGGGTTGACTGTCGGCTTCTCGCAGATCGGCTCGGAATCGGGCTGGCGTGCGGCTGAAACGACCGTGACCAAGGAACAGGCCAAGAAGCGCGGCATCGATCTGAAGTTTGCCGATGCGCAGCAGAAGCAGGAAAACCAGATCAAGGCTCTGCGCTCCTTCATTGCTCAGGGCGTCGATGCCATTCTCATTGCTCCGGTCGTCGAAACCGGCTGGGACGACGTTCTCAAGGAAGCCAAGGAAGCCGAAATCCCGGTCATCCTTCTCGACCGTACCATCAAGGCTCCCGACGATCTCTACCTGACGGCAGTGACGTCGGACCTGGTCCATGAAGGCAAGGTTGCAGGTGACTTCCTGGTCAAGACCGTCGGCGACAAGAAGTGCAATGTCGTCGAGCTTCAGGGCACCACCGGTTCGTCGCCGGCCATCGCCCGCAAGAAGGGCTTCGAAGAGGCTCTTGCCGGCCACGACAACCTCAAGATCGTTCGCAGCCAGACTGGTGACTTCACCCGCACCAAGGGCAAGGAAGTCATGGAAAGCTTCCTGAAGGCCGAGAATGGCGGCAAGGATATCTGCGCTCTCTACGCCCATAACGACGACATGGCTGTCGGCGCCATCCAGGCGATCAAGGAAGCCGGCCTGAAGCCAGGCAAGGATATCCTCGTCGTTTCCATCGACGCCGTGCCCGATATCTTCAAGGCGATGTCCGAAGGCGAGGCCAATGCCACGGTCGAGCTGACGCCGAATATGGCAGGTCCGGCCTTCGATGCGCTCGAAGCCTATCTGAAGGACAAGAAGGCTCCGGCCAAGTGGATCCAGACCGAATCGAAGCTCTACACGCCGGCCGACGAACCGATGAAGGTCTACGAAGAGAAGAAGGGTCAGGGCTACTGATCTGATGTGACGCCGCTGCATAATTCCTGAAATCGGAATTCGATTTCCGGACAAAATCATGCAGCAATTCAAAGCGCTACAGCGTCCTCTACGCGTCTGAAAAGACCAGGCGGCGCTGTAGAACCGCACCGGCCCGTCATGGGCCGGTGCGGAACTGCCTTTGCCGCCTTGGGACGTCATGTCCGGCCGCGGCGCGGCTTTTGCCGTCAATATCAGGAAAACAAACCCTTATGATTCACGATTTCGAGAACGTTCTCGCGGCCTCCGGAATATCGAAATTCTTTCCCGGCGCAGTGGCGCTGGATAAGGTCGATTTCACGCTCCGCAGAGGCGAGGTGCATGCATTGCTGGGCGAGAACGGTGCTGGCAAGTCGACGCTGATCAAGTGCATCACCGGCGCCTATCATCGTGACGAGGGCAGCCTGATGCTGGACGGCCAGGAAATCAATCCGGCCAATACGCTCGCCGCCCAGAAGCTCGGCATCGGCACGGTCTACCAGGAGGTCAACCTCCTTTCCAATCTGAGCGTTGCCGAAAATCTCTTTCTCGGCCGCCAGCCACGGCGCTTCGGCATGACCGACGTGCGTGCGATGAACCGCAAGGCGCGCGACCTGCTCACCGGCTACGGCGTCGATATCGACGTCACCGCCGAGCTCGGCCGTTTCTCCGTCGCCGTCCAGCAGGTGGTTGCCATCGCCCGTGCCGTCGATCTCTCCGGAAAGGTGCTGATCCTCGACGAGCCCACCGCAAGTCTCGACAATCAGGAAGTGGCGCTGCTCTTCCGCATCATCGAAGACCTCAAGAAGCGCGGCCTGGGCATCGTCTTCATCACCCATTTTCTCGAACAGGTCTATGCGATCAGCGACCGCATTACCGTGCTGCGCAACGGCAAGCTCGTCGGTACCCGCGACGTCGCCGATCTGCCGCGCCAGGGCCTGATCGCCATGATGCTCGGCCGCGAACTGGCCCATGTCGAAGAGACGGTGCGGGAACGCAGCCTTGCAGCCGGCGACGTCCGATACCGTTTTTCAGGCTACGGCAAACGCGGCAAGGTCAAGCCTTTCGATCTTGAGGTGCGCGCCGGAGAAGTGGTCGGCGTCGCCGGGCTGCTCGGTTCCGGCCGCACCGAAACCGCCGAACTGCTCTTCGGTATCGAGCATGCCGATAGCGGCAGCGCCACGATCGACGGCCAGCCGGTGACGCTTTCGAGCCCGCGCGCGGCGATCGCAAAGGGCTTCGGCTTCTGCCCCGAGGACCGCAAGACCGATGGCATCATCGGCGACCTGTCGATCAGGGAGAACATCGCACTGGCGCTGCAGGCCCGCCGCGGCTGGACGCGGCCGCTGTCGCGCGCCGAGCAGAACACGCTTGCCGACCGCTACATCAAGGCGCTCGATATCCGCACCACCGATCGCGAAAAACCGATCCGGCTACTGTCAGGCGGCAATCAGCAGAAGGCGATTCTCGCCCGCTGGCTGGCGACCAATCCGAAGTTTCTGATCCTCGACGAGCCGACCCGCGGCATCGATGTCGGCGCCCATGCCGAGATCATCCGGCTGATCGAAGAGCTCTGTGCCGGCGGCATGTCGCTGATCGTGATTTCCTCGGAACTTGAAGAGCTTGTCGCCTATAGTTCACGTGTCATCGTACTGCGCGACAGACAGCATATCGCCGAACTGACAGGCGAGCGTATCACCGCTGCCGGCATCGTCGAAGCCATCGCTGCGGCCGAACACAAGATGGAGGATGCATGAGGTCCTCGCTGAAAGCGCTGGCATATCGCCTGGCGCCGCAATTGATCGCGCTCGTTGTCATTCTTTTGTTGAATTTCATCACGTCGCCGCAGTTTTTTAATGTCGTGGTTCAGAATGACCGCCTCTATGGCAGCCTGATCGACGTGCTGAACCGCGGCGCGCCGGTGGCGCTGCTGGCGATCGGCATGACGCTGGTCATCGCCACCAAGGGTATCGACCTGTCCGTCGGTGCGGTCATCGCCATCTGCGGCGCCATCGCAGCATCGTCGATTGTTTCAGGAAATTCAGTTACCTACACCATTATCTTAACGCTTGCTATCGGGCTTGCCTGCGGCGTCTGGAACGGGTTCCTGGTGGCAGTCCTCAATATCCAGCCGATCATCGCCACACTGGTGCTGATGGTGGCCGGCCGCGGCATCGCCCAGCTGATCACCGAAGGCGCCATCCTGACCTTCAACGATGATGGGCTGACCTTCTTCGGCAGCGGTTCGCTGGCTCTCCTGCCGATGCCTGTCGTCATCTGGCTTCTCGTCGGCCTGCTGGTCATCCTGCTCGTCCGCCGCACGGCGCTCGGCATGCTGATCGAGGCCGTCGGCATCAATCGCCGCGCCAGCACGCTCTCCGGCATTCAAACGCCGGTGCTGCTGATGGCGGTCTATATGCTGAGCGGGATCTGCGCCTCGATCGCGGGCATCATCGTCGCAGCCGACATCAAGGGCGCCGATGCCAACAATGCCGGCCTATGGCTGGAATTGGACGCGATCCTGGCCGTCGTCGTCGGCGGCAATTCGCTGCTTGGCGGCCGGTTCAGCATTCTCGGGTCGCTGATCGGCGCGATGATCATCCAGGCGGTGAATACCGGCATCCTGTCCGCCGGCTTCCCGCCTGAATTCAACCTGATCATCAAGGCCGTCATCATTATCATAATCCTCGTCATCCAGTCGCCGGCGGTACAATCGCTCGCCATCTTCGCCAGCCGCCGGCAGGGCGGTAGGGAGCAGCCGAAATGAACTCCAAATACCTGCCGCTGCTTGCGACCATCGTCATCTTCGTGCTCGCCTATGCCGGCTGCGCGTTGCAATATCCGAACATTCTGTCGACGCGCGTCATCGGCAATCTTTTGACCGACAATGCCTTTCTCGGCATCGCTGCCGTCGGCATGACCTTCGTCATCATTTCGGGCGGCATCGATCTGTCGATCGGCTCGGTCATCGCCTTTACCGGCGTCTTCCTTGCGGTGATCCTGCAGAACACCTCGATCCATCCGCTGCTCGCCTTCGCGATCGTGCTCGTCATCACCACTGCCTTTGGCGGTATCATGGGCGCGATCATCCACTATCTCGAAATGCCGGCCTTCATCGTCACCCTTGCAGGCATGTTCCTGGCGCGCGGCATGGCTTTCGTGCTCTCGATCGACAGCATCCCGATCAACCATGAATATTATTCGACGCTGACAAGCCTCTATTATCGTCTGCCGGGCGGCGGGCGGCTGACGTTGATCGGCGGCATCATGCTTCTGGTCTTTGCCGTCGGCATCTTCATCGCCCAGCGCACCCGCTTCGGCACCAACGTCTATGCACTCGGGGGCGGCACGCAGACGGCGCGGCTGATGGGCGTGCCGGTCGGCCGCACGACAATCCAGATCTATGCGCTGTCGGGCTTTCTGGCGGGCCTATCCGGGATCGTTTTTTCGCTGTACACCTCTGCCGGATATTCTCTTGCAGCAGTCGGCGTCGAACTCGATGCCATCGCGGCGGTGGTCATTGGGGGGACGCTGCTGACCGGAGGAGCGGGATTCGTGGCGGGAACCTTGATCGGTATCCTGATCCAGGGGCTCATTCAGACCTACATCACCTTCGACGGCACGCTGTCGAGCTGGTGGACCAAGATCCTGATTGGCCTTCTGCTATTTGCATTCATCCTGATGCAGAAAGCCATCCTGTTCGTTTCCAGTCTGAACAAGAGGTACGCCTGAGGGGGAGACGGATCGCTTGCGCTACAAATTGGACGAGACACGCAAGACGGGGCGCAGAACCCGTACGAGCCATGCCCAGGTCGTCGACGAACTCGGCAAGGCGATCGTCGCCGGCACCTATCCCGTTGGCTCGATCCTGCCAGGCGATACGGAACTGGCGCAGCGTTTCAAAGTGTCCCGAACCGTTTTGCGCGAGACGATGAAGACGCTCGCCGCCAAGGGCATGGTCGTCGCCAAGGCGCGGGTCGGCACGCGTGTGACCGAAAAGAACCTCTGGAACATGTTCGACAGCGAGATCATCGCCTGGCACTTCGACAACGGTGTGACGGAAGAGTTTCTGCTGCAGCTCTACGATATTCGCCTCGCCTTCGAACCCTTCGCCGCCGGTCTCGTCACCGAGCGGGCGAATGCCGAGGATATCGAGATGCTGCGTGGGCTGGCGCTCGAAATGGCAGCGGCTGGTCATACGGCCGACAGCCTCGCACTCGCCGACCTTCGTTTTCACCTGGCGATCGCCGAAGCCTCGCACAATCCCTTCATGCGGACGCTGGGCAGCCTCATCGAAGCGGCTCTCGTCGGCATGTTCCGCATCAGCACGCCGCCATCCGAAAACGGCTTCGCCAATATCGCCGACACCCATATGCGCATCGTCGACGCGATCGTTTCCGGCGATAGCAGTGCTGCGCGCCGCGCGATGGAGGACGTCATCCTGGACGGCCGCCATCATGTGCACGAAGCCTTCGTGGCCCGCGGTTCCGAGGCGGTAATAGGGTCGATTTCGGCCGCAATTTCACCTTTGTGAAGGCTTTGCTTATCGACAGCGCCACGCGTCTTTTCGGAGCCGCAAAGGACGCTGCAGCACTTTGAATGGCTGTATAATTTATCCTCAAATCGATTCCGATTTGGGGAATTTTGCAGTATGAGGCGATAAAGCCGCCTCGTGGCGCGGATTCGCGGAGCTAATCATGGAACGCACTTGTCTTGCCGTCATCCTTGCCGCCGGTGACAGCACGCGGATGAAATCCTCGAAATCGAAGGTGCTGCATCCTGTCGCCGGACGGCCGATGATCGCCCATGTGGTCGAGGCGGTTGCCTCCGCCGGCATCTCGTCCGTCGCCCTTGTCGTCGGCCGCGATGCTGAGGATGTGGCAAAGGCGGCGAGCATCGGCGGCGTCAGCATCGAATCCTGTCTGCAGAAGGAACGCCTCGGCACCGGCCACGCAGTGTTGGCGGCCCGCGACGCGATCTCCAAGGGTTATGACGATATCCTCGTCACCTATGGCGACGTGCCGCTCCAGACCGACGGGCCGCTCAAAGCCGCCCGCCAGGGCCTTGCCGATGGCAGCGATGTCGTCGTCATCGGCTTCCACACCGACCGCCCGACCGGCTATGGCCGCCTGCTCGTCAAGGACGGCGAACTCATCGCCATCCGCGAGGAGAAAGATGCGACCGATGCCGAGCGCACCGTCACCTGGTGCAACAGCGGGCTGATGGCGGTCAATGGCCGCAAGGCGCTCGATCTTCTCACGCGCATCGGCAATGCCAATGCCAAGGGTGAATTCTATCTGACCGATCTCGTCGAGATCGCCCGTTCGCTCGGCGGACGCGTGACCGCGGTCGATGCTCCTGAGATCGAGATGACCGGCTGCAACACCCGTGCCGAACTCGCCGTCATCGAGCGCTTCTGGCAGGAGCGTCGCCGTCACCAGATGATGCTTTCAGGCGTCACCATGATCGCGCCGGAAACGGTCTTTCTGTCCTACGATACCACCATCGGCCAGGATGCGCTGATCGAGCCGAACGTCGTCTTCGGTCCCGGCGCGGTGATCGACAGCGGCGCCGTCATTCATGCCTTCTCGCATATCGAAGGCGCCCATGTCAGTCAGGGCGCGACGGTCGGCCCCTTTGCGCGGCTGCGGCCGGGTGCGGATCTCGGTACCGGTTCGAAGGTCGGCAATTTCTGCGAGGTCAAGAACGGCCGGCTGGGCGAAGGCGCCAAGGTCAATCACCTCACCTATATCGGCGATGCCGTCATCGGCGCCGGCAGCAATATTGGCGCCGGCACGATCACCTGCAACTATGATGGCGTCAACAAGAGCGAGACGGTGATCGGCGAAAACGCCTTCATCGGTTCCAATTCCTCGCTGGTCGCGCCGGTGACGATCGGCGACGGCGCCTATATCGCCTCCGGCAGCGTGATCACCGTCAACGTGCCGGCCGACGCGCTGGCGCTCGGCCGTGCCCGGCAGGAGATCAAGCCCGGCCGCGCGACGCTGCTTCGCGAGCGTGCGCTCGCCATCAAGACGGCGAAGAAGGCGAAAGCCTGACAGGCCGTGCGTAACCGGCGGAAATTGAAAGTGACCGCCGAGGTGATTGAGAAATAAGCAGGAATCGTTAGGACTGGCCTCATTGTTGAGGCCTAGTGGGGAATGTTGCATGTGTGGAATTGTGGGGATCGTCGGGACTGCGCCTGTTGCCGGGCGCCTGGTCGATGCGCTGAAGCGTCTCGAATATCGCGGTTACGATTCCGCCGGTGTCGCCACTATTCATGACGGCGTGATGGATCGCCGCCGCGCCGAGGGCAAGCTGTTCAATTTGGAAAAGCGCCTGGACAGCGAACCGCTGCCTGGCACCGTCGGCATCGCCCACACGCGCTGGGCGACCCACGGCATTCCGAACGAGACCAATGCCCATCCGCATTTCGTCGAAGGCGTCGCCGTCGTCCACAACGGCATCATCGAGAATTTCTCCGAGCTTCGCGACGAACTAACCGAAGAGGGTTCGGTCTTCCAAACCCAGACCGACACCGAGGTGGTCGCCCATCTGATGGCGAAATACCTGCGCGAAGGCCTGGAGCCGCGCGCTGCGATGCTGAAGATGCTGAACCGGGTAACCGGCGCTTATGCGCTGGCCATCATGCTCAAGGCCGATCCCGGCACGATCATGGCCGCCCGTTCCGGCCCGCCGCTCGCCGTCGGCTACGGCCGCGGCGAGATGTTCCTCGGCTCGGACGCGATCGCGCTCTCGCCCTTCACCAACGAGATCACCTATCTCGTCGACGGCGATTGCGCCATCCTGACCCGCGACAGCGTCGCGGTGCTCGATTTCGCCGGCAAGCCGGTCAAACGCGCCCGGCAGATCTCGCAGGCGACCGCCTATGTCGTCGACAAGGGCAACCACCGCCACTTCATGGAAAAGGAAATCTACGAGCAGCCGGAGGTGATCTCTCACGCGCTCAGCCACTATGTCGATTTCGCCGAGAATACGATCGGCGCCAATGCCGCCGCGATCGACTTCAAGGCGGCGACCGGCCTGGCGATCTCGGCCTGCGGCACCGCCTATCTCGCCGGCCTCGTCGGCAAATACTGGTTCGAGCGTTATGCCCGCCTGCCGGTCGAGATCGACGTCGCCTCCGAATTCCGCTACCGCGAAATGCCGCTGTCGCCGTCGCAGGCCGCCCTCTTCATCTCGCAGTCAGGCGAGACTGCCGATACGCTGGCATCGCTGCGCTATTGCCGCGATAACGGGTTGAAGATCGGCGCCGTCGTCAATGTCCGCGAATCGACGATTGCCCGCGAATCCGACGCCGTCTTCCCGATCATGGCCGGCCCCGAAATCGGCGTCGCCTCGACCAAGGCCTTCACCTGCCAGCTTGCCGTGCTGGCAGCGCTGGCGATCGGCGCCGGCAAGGCGCGCGGCACGGTGAGTGCAGACGAGGAGAGGGCGCTGGTGCGCCATCTCGCCGAAATGCCGCGCATCATGAGCCGGGTGTTGAACCTCATCCAGCCGCAGATGGAAAGCCTGTCGCGCGAGCTGTCGAAGTGCAAGGACGTGCTCTATCTCGGCCGCGGCACCAGCTTCCCGCTCGCCATGGAAGGCGCGCTGAAGCTCAAGGAAATTTCCTATATCCACGCCGAAGGTTACGCCGCCGGCGAATTGAAGCACGGACCGATCGCGCTGATCGACGAGAACATGCCTGTCATCGTCATCGCCCCTTACGACCGGTTCTTCGAAAAGACCATCTCGAACATGCAGGAGGTCGCAGCCCGCGGCGGCCGCATCATCTTCATCACCGACGAGGCCGGCGCGGCGGCCTCGAAACTGCCGACCATGGCGACGATCACCCTGCCTGTGGTCGACGAAATCATCGCGCCGATGATCTTCTCGCTGCCGATCCAACTGCTCGCCTATCACACCGCCGTCTTCATGGGCACCGATGTCGACCAGCCGCGCAACCTGGCGAAATCCGTGACCGTGGAGTAAGCCTGTAACGCTGCGACCTTCGCTTCGAAACATATTGTGCGGGACCCCGAATTCTGGCAATTTTGGTCTGCGGACAAGGGGGAAGGGCCGGCGTTCCGGCCTGTCCACGACTGAGATGGAGATCATCAGGAAACGATGACCGACAACATCCCCAGAATGCCGGTCGCGACCCGGCTGAGAAATAATTTTCTCGCAGGGCTGATCATCTGCGCGCCGATCGCGATTACCATCTGGCTGACCTGGACCTTCATCCATTGGTCGGACAGCTGGGTCCGGCCCTATATTCCGGCGCGCTGGAATCCGGAAAGCTATCTCAATTTCGCCATTCCCGGTTTCGGCCTGCTGATCGCCGTCGTTCTGATCACCGTCGTCGGCTTTCTCGGCAAGAACCTCATCGGCCAGAGCATCGTCCGTTTCGGCGAATCGATCGTCCAGCGCATGCCGCTGGTGCGCACGATCTACAGAAGCGTGAAGCAGATTTTCGAAACCGTGCTGAAGGAACAGGCGAACTCCTTCAAGAAGGTCGGCCTCATCGAATATCCGGGTCCCGGCCTCTGGGCACTGATCTTCATCGCCACCGACGCCAAGGGCGAAATCGCTTCGAAGTTCAATGCCATGGGCCAGGACATGGTCGCCGTCTTCCTGCCGCCGACGCCGGTGCCGACAGCCGGCTTCCTCATCTTCGTGCCGCGCGAGAAGATCGTCATGCTCGATATGTCGCCGGAAGACGCCGCCAAGTTCCTGATTTCAGGCGGGCTTGTGGCGCCCGAACACAAGCCGGCCGATCCGAAGCAGAAGCATTTGCCGCGGCCGAAGCCGGTGGCGGTTTCCAAGGCTGAATGATGCATGTCGCCCAAAAGTGTTCAGCGGTTTTGGGGTAACGACATGCATAGAACAAAGACTTAAAGCGCGCCTCGGTGCGCTTTAACCCGCTCTAAGAAAACGGATCGCCTCGTCGCGGCGGAAGAGATAGAGCAGGGTGCGGATCGCCGCTCCCCTTTCGCTGGTCAGCTCCGGATCCCGCTCGATGAGGTAAGCGGCATCCTTGCGGGCGATCTCCAGCAGGTCGGCATGCGCCTCGAGGCTGGCGATGCGAAAGCCCGGCGTGCCGGATTGCCTTGTGCCGAGCAATTCGCCTTCGCCGCGCAGCTTCAGATCCTCCTCGGCAATGCGGAAACCGTCTTCCGTCTCCCGCATGATCGAAAGCCTGGCATGGCCGGTCTCGCCGAGCGGCCCCTTATAGAGCAGGATGCAGGTCGATGCCTCGTCGCCACGCCCGACGCGGCCGCGCAGCTGATGCAATTGCGCCAGGCCGAAGCGTTCGGCATGTTCGATCACCATGATCGTCGCATCCGGCACGTCGACGCCGACCTCGACGACGGTCGTGGCGACGAGCAGCCGGGTCTCGCCGTTCTTGAACGCCATCATCGCCGCGTCCTTCTCCGGTCCGCTCATGCGGCCGTGGATGAGGCCGATGCCCGGACCGAGTGCTGAGACCAGCGTCGCATGCCGCTCCTCGGCCGACATCAGGTCGAGTTCCTCGGACTCCTCGACCAGCGGGCAGATCCAGTAGGCCTTCTTGCCCTCGGCGATTGCGCTTTGCAGCCGGCCGACGATTTCGCCGGTCCGTTCCATCGGCACGGTGATCGTCTGGATCGGTTTGCGGCCGGCCGGTTTCTCGGTGAGCTTGGAGACGTCCATGTCGCCGAAGGCGGCGAGCACCAGGGTGCGCGGGATCGGCGTCGCCGTCATGACCAGCATATGCGGCGAGAGGCCCTTGGCGGTCAGCCGCAGGCGCTGATGCACACCGAAACGGTGCTGCTCGTCGACGACGGCAAGCATCAGATTGGCGTAGGCGACGCTGTCCTGGAACAGCGCATGCGTGCCGATGATAATCTGGGCAGCACCCGAGGCGATGCGCTCCAGGATCTCCTCCCTTTCGCGCCCCTTTGTGCGCCCGGTCAGCACCTCGATGCTGAGCCCGGCGGAAGCAGCGAATTTCGAAATCGTCGCGTGGTGCTGCCGCGCCAGGATTTCGGTCGGCGCCATCAGCACGGCCTGGCCGCCGCTCTCGATCACCGCCGCCATCGCCATCAGTGCCACCAGCGTCTTGCCGGAACCGACATCGCCTTGCAGCAGCCGCAGCATGCGCTCGTTGCCGGCCATATCCTTCAAAACCTCGGCGATCGCCTCGTTCTGGCTGCCGGTAAGCGAGAAGGGCAAGGTCTTCAGGATCTTGCCGCTGATGGCGCCGGTGGCATGCACCGGCTGGCCCGCCACCTTGCGCAGCCTCTGCCGCACCAGGCTCAGCGACAGCTGGCCGGCGAGGAACTCGTCATAGGCAAGCCGCCGCCGGGCAGGGGCCTGCGGGTCGATATCGCTGGGATCGCGCGGCTCATGCAGCATGTGGAAACTGTCGCGGATCGACGGCAGGCCTTGCTTCTCCGTCAGCGCCAGGTCGATCCATTCCGGCAGTTCGGGAAAACGCGGCAGGCCGGCGTCGATGATCTTGCGGAGCGTCTTCGGCGAAAGCCCCGCCGTCAGCGGATAGATTGGCTCGACGAGCGGCAGGCTCTCCGCCTCGTCGGCCCTGACGATATAGTCGGGATGCACCATCGAGGCGCGGCCGTTGAACCAGTCGATCTTGCCGCTGACCGTCACCTCCGCGTCAACAGGCAGCTGCTTTTCCAGCCACGCCGCCTGTCCGCGGAAGAAGACCAGCGTCAGTTCGCCGGTCTCGTCATGCAGGAAGACGCGGTAGGGGATATTGCTTTTGCCGCCCGGCGGCACCTGATGGCGGTCGACGCGCGCCGTGATCGTCACGATCGCGCCTTGCGGCGCGCGGGCGATGCCTGGCTGGTTGCGCCGGTCGATCAGCGAGAAGGGCGCGTGGAAGAGCAGGTCGATGACCCGGCAATCTTCCAGCGTCTCGCGCCCGAGCAGCTTGACCAGCAGGTCGGCGATCTTCGGGCCGACGCCCGGAAGGCCCGAAATAGGGGAAAACAGAGGATCGAGAATGGCGGGGCGCATGCGGCCAAAATGCGATGAACAATGCGGCCTTGGCAAGGCTGACAAGGCGCTTTCCAGGGTCTATAGAGGCGCATCAACAGGAAGGTATGCCATGACAGGTGTCACGCTCACCAGTGCCGGTCTCGACCCGCGCCGCCGCCGGATCCTTTTCCGCTGCTGGCATCGCGGCATCCGCGAAATGGATCTGGTCTTCGGCCAGTTCGCCGAATCTGAGATCGCCAGGCTGTCGGAAGCCGAGCTCGACGAGTTCGAGACGATCATGGCGGAAGAGGACAATGATCTCGTTCGCTGGGTCATGGGAACATGGCCGGTGCCTGAGCGTTTCCAGACACCGATGTTTGCCCGCATCGCCGCCTACAAGCCCGATTTTGACAAGCCCCTCAGGACGCCGGAATGATCCCTGGTTTCGATGCGAAGAAGCTTGCGGCCATTGCCGAGCCGCTGACGATCGGCAATGTGCCAGCAGGTCTTGAAACGCTGCTGCTCGCCGAGCTCGCCCGAACGGGAGAGCCGGTCGCCTATGTCATGTCCGACGGCCACCGCATGGCCGATCTGGAGCAGATGCTGGGCTTCGTCGCCCCCGACATTCCGGTTCTCACCTTGCCGGCCTGGGACTGTCTGCCCTATGACCGCGTCTCGCCCAGTGCCGACACCTCGGCCCGCCGGCTGGCGGCACTCGGCGGCCTCATCGCCCATCGCAAGAAGCCGCATGCGGCAATCGTGCTCGTGACCGCCAATGCCATGCTGCAGAAGGTGGCGCCGCAGGATGTCATCGAAAGCCTGACTTTTTCGGCCCGTCCCGGCAACCAGCTGCGCATGGACGATCTTGCCGGTCGCCTGGAGCGCAATGGCTTCGAGCGCGTCGCGACCGTTCGCGAGGTCGGCGAATATGCCGTGCGCGGCGGCATTCTCGACGTCTTCGTGCCCGGTTCCGAAGAGCCGGTCCGCCTCGATTTCTTCGGCGACACGCTGGAGAGCATCCGCAGCTTCGATCCGGCCAGCCAGCGCACGACAGGGCAGGTGCGCTCCCTCGATCTCAACCCGATGAGCGAAGTGACGCTGACCCCGGATACGATCAGCCGCTTCCGCAAGAATTACCTCTCCGCTTTCGGCGCGACTACACGCGACGACGCGCTCTATCTCGCTGTCTCCGAAGGCCGCCGTTACCCCGGCATGGAGCACTGGCTGCCGCTTTTCTACGAGAAGCTCGATACCGTCTTCGATTATTTGAGCGGCTTCCGTATTGTCATCGACCATACTGTGCGTGAAGCAGCCGAAGAGCGCTCCAAGCTCGTTTTCGACTATTACGACGCCCGCCTGAATTCCGGCCAGCCGGCCAAGGGGATGACGCAGGGCACGCCCTACAAGCCGGTGACACCGGGCCAGCTCTATCTCGACAGCAAGCTTTTCGTCAAAACCCTCGACGCACTCGGCGCGATCCGTATCAGCCCCTTCAACGAGCATGAGGGCGAGGCGCGCCGGGTCGTCAATGTCGACGCCCGCCAGGGCCAGCGCTGGGCCCGTTCGAACGCCGAAGGTGGCGGCGATGCCGAACGCATCAACATCTTCGACGTCGTCGTCAAGCATATTGCCGACCGCCGCGCCGCCGGCGCGAAAGTGCTCGTCACAGCCTGGACCGAAGGTTCGCTGGAACGCCTGCTGCAGGTGCTGAACGAGCATGGCCTGGAAAAGGTCAAGTCGATCGAGGCGCTGAAGGATGTCGGTTCGCTGGCGAGAGGCGAGGCGGCGGCTGCCGTGCTCAGTCTCGAAGCCGGCTTCGAGGCCGGTGACCTCGTCGTCATCGGCGAGCAGGACATCCTCGGCGACCGCATGGTGCGCCGCTCCAAGCGTCGCAAGCGCGCAGCCGATTTCATCTCGGAAGTCGCGGGCCTCGACGAGGGCTCGATCGTCGTCCACGCTGAACACGGCATCGGGCGCTTCATCGGGCTGAGGACCATCGAGGCGGCAGGCGCCCCGCATGCCTGCCTCGAACTGCAATATGCCGACGAGGCCAAGCTGTTCCTGCCGGTCGAAAACATCGATCTGCTTTCGCGCTATGGCGGCGAGGGGACCGAAGCGCAGCTCGACAAGCTCGGCGGCGGCGCCTGGCAGATGCGCAAGGCCAAGCTCAAGAAGCGCCTGCTCGACATGGCCGATGCGCTGATCCGCATCGCCGCCGAGCGCCTGACGCGCCATGCGCCGATGCTGACGACGCCGGAAGGTCTCTACGACGAATTCGCCGCCCGCTTCCCCTATGACGAGACCGAGGACCAGGAAAACGCCATCGAGGCGGTGCGCTCCGACCTCGGCGCCGGCCGGCCGATGGACCGCCTCGTCTGCGGCGACGTCGGTTTCGGCAAGACGGAAGTGGCGCTGCGCGCCGCCTTCGTCGCCGCGATGAACGGCGCCCAGGTCGCCATCGTCGTGCCGACGACACTGCTTTCCCGCCAGCATTTCAAGACCTTTTCCGATCGCTTCCGTGGTTTGCCGGTGCGCATCCAGCAGGCCTCGCGCCTCGTGGGCGCCAAGGAGCTGGCGCTGACCAAGAAGGAAGTGGCGGAAGGCAAGACCGATATCGTCGTCGGCACCCATGCGCTGCTCGGCGCCGGCATCAAATTCGCCAATCTCGGCCTGCTCGTCATCGACGAGGAACAGCATTTCGGCGTCAAGCACAAGGAGCGGCTGAAGGAGCTGAAAAGCGACGTGCACGTTCTGACGCTGTCGGCGACACCGATCCCGCGCACGCTGCAGCTTGCCATGACCGGCGTGCGCGAACTGTCGCTGATCACCACGCCGCCGGTCGACCGCATGGCGGTGCGCACTTTCATCTCGCCCTTCGACAGCCTGGTGATCCGCGAGACGCTGATGCGCGAGCATTATCGCGGCGGCCAGAGCTTCTATGTCTGCCCCAGGCTTGCCGATCTCGAGGACGTGCATGCCTTCCTGCAGTCGGATGTGCCGGAGCTGAAGGTCGCCGTCGCCCATGGCCAGATGCCGGCCGGCGAACTCGAAGACATCATGAACGCCTTTTATGAAGGCCGCTACGACGTGCTGTTGTCGACCACCATTGTCGAATCCGGCCTCGACGTGCCCACGGCCAATACGCTGATCGTCCACCGTGCTGATATGTTCGGCCTTGCCCAGCTCTATCAGCTGCGCGGCCGCGTCGGCCGCTCGAAGGTGCGCGCCTTCGCGCTCTTCACCCTGCCGGTCAACAAGGTGCTGACGGCAACCGCTGAGCGTCGTCTCAAGGTGCTGCAGTCGCTGGATACGCTTGGCGCCGGTTTCCAGCTGGCGAGCCACGATCTCGATATTCGCGGCGCCGGAAACCTGCTCGGCGAGGAGCAGTCCGGCCATATCAAGGAGGTCGGCTTCGAGCTTTACCAGCAGATGCTGGAAGAGGCGGTCGCCGAGGTCAAGGGTGTCGACGAGATCCACGATACCGGCTGGTCACCGCAGATCTCGGTCGGCACGACGGTGATGATCCCGGAAGGCTACGTTCCCGACCTGCACCTGCGCATGGCGCTCTACCGCCGTCTCGGCGAAATCACAGAGCTCAAGGAGATCGACGGCTTCGGCGCCGAGATGATCGACCGCTTCGGGCCGATGCCGATCGAAGTCCAGCATCTCTTGAAGATCGTTTACATCAAGTCGCTCTGCCGCACCGCCAATGTCGAAAAGCTCGATGCCGGCCCGAAGGGTGTCGTCGTGCAGTTCCGCAACAAGGAATTCCCCAATCCGGCAAACCTCGTCGGTTATATCGGCAAGCAGGGTACCATGGCGAAGATCCGCCCCGATCACAGCCTGTTCCTGACCCGCGACCTGCCGACGCCGGAAAAACGCCTGCAGGGTGCGGCGGTCATCATGACGCAACTGGCGGAGTTCGCGAAATAGAGCAATTCCAGCAAAAGTGTACCGCGGTTTTGCGTCCGGAATTGCGTGGAAAAGGGAGATGGAGATGGCGACATACGGCGCAACGATTGCCTGGCAGCGCAACGGTGAGACCTTCACCGACAACCGCTATAGCCGCGCTCACCGCTGGACCTTCGACGGCGGCATCGAGGTGAGGGCGTCCTCGTCCGCGCATGTCGTCCCGCTGCCCTATTCGGCCGAGGATGCCGTTGATCCGGAAGAGGCTTTCGTCGCCTCGCTCTCCAGCTGCCACATGCTCTGGTTCCTGTCGCTCGCCGCCAAACAGCGCCTTTGCGTCGACAGCTACACCGATGCCGCCGAGGGCACCATGGAGAAGAATGCCGAGGGCCGCTTTGCCATGACCGTCGTGACGCTGCGTCCGCATGTCGTCTTCAGCGGCGAAAAACAGCCCTCACTCAGCGAACTCGAAGCCCTGCATCATCGCGCCCACGACGAATGTTTCATCGCCAATTCGGTGAAGACCGAGGTGCGCTGCGTTCCGGTTCCGGGCTAGATTCCTGCAGCTTCGCTCTACAACGAAGTTGGAATGCGCTGCTCATCGAAACGTCTCTTACTATTTCGGTAAAAAGCCAACTTGTTGGAAAGAAGTACCTTTAATACCCCTGTCTTTGCATATGTCCTTGAACGATTGATCGCAAAAAATTGCCACCGCATACTCAACCAAGCGGAAGAGCTGCGCGTCCTTGAGGACAGCAGGCAGAAAACACCAGTCAGCTCCGCCCGATATCATATAGCCGCCCCATTGAGTGACGCGAATTAAGGGGGAATTCTCGACATCCACTGCCTTGCGGTATGAATCGACAACGCTGCACAGCCAGATTTTCGGTCCGGGTTTTCCGTTCGAAAACTCGGTCTCGCAAAGCAAGTATTCACATGACTTTGGAGCGAACTCCTCAAGCAAGCTCTTCATTTTGTCGGAGGTGAAAAGGAAGTACTCTACCGCATAAATGTCTTGCACTTTCCGCTTTGAATCAAAGATCAGCTTTGGCGTTTCGGCATAGTCCGGTATTCGCCACGGGCCGCGAGGCAAATCGAGCATGCTATCCGGCCACGGGCTCTCACGAAAATGGAGGCCGATGCCTTCACCATCGGGCTGTAGCCTATCCCAGTTTGCGAACTCCCAGCCGTGAGTCCCTTGTGAATGAAGCATATAAATTCCTTTAGGCTTCGCTCTGGCGCCACTCATGCTTCGTTCCAAGTCATGCTTGAAAATATAGACGGTATAGTTGGCTCACGCGGACGGCTTTGCCGCTGCTGTTCGATCTCGATTCGCATAGGTAGCCTCAGTTGAGGCCCGACCGCGCCTCGGCCTTCGCCTTGGCGATATCGCGCAGCGCGTTTGCCAGCACGTCAGGCGTCTGTGCGCCGCTGACGGCGTATTGCTGATCGAAGATGAAGAACGGCACGCCGTTGACGCCCATCTCCTGGGCCGCTTTGATCTCGGCGACGATCAGGTTGCTATCGGCATCGGAGGCAAGCAGCGAGGCGATGACAGAGCGGTCGAGGCCTGATTTTTCGGCGATATCGAGCAGCACCGCATGGTCCCCGACATTGTGGCCTTCCTCGAAATTCGCCTTGAACAGCGCGGCAACGACCTTGTCCTGCTTCTCGCGGCCTTCGATCATCGCCCAGTGGATCAGCCGATGCGCATCGAGCGTGTTCGGGCCGATCTTGATCGCCTCGAAATTGAAGGCAATGCCGACCTCGCGGCCGTAATCGCTGAGCATCTTGTGCGCCTGCGCCACGCGCTCCTCGCCGCCGAGCTTTTCCGCCAGCGCCTTCTTCTGGTCGACGCCTTCCTTGGGATAGTCGGGATTGAGCTGGTACGGCCGCCAGTTGATGTCGACGCCGATTTGGTCCTGCACCTCGGCGATGGCGAGTTCCAGCCGCGCCTTGCCGAGATAGCACCAGGGGCAGACGACATCCGAGACGACGTCGATGGTGATACGCTCCATGATGATTTTCCTTATTCTGTGCGTCTCCAAGGGAGACATTTAAGCCGAGGCGGTTCGGCTGCTCTTATTGGGCGCTCGTATCCCACCATAGCGGCAGCTGATAGCCATAGAGCGGCACCGCGTCGGGATGGCCGATGCGTTTGCTGCGCGCCACCCATTGCTGGCCCATATGATAGAGCGGCAGCACGTAATGGCTGGACAGCAGCAGCCGGTCGTAGGAGCGCACCGCCGCGGTGAAATCCTCGGCCGAGCGCGCCCGGAGCAGGTGATCGATCAAGGCATCGAGATCGGGGTCGGCAGCGCCCGCGAAGCTGTCGCTGCCCTCGCGGGTCTTCGCGGCTGAAGACCAGCGGCCAAGCTGTTCGTTTCCAGGCGATAGCGAGGAGGTGTAGGACTTCATGATCATGTCGTAGTCGAAGCTGTTCGTCCGGCTCTGGTACTGCGAATCGTCGACAGTGCGGATCGAGGCGGCAATGCCGATCGTCTGCAGCGAGCGCTGATAGGCGACGGCTAGCTTCTCCTGGTCGGCATTCTGCGTCATGATCTCGAAGGCGAGTTGGCGGCCGGAGCCATCGAGCATCTTGCCGCCCTGGATCGTATAGCCGCCCTGTTTCAATTGCTCGACGGCCTGCTTCAGAACATTGCGGTCGCGGCCGGAGCCGTCGGTGACCGGCAGCTTGTAGGTGCCGTCGAGAATCTCCGGCGCGATCTTGTCCTTGATCGGCCCGAGCAGGGCAAGCTCGGCGGCATTGGCGGGAACCCCGAAACTCGACAGCTCGGAATTCTGCCAGAAGCTCTGGGTGCGTTTGTAGGCGCCGGAATAAAGGTTCTTGTTCGCCCATTCGAAATCGAACACCAGCGACAGGCCTTCGCGCACCTTGGGATCGGCAAAGATCGGCCGGCGCGTGTTGAACACGAAGCCGAGCATGCCGCTCGGCAGTTTCGGTGTGAACACGTCCTTGACCACAGCCCCCGAGGTGACGGCGGGGAAATTATAGGCATTGGCCCAATGACCGGGATTGCCGTCGGGATAGATGTCGACATCGCCCTTCTTGAAGGCCTCGAACAGCGTCGTATCCTGCAGGAAATACTGGACGGTGATCTGGTCGTAATTGTCGGTGCCGACCTTGGCGGGAATGTCCTTGCCCCAGTAGTTCGGATCGCGCTCATAGGTGATGCTCTCGCCGGGCTTCACCGTCTTCACCTTGTAGGGACCGGAGCCGACCGGCGGCATCAGCGAAGAACGGTCGAAAGTCTCGGGATCGATCGCATGTTTCGGCAGCACCGGGAAAAGACCGAAGATCAGCGGCGTCTCACGGTCGGCCTTGTCGTTAAAGGTGAAACGCACACTGCGCTCGCCGACCTTTTCCATCTTGGCGACGACGTTGAGGCGGTTGGCGAAGGGCACGCGGCCCTTGTCGCGCATCAGCTCGAAGGTGAACATCACATCCTCGGGCGTCACCGACTGGCCATCGGCCCATTTCGCCTTCGGATTGAGGTTGAACTGGATGAAGCTCCGATCATCGTCCCATTCCACCGTTTCGGCAAGCAGGCCGTAGAGTGTGAAGGGCTCGTCCCTGGAGCGCTGCATCAGCGATTCGTAGACGAGATTGCCATAATCCGGATCCCACATGCCGCGCGCCGTCGTGCGCATGCTCTTCAGGATGAACGGGTTGAGGCTGTCGAAGGTGCCGACGACGCCATAGGTGATCTTGCCGCCCTTTTTCACGTCGGGATTGACGTAAGGGAAGTGTTTGTAGTCCGCCGGCAAGGCCGGCTCGCCGTGCATCGCGATGCCGTGCAACGCCTCTGCGGCAACAGTGCCACACAGCAGCGAGAGAACGAGGGGGACGACAATCCGGAGCATTCGGCAATCCTTGATCCGCGAAAACGGGCATGATTCACCGCGGAGATTATCATGGGGTCGACCGATTCCAACACGGAGCGGCGATTTCTTTGGCATCGCGACGAAATGCACCTCAAATTGCCAAAGAAATGCTGGATATCTTGAACGCTGCGATGTAACAGGTGAACCCGAAGTTTCGGGGTCATGCATTTGCCTTATTTTTTTAAGAGGTGGAGTGCCGAACGACCCGATGGTTGGGGCGGCAAACCGCTGCCCCGAACGGATATCAGGAGACGGAATTCGTTATGATGTTCAAGTCTGAAAAGAAAATGCGGGCAGCGCTGTCCGTTCTGGCATTGGTGTTCGGCGCTTCGGCTCCGGTCTCCGCCTTCGCACAGGATGCGGCGGCACAGGCTCCGGCCGATGCCCCGGCACAGGCCGCAGGAGCGCCGAAGCTCGGCTGGTACAAGACCTGCAGCAAGCAGGAAGACAACGACATCTGTGTTGTCCAGAACCTGATCCTCGCCAATGGCGGTCAGCTCGTCACGGCCGTCGGCCTGATCTCGGTTTCCGGCAAGATCAACCGCAAGCTCCTGCAGGTCTCGGTTCCCACGGCACGCCTCGTTCCTCCCGGCGTCATCATGCAGATCGATGGCGGCAAGGGCCAGAAGCTCGACTACGCCGTCTGCCTGCCGGACAAGTGCACCGCCGAAATTCCGCTGACCGACGCGATGATCGCCAGCCTCAAGAAGGGCAGCGACGTGATCTTCACGTCGATCAACTTCCGCCGCGCCCCGAACCCGATCAAGATTTCGCTTGAAGGCTTCACCGGCGCTTATGACGGCGAACCGGTTTCCGAATCCAAGCTCGCTGAAAGCCAGCGCAGCCTGCAGGACAGCATGCAGAAGAAGGCCGAGGAAGCCCGCAAGAAGCTGGAAGATGCCCAGAAGGCAGCCAAGGCGCAGTAATCCTGCCACCTTCTTTGAAACAAAACCCGGCTTCGCGCCGGGTTTTTTGTTGCACAAAGAAAAGGCCTCGCCGGGAGAAGCGAGGCCTTGATTCAACGATCGGCACGAGTGACTTAGTGGGCGAAGCTCATCTTGGGTTTGAACTGTCCTGACGGGGCCTGATCGAAAATCTGGTAGATCTGTGGGTTGCGAAGCGGCGTGCCGCTTTCGTCGTTCATCAGGTTCTGCTCGGAAACGTAGGCGACATATTCGCTTTCGTCATTCTCGGCGAGCAGGTGATAGAAGGGCTGGTCCCTGCTCGGGCGCACCTCGGCGGGAATGGAATTCCACCATTCCTCCGTATTCGCGAACTCCGGATCAACGTCGAAGATGACGCCGCGAAACGGAAAAACCTTGTGCCGAACCACTTCGCCGATACTGAACTTTGCTACTCTTTCTTTCATGGTACGACTTCCTTTCATCACCAAATTTGGTGATTGGTGCCGCGCAAATCAAGATTTTGCACGCCGTTCGTCACATGAACGTCATATCCTCGCCATTTGCCGTTCATGACCTGGGAGGCGAAAGCCCCGGCGGGCCGGGACTTTCTGTGTTCTGAGCCCGATCAGGCCGAATAGTACATGTCGTATTCGACCGGATGCGGCGTCATTTCGAAACGCATTACCTCAGCCATCTTCAGCTCGATGAACGCATCGATCTGGTCGTCGTCGAAGACGCCGCCGGCTGTCAGGAACTTGCGGTCCTTGTCGAGGCTTTCGAGCGCTTCGCGCAACGAGCCGCAGACGGTCGGGATCTTCTTCAATTCCTTCGGCGGCAGGTCGTAGAGGTCCTTGTCCATGGCCTTGCCGGGATGGATCTTGTTCTTGATGCCGTCGAGACCGGCCATCAGCATGGCGGCAAAGGCGAGATAGGGATTGGCGGTCGGATCCGGGAAGCGGACTTCGACGCGCTTGGCCTTCGGGTTGGAGCCGAACGGAATGCGGCAGGAAGCCGAACGGTTGCGGGCCGAATAGGCAAGCAGCACAGGGGCTTCGTAACCCGGGACGAGGCGCTTGTAGGAGTTCGTCGACGGATTGGTGAAGGCGTTGATCGCCTTGGCATGCTTGATGATGCCGCCGATGTAGAACAGGCAGCTCTCGGAAAGGCCGGCATATTCGTCGCCGGCAAAGGTCGGCTTGCCGCCCTTCCAGATCGACTGGTGCACATGCATGCCCGAGCCGTTGTCGCCGAAGATCGGCTTCGGCATGAAGGTCGCCGTCTTGCCGTAGGCGTTGGCCACCTGGTGCACGACATATTTGTAGATCTGCATCTTGTCGGCGTTGCGCACCAGCGTATCGAACTTGATTCCGAGTTCGTGCTGGGCGGCGGCGACTTCATGGTGATGCTTTTCGACGACGACGCCCATTTCGGAGAGCACCGTCAGCATTTCCGAACGCATGTCCTGGGCGCTGTCGACGGGGGGAACCGGGAAATAGCCGCCCTTGACGCGCGGGCGATGGCCGAGGTTGCCGGTCTCGTAATCGGTATCGTCGTTCGACGGCAGTTCGGTCGAATCGAGCTTGAAGCCGGTATTGTAGGGATCGGCCTTGTACTTGACGTCGTCGAAGACGAAGAATTCGGCTTCGGGGCCGACGAAGACCGTATCGCCGATGCCGGATGCCTTGAGGTAGGCTTCGGCCTTCTTGGCGGTGCCGCGCGGATCGCGGTTATAGGCCTCGCCGGAGACCGGATCGAGGATGTCGCAGACGATGACCATGGTCGACTGGGCGAAAAACGGGTCCATATGCACCGTTTCGGTATCGGGCATCAGCACCATGTCGGACTCGTTGATGGCCTTCCAGCCGCCGATCGAGGAGCCGTCGAACATCACGCCGTCAGCGAACATGTCTTCGTCGACGCAGACAACGTCCATCGTCACATGCTGCAGCTTGCCCTTCGGGTCGGTGAAACGCAGATCGACGAACTTTACGTCGTTCTCCTTGATCTGCTTCAGAATTTCGCTTGCGGTCGCCATTAATGAGTTTCCTCCGATTTGCGATGACGGTGTAGGTCGGCGGTGACGGTAACGGACTTTGCGCGATTGGCAAAGTGGTCAGATGGCATCGATGCCGGTCTCGCCGGTGCGGATGCGGATAACCTCTTCGACGTTGGAGACGAAGATCTTTCCATCGCCGATGCGGCCGGTCTGCGCCGCCTTGCGGATCGCATCGATAACGGCCTCCGCGTTCTCGTCGGCCAGTACGACCTCGACTTTGACCTTCGGCAGGAAATCGACGACGTATTCAGCTCCGCGGTAGAGTTCCGTGTGGCCCTTCTGACGGCCGAAACCCTTGGCTTCCGTGACCGTGATACCCTGCAGGCCAACTTCCTGAAGGGCTTCCTTCACTTCGTCCAGCTTGAAAGGCTTAATGATCGCTTCGATCTTTTTCATGAGAAAATGTCTCTCCGCTTCTCTTGTTATGGCAGGAATTTTCCCGCTCGCCGGATATGATGCAGATATCGTGCCAGTTTGAAATCCATCTTATCGAAAAAAGGCGCCGATTCTGCCAAAACCGGCGCGTTTGCGGGGAATTCTATGTGGTTTTGGTGGCGGAACAGCTGGAAAAACATTGTCTCCGATCAAAATCACATCCGAAACCGAAAAACTCATGTATTTTCGCAAGTGCGAATACACATCTCGTGAGGATGAAAATATAGGCAAATGCCTAAATTGCGTCCTTCTCTTTGGTGTTTCAGGCGGTTGTTTTTTAGGCGTTTTTTGATTGAATAGCGTGATGATCAAACATCTGTCCGATCTTCTTCTCACGCCTGCCGAAATGGCCGCCGTCGACGCGGCTGCGGCCGCATGCGGCATCGACTCCTTCGGCCTGATGGAGAGGGCAGGTGCCGCGGTCGCGGCCGCTGCGCTGCGCCTTCATCCCGGAGCATTGCGCTTCGTCGTCTTCTGTGGACCCGGCAACAATGGCGGCGACGCCTATGTCGCCGCACGTCATCTGCAGCAGAGCGGGGCGAGGGTGGCGCTCTTCCACCTCGGCGATCCCATGCGGCTGAAGGGTGATGCCGCCCGCGCCCGCATGGGCTGCGCGCTCAAGGGACAGGAACTTGATTTCTATCGGCCGGAACCCGGCGACGTCGTCATCGATGGCTTGTTCGGGGCGGGGCTTGGCCGCGCGGTGTCGGCCGATGTGCACGCGCTGATCGAGCGCGTCACCGAGGCCGGTATCCCCGTGCTTGCCATCGATCTGCCCTCCGGTCTTGATGGTCGCACCGGCAAGGTGCTGGGTGCCGCCTTCCGGGCCTGCAACACCATCACCTTCATGACTCGCAAGCCCGGCCATCTGCTGATGCCGGGCAGGGAGCTTTGCGGTGAATTGGAGGTCTTCGACATCGGTATCCCCGCCCGCATCGTCAGGGCTGAGGCAAGCGGCGTCATCGCCGAGAACACGCCGGATGCCTGGAAGGGTGCGCTGCCGGCCGAGCAACTGGAAACCCACAAATACAAGCGCGGTCATCTGGTCGTCTTCTCAGGTGAGGCCGACAAGACGGGTGCGGCGCGCATGTCGGCGATCTCGGGCCTGAAGGCCGGCGCCGGCCTGGTGACGATCGCCGCCCCCCGCGCGGCGATGGCCGCCAATGCCGCGCATCTGACCGCCGTCATGCTACATGCCATCGACGACGAGGCCGGCCTCGGCGACTGGCTATCCGACAAGCGGCTGCAGACCTTCGTCCTCGGCCCCGGTTTCGGCATTAGCGCCAAAGCGCGCAGCTTCGTCTCGGCCCTTGCCGATCGCCATCTGGTGCTCGATGCCGACGGCATCTCCTCGTTCAAGGACGATCCGCAACAGCTGTTTGATCTTTTCCGGGGGGAGCCGCGTCTGGTGCTGACACCGCACGAGGGCGAATTCGCGCGGCTCTTTCCCGATATCGGCGGCGACGATGGGCTCGGCAAGGTGGACAAGGCTGTGGCCGCCGCCCGCCGCGCCAATGCCGCGATTATCTACAAGGGGGCCGATACCGTCATCGCCGCGCCTGATGGGCGTGCGCTCATCAATACCAACGCTCCCGTCTGGCTTGCCACCGCCGGTTCCGGCGACGTGCTTGCCGGCATCATCGGCGGCTTGCTCGCCCAAGGCCTGCCAGCCTTCGAGGCCGCGGCTGCCGGCGTCTGGCTGCACGGAGAGGCCGGCCAACGCGCCGGCAAAGGGCTGACGGCGGAGGAACTCGCAGCCGAGGTATTGCCGCTTTAGCGCCGCCGCATCCTCTTTCACCTCGAACGCAGAAGCAATCCGCACCGTCGGTCTGGCCGTGGCGCGCGCTGCGTTGTTTTACCATTGTAAATGCTGCCGATGTGTCAGTTGAGTGACGGTTTTATTTGGAATTTTTAGAGCGACATCGATCAACCAAAGAATGTCCTGCGGCGAGAATCAGAAACCCGCAAAACTAAACTGTCATTAAAATGTTAATGAATGGAAATACTTAGTGGTGGCAGGAATTCCTGTCGGCTGGACCACGGGTTCGTACAGCGGGTCCTGAGCCGATCTGGTTTGAATTCTGATCGAAGTGCGCAGTCAACGGTTGCGAGGGGAAGCGCCGATGGAACGTTTTTTTCGGCAAGTCCACAGAGTGACGACCGCCGCCGCCGGCTTTGCCGGACTTGCGGCAGTTGTGGCATCACTCTTCAACGCTCCTGCAGCCAGGGCCGAGCCCATTCGCGGCGCCGGCTCCACTTTCGCGGCACCCATCATCGCGAAGTGGGCGGAAATCTACGAGAAGGCGCGGATGGATGACGGCGACTTCAGCTCACCCGACTGGACGGTCGACTACGAGCTCGTTGGTTCGCTCGCAGGTCTGATGCGCCTTGATCAGCCGGAGCTGGATTTCGCTGCGACCGATGTGCCTGTCTCCCACGACGAGCTTTTAAAGCATGGCCGCCAGCAGTTTCCGATCGTGCTCGGCAGCGTGGCGATTGCCGTCAACCTTGACGGTATCGACAAGGGCCGTATCAACCTGACTGGCCCGCTGCTTGCGAATATCTATCTTGGCAAGATCCAGTCATGGGCCGATCCTGCCATCAAGGCGATCAACCCGGAGATCAGCCTTCCCGATCAGAAAATCAGCCCGGTTACCCGCAAGGACGGATCAGGCACCACCTTCATGTTCACCGAATTCCTGTCCTCGGCAAGCCCGGAATGGAAGGCGACACATGGAGCGGATACGTTGATGGCCTGGCCGGTGGGGACCAGTGTCGAGGGAACCGGGGATCTCATTCGCGCGGTGCAGGCAACGAAGGGGGCGATCGCCTATGCCGATTTTGGCCAGGTCGAGCGTGCAAACCTGCCCTATGCCGCTGTTCAGAACAAATCCGGCCAGTTCGTAAAACCGGGACCGGATGGCGTGCGGGCTGCGGCCAGCACCGCCTCATGGGATGAAGCGAAAGATTTTTCGGTGTCGCTCACGGATCAACCGGGAGAGGCGGCCTATCCGATCAGCGGGGCGACATATGCTGTCGTTCCAATGACGGGACAGGCGCCCAATCGCTATCGCCGCGTGCATGATTTTTTCCGTCTGGCGTTCGAGACAGGCAGCAAGGATGCCGAGGTGCTGGGCTATGTGCCTTTGCCGCCGCAGCTCGTCAGTCAGATCGTCAAATACTGGCTGAAGCAGGATGCATCCGCGAGCCAGTAATTCCTTCGCGCGCATACGCGGTCGGGACATCCCCGACCGTATGAAATCGGACATGTGAGACGCGGGGGCGTCGTTGAAAGCGCGCCATTTTGGCGCCAAGGGGGTAAGGCGTAATGAACATCGACATTTTCAAGGATATTCTTGTGCCTGTTATCGGCGGGCTGGGGATATTCATGCTCGGTCTGGAGTTCATGTCGAACGGCATCCAGGCACTCTCCGTCAACAAGATGCGCGCATTTCTCGCGAGAGCCGCAGGCACGCCGATCAAGGGCGTCATCGCGGGAACGCTCATCACCGGTGTCATCCAGTCATCGACGGCAATGACGGTCATGGTCGTCGGCCTCGTCAATGCCGGCGTTGTCGGATTGCGTCCGGCGATCAGCGTCATCATGGGTGCCAACATCGGGACGACGCTCGGAAACGGCCTGATCGCCTTGCCGCTCGGTCCTCTTGGCCTGATCTTTGCGGGCGTTTTTTCGCTGGTCTACTGCTTTGCCAAGAGCGAGCGAATCCGCAACGTCGCACTTGCCTGCATGGGCTTCGCGCTGATTTTCTACGGTCTCAATTTGATGACCGGCGGCCTTCGGCCGCTGCGCAACATTCCGGAGGTCATGGACGTTCTGTCGACGCTGACCGCCGACTCCTATTATAACCTGATCAAATGCGTGCTGATCGCCGCCGGCGTCACTGCGATGATCCACTCCTCGTCGGCGACGATCGGTATCGTCATGGGGCTCGGAGCGGCCGGTGTCCTTGACTGGACGACGGCGGTTGCCTTCTCGCTGGGTGCGGATCTCGGAACCACGATCACCTCCTGGATTGCCTCGCTCAATCTGTCGAAGAACGCCAAACGCGCTGCCTATGCCCATATGTCCTTCAATATTATCGGCGTCTGCATCACTGTGCCCTTGTTCTTCGTCTCGATCGACGTTCTGGCATGGGCGATGCAGTGGTTCGGCGGCGATCCCGGCGTTCCGGTCGTGGTCGAGGGCAAGGAGACATTTCCGCTGGTTCCGGTCGCTGTCGGTCTCTATTCGACCTTCTTCAACGTCTTCAACACGGCGCTGCTGTTTCCCTTCGTCAGCGTCTTCGAACGTGTCTTGTCGCGCATCGGCCGTATCGACGCCGAGGATGTGGAAGATTATTCGACCCCGAAATTCCTCGATCGCAGGCTCACAAGCGACTTCGCGCGGGCCGTTCCGGCCGTCCAGCAGGAGACCGCGCGTCATCTGCAGGCCGGCGCAATGTTCCTGGATATTGCCCGATCCGCCAAGTCGGCGCCATCAGATCCGGGCGAACACTATCTTGCCACCGATATCCTCAGCCGTGACATTCGCGATTATACCGCATCGCTGATGAAGGAGGATCTGCCTTACGAGCAACTCGATCTGGTCGCCAGCCTGATCGAGGAGGCGGATTTCACTGCTGCGTTGACGGAATCGATGCACCAGGTCGCGCGGCGCGTGAAGCGTGAAAAATTCAGCGAACCCGCTTTGGCGATCGTCAATCTGGCACTGAGCAAGCTCGATGCCTCTTTGCAGGATATCATGCCCGACTATGGCGTGGTTCGTCCCTCCATGCCGGCCGGCCATGTCAGCCTTCCCAATGTCACCGAACTGCGGGAACAGACACTGGCACTTGGCCCGAATGCCGGCGCAGCCGAACGCGGCACTATCCTGGCGCTTCTCGGCTCGGTCGAGCGCGCGGAGATCCTGATCCGCCGCATCGACGAGGAGCGCAAATCCGTGAACCGGCAGAGCGTTCTGTCGCGGGTTTCGCAGAAACGGGAACGGCAGGCACGTCCTCCGCTGGACGAGGGCGGCTTGAGCCCGATGCCGGCTGAATAACGGCCATTGTCGTCGCGATCCTTGCGTGGCATCTTCCCGCCGGAGGATGCCACGTTTCGTTGACGGGTTTTCCGTTTTTCACTGCGTAAGTCTGTCTTCCCGACGGAGGCTCGAATGAGTGTTGGCCTGATCGCCCTTCTTGATGATATCGCGGCTTTGGCCAAGGTGGCTGCGGCGTCGCTCGACGATATTGCCGGCCAGGCTGCCAAGGCAGGCGCGAAAGCGGCCGGCGTCGTCATTGATGATGCGGCAGTCACACCCCGCTACGTCACCGGATTTTCGGCAGCGCGCGAATTGCCGATCATCGGCAAGATCGCGCTTGGCTCGCTGAAGAACAAGCTTCTGATCCTGCTTCCCGCGGCGCTGATCCTGAGCCTTGTCGCACCGCAGGCGATCACACCGCTGCTGATGATCGGCGGACTTTATCTCTGCTACGAGGGTGTGGAAAAAGTCTACGCACTGGTGCTGCCGCATGCAGCTCACGCCCATGAAACGGCACTTGAGACGACAAGCCTCGATGCCAAATCGGTAGAAGACCAAAAGGTCGCCGGTGCCATCAAGACGGATTTCATCCTGTCGGCCGAAATCATGGCGATTACGCTCGCCGCAGTGCCGTCTGGCAGCATGTTCACGCAGGCCCTCATCCTAGCCGTTGTTGGATTGGGCATCACGGTCTTGGTCTATGGCGGCGTGGCGCTTATCGTGAAGGCTGATGATCTCGGTCTGATGCTGGCACGTGTGCGGACGGCATCTGCGATGGGCGCCTTCTCGCGTGCGATCGGAAAGGGGCTTGTCACAGGCATGCCTTATTTTCTGAAAGTGCTCGGCATTGTCGGAACGGCCGCCATGATCTGGGTCGGCGGCGGCATCATCGTTCATGGCCTCGAAGCCTATGGTATCGGCGGCCCTGCGCATCTGATCCATGATGCCGGCGAGGCGACGGCGCATGCTATTCCCGTTCTGGCATCCGTGCTGCGCTGGATCGTCGAGGCCGCAGGAGCGGGCATCGTCGGTATCGTCGCCGGCTTGATCGCAATTCCGGTCGCAGGCTACGCTGTCTCGCCGATATGGCGGTACCTCAAATCGCTCCTGCCGCGCCGCCGGAAAGAGGCGTTGGCGGACGGGAAGAAATGAGGCCCATCGACGAGCAAGGCGTCATATCCAGCGGGCGCGCTTGAAACGGATGAAAAGTGCGATGCACATGACAGCGATGACTGCCAAAACGACAAAATAGCCGTAGCTGGTTTTCAGCTCGGGCATATTGTCGAAATTCATGCCGTAAATGCCGGCGATCGCCGTCGGAACGGCGAGAATGGCAGCCCAGGCCGCCAGCTGCCTTGTGATTGTGCCCTGTCTTTGCTGTTCAATCAGATTGCTCGCTTCGAAAACCGATGTGATCACGTCGCGCAAGCTTGCAACCATCGTCTCGACACGGTGCATGTGCTGAAGCGCATCGCGGAAATAGGGCTTCGCTTCCTTGTCAAGCGACGGCAGGTCGAGATGGTAGAGCTTGCCGCAAAGGTCCAGCATCGCATCCAGCACCCGCTGAAACAGAATGACTTCCCGGCGCAACTTGAAAATGCGGGCGATCTGGTTGCGGTCGAGAAACGCATCGAGCATTTTTCGTTCCATCTCGAGAACGGAATCCTCGATTGTGCGCACGATGGGAAGATAGCCGTCGATAATGAAATCGAGAATGGCATGCAGAATGTAGTCGGTGCCATGGCAGAGCGTCTGCGGCGATGTCTCTAGCCGGCCGCGCAGCTCTCCGTGCCCGCGCTCCGACCCATTGCGGACGGTGATGATATAGCGCTTGCCGACGAAAATTGCGGTTTCCCCGTAGGTGATATGGTCCCCCTCGAGCTGTGCCGTCTTTGCGATGACGAACAACTGGTCGTCATAAACGCTGAGCTTCGGCATCTGCAAAGAGCTGAGCGCATCGGCGATCGAGAGTTCGTGAAGGCCAAAACGGCCTTGCAGCAGCAGGAGCTCGTCCCGGCTAGGCTTGTGCAGCCCGATCCAGATGAATTCGTTGTCCGTCGCCGGAATGGAGGCCGCCTCGAAAGCTATGGCCTCGACCCGCCGTCCGTTGCGATAGAGATAGGATGCGGCAACGCTCATGCGGGCTCCCAGGTTACCACGATCATGATGCCCTCATGGAGTGCGTGACCGACGATGTGATACCCACAATGTTGCGATCCTTTTGTGACTATCCAGCCCGGCCTATTTCGCCAGCGCCTGCTGCAGGGCGATCGCCCCGTGCGGCGCATTGACCTTGCCCTCATGGATCATGAAGGCGAAGACGTCGCGCGGCTCGGTCTTTACCTTGCGATCTCCATCGATCAGCGGCAGGTCATCAGGAACCTTGCCCTCGGCCCATGTCTCCAGCCGGTTTGCCCAGGCCCTCAGGTCCTTTTCCGGGTAGCAGGTCGGAATATCGTCCGAGCCCTTCTGCAGCCGCGCATAGACGAAATCGGCCGTCACGTCGGCGATCATCGGATATTCGAAATGTTCAGCGCAGACCGGAGCCACGCCGTATTTCGAAAGCAGCGCCACGAACTCCGGCACCTTGAAGGAATCGTGCCGCACCTCGACCACGTGGCGGAGCGCCAACCCATCCTGTTTTGCCGGCAGCAGCTTCAGGAAGGCTTCGAAATCATCCGAATCGAACCTCTTCGTCGGTGCGAACTGCCACAGCAGCGGCCCGAGATGATCGCCGAGTTCGCTGATGCCCGATGATAGGAACCGCTCCATCGATTCACCGGCTTCGGCAAGCACCCGCCGATTGGTGACGAAACGTGTCGCCTTCAGCGAAAAGATGAAACCGTCGGGCACGTCAGCCGCCCATTTGGCGAAGACCGCAGGCTTCTGCGTGCTGTAATAGGTGCCGTTGACCTCGATGACCTTCAACTGGCGGCTGGCATAATTCAGCTCGTCCTTCTGTTTCAGGCTCTCGGGAAAGAAATGCCCGCGCCAGGGCTCGAAGGTCCAGCCGCCGATGCCGGTGCGGATAGTGCCGGATTTCGTCATGTCGTCCTCCCCATTCGCAGCCGCTCAGGCCGCATTGATCTCTTTCACCATGTCGACGAGCGTCCATCCTGGCCGATAAGGGCTCGGTCGGCGACCCGTTTCCCGAAACCCGAAGGCGCTATAGAGCGCGATGTTCCGCTCCATCCGCGCATTGGTGTAGAGCCGAATCTCCTGCACGGCTCGTTCCCGCGCCTTGCCTTCCAGCCAACGCAGCATCGCCAGCCCATGCCCGGCACCCTGAAAGGCCGGCGAGACCGCGATGCTGAACAGCATGAGGTGACCGGAATGTTGCTCGACGACCACCAGGCCGGCCGTTTGCCCGCCGATCTCGCAGAGCCAGACCTCGCCGCGTTCGATCCGCGGCGCATAATCCTCCGTCACCGGCATCGGCGGAGCGCCGAAGAGCTCGCTATAGGGCCGGTAGGCGGCTGTTGTCAGCGTCGCGATCGTTTCCAGATCATCGGGCGACGCTGGCCTCATTGTCATTCCGCCGCAACCGCCTTCTTCACCGGCCGCCGTTCCAGCAATTCCTTCAGGAAGTGTCCGGTATAGGACCGCTTCTCCTTGACGATCGCTTCCGGCGTGCCGGTCGCGACGATCTCGCCGCCGCCATCGCCGCCTTCAGGACCGAAATCAAGCACCCAGTCGGCGGTCTTGATGACTTCGAGGTTGTGCTCGATCACCACCACCGAATTGCCCTGGTTGACCAGTTCGTGCAGCATTTCGAGCAGCTTGGCGACGTCGTGAAAATGCAGGCCGGTCGTGGGTTCATCGAGAATGTAGAGCGTGCGCCCCGTCGAGCGTTTCGACAGCTCCTTGGCAAGCTTGACGCGCTGCGCCTCGCCGCCCGAGAGCGTATTCGCCTGCTGGCCGACCTTGATATAGCCGAGACCGACATCCTTCAGCGCTTGCAGCTTGTCGCGCACGGCAGGCACCGCCGCGAAGAAATCGACGCCTTCCTCCACCGTCATGTCGAGCACGTCGGCGATCGACCTCTGTTTGAAGGTGACGTTGAGTGTCTCGCGATTGTAGCGCTTGCCGTGGCAGACGTCGCAGGTGACGTAGACATCGGGCAGGAAGTGCATCTCGATCTTGATGACGCCGTCGCCCTGGCAGGCCTCGCAGCGCCCGCCCTTGACGTTGAAGGAGAAACGGCCCGGCTGGTAGCCGCGGGCCTTGGCCTCCGGCAGGCCGGCGAACCAGTCGCGGATCGGCGTGAAGGCGCCGGTATAGGTTGCCGGGTTCGAGCGCGGCGTACGGCCGATTGGCGATTGGTCGATATCGATCACCTTGTCGATATGCTCGAAGCCGTCGATGCGGTCGTGATCGGCCGGGTTTTCACGCGCGCCCATGACGCGGCGCGCGGCCGATTTATAGAGCGTCTCGATCAGGAAGGTGGATTTGCCGCCGCCGGAAACGCCGGTCACCGCCGTGAACACCCCGAGCGGGATCGACGCAGTGACGTTCTTCAGATTGTTGCCGCGCGCGCCGACCACCTTGATCTCGCGGCCCTTCTTCGACTTGCGGCGCTCGTCGGGAACGGGAACGCCGAGTTCGCCGGAGAGATATTTGCCGGTCAGCGAGTTCGGATTGTCCATGATGTCCTGCGGCGTACCATGGGCGATGACCTGGCCGCCGTGAATGCCGGCCGCCGGGCCGATATCGACGACGTCGTCGGCCGTCATGATCGCATCCTCGTCATGTTCGACGACGATGACGGTGTTGCCGATGTCGCGCAGGTGCTTCAGCGTGTCGAGCAGCCGGGCATTGTCGCGCTGATGCAGGCCGATCGACGGCTCATCGAGCACGTAGAGCACGCCGGTCAGCCCCGAGCCGATCTGCGAGGCAAGCCGGATGCGCTGGCTTTCGCCGCCCGACAAGGTGCCGGAATTGCGCGACAGGCTGAGATATTCCAGGCCGACATCGTTGAGGAAACGCAGCCGGTCGCGGATTTCCTTGAGGATGCGCACGGCGATCTCGTTCTGCTTGGCATTGAAGCTTGCCGGCAGCGTCTCGAACCAGTCGCGGGCGATGCGGATCGACATACCAGTCACTTCGCCGATATGCAGCGTGTCGATCTTCACCGCCAAGGCCTCCGGCTTCAGGCGGAAGCCATTGCAGGAAGGGCAGGGGGCAGCCGACATGAAGCGCTCGATGTCTTCGCGCGCCCAGGCGGAATCGGTCTCCTTCCACCGCCGCTCGAGATTGGTGATGATGCCTTCGAAATTCTTCTGCGTCGTATAGGAGCGGGCGCCGTCGGCGTAGTGGAATTCGATCTTGTCGTTGGTGCCGTTGAGGATGACGTCCTTGGCCTCGTCGGAAAGATCGTTCCAGCGCGTGCCGAGCTTGAAGCCGTAATGTTTGCCGAGCGCTTCCAGCGTCTGGTTGTAATAGGGCGAGGTCGACTTCGCCCAGGGCGCGATCGCCCCGTCGCGCAGCGTCCGCTCGGGCTCGGGCACGATCAGATCCGGATCGATCTTCTGCTGAGCGCCGAGGCCGTCACAGGTCGGGCAGGCGCCGAAGGGATTGTTGAAGGAGAACAGCCTGGGTTCGATTTCGGGAATGGTGAAGCCGGAGACCGGGCAGGCGAACTTCTCCGAAAACAGCACGCGTTCATGCGTCTCGTTCAGCGACTTGTTGGCCGAGCCGCCGGCCGACGTCTCTTCCGGCGGCAGCGGCTTGTCGGCGAATTCGGCGACCGCCAGCCCGTCGGCGAGCTTCAGGCAGGTCTCCAGACTGTCGGCCAGCCGCGCCGAGACATCCGAGCGCACGACGATGCGGTCGACCACCACGTCGATGTCGTGCTTATATTTCTTGTCGAGCACCGGCGCCTCGGCGATCTCGTAGAACTGCCCGTCGACCTTGACGCGCTGGAAGCCCTTCTTCATGAGCTCCGCCAGTTCCTTCTTGTATTCGCCCTTGCGCCCGCGCACGAGCGGCGCAAGGATATAAAGACGGGTGCCCTCGCCGAAATCGAGGATGCGGTCGACCATCTGGCTGACGGTCTGGCTTTCGATCGGCAGGCCGGTCGCCGGCGAATAGGGAACGCCGACGCGGGCAAAGAGCAGGCGCATGTAGTCGTAGATCTCGGTGACGGTGCCGACCGTCGAGCGCGGATTGCGCGAGGTGGTCTTCTGCTCGATCGAGATTGCCGGCGACAGCCCGTCGATCTGGTCGACATCGGGCTTCTGCATCATTTCGAGGAACTGCCGGGCATAGGCCGACAGGCTCTCGACATAGCGCCGCTGGCCCTCGGCATAGATCGTGTCGAAGGCGAGCGAGGATTTGCCCGAACCCGACAGCCCGGTCATGACGATCAGCTTGTTACGCGGCAGATCGAGATCGATGCTCTTGAGATTATGCTCGCGCGCGCCGCGGATGGAGATCGTCTTCAGTTCGCTCATCGTCTCTGCTTTGGTTTTCTGGATAACAGCCCTTATTTAGTGATGCCGACGGGCGAGTCGAGGCTGAATATCCACAAGGGCTGAAGGTTTTCGATTCTGTTGACAGGATCATACGGATAAACTAGAACAAATAAAGAACAAAATTCCTGATGGATGCATGCGGCTTTCTGATGGATAAACATGTGGATTAAATGCCGCCCATGCGCATCGGCGGTCCGTGATGGTTTAAGGTGCGCCGATCGATTAAACGCCGCCGGGCAGGGCGGCAGGCAGGGTGAGAAGCATGGCTGGTAGTGTGAATAAGGTAATTCTGATTGGAAACGTCGGTGCAGATCCCGAAATCCGCCGCACTCAGGATGGCCGGCCGATCGCCAATCTTCGTATCGCGACCTCGGAGACCTGGCGCGATCGCAATTCCGGCGAGCGCCGCGAGAAGACTGAATGGCACACTGTTGTCGTCTTCAACGAGGGCCTCTGCAAGGTCGTCGAACAATATGTGAAGAAGGGCGCCAAGCTCTATATCGAAGGCCAGCTGCAGACCCGCAAGTGGCAGGACCAGCAGGGCCAGGACCGCTACAGCACGGAAGTGGTGCTGCAGGGTTTCGGTTCGACGCTGACGATGCTCGACGGCCGCGGTGAAGGCGGCGGCGCGAGCGGCGGCCGTGGCAGTGCCGGTGGCGGCAACGATTATGGCGACGATTACGGCGCCCCGGCTCCCTCCTCATCGCCGAGCCGCGGCGGTGGTGGCGGCGGCAACTTCTCGCGGGATCTCGACGACGACATCCCGTTCTGATCAACCGCGTTTCGTGGCTTGAAAGACCTGAGAGCATGATGCTTTGACGGCGTCATGCTCTTTTTCTTTGATCTCGTGGCAGAATTCAGACCGAATGACGTCAATCATCTGCCGCTGCAGTGCGGTGTCGCGCCTATCAGGTCGAGCGCCGATTTCCTGCGGCGCTTCCGAGCGGCTATCGAAATGCAAAGCTTCAGTGTGGCTCGCGTTTCTTGGCGTATCGGTAAATGTAGTGTTCGGACCGTAGCCGAGGCACTAGCTGTCTGCTGCAAGGTTTTCAACGAAAAGAAGAAAACGTTGTGGTTCCTATCGCTGGTTAGCCAACCAGAGATCGTATTCGAATAATCTTGAAATCATGCGAGGTTGTTGCTGACGTTATCGATTCGGCCATGCGGGGGGGGGG
>NZ_JACCEY010000037.1:288800-316377 GCF_013591995.1 Rhizobium sp. WYCCWR 11146
CGCGGCGGAAATTTCCGATCTTGTGGAAGAAGGCGGATTTTCGGCTACGGTTTCAGAGGCCGAACTGCACAGGGCTCAGCAGACACTTCTGACGCCTCGCCTGCGGCTTGCCGCGGAACTCTCCTGGCTGCCTGAGCTCAGCGACGCTCAGATATCGACGGTAATGTCCGCCCAAGGCAAGTTTGCTGAGATGGCTCTTCCGGAATTCGTCGGCGAGCTTCCTGAACTGGCCAAGGCCAACATCCTCGCGGACTTCTGCGCTAGACAGTCGGTGTCGGAGGAGATCGTTTCCGCACTCCTCGAAGCGTGGGAGTGGATCGATCCTGACACCGTTCTTGCGTTCCTGAGATCGACGAGACGCGCGGCGGGAATGCCTGATCCCGATGCGAAGCTTCTAAATACGTGCCTCCATGACCTCAAGGGCAGGCATGCGGTCATAGTCGTCGCCAGCGTCCTTGGTGGAAAGGATCCAGGTTCGGTGATGCGGACTCTCGTGGATGACGAAGTCGTTAAAAGTTCTCCTTCGTCTCTGTTACCCGCCATGGTCAAGGAGTACGAGAAGCGAAACGAACGCAATCTTTCGAACGCCGCCTCCGATATTTCAGACACGATATTGAAAGCGAAGACCGGCAACGTGGAATTGTCCGCTACGCTGATCCGGATCGTCGGACTGCTTCAGGAATGGAGTAAATTCGCCCGCCCGATCGCCGGATTCTATCGCTGGCGGGGCCATTCGGAGCCACGTACCAAGGCGCTCTTCTTCGAGATTCGAGGCTTTCTTCTCGATCTGGTCAATAACGAGAACAAGCTGGATGAAGCGAAAAAGCTGATTCTATGGTCAGGCGCATTTCTGGCCGAGACAGACGATCTCAAGAAGGTCTCGGACAAGGATCTCGCCGATATCGAGGCCATCATAGCGGACCATAAGGCTGCCGAGCTGTTCGAGCCTCTTGCCGCGGCATGCGAAGCAGCCAAGTCGGCACACAAGGAGTTTTCCAAGGTTGTCAGAAAATCCGGTGTCGTCACGAGCGCGCCCAGCCCGGTCGGACCATTCGTGTCCGCCTTAGAAGGCTATCTCGCAAAGGACGGCGATGCCGATTTGGCAGCTGTCGCCTCGCGGGACCTTTCCCTATCCTTCAACAATGACTTCGACGACCCCGAAGTCGCCTACAAACTTCTGCAGGCAGCGATGCATCGTCTCAAGGATTGCGGTGTTTCGCAGGCAACTACGGATCGCCTTGGCGACGACGCGGAAACTCTGTTCGGAAACTGGAAAATACCCGAGATCGAGAAGCAGAAGGGCAATCTGTCGCGCATGATGACCCTGGTGGAAGAGTCCATACTCATGGCGCCGCCTGGTCTCAAGACGGAATTCTCTACCTTGCATTCGGCTCTCACGAAGCAGCGCCGTGACAGCAGAATGAAGCTCGTCGGCTGGGGAGTCATCATCGCAATCATCGCGGTGCCCATTATTCTGTCGAATTCCAAGAAGACGTCATCCTATTCCAGCTCGACAGGATCTGACGCATATCGTCCTTCTACGACTTCAGCCAACAAATCGTTCACGCCGGACTATTCGACGACCTCGAACAACAGTGCCTACTTGGCACCACCGACACCGGTCGATAGCCGTTCTGAGGTAAAACCTTCGTCCGGTTTGGGCCAAGCTCTGAGCCGCTCGGAATTGCGCTATTGCATTTTCCGGGGCAAACGGCTCGATCTTCTGCGAAACCTAGCGTTCACCGACGCGGCGGTGTCGAGCTTCAACGCACTGGTCTCCGATTTCAATCAGCGTTGCGGAAATTTCCGCTACAAGCAGAACGACATGGATCAGGTGAAGTCGGAAGCGGCCAGCAAAACTTCGCAATTCACGACCGAAGCGTCAACGATCGCAAAGGGATGGTAGATGAGTGAACAGACAGATGATTCTGCCGTTGTTGCCAAATTGTGTGTCGAGCAATGGAAGCTTTTGCAGCGATTTTCGAAGGCGATCGAACTTGTGCCCGATGGCGACCGGAACCGTCTTGTATCGCAGGTTAGATATTCTGAACTTCAGCTCCAGTCGCTTGCAGCCGAAGCCGGTCTGAAACTCATCACGTTCGATGGCGAACTTTTCGGGCCTGGATGCCCGGCAAAGGCCGACAACCTTGAAGACTTCTCCGACGAAGAGGGGCTGATCGTAGAGAGGACGCTAGAGCCCGCCGTTGTTAGGAACATGCACATTCTCCAACCCGGCCGCGTCTTGCTGGCCATCCAGAATCAATAGCAATGGATCCGATCATGTATCTTGGAATTGATCTCGGCACTTCGAATTCCGCAGTCGTAGGTTACATCGACGGGCAGCTTCGCCTATTCAAGTCCTCGGATGGCAGCGACGTCCTTCCGAGCGTCATCTACATCGACAGACGTGGGCACAGGTTCGTAGGGAAGAGCGCCTATGACCGCATCGTCACTTCTCCGCAGAGCGTCGCTGCGGGCTTCAAGCGGCTGATGGGAACCCGTAGTCCGGTTCGCATCAACGAGGAAGAGTGGACGCCGGAGGATTGCAGCGCCGAAGTGATCCGGACGCTCGTCTCGCAGGCAAACACCGAATCCGGCGGGCAAAGTATCGAGGGTGTCGTCATCACGATCCCGGCGGCATTCAACCAGATGCAAAGCGAGGCGACCGCAAGAGCCGCCAAAGCTGCCGGACTCGATAGGGTCAGCCTGATCCAGGAGCCTGTCGCGGCGGCCATCGCAGCCATTGCAAAGACACCCGTCAAGGACGGCGTGTTTTTAATCTACGATCTCGGCGGTGGCACCTTTGACGTGGCGTTGGTGATCAGCACGGGCGGCTCCGTGAATGTCATCGCGCACGAAGGTATCAACATGCTTGGCGGTCGCGACTTCGACAGGCGTATCTTCGACAGCATCGTCAGGCCGTGGCTGGTGTCGAACTTCAGGTTACCGGAGAATTTCCAGAAAGATCCAGCCTACCGACACCTCAAGACGATCTCCCATCACGCGATAGAGCGAGCGAAAATCCAGCTTTCGGCTTCTGGTTCCGCATCAATCTTCGCTAGTGAGGACGATATCAGGATGAAGGATCTCGACGGTGCGGAGATCTATCTCGGTGTGGACACAACACGTGACGCCGTCGCTAACATCATCCGCGACCGGGTGGACGAGACAATCGCTCTCTGCCGCAAGATCATTTCCGACAACGGATATCAGGTCGAAGACATCAGCAAGATCGTTCCGATCGGCGGCCCGTCCAAGATGCCTCTTATCCGCGAACTGCTGCAGAACGAACTTGCCATCGAAGTCGAACAGACTCTGGATCCGATGACCGCAGTCGCCATGGGGGCCGCGATCTTCGCAGAGAGCAGGGTGTGGGAAGACACTCGCTCGACGAGAAAGACCTCCCGCGCTCGCGAAGAGGTGCGAGGCAACATCAACCTTGTTTTCGATTACCCGGCCCGCGTCACGACTGCGACCGCTCACCTCAGCGTCAAGCCGGATGGCAGCAATTCTGAGCGCCACTGGATCGAAGTTGTTGACGAGACGGGTACCACAACTGGAAGATCGCCTATCGACGGGGCGCTACGCATCCCTCTGACGCTGAGGCAGGACGGAAACAACCGGTTCAAGATATCGGTGTCGGGTGAGGACGGCGTCGCCATTCCCGATCTCTCTCGCGAAATCGTCATCTCGCGTGCTCCGGCTAGTGCGGCTAGCATCCCGATGACGTATACGCTGGCAGTCAAGACACAGGTCGGCACTGTAGGTTATGAGCGAAATCGACTGATGCCGCTTGTGGTCAAGGGAACGGCCCTACCGGCGGAGGGTCGCGAGACGTTCCGATCTGGCAAGACGTTGCGGGGCGGCACACCCGACACGCTGAACTTCGAGTTCTTCGATATGGCGACGGGCGTCGATGATCCAGAAAAAAACTTGCATATCGGCGACTTCAGGCTCGATGCCGAGAATGATTTAGCCCGTGGCGAACGCATCTCCCGTGGTTCGGATTTGATCGTTCACTGGCGCATGAGTGACAACGGAACCCTGAGCTTCGCGGTGGAAATTCCGGAAATCGGTCGAGCTATCGACGCCCCAGCTCTTTATTTCGTGGAAGGCGGCCACATCAACTTTGAGGGAGAACAGGGGTCGCAGATCGCGACATCGCTACTCGCACGCGCCGAGGAGGAACTGCGGGAACTGCAGGAGGTACTTCCGCATCTATCGACGGATATTGATCCGCTGAGAAACAAGATCGAGGATCAGCATGCAGCGCTTGCAACCTCCATCGATGCCGACACACACAGGTCGGTGACCGAGGAAGCGCGGAAGATCCGTCAGGATGTAGCGCTTCGAAAGATCAGCCCCGAAAACGTCAAACAGGTCGTCACCCGCGAGGTCGAAAGCTCAGAACTTGATTTCGATGAACTGAGGGATATGGCGGAGGACGCTGATATCGAGCGGCACGACCGCCTGGTTTCGACGGCCCGGCGAACGGTGAGGGAAGGGGACTTCGATTCCGCCAGATACGCCTTGGACGAAATGCGATCCATCCGATTCAAGATCGTTTCGAGCCAACCTACGTTCCTCGTCGGTCTCTTCAAGGAGATCGCAAGCGAGGATTATCTTGCGATCGATCGCGAACTTCACGAACGTCTTGTCAACGAAGGCGTGGCCCGCATCGATGCTGGCGATGTTGAGGGTCTTAAGACGGCCATTCGTGGAATCCTAAACAACAGGGTGTCAATGGAGGTCAGTGGATCGAGGATTGTGGAACTGGCCCATCTCTTGGGTTCGTGATCCCGTATATCAGACCCGTTGCGCTGCAAACCAAGCATCGGAACTCTATGCTTCCGGTTCAGACAGGTGACTAGCTGCCTAACAGGTTAAGAGAGAGTCGCAATGAGTTCCTTACCGATGCGGGACCTTCGGGTTTGTAGATGCGCGCCTGGAGCACGATGCCGAAAAGTGTCTGTGGTTTCGGGCGACATCATGCTCTGTTTCCTTGATCTCGATCTGGATGATTGAAGATAGATCGGTGTATTTCCGGATTCTCCGCCGTTTCTAATGCGGTGTCGCGCTGATGAGGTTGAACGCCGACTTCGCCCCGTCGACGACGAACTGTGCGGCGAGCGCTGCGAGGATGACGCCGAGGAGCCGCGTCAGGATGGCCCGGCCGGTGACGCCGAGGAAACGGTCCAGCCTTTCGGCGATGAGCAGCATGAGGAAGGTCAGCAGCAGATTGGCGGCAATGACGCCGATCAGCTGCGCTTTCCCGATCGAGGTGGCCAGCGTGCCGGCCAGCAGGATCGTCGCCGAGATCGCACCCGGGCCGGCAATCAGCGGCAAGGCGAGGGGGAAGACGGCGATATTCTCGATGTGATCCTTGGTGATCGCCGCCTCGGTCGCCTTCTCCTTGCGCTCCTGCCGCCTCTCGAACACCATCTCGAAGGCGATCCAGAACAGCAGCAGCCCGCCGGCGATGCGGAAGGCGCCGATCGAAATCCCGAGCACGCCGAGCACGCCGGCGCCAAACAGCGCGAAGACGGCGAGGATGATGAAAGCGATGACCGAGCCGCGCAGCGCCACCTGCTTGCGCTCGGTTCGGCTCATGCCCGTCGTCAGGCCCAGAAAGATCGGCGCAAGCCCCGGTGGATCGATGGTGACGAGCAGCGTCGTGAAGGCGTTGATCAATTGGTCGGCGCTTGCCATCGGCTCTCCGGAACCCCACATGGGTGCGTGGTTTTTTATGATTGTGAAGCGGGGATTTCGATTTGGCAAATATCCCGCGGCGGCTCGCGGCGGATTTGTCCGGTCCGGCCGCGCAACTTGCATGTTTTACCCTCTTTAAGCCGCAAAAGCCTGTTCAAAACGCGCTGTGAAATTGGCGCGGCAACAGGCTTTCCGCTATAAATCTTCAAGTGATTCTAGAAGAGATCGTGATCTGTTTTGACTGAGCAAACACCCCCCGGCGGCGGGAAGCTCCCGCCAGGCATCGAGCCCATCTCCATCATGGAGGAAATGCAGCGGTCGTATCTCGATTACGCCATGAGCGTCATCGTCAGCCGCGCGCTGCCCGACGTGCGCGACGGCCTGAAGCCCGTGCACCGGCGCATCCTCTACGGCATGTCCGAGCTCGGCATCGACTGGAACAAGAAATACGTCAAATGCGCCCGCGTCACCGGTGACGTGATGGGTAAATTCCATCCGCATGGCAATTCCGCGATCTATGATGCGCTCGCCCGCATGGCGCAGCCATGGTCGCTGCGTCTGCCGCTGATCGATGGTCAGGGCAATTTCGGCTCGGTCGATGGTGATCCGCCGGCGGCCGAACGTTATACCGAATGCCGCCTGGAAAAGGCTGCCCACTCGCTGCTCGACGATCTCGACAAGGAAACCGTCGATTTCCGCGACAACTACGACGGCACGCTCTCCGAGCCGGTCGTAGTGCCCGCCAAATTCCCGAACTTGCTCGTCAACGGCGCCGGCGGCATCGCCGTCGGCATGGCGACCAACATTCCGCCGCACAACCTCTCCGAAGTCATCGACGGCTGTATCGCGCTGATCGACGACCCGGCCATCGAGCTGCCGGAACTGATCCAGATCATTCCCGGTCCCGACTTCCCGACGGGAGCGAAGATCCTCGGCCGTGCCGGCATCCGCTCGGCCTATGAGACCGGCCGCGGCTCCGTCATCATGCGCGGCGTCGCCGCCATCGAGCCGATGCGCGGTGACCGCGAGCAAATCATCATCACCGAGATTCCCTACCAGGTGAACAAGGCGACGATGATCGAAAAGATGGCCGAGCTGGTGCGCGACAAACGCATCGAAGGCATCTCCGATCTGCGCGACGAATCCGACCGCCAGGGGTACCGCGTCGTCGTCGAGCTGAAGCGCGATGCCAACGCCGAGGTCATCCTCAACCAGCTTTATCGCTATACGCCGCTGCAGACCTCCTTCGGCTGCAACATGGTGGCGCTGAACGGTGGCAAGCCCGAACAGCTGACGCTGCTCGACATGCTGCGCGCTTTCGTCTCCTTCCGCGAGGAAGTCGTTAGCCGGAGAACGAAATTCCTGCTGCGCAAGGCGCGTGACCGTGCCCATGTGTTGGTCGGTCTGGCCATTGCCGTTGCCAATATCGACGAAGTCATTCGCGTCATCCGCCAGGCGCCCGATCCGCAGTCCGCCCGCGAAGAACTGATGACCCGCCGCTGGCCGGCGGAAGATGTCGAAAGCCTGATCCGTCTGATCGACGATCCGCGCCATCGCATCAATGACGACCTCACCTATAATCTCTCCGAAGAGCAGGCGCGCGCCATCCTCGAACTGCGCCTTGCCCGCCTGACGGCGCTTGGCCGCGACGAAATCGGCGACGAACTCAACAAGATCGGCGAGGAAATCAAGGATTATCTCGATATTCTCTCCTCGCGCGTCCGCATCCAGACCATCGTCAAGGACGAACTTCTCGCCGTCCGCGACGAGTTCGGTACGCCGCGCCGCACCGAGATCGTCGATGGCGGTCTCGAAATGGATGACGAGGATCTGATCGCCCGCGAAGACATGGTCGTCACCGTCTCGCATCTCGGTTATATCAAGCGTGTGCCGCTGACTACCTACCGCGCCCAGCGCCGCGGCGGCAAGGGTCGCTCCGGCATGACCACCCGCGACGAGGATTTTGTTAGCCGGCTATTCGTTGTCAATACCCATACGCCGGTGCTGTTCTTCTCCTCGCGCGGCATCGTCTACAAGGAGAAGGTCTGGCGCCTGCCGATCGGCACGCCGACCTCGCGCGGCAAGGCGCTGATCAATATGCTGCCGCTCGCACCCGGCGAGCGCATCACCACCATTCTGCCCTTGCCCGAGGACGAGACGAGTTGGGACAATCTCGACGTCATGTTCTCGACGACGCGCGGCACGGTTCGCCGCAACAAGCTGTCGGACTTCGTCCAGGTCAACCGCAACGGCAAGATCGCCATGAAGCTCGAGGAGGAGGGCGACGAAATCCTCTCCGTCGAGACCTGCACGGAAAATGACGACGTGTTGCTGACCACGGCGCTCGGTCAGTGCATCCGCTTCTCCGTCGACGACGTCCGGGTCTTTGCCGGCCGCAACTCGATCGGCGTGCGCGGCATCAATCTCGGCGATAGCGACCGCATCATCTCCATGACGATCGTTGGTCATGTCGATGCCGAGCCGTGGGAGCGTGCTGCCTATCTCAAGCGTTCCGCCACCGAACGCCGGGCGACGGGCGTGGATGAAGAGGATATTGCGCTGGTCGGTGAAGAAGTCACCGAGGAGGGACAGCTCTCCGACGAGCGCTATGACGAGTTGAGAGCACGCGAACAATTCGTGCTCACCGTCTCCCAAAAGGGCTTCGGCAAGCGTTCGTCCTCCTACGACTTCCGCATCTCCGGCCGCGGCGGCAAGGGCATCCGCGCCACCGACACGTCGAAGACCGGCGAGATCGGCGAGCTGGTCGCGGCCTTCCCTGTCGATGACGGCGACCAGATCATGCTGGTCTCCGATGGTGGTCAGCTGATCCGCGTGCCGGTCGGCGGCATCCGCATCGCCAGCCGCGCCACCAAGGGCGTTACCATCTTCTCGACGGCAAAGGATGAGAAAGTCGTCTCGGTCGAGCGCATCAGCGAGCCGGAAGAGGATGAGACGGAAGAGGCTGTCGAGGTCGCCGAAGGCGCCCCTGTCACCGACGAAGGTTCTGCCGATGAAGGTGGCGGCGACGAGGCGCCGATTGCCGATGGCGATCCGGCCGGGCCGGCCGAGGAATGATCAAATGAACGGGGCGGCTTCGAGCCGCCCTTTTCTTTTCAAGCCGCCCTTTTTCTTTTCAAACCGGATGATGGTTGAGGACTGCACCCAAAGAAAAAAGCCGGACGCTGGGTGCATCCGGCTTTGAATAGCCCTGGCGACGGAAGGGTGCCGCTCAAGGGTGGGAAGAGGAGAGAAAGGAACGTCAGAATGCTCTATGTTTTTCGTTCAGCGCCTTCACCTCTTCGCCTTCGCGCCGGAGCGCTGAAATCGTCGAGGCCACAGACACGATGAACATCACGCTGATGAGGGCGGTGAGCACTGTCAAGATCGTGAACATAGGCATTCCTTTCCTGGGGAGTTGCGTTCTCGCCCCTCAGTACTGGCCCAGTACGGCCGTCCGGGCCGAAGCATAGGGTCCATAAACCTTGGACGTATCAACCTTCTGATCATAGAGAGCGACAGTTGCGGTCAGCATGCCCGTGACCATTACCATCCAGAGCACGTTAATCATCGTAATCTTGCCGGGCATTTTTAATCCTTCCGCGCCGCTCTATGTATCGGTTGAATGAACGCATCCGTCTGTAAATGGTTCCGCCGGATGTTGATCGGGTGTTTACCAATGCCGATCTGAAGCGACCTTGAATGTCTCGTTCATCTGGCATTCAGATTCGAAGCTTGTTTTTCGCGCAGCCGGCCCTGGGCGCGCACGATCGCCGCATGCTCGGCAAGCTCCGGCCGCACCCAGCTCATCTCGTATCGATCGGCGAAATAGCCATAGGCCATCTCGGCGGCGAGGGAGGAAATGACGGCAAGTGCAACGAGCACGATCAGCATGGACCTGGTCTTTCGGGGGAGCGCCGGATGCCGGAATGGCATCGGCTGCTTTGATGATCGGAGTTAAGCAGATCCAGTCTGAAACGGTCTTGAACGGGCCATTCATCCGCCGTTTAACCGCCCGGCGCATAACGTCCTTTACGCGTCTGAAAAGACGCGCGGCGGTCTAGCCGGAGCTGGGCAAATCACTTGCGAGAAGGCGTCATCCGTGACAAAAGGCGTCAAACCAACGGTCGGGCCACATGACGACAGCTTTCTATCCGGGGTCCTTCGACCCGATCACCAATGGGCATGTGGATGTTCTGGTCCAGGCGCTCAACGTCGCCGAAAAGGTGATCGTCGCGATCGGCATCCATCCCGGCAAGGCGCCGCTCTTTTCCTTCGAGGAGAGAGCTGAGCTGATCCGCCGTTCTCTGGCTGAAGCGCTGCCTGGCAAGACCGGCGACATCACCGTCGTCTCCTTCGACAATCTGGTCGTCGATGCCGCCCGCATCCATGGCGCCACGCTGTTGATCCGCGGTCTGCGCGACGGAACCGACCTCGATTACGAAATGCAGATGGCCGGCATGAACCGGACGATGGCGCCCGATATCCAGACCATCTTTTTGCCGGCGGGCACGGCCTCGCGGCCCATTACCGCCACATTGGTCCGCCAGATCGCCGCCATGGGCGGCGATGTCAGCGCTTTCGTGCCGGCCGCTGTCTTGCAAGCCCTCACATCCAAGCGCCCAAACTAGCAAGCGCAAAGACTAGGCGGAACCCGCCGCAATGGAGCTCATATGAAACTCTTTTATCTCGCATTTGCCGGCGTGTTGTATCTCGCCTCCTTCGCGGGGGATGCCTTCGCCCAGTCGGCCGATCATTATCTCACCATCCAGCTGAAGGATGGCCCTGTTGTCATCCAGCTCATGCCTGAAGTGGCGCCGAAGCATGTCGCCCAGATCGAGGCGCTGGCCAAGAAGGGCGAATACGATAACGTCGCCTTCCATCGCGTCATCGATGGCTTCATGGCTCAGACCGGCGACGTCAAATACGGCAACACGGAAAAGGGCTTCGATGCGAGCCTCGCCGGCACCGGCTCCTCGGATATGCCTGACATCCCGGCTGAATTCTCCAAGACCCCGTTCGTGCGCGGTACGGTTGGTATGGCTCGCTCCCAGGATCCGAATTCCGCCAATTCGCAGTTCTTCATCATGTTCGCCGAAGGCTCCTTCCTGAACGGCCAGTACACCGTCGTCGGCAAGGTCGTCTCCGGCATGGAGAACGTCGACAAGATCAAGAAGGGCGAAGGCCAGAACGGCGAAGTCAAAAGTCCCGACCGGATGATCAAGGTCACCCTGGGCAAGAAGTAAGTTACGATAGAAACAAGAGGAGAAGGCAAATGGCCGAGATCAAGGATCCCGAAAACACCGTCATTCTGGAAACCACCAAGGGCAAGGTTGTCATTCAGCTTTTGCCGCAGGTCGCCCCGGAACATGTCGCCCGCATCAAGGAACTCGCTCGCGAGAAGGCCTATGACGGTGTCGTCTTCCACCGCGTCATCCAGGACTTTATGGCCCAGACGGGCGATGTCGAATTCGGCAAGAAGGGCTCGGAAACCTTCAATCCCAGCCGCGCCGGCATGGGCGGCTCCTCGAAGCCGGATCTGAAGGCCGAATTCTCTGCGACCACGCATACGCGCGGCACCTGCTCGATGGCCCGTTCGCAGAACCCGAACTCGGCCAATTCGCAGTTCTTCATCTGCTTCACCGACGCGCCCTGGCTGAACAAGCAGTATTCGGTCTGGGGCCAGGTCATCGAAGGCATGGACAACGTCGACAAGATCAAGCGCGGCGAGCCGGTTTCCGATCCGGACTCGATCGTCTCCATGCGGGTTGCCGCCGACGTCTGATTATGATTTCTGCTGAAACCCGCCCTTGCGCATAGCTGCGTGGGGCGGGTTTCGCTTTGCCTGAAAGTGCCCTGATGCGCGTAGACCTTTTCGATTTCGATCTGCCCGACGAACGCATAGCGTTGCGGCCCGCCGAGCCGCGTGACAGCGCGCGCCTGCTCGTCATCGATCCGAATGCGGAAAACAGCCTGTCGGATCACCGCGTCGGCGATCTCACATCCTTCTTGCGGGCTGGCGACGCACTGGTCTTCAACGATACCAAGGTCATTCCCGCCCAGCTCGAGGGCATCCGCTATCGCGACGGCGCCGGCGGCCAACAGGTGTCTGCCACGCTGCACATGCGCACCGGCCCCAGCCGCTGGAAGGCCTTCGCCAAGCCCGGCAAGCGCATCAAGCAGGGCGATCGCATCGGCTTCGGCCATTCCGGCGAAAGCTGTTTCCTCGGTTCGCTCGATGCCACCGTCGAGGAAAAGGGCGAGGCCGGCGAGGTGACGCTGCTGTTTGATCTCTCGGGCCCGGCGCTCGACGAGGCGATCGCCGCCGTCGGCCATATCCCGCTGCCGCCCTATATCGCCGCCAAGCGCCCTGACGACGAGCGCGACCGCGCCGATTACCAGACGATCTACGCTCGCGAGGAGGGCGCCGTTGCCGCCCCCACCGCCGGCCTGCATTTCACACCTGCGCTGTTCGAAGCGCTCGACAAGGCCGGCATCGAACGCCATTTCGTCACGCTGCATGTCGGCGCCGGCACCTTCCTGCCGGTCAAGGCCGACGATACTGCCGATCACAAGATGCATCTCGAAAGCGGCTATGTCAGCGCCGAGATCGCCGCCCGGCTGAATGCCGTGCGAGAAAGAGGCGGGCGCATCGTCTGCGTCGGCACGACCTCGCTGCGGCTCATCGAGAGTGCAGCCGAGGAAAGCGGAGAGGTCATGCCCTGGGCCGGCGCTACCGGCATTTTCATCACGCCCGGTTACCGCTTCAAGGCGGTCGACATGCTGATGACCAATTTCCACCTGCCGCGCTCGACGCTGTTCATGCTGGTCTCGGCCTTCGCCGGCTTCGAGACCATGCACGCGGCTTATAAACACGCCATTTCGACGGGCTACCGCTTCTACTCTTACGGCGACGCGAGCCTTCTTTTCCGGAAAGACAGATGACAGATAACTTCCAATTCACCCTTGACAAGACCGACGCCGGCGCACGCCTTGGCCAAATCTCCATGCCGCGCGGCGAGATCCGCACGCCGGCCTTCATGCCGGTCGGCACCGTCGGTACGGTCAAGGCGATGTATCTCGACCAGGTGCGCGAGACCGGCGCCGACATCATCCTCGGCAATACCTATCACCTGATGCTGCGCCCGACGGCCGAGCGCGTCGCCCGGCTCGGCGGCTTGCATAAGCTCATTCGCTGGGAACATCCGATCCTGACGGACTCGGGCGGCTTCCAGGTCATGTCGCTGTCCGGCCTGCGCAAGCTCGACGAGCAGGGCGTCACCTTCAAGTCGCATGTCGATGGCAGCCTGCACCATATGTCGCCGGAGCGCTCCATCGAAATCCAGGGGCTGCTCGGCTCCGACATCCAGATGCAGCTCGACGAATGCGTGGCGCTGCCGGCTGAGCCGAAGGAGATCGAGCGCGCCATGGAAATGTCGCTGCGCTGGGCCGAGCGCTGCAGGGTCGCCTTCGGCGAGCAGCCCGGCAAGGCGATGTTTGGCATCGTCCAGGGCGGCGATATCCCGGCGCTACGCATCCGCTCGGCCGAGGCGCTGAGCCAGCTCGACCTCAAGGGTTATGCCATCGGCGGCCTTGCCGTCGGCGAGCCGCAGGACGTCATGCTGCAGATGCTGGAAACGACGCTGCCGGTCCTTCCTCTGGAAAAGCCGCGTTACCTCATGGGTGTCGGCACGCCTGATGATATTCTGAAATCGGTCGCCCGGGGCATCGACATGTTCGACTGCGTCATGCCGACCCGTTCCGGCCGCCACGGTCTCGCCTTCACTCGCCGCGGCAAGGTCAATATCCGCAATGCCCGCCATGCCGAGGATATGCGCCCGCTCGACGAACAGTCGAACTGCCCGGCCTCGCGTGATTATTCGCGCGCCTATCTGCATCATCTCGTCCGCGCCAACGAAGCGCTCGGCGGCATGCTGCTCTCCTGGCACAATCTCGCCTATTACCAGGAGCTCATGCAGGGCATCCGCAAGGCGATCGCCGAAGGCCGCTTCGCCGATTTCATGGCGGAAACGCAGGAGGAATGGGCGAGGGGCGATCTCGAACCGGTTTAAGCCAATCAGACGAAGTTTGATCAGATCGGGATCAAATGCCCTTGCTGTCTGCGTCCGGCATGATCTGCACGCCGTTGATCCTGTAGCTGCCGTCCGGTTGACGCATGATCTGGTAGATCGCTGTCCAGTCCTTGCCGTCCCGGCCTGAAATCAGCACCTCGTGATAGATCAGCGCGCCGTTGTCGATCGAGCGGCTGCGCCCGAAGGCGTAATTGCCGGGGTGATAGACCGGCTCGTAGCTCTTCTTCACCATGGCGAAGAACAGGTTCTTGTCGGGATACAGCGCCCGGATGCCGGGAGCGGCGAAGGAATAGGCGGTCTCGGCATCGTCCTTGAGAAAGGCGTTGATCTGGTCCTCGATCATCGTCCGCGTCGTGTCGATCGGATCTTCGGCGCGGGCCGAGACGGGGGAGAGGGCGGACGCGGCACACAGGATGAGAACTGCGAAGAAGGCGCGCATGGGGTATCTCCGGCTCTATCGGGGAAAGGATCGCCGATAGAGCAGAAGTGTAGGCGATTTTCAGCGCAAGGAAAGTGGACTTTACGACCAGCGGCGGAACAGGGCGCTGGCATTCACCCCGCCGAAGCCGAAACCGTTGGTAATGGCGTAGTCCATCGCCAGCGTCCGCGCCGTCTTGCCGACGATATCGATGCCGTCGGCGGCTGGATCGACCTCATCGAGGTTGCGGGTCGGCGGTGCAATCTGGTCGCGCAGCGCAAGGATGGTGAAGATCGCCTCCAGCCCGCCGGCGGCGCCAAGCAGGTGGCCGGTCGCCGATTTCGTCGCGCTGACGGCAATACCGCCATTGCGGCCGAAGACCGTGCCGATCGCCGCGATCTCGCCTCTGTCACCGACCGGTGTCGAGGTCGCATGCGCGTTGAGATGCCTGACCTCCGAAGCCGGGATCTTCGCCTGCCTGAGTGCTGCCTCCATCGCCCGGCGGGCGCCGTTGCCGTCTTCGGGGCCTGATGTCATGTGGTAGGCGTCCGCAGCCGTGCCATAGCCGACGAGTTCGGCGAGCGGCGTGGCGCCGCGGGCAAGCGCGTGCTCCAGCGTCTCGATGACCAGGATGCCTGCGCCTTCGCCCATGACGAAACCGTCGCGCGCCGTGTCGAAGGGGCGAGACGCCAGTTCCGGCGTCTCGTTGAAACCGGTGGAAAGCGCACGCGCAGCGGCAAAGCCGCCGAGGCTCACCTTGTCGATGCAGGCCTCGGCGCCGCCGCAGATCGCCACATCCGCTTCGCCGGAGCGGATCAGCCGCGCCGCATCGCCGATTGCCTGGACGCTGGCGGCACAGGCCGTCACCGGAGCCCCGAGCGGCCCCTTGAAGCCATAACGGATGCTGACCTGGCCGGCGGCGAGGTTGACGAGGAAGGAGGGCACGGTGAAAGGCGACAGCCGCCGCACACCACGCGTTTCGCCGATCCGCACCGCTTCGGCGATCGCCGGAAAGCCGCCGACGCCCGACGCGATGATCGTTGCCGTGCGCTCGCGCTCGCCTTCGTCGGTCGGCATCCAGCCGGCCTGCCTCACCGCTTCCTCCGTCGCTGCAATGGCGAAGTGGATGAAACGGTCCATCTTCTTCTGGTCCTTCGGCGGGATGCAACGGTCGGGATCGAAACCAGCCTCAGCATCTTCCGCGATACCAGGAACGATGCCACCGACCTTGGCCGAGAGCTCGCCGACAATATCCTCCGCCAGCACCCGCAGCCCCGAACCGCCATCGAGAAGACGCTTCCAGGTGGGCTCGACGCCGGTGCCGAGGGGCGAGACAAGTCCCATACCGGTGACAACGATGCGATCCATTCTTTTGTCCTTTCTATGCGTCGATGCCGAGATACCAGGCGCGCATGCGGGCGATCCGCTGGTGCACCTCGTCATCGGCGGCTGGACCTGCAAGCAGGCTGGTGTTTTCAGGTGTCACTTCTTCGCCGGTCCGCGCATCGACCAGCATCGTCTGGCGCTCTTTGCCGGAAGCGGTATCGCCCAAGAGAAAGGCGAGGTCCTCTTCGGGAATGTGCCGGCTTCCCCAGGAAAACAGCGTCATCAGAACAGGAAAGAAGTCACGGCCCTTGTCCGTCAGCCGATATTCGTAGCGGGCAGGGCGCTGATGGTAGAGACGCCGTTCGAACAGCCCCTTTTCCGTCAGATGTTTCAGCCGCCGCGTCAGGATGTTCGGCGCCACGCCGAGGCTTTTCTGGAATTCGTCGAAGCGTGAAAGCCCCTGGAAGGCATCGCGCAGGATCAGCATGCTCCACCAGTCGCCGACGCTGTCGAGCGCGCGCGCCGCCGGGCATTTGAAATCGCTGAAACTCGTTCGCTGCATGGCTGATGTCACTACAGCAGTGACTATCATCATGCAAGTTAGTTATCTCAAACGTCACCCTCGAAAATACGGGCAAGCAGGATGCCGGCAACGAGCATGCCCGCTGCCACGAAGATCGTGTCACCCGGCGTGCCGATATAGAGCGGCCCGATATTGGCAAAGAGCAGGAAGGCGATGAGGAAATTCGCCCAGCCCCACATGACATTCGCCGTCGGTGAGCCGAGCTTTGCCCCTTGCGCGAAGGGGATGCGGAAGCGCCGGCCGCTGACCCCGGCGACGAAATGCGGGATGCCGTTGGTCAGAAATGCCGCGGCGATGAAATGGACGATATAGGCGATCCAGGGCAAAGGCTTCTCCGTTGCGGCACGAGTGGCGTCAACGGAGAATGTGGCCGGGATTTAGGCTCCGGCAAGAGGGGGGATGCGACCGCCCGTGACGCTGCAGGCCGGCCCCCGCAATGAGACGAGCCGACCGGCTCAGACAAGCAGGAGATCTTTGAAGTGAAGTGCGGCGGAATTGTCGAGATCGGCGACATGGATTGCCCCGCCTGCTGCGCTTCCATCCGCATCATAGGATAAAATGCCGCTGGCCTGATCGTAGATCAGCTTGTCATCAGCCTCGAGCGCCTTCGTTCCCAGAACGAAATTCTCGGCCGAAAAGCTCGATGGCTTGAGCCCGGTGAAGACAGCGTCGTCGAACACCAGCTTATCGCCTGCGGCTGAAGAGAAATCGACGATCTTGTCAACGCTGGTATTGCTGGGCTTCACATCGAAGACGAAGGAATCGCCTCCGCCTCCGCCCGTGAGAACGTCAGCACCGGTCTTGCCGATCAGCTTGTCATTGCCAAGCCCGCCGATCAATCGGTCGTTCCCTTTCCCGCCGTTGAGAAAATTGTTTCCGTCGTTGCCCGTGAGAATGTTGGCCGTATTGTTGCCTGTCGCGCTGAGATTGGCCGTCCCGGTCAAGGTGAGGTTTTCGATCATTCCGACCGTATGCTTCTGATCGGCCAGGCTGAAGCTGATCGAAGCCTTTACGGTATCCGTTCCGCCGCCCCGGCTTTCGTCGACGATCTGGTTCGCATTGGTCACGGTGAAGGTGTCGTTGCCGGCGCCGCCATAGAGATGGTTGGTGGCCGGCGGCGTGCTGGCGCCGCTGCCTGCTACCTCGATGATCAAGGGATGATCGGTGACATCGAGCGTCAGCGACGACACGTTGCTGAGGCTTTTGATCGCCGTCGTCCCGGTCACCGGGTCGAAGACCTTCACAGAGCCGAACGAGGCCCCGAGATTGACTTTGACGCCTGTTGTCGCGGCCTGAATGGCTGTGTCGGAGGACTGGTTCCAGATATCTGGCTCGTTCCAGACGATGATCTGGTAGCTTCCGTCCGATTTTTCCGTCAACAGGCTGCGGGCCGACGACGGCAGACCGTCGATCGAATAATTGAGTGTTCCCGCGCTGAAGCTCGCCTTCGTTGCGCCGTCGTCTTCAAGGATGGCGGTCAGATTGTGGATCGCCGTTGCAGCCGGTTTGGCTGAATAGTCGAGATGAAAGAGACCGAAATGCCGCTCCTGGTTGGTGCCCTGCGGATCGGAATAGGCGTCCAGCAGCTCGTAGATGAATGTCTTTTTCGATCCGAGGGCCGCACCGTCCATCAGCGTATTGAGCAGGAGCTTAGCCTGCGTCGCTTCGCTGACGCCTTCCCAACCGCCATTGGTGTCGGCGGTGAGCGAGGTGTGGTAACCGGTTTCGGTGATCGCCAGTGGCTTGCCCGGATCGGCAGCGCGCTGAACGCCGGATTCTCGGGAAAGCCACGAGAATGGCTGGTCGCCATCCTTCGCATAGGTGTGGATCGTCGTGTAGTCGGAGGCCGAAGCGACCGTATATCCGGTAAAGCCGAGGACTGGGATATTCTTCAGCAAGGGATCGGCGTTGACCGCGGCAGACAGGTCCTTCTGATAGGCGACTGCTGCTGCCTGGCCGCTCAGCCCATGATAGCTGACCGGCCAGTTATTGACTTCGTTCGGACCTTCGATGCCGACGACCGATCCGGGATGGGCTTGCACGAAGGCATGCAGCCGCTGGGCGACAGTGGCGGGGTCGACTTCGCGCTGGGCGCTGAAAACGAATTGCACGCCGGCTTCCGCGGCATCGCCGAGATGCGTTTGGCCGTTGGGATCGGAGGCGGAGTTGGGGGCGTGATCGCGAACGGTATCAAGGCCAAGATAGTCGAGAGCCTTAACAACTTCTCCGACATTGGAATATTTTCCGTCGGTGTAGTCGATATGCGTGTCAATTCCAAAGGAACGAATAATATCGTTTATTCTAACGGCTTGAGCCAAAGTTTTTCTCCCAGTTTATGAGGGAATTGGCGATGGGAATTTATTCTTCACATTTCTGATGCCAATTCGATTTAATACACGAGGATGGCCGTGCAGTGCTGCCCGTTAACCATGATAAATTGTCCTGAATGTGGCCCGCGCCGGATCGGTCTTAATACCGAATCTGTGCTTGCATTTTTGCATCCAGCCGGCCGACCATGACCCCGTGAAACAGACGCATAGGCAGAATCTGGCGAAGTCCAACATGGCCCGGAGGATCCGATGACCGTTAATGTTCAGTTCCGGTTTCGCAGCGGCTTGCCGTCGACGGCGTTCGACAATGTCCGTCTCCGCGGCAGTTGGGACGAGCAGGGCCGACCCTCGAGCGATTGGACGTCTCACCCAATGCAGCGCTCTCGCGACGAGGATGGTTATGATGTCTTCGTCGCCAGGGTTTCTTTTCCCGATGCCGAGATCGGCACGCATTTTCGCTGGGGGGTCGAGTTGGATCGGCCCGGCATTCCAGGCCTTTGGGCGATCGCCGCCGAATTGGACGACGAGGCCTCGACGCGCCGCGAACGCGCCTTCGATCTCCAGCAGGGGATAGCGCCGCAGACCTATTATCTGACATGGATCGGCCGTCTGGGGGCAAGCCGGGTTGAGAGGCGCAACGGTGCTGACGGCATCCGCTTTTCGGTCTGGGCGCCGAACGCCAGGGCCGTTTCGCTCGTGCTTGCCGATCCCGCCATCGGTTACATCGCCGATGACGGCACCGGAACGGTGGCAACCATCGGGATGCGAAAGACCGTTGATGGATTCTGGAGCGTTGAAACCGACGAGGACCACGGCCTTTCCGATTTCGACAGCATGGTCGGCACGCCCTATATGTACCGCATCACCAGGGACGATGGGTCGCTCGCCTACCGCACGGATATCTGGTCCCTCATGCAGATCGGCGCCGGAGACTTCGATCCCGACGGAGCCGCCTACCACGGATCGCCGGCGGCATTGGACGGACCGCAGAGCTGCTCGGTCGTCTGCGATCCGAAGCGGGTCGTTCTTCCATCCGGGCAGGAGCTTGCCGCCGAGACGTTCTGGGCTGACGAATTCGTTGGCGGCCAAGCACTTCCGGAGCGGTTCGAGGATCTGGTGATCTACGAATTGCACGTCGGCGCACTCGGTTTCGGCAAGGCCGCGCCCGGCACGCTTGACGATGCCATCGCCTTCATCGAGCATCTGTCGGCACTCGGCGTCAACGCCGTGGAACTGCTGCCGATTGCGGAATTCGAAACGCGGGCCAACTGGGGTTACGGCACGTCGCATTTCTTTGCCGCCGACCAGGGGGCTGGCGGCACCGACCGGCTGAAGATGTTCGTCAAGATCTGCCACCAGCGTGGCATCGCCGTCATCCTTGATGTTTGTTACAATCACTTCGATCCGGACGGCGAGCGGGCGCAATGGGCCTATGATTCCAACGATCACACCCGCAATATCTATTATTGGTATGAGGGAACTCCCGGCGATTACGCCGATCCGACAGGCGGCTACATCGACAACATCTCCACGGGATGGGCGCCCCGCTTCGATGAGGAAGCCGTGCGCCAGCTTTTTATCTCCAGCGCGGCATTTCTCGTCTCCGTCTGCCATATCGATGGTTTCCGCCTCGATCAGACAAGTTCGATCCACCAATATCCGGTCCTGCATGCCGATGGCCGGCGCGCCGATCGGGCCGCTGCCTTCGGGGCCAAGTTTCTGAAGCAGTGGACCCGCACGATGCGGCTGATCAAACCGCAGCTTTTCCTGACGGCCGAGGATTATTCGGACTGGTCGGCGATGACCGAGCCGAGCCTGACCGGCGACGGGCTCGGCTTCGATGCGACCTGGTACGGCGATTTTCATCACAACCTCGTCGAATATCACGGCGGCGCTCAGGCGCAGCTGTTGAAGAATGCCGGTTTCGGGGACAAGCGGGCGCTGACCATGTCGTCTCTTGCCGGCGCGCTGCAAACGAGCGCGCGATCCAAGGTGGTCTACAACCAGTCGCATGACGATTGCGGCAATCGCGAGGGATCGGCGCGAACCGCTGTTATCGCCGTCAATTTCGCGCCGATCATCGGCGAGACCAGGGCATGGGCGGAGGCGAGATCCAGGTTCGCGGCGGCGATGACGCTGCTATCGCCGGGGACGCCGATGTTTTTCATGGGCGAGGAAATCGGCGCCCAGAAGCCCTATCGCTACAATGATTTCCTCGACAACCGCGAGAATATTCTCGGCGAAGCTGATGGTAGCGGGGCAGGGATGCTCAGCTGTTATCGCGATCTGATCGCGCTCAGCGTCCATCAGGATGCCATTCGCTCCCGCAACATCGACATTCCCCTGGTTCACGACGAAAATCGGGTGATCGCGTTTCATCGATGGAACGACGGCGAGGATTTCCTCGTCGTGGGGTCGCTGAACGACGCGCCCTTCGAACACGGCTATCGGCTGCACAGCGAACGTCTGGGGGATGATCTCTGGGAGGAGATCTTCAATACCGATGCTGACACATATGGCGGCTGGAACGTTGGTAATGGCGGCGGAAGGATCAGAGCCACTGCGGGAGTGCTGAATGCCGTGTTGCCGGCATCAGGCGTTCTGGTCTTTCGTAGGTTGTGACGCGCCACGCCCGGAACGGTCAGACAAAGCCGAGCGGCAGATTTTCCACTTTCCTGTCATTGGCGTAGTCGCGCTCATGCGGCGAGCGACGGCGGCCGTCGCGGCGAGCGGAAAGATCGATCCGGTTTTCGGCGAAAATTCCGTCGGGCCAGGTGCCGGTGTCATGGCAATCGGCGTCGATCTTTGGGGCAAGGATTTTCAGGATCATCGAGGGTTCCTCCAGGCGGAGCATCAACATTTGGAAAGGGCGTCCGGTTCCTTTTATAAATCCAGAATTATTAATAAATTAACCATAAAACTCAGGAGCGAGGGGCGCGGCGGCATTTGATCCGGTCACTCGCGAAGGGTGACATTTAATGGATGACTAATGACGAGGACATCGACGCCAGCATCCCCTCGGTCGCCCGGATCAGCCGCGCCGTGCGCGCCATCACCTCGGTTCCGGCCTCCGTCTCGGCAATCGCGGTTGCCAGACCGTCCAGTCCGTCCGCCACCTGGATCAATTTCGGCAGCATATCGGCCCGTCCGACTGCCTCAGTCGATCTGGCGAGCTTACGCAGCGCCTCCGAATAGCTCGATATCAAAGCGAGTTTCTGATCTGTGGGAATAGTGGAGAATGAGCGTTTCTCGGAAGGCGACAGCGGCAATTTCGGCATGGATGCGACCTGTTGAACTGCGTGTGAACTCGCATAGGCGTTTTTTGTTCCGAGCTGGCCCATTGCTCGATGACCCTTCTGCTTCAGTGGAAATGGCGTCGCCGTGGAACTCCGGGACCTAGAAGGCCGTTGAGGTGCATCAACATAGGAGGTTTCCATGCAGCTGATCGATACTCGGGTCACACAGGCCGGCGACATCTTTACCGTCGAATTCCTGGGCGAGGGAGGAGAGTCGATTTCCGTCAAAATCGACAACTCCCATGGCGAACTCGATGATACGACGGCGGTCGACCGCGCCAAGGTCATGATGGTTCAGCTGACCGCCTTTGCCGGTGGGGAAGCAGACGGCAGCATCAACCGTTACGATGCCTTGAGCAACGGCAATTTCGACGAAGGCAGCAAGGGCTTGATCGGCCAGCCGAGTGCGCGCTCGGCCGGCGACAGGCAAACGTTGGAAGAGGAACTCGATGAAGGCCTCGAGGACAGCTTTCCTGCAAGCGACCCAGTCTCGGCAACGGTATCGTCCATTCCCGCCAACGCACCACGGCACTGATTGCAACGCAATTGCGTATTCTTAATTCCAAATACAGGTGAAGGCTGTCCCGGTTCCGGCAGGCGGTCTTCACCAGCATGACAGATTGATGTCAGAACTGAGAAACAGCTGAAAACTTCAGCTGTGTGATTGACATGGGAGCCTTCTAGAGAGGGCACGAGAAGGGAGCGCCGGTGAGGCGCTGCCGAGGTCTCGGAGACGCGCCCCCATGAAAATCATTCAGATCACCGACACCCATTTCAGCCCCGATAAGCCGCATTTCAACGGCAACTGGGCGCCGCTTCTGAGCTGGATCGAAGAGACCGGCGCGGACCTGATCGTCCATACCGGCGATCTCACCGTCGATGGCGCCGACAAGGACGCGGATATCACCTTCTCGATGGACCTGATGCGTCAGGTGTCGATCCCGATGCTGATCGTCCCCGGCAATCACGATGTCGGTCATCTCAAAGGATCGGACCAGCCCGTCAATGCCGAGCGGCTATCTCGCTGGCGCAGCCTTGCCGGCGACGACCGCTGGCTGGAGGATTCGGCTGGCTGGCGCTTCATCGGGTTGAACTCATTGCTTCTCGGCCGTGAGGATGACGAAGAGGAGGCGCAGTTCGAATGGCTCGATCAGTCGCTGTCCGGCAGGGCAGGGCGGCGCGTAGCGTTGTTCGCGCACAAGCCGCTGTTCGTCGATGCACCCGACGAAGGCGATACCGGATATTGGAGCGTTCGCCCGGCTCAGCGTCGGCGGCTCTATGATCTGATTGCTGCCCATGACGTGGCGCTGTTTGCGAGCGGCCATCTCCACTGGGCCTGGCAGGGGCGCTTTGACAACACCCAGCTGATATGGGGTCCCTCGGCCGCCTTCATCATCGACAAGATGGAGCGCGAGATGCCGGGCGAGCGCCTGATCGGCGCGGTCGTCCACGAGTTCGATACGGCAGTCGAAAGCACGATCGTCGCCGTTCCCGGCATGACCGCGCATGTGCTCGACGATGTCGTGCATGAAGTCTACCCCCAGGCGGTCAAACAGCGGGAACCCGTCGAATGAGCGCGCTCTCGCTTCGCGGCATCACCAAGGCTTTCGGCGGCAACCAGATCCTTGATGGCGTCAGCCTGGATGTCGCCGCCGGCGAATTCATCGCGCTGGTCGGCCCTTCCGGCTGCGGCAAGAGCACGCTGTTGCGCGTCCTTGCCGGCCTCGACCACGCCGACCAGGGAGAGATCCTGATCGGCGGGCAGGATATGTCCGGCGTTGCGGCCGCCGATCGCAACATCGCCATGGTCTTTCAGTCCTACGCGCTTTATCCGCATCTGACGGCCTCTGAGAACATCGCCGTGCCCTTGGCGATGCGCCGGCTGTCGAGGATGCAGCGGCTGCCCTTCATCGGGTCATTGATGCCGGGCCAGCGCGCCACCCGCAGGGCGATCGCCCGTGACGTCAGGGAAATGGCGACGTCGCTGAAGATCGATCATCTGCTTGACCGCAAGCCCGGCCAGATGTCGGGCGGCCAGCGTCAGCGAGTGGCGCTTGCCCGCGCCATGGTGCGCCAGCCGAGCATCTTCCTGATGGACGAACCGCTCTCCAATCTGGATGCCAATCTGCGCGTTCATGCCCGCGGCGAGATCGTCGACCTGCATCGTCGCGCCGGCGTGCCGACGCTTTATGTCACCCACGACCAGGCGGAAGCGCTTTCCATGGCCGACCGTGTCGCCGTGATGATGGGCGGAAAATTGCTGCAGATCGCCAGCCCCGAGGTCATCTACGATGATCCAGCCCATATCGAGGTCGCCCGCTTCATCGGCCAGCCGCGCATCAATCTGCTGCCGGCCTTTGCCGAAGGCGGCGTCATTCTCTGCGGCGGCCTGCGCCTGACGCTTCAAAATACGCACGACGGGAAGATGCCGGTCACGCTCGCCATCCGCCCCGAATTCGTCTTTCTGTCCAAGAACCGGCATGACGGCCTTGCCGCCCGGATCGAACGCGTCGAATTCCTGGGCTCCGAAGTCATCCTCCATTGCCGGCTCGAGGCGATCGGCGAGACTATCGTTGCCAAGGTTCAACCGTCGGAAGCCTCCGGCCTTGTGGCCGGCGATCCGGTCGGGCTGCGGCTTTCGCCCGGCCGCACGCTGATCTTTGCCGAGGACGGCAGCCGGCTGGCCGGCGGCGTTGCAACGGGTGATGCCGGGCTCGCAATAAGCGATGCCCAGCGGGAGAGGGCGCATGGCTAGCATCGTCTCCATGGCCGTGCCACACGATGCCGCCGTTGCGCATCGGCGCAGCGAGGCCCGCATCGCCTGGATGCTGGTGATGCCGGCTATGATCCTGCTGTTCCTCTTCGTGCTTTTGCCGGTTGTATCAGTCATCGTGCTCGGCTTTACCGATTTCGAACTGGGCTACGGCAAGTTCCGTTTCGTCGGCTTCGAGAACTACGCGCACCTGATCACCGACCGCACCTTTCGCAAGTCTCTGTGGAATACGACGGTGTACACGGCGCTCGTCGCACCGGTCTCGATCCTTCTCGGCCTCGGCATCGCCATGCTGATCGAGAGCGAGACGAAGGCGCGCAGCTTCTTCCGCACCGCCTATTTCCTGCCGGTCGCCTCGCTGATCGTCGCCATGGCAACCGTCTGGCAATATATGTTCCACCCCACAATCGGCCCGCTCAACGCGCTGCTGGCCCTCGTCGGGCTTCCAGGCCCGAACTGGCTCGGCAGCTCCGGCACGGTGCTCTACAGCCTCTCGATCATCGGCGTCTGGCAATCGGCCGGCTTCAACATGGTGCTGTTCTTCGCCGGGCTGACGGCGATCCCGCGCGAGCTTTACGCGGCAGCCGAGGTGGATGGCGCCAGATCCTCCCTCGACCGTTTTCTGCTCGTCACCTGGCCAATGCTCGGGCCCACGACGCTCTTCGTCATCACCATCAGTATCACCAATTCAGTCAAGGTTTTTGAAACGGTGAAGACTCTGACCGAGGGCGGCCCGAACAAGGCGTCGGAGGTGCTGCTCTTTACGATCTACCAGGAGGGCTTCGTCTACCTGCGCGTCGGTTATGCCTCGGCAATGACAGTGGTCTTTCTGCTAATCCTGGTGGTGCTGATGTTTCTGCAGTACCGCGTTCTCGATCGCCGGGTGCATTACACATGATAACCAGCGCTTTTTCCCTCGGCAGGATCATCCGTCTCACCTTGCTTTCCTTAGGCGCGATCATCTTCCTGTCGCCCTACGTCTTCATGATCTCGACGGCAGGCAAGGCCCAAAGCGATATCTTCACCTCGTCGCTGTCGTTGATCCCGGCGCACTTCACCTATGCCGAGAATTTCGCCAAGGCCTTGAGCCGAGTGCCGATGGCGCAGCTGCTGTGGAACGGCGTCGTCGTCTGCGGGCTGATCTTCTTCTTCCAGGTGCTGGTGGCGATCCCTTGCGCCTATGCCATGGCAAAGCTGCGCTTCGGCGCCGCCCGCGCCATGATGGTGCTTGTCATGCTCGGCCTGCTGGTGCCGATCCACGCGACGGCGCTGCCGCTCTATGTCGCCTTCGACCGAGCCGCGCTGCTCAACAGCTATGCCGCCCTTGTCGCGCCCTTCACAATTTCGGTCTTCGCGATCTTCATGTTCCTGCAGTTCTTCCGCGCCATGCCGGATGATCTCATCCATGCCGCGCGTCTCGACGGCATGTCGGAGTTGGGCATCGTCGCCCGCGTCATCGTGCCGAATGCCTGGCCGGCGGTCACCGCCTTCGCCATCTTTTCGGTCGTCGCCCATTGGAACGATCTCTACTGGCCGCTGATCGTCATCAGCAAGCAGGACTACGCTACGCCGCCGCTCGGTCTGATGTATTTCCGCGCCGCCGAGGCCGGCGACGACTACGGCGCGCTGATGGCGGCGACCCTCATCATTACCCTTCCCCTCGTCATCGCCTTCCTGCTTGCGCAGAAGCGCTTCGTCGAGGGCATCACCATGACCGGTCTCAAAGGCTGACCGGTTTCAACCCAGGAGAACGAGCGATGAAACATATCACCCAGCTTCTCGCCGCAGCGGCCGTCTCGATGGCAATCGCGCTTCCCGCGCATGCCGAGACGACGCTGACGGTTCATTACCCGATGCCGGGCTTCTTCAAAGACGTGATGGATACGATCTCGAAGAAGTTCATGGAAGAAAATCCCGATATCAAGATCCAGTTCGCCAGCCCGTCGGCGACCTATGAAGAAGGCATCCAGACGATCCTTCGCCAGGTCGGCACCAGCGCAATGCCCGATATCACCTTCATCGGCCTCAACCGCCTGCGCATGCTCGACGAACGCGACGTCGCCGTCGACCTCGGCCCGCTCGTCCAGAAGGACGGCAATATGGCCGAGCAGGGCTTCTCCGACACGATCCTCAAGCTCGCCCAGGTCAAGGGCAAGCAGGTGGGCCTGGCTTTCGCGACTTCCAACCCGATCATGTATTACAACGCCGATCTCGTGAAGGCGGCCGGTGGCGACCCAGAAAATCCGCCGAAGACCTGGGATGAGGTCATCGCGCTCGGCGGCAAGATCAAGGCGCTCGGCGATGGCGTCGACGGCATCGATTTCCGTTGGCAGGGTGATGACTGGATGTTTTCGGCACTGCTCTTCGGCGCCGGCGGCAAGATGCTGAGCGACGACGAAAGCAAGGTCGCCTTCAACGGCCCGGAAGGTCAGAAGGCCGTCGAGGTCCTGCATCGCCTGGTCACCGAGGGCGGCATGCCTGTGTTCACCAAGGCCGCCGGCGAACAGGCTTTCGCAGCCGGCAAGGTCGGTTTCGAATTCCAGACCACAGGCGCGCTGCGCAACACGATCAAGAATGTCGGCAACAAATTCGATCTGCGCACCGCCAAGATCCCATTGATCGATCCGGTGAATGGCCGCCTGCCGACCGGCGGCAACGCCGTCGTCATCCTGACGCATGACGCCGCCAAGCAGGATGCCGCCTGGAAGTTCGCCAAATTCGCCGCCGGCCCTTATGGCGCTTCCGTCGTCGTGCCCGGCACCGGTTATGTCCCGAACAACGAACTCGCCGCAAAGTCGGCCGATTATCTCGGCGATTTCTACAAGCAGAACCCGCTGTTCCAGGCAGGCCTCAGCCAGATGCCGGTGATGATCCCCTGGTATGCCTTCCCAGGCTCGAACGGCGTCAAGGTCACGCAGACGATCGTCGACAATCTCTCGCGCATCGTCGACCAGTCGGCCGAGCCGAAGGAAGCGCTCGATGACGCAGCCGCCGATGTCGAGGGCATGCTGCCGCGCAGCTGATCGGCTTCCCGATCGGGAACAGGGCAAGG
>NZ_JACCEY010000037.1:316547-344817 GCF_013591995.1 Rhizobium sp. WYCCWR 11146
AGGGGCGGCATTCTCCGCCATGTCGAGAAGCAGCGAGGCGGCCGTTGCCCCCATGCTGGCATCCGGCATTTCGATGGTCGTCAGGGGTGGATCGATCAGCCGGCCGATGGCGATGCCGTCGAAGCCGGCGACCGAAACATCCCCAGGCACCGACAGTCCCTCGCGCTTCAGCGCGCCGATGACGCCGAGCGCCAGCAGATCGTTGGAGGCGATGATCGCCGTCGGCGCAAGCGAAGTCATCGCGACGCCAAGATCGAGCTGGTCATAACCGCTGACGAACGGGATCTGCACGGCATCGAGGGGTGTCAGCCCGCTCACGGCCATGGCGTCGAGGTAACCGCGGTAGCGAAGGTGGGCGCGGTCGGAGGCGGCAAAATTACCGGAGAGAAACAGAATGCGGCGATGGCCCATGCCGATCAGGAAGGACGTGATCTCGCGGCCGGCGCCGCGATTGTCGGCGGTAACAGCCGCCGGAAACTGCGCCGTCGGCAGGTTGTTGAGCAGCACGGTCGGCGGGAGCTTCGCAAGCAGCGCCTTGCTGGTGGATGGATCGCAGACGGTGAGGATCAGCCCGGTCGGCCGGTCGTTCAAGAGTGCTGCGACGGCATCGGCCTCGCGCGCCGGATCGTAATTCGACTGGGCGATCAAGACACCATGCCCGGCCACCAGCATGCGGTTCTGGATGCTCGACAGCGACGAGGCAAAGACCGGATTGGTGATGCTCGGGATCAGCACGCCGATGACGGGCCTGCGTCCGAGCCGCCCAGCAGACAGACCGGCCGGGCGATAGCCGAGTTCGGCGGCCGCACGGCGCACCTTGCGCACCATCAGGTCGCTGGCCGGTCCGTTGCGGTTGAGAACCCTGCTTGCGGTCGCCAGCGAGCATCCTGCTCGGAACGCGACCTGCTCCAATGTCGCCATCGAAAAACGCCTCCTGGTGACTGCATCGAGGCGCAATCCCTTAGGCGGGTTCGATGACATTGGTCTGACACCTAGAGCATGATGCCGAAAAGTGTGAGCGGTTTTCGGACGACATCATGCTCTAACTCTTTAATTGAGAACAGGATTCAGATTTTAGGCCGACCGGGCCTAAAATCATCCTGTTCTGGGCAGAGTTATCTACTTCTTATTCATTACACACATGGAAGTTGATGGGAAATGCAACCTGTGGAATAGTCAGATTGACGCCATCTACCCCATTCATTCTCATCACCTGGACAAGAATGTCTCATAAAAAAATGGAATGCTCCACGGTGTGCTGGTTTCTCGCGACGGTCTCCCTCGTCGCAAGCTTCACGTCGCCAGCCTATGCGAACAGCCTGTCCGTGCCCTGGCCACAAACGCAAAGCGACATCAAAGCCGACCCTCATGTGCGTTTCGGCATGCTCGCCAACGGCATGCGGTTTGCGACCATGCGCAATGTCACGCCGCCCGGACAGGCCGCGATCCGCTTTCGCATTGGCTCAGGTTCGCTCGACGAAAACGACAACCAGCAGGGTCTGGCGCATGTTCTTGAGCACATGGCCTTCAAGGGTTCGACACATGTCGCCGAAGGGGAGATGATCCGTATCTTGCAGCGCAAGGGTTTGGCTTTCGGGCCGGACACCAACGCCCACACCTCTTATGACGAGACTGTCTATGCACTCGATCTGCCCGAGGTCGATGCAGACACGGTTTCGACGGGCCTGATGCTGATGCGAGAAACGGCGAGCGAGCTGACCCTCGACGCCGGCGCCTTCGATCGCGAACGCGGCGTCATCCTGTCGGAGGAGCGGCTGCGCGACACGCCGCAGTATCGCGCGGCGCTCGAAATCATGAATTCGTTGCTCGCCGGCAAGCGCGCGACCATGCGGGCACCGATCGGTAAAGCCGACATCATCAGCAATGCGCCTGTGGCCCTTGTCCGTGATTATTACCGGGCCAATTACCGACCCGATCGGGCAACGCTGGTGGTGGTGGGCGATGTCGACCCCGTCGCCATGGAAACGGAAATCCGGCAGCGCTTCGGCGACTGGAAGGCTGTGGATCCGACGCCGACAAAACCGGATCTCGGCACGCTGGTGACGAAAGGCGAAAGCGCCAACCTCATCGTTGTTCCCGGCGGCATGACGAGCGTACAGGTCGCCTGGACACGTCTCTATGACGCCGCGCCTGACACCTTCGCCAAGCGCCGCGCTGAGCTTATTGAAAATCTCGGTCTCATCGTGCTCAATCGCCGGGTTAGCACCATCGCCGGCAAGGCGGATGCTCCATTCATCAGTGCGGGCATCGGCTCTCAAGATCTCCTCGATTCCGCTCATGTCGTCCTGATCGCGGCGAACTCCGAGCCGGACAAATGGCAGGCGGCGCTCACGGCCATTGACCAGGAACAGCGTCGTATCCAGGAGTTCGGCGCTACGCAGGCGGAAATCGATCGCGAAATTCTCGACTATCGCTCGGCCCTGCAGGCTGCTGCGGCCGGAGCCGCGACGCGCACGACCACCGACGTCGCTTCCATGTTGGCGAGCAGCATCGATGACGATCAAGTCTTCACCTCGCCTACCGAAGAACTCTCGCTGTTCGAGACGATGACGAACGGCGTCACGGCGGCCGAGGTCAATCAGGCGCTGCAGCGTGCTTTCTCCGGCAACGGTCCACAGGTCGTGCTGCAGACGGCCCAATCACCTGAGGGCGGAGCCGACGCGGTTCGGCAAGTCTACGATGCGTCGAATGCCGTTGCCCTCTCGGCACTATCCAGTGCAACTGACGTCGCCTGGCCCTACGCCCATTTCGGCGCGCCGGGCGCTGTGGTCGAACGCCGCGCCGTCGACGATCTCGGCTTGACTATGGTGCGCTTTTCCAACGGCGTGCGTCTTACCGTCAAGCCAACCAAGCTGCGTGCCAACGAAGTGCTGGTGCGTGAAGATATCGGCGGCGGTCGGCTGGACCTGCCGCACGACCGTTCCGCTCCGATCTGGGCATCTCCGGCCGTCGTGCTGTCCGGCGTGAAGGCCATGGATTACCAGGATATCCAGAAAGCGCTGACGGCCAACATCGTCAGCATCGATTTTTCGGTAGGCGACAGCTCCTTCAGGTTCGACGGTCATACAAGGACTGAAGATCTTGCGACGCAACTGCAGCTCATGACCGCATACACCTCCGATCCCGCCTATCGCCCCGAGGCTTTCAAGCGCGTGCAGCAAGCCTATTTGAGCGGTCTCGATCAGTATGAGGCGACGCCCGGCGGCATTGTCAGCCGCGATTTCCCAGGTCTCGTACATTCGCGCGATCCGCGCTGGACCTTCCCCGATCGCGCGCAGTTGTCGGCCGCTCATCCAGACGATTTCGAGGCGCTGTTCCAACCTATGATCTCCAACGGCCCGATCGATATCACCATTGTCGGCGACGTGGCGGTGGATGACGCGATCCGGCTGACGGCTGAAACCTTTGGCGCCTTGCCGCCGCGCCCGGAGATGATGTCGAGCGACGATCGGAACGAGGTGCGTTTTCCGGTGACGAACGAGAAGCCCGTTGTGGGGACCCATAACGGCAGGGCAGATAACGCCGCCGCCGCGGTAGGGGCTCCGATTGGCGATTTGCTTTCCGACCTGCCGCGGTCCTTCGCCGCCAATCTCGCCACCCAGATTTTCCAAAACAGGTTGATCGACCAGTTTCGCATCGCAGAAGGAGCAGGCTATGTGCTGGAGGGCGATGCTGACCTGTCAAGTGAAGTCCCTGGCTACGGCTACGCATATTTCTACGCCGAGACAGACCCGGCAAAGGTCGCGCGCTTCTACGCACTCGTCGACGAGATCGCCAAGGATCTGCGGTCGCATGATGTCTCCCCGGACGAACTTGCGCGCGCCCGGGAACCCATCATCGAGACACTGAAGCATCAGCAACAGGGTAACGAATATTGGATTGAATATTTGCGCGGCGCTCAGACGGATTCGCGCGGCTTAGATCGGATACGCGACAATCTCAGCGGCTACGACAGGGTCGCCGCCGCAGATATCCGCGCGTTTGCCACGACTTATTTCAGCCCGGAAAAATTCTGGAAATTCGAAGTGCTGCCGCCGGCGGTGCGATAGGTCGTGGGCACGGCTCAGGAACGGCGTTTGACCACGCGCATGTTCATCTCCGCGCGAAGCGCAAAACCATGTGTCTTGTAGAGCGAAATGGCCGATGTGTTCGCCGCATAGGCGTGCAGATAGGCTGTGTCGCCGCTCGATGCGATTTCGCCGGCAACGAAGCGGAAGAGCAGGGTGCCGAGGCCGCGTCCCTGGACATCGGGATGGGTGCAAAGCCCGCTGAGCTCGATGAAGCCTGTCTGCCGCATCCGTTGTCCGACCATCGCCACCAGGCGGCCTTCGCTCTTGATCCCCCAGAAGCTGCCGAGGCTCTGGGCTCGCAATGTGAACGGCCCAGGTTTGGTCAGTGTCGCCAATGCCAGCATGTCGGCGGCATCGGCCTCCGTCAGCGGCTGGATGCGAGAATCCGAAATCCTCTCATGGTGTCGCTCGGCAACCATCTGGACCACCGATGCCTCCGTGACGACGGCAAGACCCGGTGGAATGGCGATCGGCCCGGATTCGACGAGAATCATGCTCTCCTCCGGCGAAGGCAGGTTCTCCAGGGCGTCGAGGCTCTCCGGCGTATCGTCGGCTGACGCCGCGAAAGGAACGATGGAGGGTGGGTATCGCCGCGCGGACATGCCACCTTCGGCAAGATCGGCATGCGCGGTCTCCAACGCGCTCCAGATCGGTCGGTCGAGAATATGTTTCATTGTGTTTCCTCCTTGGCGGCGTTGCGGCGCGCAAGCGGCACCGCCGCAAGCCCGTCCTCGATGGCCGCGAGCTGTTCGAGGATCGGCCCGTCGAGATCGCCGCAGAGATCCGCAACGGCGGCGGCGATGCGCGGCCAGATCACCTTTTTCGAATAATCGACGAGGTCCTGTCCCTTGTAGGTCAGCGAGACCAGTCTCCGGCGCTGATCATCCGGGGCCGGCTGCATGTCGACGTAACCGAGTTCGAGAAGCTGGCCGATGGTGCGGGTTGCGCCGGGCTGGGTGATGCCCACCGCCTGTGCGAGCTCGCCGATCGTCAGCGGCCCAGACCGATCGATCGCTGCAAGGAATGGATATTGGCCCGCCTGAATGCCGAGACCGGCCTCGTCGATGACCTGCTGGGTATCGGCCTGCAGCCTTTCTCCGATGCGCCGCAGCCGGCTGCCCATGCACAGAAACCCCAGCGTTCGGACCACATCCTCGACCATGCCGATCTCCATTTGTATGGGATGTTATATAACATGTTATGCATTAAATGGCAATTCTTCTGAGCAAAGGGCCGGCAGGTGAAGCCGGGGCAGGGCGGCACGAGCAAGTGCCTCGATCAGCCCCGCCATCTCCTGGCCACCAGAAACACCGCCAGCACACAGCTGAGCAGGCCAAGGGACAATGGCAAACCCTGATGTCCGATCAGCTGCATCGCCAGTCCTGTCGCGGGCGATCCGACGATGCCGCCGATGCCCCATACCAAGGCGAAGGTCGCATTTCCGGCGATCAGGGCCTGGCCGGTGAAACGCTCGCCGAGCTGGATCAGCGACAAGGTGTAGATCCCGAACGAGACCCCGCCCCAGACGAAAACGAGCGGCCAGATAAGCCACGAATTGAAGGCCGACGGCAGCAGCAGGCAACCGGCGAGGCAAGCCAGGACACAGAAGAGCATCATCCGCGTCGAGCTGAACCGTTCGGCCAAGCGCCCGAGCAAAATCTGCAGTACGGCATTGCCAGCGATGAAACAGGTGATGAGCGAAGCGATGCGCTCCTCGGCGCTGCCGAGTGCTGCGCCATAGACCGCGAACAGGGAAAGCAGGATCTGCTCGAAGGCGGCAGCGGTAAAAACGGCAAACAACAGCAGTGGTGCCAGCGCGAAGAAGCCGCCCACCGTTGTTGCCTCGCCTTCACCAGGCATGTCGGGCAGGCGAGGGACGACCGCAAGCACGATCAGGCCGCAGAGGAGGAAGGCCGTAATGCCGATCACGAAGGGCGGCCAACCCTCGGTGCCGGTGAGCCAGAGCGACAGCGGACCGATGGCGAAGCCGCCCGAAACGATCGATGAATAGAGGCCCATGATCCGGCCCCGGCGCGGCGCCGGTGTGATCGAGATCAGCCAGGTTTCGCTGATCACGTAAAGCGGATTGGCGAAGACGCCGAGCAGGAAGCGCAGCGGCATCCAGGCCCAGACGTCCTGCGCCCAGGCAATCGCCATCAGGGTGAAGGCGGCCAGGATCGAACACAGGATCGCCAGCCGCGCCCCACCCACGCGCTGCGAAAGCGCCGGAATGAAGGGCGCCGATAGAATGAAACCGAGCGGCGTCATAGCCGCCGACAAACCGATCAGGCCCGATGTCGTTCCCTGCCGCTCCAGGATGAAGCTGAGCAGCGGATAGGTCAGCCCCTGCGCCACGGCAAACACCGTGACGGTCGCGATGATACCCGCCATCGCGGCCCATGGGATCCGATCCGCTCGCAGCGATGTCGTGCCGTGCAAATGCCGATCCGACACGTCCGCCGGCTCCACGCAGGAAATATCGTTCACAGCAACCTCCATAGGGTTTGAAGGGCCGGGGCCTTTCACCTGAAAGAGGATGAATTCTGCAGGATAGGGTGAGCGTCGTACTTAAGCTTTCCCAAAAAGTTCTCAAAAACGTCCAAACCGATTATAGATGCGCCCCATGCAGGGATCGCGCTTTGCCTTTGGTCCGTTCGTGCTTGATCCGGTGGCGGGAACGCTCCTTCGGAACGATGATCCCGTCGCAGTCGGCCATCGCGGGCTGAAGCTGCTTGCAGCACTCGTCGAACGATCCGGCGAAATCTTGGGGAAGGCCGAGTTGATGGACGCGGCGTGGCCGGGCATATCAGTCGAGGAAGGCAACCTAACCGTCCAGATCGCGCAGCAGCGCAAGCTGCTTGGTCCGGCCGCCGACGGCGGTGAATGGATCTCCACGGTTCCGCGCGTCGGCTACCGCTTCATAGGTGCCATCAATCAGCTCGGCGGCGTCAAACGAAAACCTTTGCCGCTGCCCGACAAACCATCGATATCAGTGCTGCCCTTCGTGAATATCAGCAACGATCCCGAGCAGGAATCCTTCGCGGATGGGCTGACCGAAGACCTGATCACCGACCTCTCCAGGATGCCGGGCCTGTTCGTCATCGCCCGCAACTCGGCTTTCGCCTACAAGGGAAAGGCGATGGATGTGCGCGAGATCGCCGAGGAGCTCGGCGTGCGCTATCTGCTGCAGGGCAGTGCAAGACGTGTCGAGGCGCGCGTGCGCATCAACGCCCAGCTGGTCGATGCGGCAAGTGGCGATCATCTATGGGCGGAACGCTTCGATCGCAGCCTGGACGATATCTTTGCCGTTCAGGACGAGGTGACGGCCAAGATCGTGGAGGCGCTGCTCGGCCGGCTGCGCGTACCGCCGCCGCGCAACCGGCCCAAAAATCTCGAGGCTTACGATCTCTGCGTGCGGGCGCGCAGGCTGATGGACGATACGCCGCAGACGGCGCGGGAAGCGCATCTGATGCTGACGCGCGCGATTGTCCTCGATCCTGATTATGCCGAGGCCTATCGCTGGCTTGCCATGAACCACTGGATGGGAGAGGTGCATAGCGGCGGACCAACGCAACCCGCCCGTGACCTTGCTTTGGGGCTGGCGCGCAAGGCTGTCGCGATCGATCCCAACGATGCCGGCTGCCGCTGGATACTGGCTTATCTACTTGCCTATGAGCGCAGCTTCGACGAGGCGGAAGCGGAATTTGCCAAGGCGATCGAACTCGACCCGAACGAGGCCGACACCTTCGCGGCGCTATCCGACATCGCGGTCCTGGCCGGGCGGGTCGGGGAGGGCCTCGAGCATATCGCCAAGGCCTTCCGGTTGAACCCGTTTCCGGCGAGCTGGTACTATCTGGCGCTCGGCCAGGCGCAATATGCTGCCGGCCAATACGCAACCGCTGTCGAGACGCTGCGCAACGACGAGACCTATCGCACGAGCTCACGCCGTTTCCTGGCGGCAAGTCTTGCCCAACTCGGCCGGCTCGACGAGGCACGCGCCGAGGCCGAACTGTTTCTCGTCGCCAACCCGGATTTTTCAACCCGCCACTGGGCGGCGACCGAGCCATTCCGCGACGCTCGGACGCTTGAGCATTTCGTTGACGGCTACCGCAAGGCGGGACTTCCGGAGTGACGCGTGCCTCAAGACGGCCCGTGATTAGATGGTGCCGGGCCGCGTGGAGGTGGTGAACTGGCTCGCGGAAGACAAAAAATCCTCTTCGGCGGTGGGCAGTTTTCCGTTTGGTGTCAGGTCGTCGACCGCTTTGGGAAGATCGCGCTTCAGCCGCTCAAGAATCTCTTGATGCGAAAGGCCGGTATTGGCAGCGATCTCGTTGAGAACCTCCGGCCCCAGTGCTTCCGCGAGCTGGCCGTCATCGATGTCGGCATTTGGACCGGGCTGTACCCACGACTCCGCCTTGTCACCGTGACCATTCTGCTGAAACGTCTTCAGCAGATCGCCGAGACCGCCGCTGACGATGCTGCCTGATGTCAACCCGCCCAGAAGGCCGCCGAGACCACCCGAACCGGTCAGTCCGCCAAGAAGGCCGCCAAGCCCGCCGGGCTGCTGGTTTCCCGCGCCAGCCTGCTGGGGGTTCTGGATGCCCCGTAGGAGCTCTCCGATCTTGTCTCTGTTTTGGTAGCCGGCAACGGCAAGGACGGCGAGAAGCGCCTTCAATTGACCGCTCATCATGATGAATCCTCCTATGGTGCTCCAAGGTGCACGCGACCCAAAGTAGGGCGCTGCATGGGCAGCAATGTCCAGAGGGGCCAAAGGTTCCGCCGCTTTGAAAACAAGGGCTCACGGCTGACCGTTCGACGATCTCGAAGGCCAGCTGTCCCACTTCATTTGCTCACGCCGCGGTCAGATTTCCGGGCAGCCTCGGCGGTTTGCAAAGGTCATTCGTTCCGGTCCACGGCGAGTCATCCCCTGCACGACGATACTGCGGGGAGACATGCGTACGATCTGCGCTCTGCGAAGTCCTTCGCTACGTGCGATGTCGAGAGCATCATCCGGGTCGCATCCGCGCCGTCCGCGCCGATCATATCCGTCATATCTGTCACGATCGCGATTACGATCGTAAACCCCGACGCCACCGGGGCCGACCCGCAACTCCAAGTCCTGCGCTGCCGCGATCGTCGGCGAGATCGTCAAGCCGCTTATCGCAGCCAAGCCGACCAGTACGAACTGAAGAGATTTCCGCATGAGTTCCTCCCATGATCCTATGTTTATCGTAATGACAACATCGCCATGCGAGATTTGTTCCTTGAGGTAAGAGGGCTCGGTGAGGGCGCCGAACGTGTCGTTCGTCTCATCGAAAGCGCGTCGCATGAATCCAATTCGATGCGGCGCGCTTTAAAGATCATTCGTTTCAACAGCCATGTTCGACGCCGTCGACGCGGCAACCGGTCGATCAGTCTCAGTCTGGCGCAGCGCGATTCCGCTCCGGTTCCCTGATCGGCCGCCGGCTCTGGCCTGATCGATCGCGACGTCAGCCCTTCCGGGGACGGACCTCCAGGAATACGTATGGCGCGCCGGTTCCCGAGGGGATCGCATATACATCATAGGACGCCTGCGGGTCGTCGCCCATCCCCAACGAGCCGGACGGCATGCCCGGCACGGCCAGCCCTCGGACCGGCGGTCGCTCCTGCAACAGGCGCTGGACGGCATCGAGCGGCACGTGTCCCTCGACGTAATATTCCTCGACGACGGCGGTGTGGCACCCCTGCATGTCGGCCGGCACGCCCAACCGCGCCTTGACCGCTGCAAGGTCGTCGGTGTCGCGAGCGTCGAGGGAAAATCCTGCCGCTGCCATCGCCTTCGACCATTCATGACAGCAGCCGCAGTTTGGATCCTTGTAGACGGTCATCTTCGCCGGCGCGGCGGCGCGTGTCCCTCCGCCAAGGAATGCCAGGGCGGATGCCGCCATTGTAATAAAGCTTCTCCTGTGCATCGTCTCCACTCCTTGATGTTCTGCCGCCCGGATCGAGACCGGGCGGCAGGAGCCCCCTATTTTACTTCGGTGACGGTCAGCTTGCCATTCACGCGTTCGGCGACGAACTCGATCTTCGAACCTTCCTTCAGCCTTTCGAGCAGAGCCGGGTCTTCGACCCGGAAAACCATCGTCATCGCAGGCATGTCGAGGTTCTTCAGCTCCTCATGCTTGATGGTCACCTTGTTCGCTTTGGCGTCGACCTTGTTGACGACACCCTTGGTGAATTCCTGGGCGAACGCACCAAAGGCCGCGCTGGCAGAGAGCAGGACGGCCACGCTGATTTTGATCATGGCAGTTTTCATGTTCGTAGCTCCTTTTTTGCGGATTATTTCCCAGCGACGGTGACGTCGCCGTGCATGCCGGCTTCGTAATGGCCGGGGATCAGGCAGGCGAACTTGAATTCGCCGTCGGTAGTGAACTTCCAGACGATCTCGCCGGATTGACCAGCCGGAAGGCGGATGGAATTGGCGTCGGCGTGTTCCATTTCCGGGAACTTCTCCATGATCTTCTTGTGCTCCAGAATCTTGTCTTCCTGATCGAGCACGAATTCGTGGTCGATCGTTCCGGCATTCTTGATCGCGATCTTGACCGTCTGCCCCTTGCGGACGTTGAAGGCTGCGGGAGTAAACAGCATCTTTCCGTCGTCGGTTTCCTTCATCGTGACGCGGATGGTCTGTGTCGCCTTGGCCTTGTCGCCGGGTTCTCCGATAGCCATCTTCTCGCCGTGGCCACCGGCATGATTGCCGGCGGCAAGTGCTGGCGACGCGAGTGCTGCGAGGGCCAGAGCCATGAAATAATTCTTCATCCGTAATTCCTTTTCGATGTTGAGATCGGACCTCAGCCGTTTGTCGGCTTCGGCGTGATTTGCGTTTTCGCGTCTTTGGCCTTGGTCGCGTCCGGAAGTTCTCCGGTCCACTCGAAGGCCTGCGTTCCGGGCGGGTTTTCGTACCAGCCAGGATCTGAGTAATCGTCCGCCGAAATCCCCTCGCGGACTTTCACCACCGAGAACATGCCGCCCATTTCGATCGGACCATGCGGTCCCCAGCCGGTCATCATCGGAACGGTATTCTCGGGGATGGGCATCTCCATTTCGCCCATATCGGCCATGCCCTTGGTGCCCATGGGCATGTATTCCGGCTGCAGCTTCCTGATTTTCTCGGCAACCTTCGATTTGTCCGCACCGATGAAGGTTGGAATGTCGTGACCCATGGCGTTCATCGTGTGGTGCGACTTGTGGCAGTGGATCGCCCAGTCGCCGAGATACTTGGCGTCGAACTCGTAGGCACGCATCGCGCCGACAGGGATGTCGATGCTTACCTCCGGCCACCGCGCTTCCGGCCGCACCCAGCCACCGTCGGTACAGGTCACTTCGAAATCGTAGCCATGCATGTGGACCGGATGGTTGGTCATCGTCAGGTTGCCGACGCGGACGCGCACCCGGTCATTCCTGGACACGACGAGAGGGCTGATGTCCGGGAACACGCGGCTGTTCCAGCACCACATGTTGAAGTCGGTCATCTCCATGATCCGCGGTACGTAGGAGCCGGGGTCGATGTCGTAGGCGTTGAGCAGGAAGACGAAGTCTCGGTCGACGCGCATGAACTTGGGATCTTTCGGATGGATCACGAAGAAACCCATCATGCCCATGGCCATCTGCACCATCTCGTCGGAATGCGGGTGGTACATGAAGGTGCCGGATTTCACGAGGTCGAACTCGTACACATAGGTCTTGCCGACTGGAATATGCGGCTGTGTCAGGCCGCCGACGCCGTCCATGCCTGACGGCAGGATCATGCCGTGCCAGTGGATCGTCGTGTGCTCCGGCAGCTTGTTGGTGACGAAGATGCGGACGCGATCGCCCTCGACCGCCTCGATCGTCGGTCCCGGTGACTGTCCGTTGTAGCCCCACAGATAGGCGGTCATGCCGTCTGCCATCTCGCGTTCGACCGGTTCGGCGACCAGGTGGAACTCCTTGACGCCATTGTTCATCCTGTGCGGCAGGGTCCAGCCGTTGAGGGTGACCACGGGCTGATAGTCTGGACCTGAGGCAGGGTGGAGTGGCGGCTGCATGTCCGCCGATTCCATAGTCGGTGCGTCGGGCAGGCCCATCGCCGCCGTCTTCGTCCAGGCGGCTGCGGTGAGCAGAGCGGCGCTGGCTCCAAAAAGTTGTCGTCTGTTGAACATGGAGTGTCCTTTCTCAATGACCGCCGCCAGCGCTGCTTTCGGAAGCAGCGGCGACCTCGGTCTCTGCCGACGCCTTCGTCGCGCCGCCGCCGTAGATCGCAGGCGCCAGATCGGCTTCGGCCAGCCAGAAATCTCGCTTCGCGTTGACGGAGAGCAGGATGGAGTTGATCTTGTCGCGGGTGTCTGTCAGCAGCTCGAAGGTGTTCGAGATCATGCCGTTGTAGGTCAGCAGGGATTCTTCCTCGACCTTGGTGCGCAGCGGCACGACGTTGTTGCGGTAGTGCCGCGCGATATCGTAGTTCGAGCGGTAAGCCTCGTAGGCGGAGCGTGCTTCCGAGCGGACGTTGACGGCTTTCTCCGCCAAGAGGTTCGCCGCCCGCATGTAGGCCAGCTCGGACTTGCGCATCCGGGCCTTGCCGGTGTCGAAGATCGGAATGGCGAACTCCAGTTCGACCTGCGCAGTGGTTCGCGTTTTCGTCTCGTCGTCCTCGATTTCGCGTTCCGTTTCGAAACCGGTCAGGACTTGGAGGTCGGTCACATAGCGTGTCGCCTCGGTAAGGCCGTAGGACTTGCCCGTGGCCTCAAGGTCGAGCTTTGCGATCTGCAGATCGATGCGGTTCCTGAGAGCCTCGGCCTCGATGGTATTGCGTCGGACGACGGAGTTGGGGAGCGGCGGCAGGCTGTTCTGGACCTGATAGTCCAGATCGGAGCCCCAGAGACCCATCAGCCGCGTCAACTCCTCCTTGGCAAGACGGGCGGACAGGCGGGCCTTCGCCGTTTCTCCGGCGAGTTCGGCGACGAAGACATGTTCACGGGCTTGAGCGCCCTTGGTCATTGCGCCGGTCTCGCCAAGCTTCTCCGCGAGTTCCGAGGCTGCGTCGGCGGTCGCCTGGGCACGCTGGAGCTGCCCGACGGTCTCCCATGACGCCACCGCGCCGATCCAGGCGCGCCGGGTGTCGGCGGCGACCTGAAGTGTCTTCACCGCCGCGGTCAATTGCGCTTGCCGGAAGCGGGTGTCGGCGATCGCCATGTCCCTGTTCTTCGTGGCGAGCGCCAGGATGTTCGTCGTGATCATCCCTTCGATCGTCTTGAACGCCTGCAGTCCCGGAGTTCCGATGCCGGTGGTGCCGATGGAGACGGTCGGGTTTATGAACATCGTCGACTGCCAGGCGTCGGCGGCGCTGTCGCCAAGATCGGCATAGGCGGCCTGCAGGCCCTTGTTGTTGAGCAGCGCGATCTGGACGGCCGTCTCGGCGTCGAGGGTCTTTGCTCGAGCAAGCAGACTTTTGACCTGCGCGGCCGCCGATCGGGCCTGGTTCTGGTTCTGGATCCAGACGGTCTCTTTCGCCGTGACAATGGCGGTTTTGTTGGCAACGGAGGTGAAACCCGCCTCTTTGCGGGAATAGTCGGCGCCTGTAACGCAGCCGCTCAAGGCGAGCGGGAATGCCAGCGCCGCGATCAGTCTTGCGGTGCCGATCATGAGTCGTCTCCATTCATGGGAGACTGCAGATCGTTCTGTCTGCGCCAGGGTTTGGGATCGACCGGCTGCCGGGCGACGTAGCCTGCGATCGGCGACCTGTATGCCGCCGGAAGTGCGGACGGCTGGTCTACCGCGGTGGGAGACGCCACCACGTCGGGAGGAAGTGTGGATGCGCAGCCGCCGACGATAAGCGGCAGCCCCACCACGAAAAGCGAGGGTTTCATTATGAAATTTCCGAATAGGAGATAGCCTACGGGCCGCTCGCCCCGAAGCAGGCAAGCGTCCGACTAGACCCGATCAAACGGGTACGTCTCTATTCAGATATTCGGGGGACGGTGGAGGGGCGGCAGCTCGCCAAGGGTTGTTCGGTCGTCGATGAACTGCCGGATCGAGGTTACGACGGGTCCGCCGACATCCTGGCCTTCACAAATAATGCCGAGCCCGCCACAGAAATCCTTGCAGCATTCTTGCTTGACTGGCTTCGATACGCCATCTGCGTTACCGCCGGCCTCGCCCTGGGAGTGGTCATGGGCAGCCATCTTCGTCATGTCATGGCCATCGTGATGCTGCAGAGCATCGGACTCGGACAGTACCGCCGCCATTTCGGGGAACGAGGAGCCATGCATGGCGGCGCTTGCATTCGACAGCGAGTACCCCGCCAGTGATACGATGATCACCAGCCGCATCATCACGAGCAGCCTGCTCATTGCGATTCGGTACATCTTGCCCATGCTCCTCGAACTACATGCAAAGCAGCTCGATTTCAATTGCGACTCATCTGTCGTCGATGTTCGAGTCCTTTATGTGGCACGGACATCGTGCACAGGTTGGAGAGTCTAACGGTGAACGACAGCAGGAGCTGGTCTTTTCTGACGATGATCGATTTCGCATCCTACTTGGGACTTTTCATCGCGGCTCTCGGGGCGGCGACGATCTTGCCGATGCAGTCGGAGCCCGTGCTGGTCGGCCTTCTTGTCACGGGCAAGTTCTCCGTTCCGGCTTTGGTCGCTGTCGCCAGCGTCGGAAATACGCTCGGAAGCGTGGCCAATTGGTTCCTCGGTCGCGGGGTTGAAAGGTTTCGGGACCGGCGCTGGTTTCCGGTCGGCGAGAAGGTCCTCGAACGTTCGTCCCGCTGGTACCGGAGATACGGCAAGTGGACATTGCTCCTGTCGTGGATGCCACTGTTCGGGGACGCTCTCACGGTTGTCGCCGGCGTGCTCAGGGAGCCGCTCACACCGTTCACGATCCTGGTTTTCGTCGCCAAGACCGGCCGCTATGTCGTGCTGACGCTGGCAACTCTAGAAATTCTCGGCTGATCGTTTCCGGCGCGAGAACACCATCCGGTCGACCGTCTCGTCACGGGCGACCAGCGTGTTCCAGACTGCTGGCAATGCCGGCGGAACACGCGTTCCACCTCATGCTCCAGACCTGCACGACCTGCCACGCCAAGTTCAGGATGGAATAAGGGCGATCACGCGGGACCGGGAATTGCTCGCCTTGTTCAATCGTCCGACCTTTCAAGCACGGCCTCATTCGCTTCAAACAGCCATGTTCGACGCAGCCGACATCACTTCCCGAGGGGCGGGACCGCCGAACATATGGCGACCATCCTCCTCGACTTCCGTGAAACACCAGCGCACGACGCCATCCCGATCGAGCAGGAATTCGCCGACGAGTTGGCCGTGGCCGGTGGCGATCATCTGCTTGTCATCCTCGGTGATTTCATAGCCGTCCGCCTTGTCGAGGAATTCCGACGCCGCCATCGGGTCCATAGGCGCTGGAAGCTCGCCCGGCATGTCGATGCGCATCGACATCACCGTGTTCATGCTGACTTTGCGCGGCCACTCATTCTCATCTTCGGTGAATTGAAGATTCGGCAAGCCGAAGGCCCTGTGCGATACCCGTTCCGGGTCTGACGCCGCCAGCAGATTGGGAAGCGGATGGTAGCGGAAATAGAGGCGAGCGCGCTCGATCGGCGTGTTGACGATGGTCAGGCTATCGATGCCTTTCTCCTGCAATGCGTCGGTGAGTTCGGCCATGGCGGCGATCTGCCGGCGACAGAAGGGGCAATGCAATCCGCGGAACAACCCGACGAACACCGGCTTCTGGCCGCGAAAATCGTCGATGGCAACCTTGCCCTGGCGGGTGATCGCATCCAGCACCACGTTCGGCGCGCGATCTCCCGGCTGCAACGGTCTTGCGGCGTGGTTCTCCTGCATGTTTCGTTCCTCCCTTTATGCTTTTGAATCGATTTGCCTAATCGATCTCCTGCGGTTGTTGAACGGGGACAGTCAGTCGAGAAACGGCAGGACGACGAGCGTGCCTGGATCGAGGTTGTGGCGGATGCACACATCCTGTGCCAGCGTGAAATACCGTTCTGCCTCGTCCATGTCGTCATGCTCGAGGCTGAGTGTCGCCAAGCCATCATAGCACGGAAACAGCAGTTGCGGCTCGTCAATTTCCTTCGCGACCTCAAGGGCTTCCTCGTAATACTTACGGGCTAGCTTCGGCTGCCCGTGGCATTGATGAATTTGGCCCAGCACGATCAGCGGCACGGAGAGATGGTCGCGCTGATCGAGCGCCCGGTCGATTTCGACGGCTTTTTCCGCGGCCGGTACACCCTCGGCGGCGCAGCGATCGGTGAAGGTGCAGCAGGCAACGGCGAGGTTGGCGAGAAGCCGCGCCTGGAAGCCGAGATCGCCGATACGGGTCGCAAGCTCCAGCCCGCGCCGGCAGATCTTGATGGCGTTGGCCGGGTCGACAATCGTGTAGAGAACGCCGAGATTGGAATAGGCGCGACAGGCGGCACTTTGCAGATCGGCTTTTTCAGCGACCGAGAGGCTGCGCTCCACTTCCTGCACGGCCTCGCGGCGACGCCCGAGCCGCGCAAAGGCCGCCCCCTTGGTGTTCAGCGCCTCCGCCATCGCTCGCGCTGTCTCCCGTCCGGTCTCGGTCGTCCCGTCGATCGGCAGCGTTTGCAGGCATTGCAATGCCTGCGTCGCCCACTCGGCGGCAGCGGCCTGATCCCCCATGCGGAAGGCCAGATGGCCGCGCTCCTGCAGGACATGTGCACGTTCGACCGGCGCATCGATTGTTGCGATTATTGCTTCGGCTTCGGCCAAATGTGTCTCCGCTTGATCGCGGCGTCCTGCATCAAGATGCAAACGGCCGACCTTGCGCAATATCCGCGCTGCCGCAATAGGGTTGTCTTTGGTCCGGTGAATCGCAAGCGCTCGTTGATAATGGTTTACGGCGGCGTCGCGGAGGCCGGCAGGGCCACAGAGATCGGCAAGACGCTCGAGAAGCGCGAGTTGCTCTGGTGTAACCTCTGCCTCGTTTGCGAAGGCCGCAAGGGCCTGACGGTAGAGGCGCATCGCATCGTCATTGGCGTAGGTTTTGCGCGCCAGATCGCCCGCCGCCATCAGATAGCTGGCCCCCTTGGCCTTTTCAGTGGTCAGGCTGAAGTGATGGCCGAGCTGCGCCAGATGCTCGGGCCGGTCGGGCGCTACGCCATATTGACGTTCCAGAACCCGGCCGATCCGTTGATGAAGCTCCATGCGCCGTTGCAGCAGGAGATTGTGGTAGATGACGTCGTGCATCAGCGTTTGGCTGAAGCGATAGCCAGGCGAGCTGCCGGCATCGGGCCCGCGCAATTCCTCGATGATATTGGCATCGCAGAGATGATCCAATGCAGCATCGATGGCGGCCGGGTCGGTGGCGATAGTGCGGAGCAGGGCGGTATCGAACTTCGGGCCGACCACCGCCGCCTCTTGCGCCAGCCGTCTGATGTCCTGTGGTAGACGATCGACGCGGGCAAGCAACAGGGCTTGCAGGTTCACCGGGATATCGACATCCGTGTCTTCTGCTGCGACATGCCAGCGTTGGCCGTCATTGTGCAACGTGCCCATGTCGATCAGTGCCCGAAGGATTTCTTCGATGAAAAGCGGATTGCCGCCAGCGCGGTCGAGGATGCGCTTGCGCATCGTTACCGGCAACTTGCCATGATCCACGCCAAAAAACGCAGCAAGCAGCTTCTGCCCGTCGGCGGCAAAGAGTGGGGCAAGACGCTGCACGGTGACACTGACACGATTGGAGTCCAGTGGGTCGGTCTGCGATGTCGGCCGGTAGATCGCCAGCAGCATCAACCGGCTGCGCTCCAGCCGGTCCATCATGAAGCGAAGCACTTCCAGCGAGGCGGCGTCGGCCCAGTGCAGATCCTCGATGACAAGCAGCAGGGGACCTTGCGCCAGCCGCCGCTCGAAGACGGTGCGGATGCCATAGAAGATCTGCCGCCGCAACTGCTCTGGCTCGATGTGCCGCAACGCGCCATCGGGATCGCCGAGGCCCAGGACATGCAGAAAGAGCGGCAGAAGCCCCTCGACCTCCTCCTGCGCCAGATCGAGCGCGCGGAACCCCGTTGCCAGCAATTGCCGCGCCCTGTCGAGATCGTCCCGCTCGCCGATGCCGTAGGCGATGCGTACGACCGCGCCGAGCGTACCATAGGATTGTTCGCCGAGCGGAGAGCAGGTCGCTTTGCGGATGGCGAGGCCCTGGAAACGGGCGGCATTGCCGGCGGTTGCGACGAATTCGTTGACCAGCCGCGACTTGCCGATACCGGCTTCGCCGATCAGCCGGACAAGCTGCGCTGCGCCGCCGCAGGCAAGGTCGAGGCATGTCAGCAACCCCGACAACTCCGTATCCCGTCCGATCATCGGCGCCCGAAGGCCGAAACTTTCAAGCCCGCGCGCCGTATGCGGCGCTTCCGACAGCCCTGTCAGCCGATGGACAAGGACGTTTCCGCTTTTTCCGCGCAACGTTTGCGCGCCGAGACTGTCGAAGGCAAAGGCATGGCGGGTGAGGCGATAGGTCAGCGGCCCGACAAGGATATCGTTTTCGCCGGCCATGGATTGCAGGCGTTGGGCGGTGTTTACCGTGTCGCCGGTCACGGAATAGGATTTTGTACTGACCGCACCAAAGCCGCCGGTAACGACAGGGCCGCTATTGATGCCGATATGCAGACGCAGCGGCACGCCGGCGCGGGCGTGCCAGCGCTCGCCGACCTGCGTCGCCCGACCGATCATATCGAGTGCAGCACCAAGCGCCCGGACCGGATCGTCCTCATGGGCGACCGGCGCGCCGAACAGCGCCAGCAGTGCATCGCCGACGAACTTGTCGACGAAGCCGCCATAGGCTTCGACCGCCTGGGTCATCTCTTCGAACAATTCGTTCTGCAGCACCCGCATGACTTCAGGATCGATCTGCTCGCTCAGGGTCGTGAAGCCGCAGAGATCGGCAAAGAGCACGGTCACCGGCCGCCGGTCGGCATCGCCCTCCGATTGAGGTAGCGCCTCAATCTTCGGCTTCGTTGCGGGTTGGACTTTACCGGATATCGGCGCGCCACATTGGGGGCAGAAGGCAAAATCGGGCTGACAAGGATAGCCGCAGGCGGCGCACGATATCGGTTGCCTTGCGCCGCATCGCGGACAGAAAGCAAAACCGCTCTGAACATCGAACCCGCAGCCGCTGCACTCCATCGGACGCATCTCACGAAACCCCGATGTACGGCTATTTCAGCCGCAACCAGCAGGCCTCAGACAGGGGACAAGCATGAACCTGCTGCCCCAGGCCCGCAAGCACTAAACACAAGCGGCGGAACGACTATGATGATCCTGGTCAGAAGATCTTAAGACAGCCAGGTCGCAGAGTGAGGTTCGAGAAACCATGTCACGATCAAATTCTTTGTGATGAATATTGACAATATATGCTACGCTGCCCCACGTTAGAGGAAGAACGAAAGGGTAGGCCGATGGCATCGGGCAGCATTCATGTGAAGGTCAGCGGCGTGCTGCAAGATCACATTCAGCAGCAGATCGGTGACGACGGCCTCTATGAGAATGCGAGCGAGTACATTCGCGCACTGATCCGACGCGACTTGCAAACGCGCGACGAGGCATGGGATGCCCTGCAAAAGGAACTTGCACCCGCGATGCGTGCCGACGACAGCGAGTTTGTCGTCGTTTCCGCTGAAGACGTTATCCGCCGCAACAAGCGCCGCTGAGCATGGCAGCCTATCGGTTTTATCCACGCGCTGACGCCGCGCAGGACAAGATTTGGCGCGACACTTTCGAGGCGTGGGGAGAAAAACAGGCAGATGCGTACATTCTCGGGCTGCATGTTTATTTGCAGCGTTTATGCGAGGAGCGCCTGATCTGGCGACAGCTTCCGCAACGTCTGGCGGTTCCCGCAGACATCAGGCGTCGGGCCTATTTCAGCCGCTATGAGCATCACTACCTATTCTTTCGTGAGCTTGAGAACGGTGATCTTGGCGTCATGAGCATTCTTCACGAACGGATGGATTTACCGGTGCGGCTTAAAGAGGACTTGGCCGCTCTTTCAAACAAAGAGTCGTGACACAGTATCTTTGATCGGAAGGGCAGGTACCTCGTATTCCTCGGCCAGCAATTCGGCTTGTCTGCGGGCTAGAGAAAATCGGTCCCGTAGAACAGCATAAATACATGATCGAGACACCAGTCTCGATCATGAGGTACTCGGCTAGAGTAGACGGGAACTGCGGTTCGCGGGACCGCACGGCTTGCTTTTGGCGTGTTCGATCAACAGCCGTTACTGCCGAAGAGTGTCGGCGAGCCTCGCAACCCGGCAGTGAAGGAGCACCGGCCGGTCCGCGTCGATCATCTCCTCGATCCTGGCATCGAGTTCGCTCGGGCTCTCGCAGTGAAGGCCGACAGCGCCATAGGCTTCGGCAAGCTTGGTGAAATCGGGCAGCGAAGCCGAATAAGAGCGCGATCGACCACTGCCATCCGGTACTTGACCCCATTCTCGCGTCATGCCCGGATGCTCATCGCTCAACATGAAGATCTTGATCGGCGCTTGATGCTGTATCGCCGTCGACAGCTCTTTCATCGTCGTTTGCACCGACGCGTCGCCGGCAATGTCGATGACAAGGCGGCCGGGATTTGCGATCTGCGCCCCCAGCGCGGCAGGAAGACCGAAACCCATAGTCCCCAGTCCCCCGGAGGTAATCCAGCGATTGGGTTTGTCGAACCCGAAGAACTGCGCCACCCACATCTGCTGACCGATCTCCGTGGCGATGATGGGGTCATACGGCTTTGTCAGGGCATGCAGACGCTCCAGGGCATGTTGCGGCATGATTGCATGGTCCAGCCGCTGGTAGGAAAACGAATGGCGGGCTCGCCAATGATCGATCTGCGTCCACCACGCCCGCAACCGCTTCTGGTCGGGTGTAGTGGAGAGCGCCCGCCAGGCATGGATCATATCCGCCAGCACATGCGCGGCGTCGCCCTGAATGCCGATGTCGACGAGAACGCGTTTGTTGATCGACGACGCATCGATATCGATCTGAATTTTCTTCGAGCGAGGTGAAAACTCCTGGGCACGCGAGGTCGCAAGGTCGTCAAAGCGCGCGCCGATGGCGATCATCAGGTCGCAATCGCCAATTGCCATATTGGCTTCATGCGATCCGCCCTGTCCGGCAACGCGCAGCCAGTTCGGCCCGGTGGCGGGGTAGGCTCCAAGTCCCATGACGGTGGAGGTGACCGGAAAGCCAGTGAGGTCGGCGAGTTCGCGCAGCAATCGCGACGCCTCCGGTCCCGAATTGATGACGCCGCCGCCGGTATAGATGATGGGCCGGCGGGCTTCGGCCATCAATGCGACAGCCGCTCGGATCGCGTTTTGATCGCCTTGCATTGCCGGCTGGTAGCTCGGCAGTGGCGCTACCTTGTCAGGTGAGACGTAGGTCCCGCTGGCGAAGAGCACGTCCTTCGGCATGTCAACGAGAACAGGACCGGGTCGACCGGCCGCCGCGATTCGGAAAGCCAGATGGATCGTCTTGGCCAGATCGTCGACGTGTTTGACGAGGAAATTGTGCTTTGTGCAGGGTCGGCTGATGCCGACCGTATCGCATTCCTGAAAAGCGTCCGTGCCGATCAGACTTGTCGGCACCTGGCCGGCGAGGCAGACGAGCGGAACGGAGTCCATAAGGGAATCCTGCAGCGCCGTAACCGCATTTGTAACGCCTGGTCCCGATGTCACCAGCATGACGCCAACTCTTCCGGTCGAGCGGGCATAGCCTTCGGCTGCGTGTCCGGCACCTTGCTCATGGCGCACCAGGAAATGTTTGATGTCCTCCTGTTGGAATATTTCGTCATAGATCGGCAGCACCGCGGCGCCGGGGTAACCGAAAATGTGTTCGACACCGTTGTCGCGTAGCGCCTGCAGAACGATCTCGCCTCCGTTCATGAGACGATCAGAAGGCGTATTGAGGGAAAAGTTGGCTTTCTCGCCGGTCATATCTGGGTTCCGTCGTAAGTGAAGTGATGGGTGCGACGGGGCATGAAAAAAGGCCCCGTCAGGGACCTGTTTTCGGCGCATGGGTGGCTATTGCCGAACGATCAGACCGTCCTGCCCATGCGCGATATCACCACTACGAGAACCATTGTGATTTTCATGGGCGATAGAGCTAGCTCCAAATCTACACGTCGTCAACGTCGTCTCTGCGCAGATTGTATCTGTGGTTGAGAATATTTGAGATCAGTGGTTCGTCAGTGACGAGGCAAGGGCAGGTGACGAACCGCTCGCAACCTATCGACCAAAGGCATCTGCCCGTTCTATCGCCCGCGAACCCAAGTCCTATGGCGAGGTATGTGCGCCATCGAAGATCTGCCGCGCCTCGGCCCGCGGCGCGGCGACGGAATGACGCTTAACGAGCGAGCATTCGAGCTTCGCAATGGGATAGCGCTTGCCGGGTGTACTTTCCGGGTTGAGATGTTCGATCGCCCATTGCCCCATGGCAAGATGTGGAAGGACCGAAGTCGTCAGCGGGGGTACAAGATGTCGTGAAATTTCTTCGTCGTCATAACCCACCACCGACATGTCCTGGGGAATGCGAAGCCCTGCATCCTTGAGCGCTTCATAGCACCCGATGGCGGTGCGGTCGTTCTGGCAGAAGATCGCGGTGGGCGGCTCTTTCAGAGCAAGCAGTTTCATCGTGGAAGCATAGCCGGCACCGGCCGACCAGTCGCCCTCAATGACCAATTCCGGATCGAAGGGTATATCGGCGGTCGCCAGCGCGCGGCGATATCCCGTCAACCGGTCCTGCGCCGCCTGCATCCAGATTTCGCCGGTGATCGTCGCGATACGATGGTGTCCGTGCATGATCAGATGCCGGGTGGAACTCTGCCCTCCCGCGATCTCGCTCGGCACCACGGCGGGAAAGGCATGGTCTGCCGTATAACAGTTCAGCAGGACCGTCGGGATGTTGAGCTTGCTGACATAGGATGGAAGCTCCACCTGGCGGGTATAGATTGTCATATAGATGAGCGCCGATATGCCTCCGCTCGTCAACGCCTCGATTGCCTTCGGCTCCATGACGGGGTCACTGAGCGTCTGGGTTACCAGAAGGACATTGCCGGCGTTCCAGGAGGCTTGCCGCGCGCCTTCGATCGCAACGATCGCTTCCGGGCTGGTGGCGAGTTGATCCACGGCGAAACCGATGACGTTGTCCAGTCCCGAATAAGAGGCCTTCGTCGCATAGGTCTTCTCCATATAGCCGAGCGCCCGCGCCGCCTCCAATACGCGATCGCGTGTTTGCTGTGAGATGCGGGTGCCGGGCGTGTCGTTGAGGACGAAGGAGACGGCCGCCTGCGAGCAGCCAGCCGCCGCGGCGATGTCCATCATCGTCACGCGCACAGGCTTATTTGGGGTCTTTGGTTTTCGCATTCGTGGAAACTGTCTCTGCTTGTGATAACGGGTCAGGGTGACTGATCGTCGGTTTGGGTAATTAATATTAGCATCTATCTGAAAGCGCTGGCAATTGCATGAATTGTTTGCAATGCCGTCAGTTATTGGCAAATGCCAGTACAAAATTGCCATCCGAGCCACTGCGCGATGAAATGTTTTGATCTGCATTGATAATACTATTTACTAATTAAATTTCTTGTATACCGTCAGGGGGCGATCGGAACCTATGCCACTCGTCGCTTTGCGACGGCCCTAGGAGGGGGCGCGCATCCGGCCGGCCGTAAATCGCAAACGGGCCCATGCAACTGCGGCCCCTCGGGAGGTGTATTATGAAACAGCTGAAACGCAATACAGCCTTGTTCTTCGCCGGGCTGATGCTGAGCGCGGCGCCGATTGCCGTATCACATGCCGCCGACAAACCGACACTTGCATTCGTCGTCAACGGAGCGTCCGACTTCTGGAAAGCTGCAGAGGCGGGCGTGAAGAAGGCGCAGAGCGAGATGCCGGACTACCAGATGGAACTTAAATACCCTGAGCAGGCGGCTGTCGCCATTCAGCAGCGTCTCATGGAGGATCTCGTCAGCGCCGGCGTCAAGGGGATCATGGTCTCCGCGGTCGACCCCAAGACCCAGACGGACGGCCTCAACAAGATCGGCTCGCAGACGGCACTCTTCACCACCGACAGCGACGCACCGAAGACCAACCGCGTCGCCTATATCGGCTCATCCAACATCGACGCCGGCATGCAGGCCGCCGAGATCGCCAAGAAAGCGATGCCGGACGGCGGCAAATGCATCGGCTTTGTCGGCCTGCTTGGCGCCGACAATGCTAAGGAGCGCATCCAGGGCATGAAGGACGGCCTGAAAGGCACGAAGATCGAGCTGACGGATGTACGCGGTGACGATATCGACCAGACGCGTGCAAAGAAGAATGTCGAGGATGCGCTGGTGGCCAGCCCAGACGTCACCTGCATGGTCGGCTTCTACTCCTACAATACGCCGCGCATCTATGAGGCGCTGCGCGACGCCGGCAAACTCGGCCAGATCACCGTCGTCGGCTTCGATGACGATCCGATCACGCTCGGCGGTGTCAAGGAAGGCACGATCGCGGCGACCGTCGTGCAGCAACCGTTCGAATGGGCTTATCAGGGCATGAAGCTGATGGCGGCCTACCTCAAGGGCGACAAATCAGGCGTTCCCAGCAATGGCTTGATCATCATCCCGACAGTGATCATCGGCAAGGATGACGTTGACAAGTATGCCGCCAGCCTGAAGGCTATGTCTGGAAAATAACCCTTCTTCGCGGCGGCGGCACTCGCCGCTGCCGCGACAGACGTGTCATGCCGACACAGCATCAGCTGCCATGGACAGGCGATGAACCATAGCTCCGACATCCCGTCACCGGACCCGCTTGCAACGCCGTTCCTTTCGCTTTCCGGCGTTGGCAAGACCTATCCGGGCGTCGTTGCGCTTGAGGGCCTGTCGATCGACATCATGCCGGGCGAGGTCATCGGCCTCGTCGGCGAGAACGGGGCTGGAAAATCGACGCTGATGAAGATTCTCGGCGGCGTGATCGCACCCGACCGAGGCACAATCCTGCTCGACGGCGCAGAGCTTCGTTTCCTCACTGTGGAATCGAGCATCGCATCCGGCATCGCCTTTGTGCACCAAGAACTCAATCTCTTTGAGAATCTCGACGTTGCCGCCAATATCTTTCTGGGCCGCGAACCGCTGAAGGCCGGACCTTTCAAACTCGTCGATCGCGATCGGCTGCGAGACATGGTGAAGCCGCTCTTGAAGCGGGTAGGGGCTCATTTTTCCGCCGACACACCCGTGGCATCGCTTTCCCTTGCCGAGCAGCAGATGGTGGAAATCGCCAAGGCGCTGTCCATCAACGCCAGGCTCGTCATCTTCGACGAACCCACGTCCAGCCTGCCGCTGGCCGAAACCGAGCGGCTCTTGAGCATTATCAAATCGCTGAAAGCGGATGGCATCAGTGTCATTTTCATCTCGCATCGCCTCCACGAGGTTGAGCGCGTCGCAGACCGCGTCGTGGTCCTGCGCGACGGCACGCTTGCGGGCACTCTCGCCAAGAAAGACATCGGCCACGACCAGATGGTCAAGCTGATGATCGGCCGGGTGCTTGCGGCCCGGACCGCAAAACCGCAGCGCTCGCCCGGCTCGGTTGCGCTGAAGGCAAGCGGCGTGCGCACCGAGGCCTATCCCGGCCGTCCCGTTGATCTGGAAATCCGGTATGGCGAAATCATGGGGCTTGCAGGGCTCGTGGGATCGGGCCGCACCGAGCTTGCAAAAGTACTCTTCGGCATCGACCGGAGCTACGGCGGAGCCATTCTGCAGGACGGGCGGCAAATTGCGGTCAATTCTGCCCGCGACGCCGTCGCTCGCGGCATTTTCCTTGTCCCGGAGGATCGCAAGCGCAACGGTATTCTTCTTGATTTCCCGATCGCCCAGAACATAAGCCTTGCCGATCTCCCCAAGCTCTCCAGCCGCTTCATGCTTTCTGCCGAGCGGGAGAGGGCGACGGCCGAAAAGCAGCGCCTTCGCCTTGGTATCAAGGCGCCCTCCGTTTCGACGCGAACCGGCACTCTGTCCGGCGGCAACCAGCAGAAGGTGGTGCTTGCCAAGTGGTTGTCGATGAGCCCGAAGGTGATGATCTTCGACGAGCCGACACGCGGCATCGATATCGGCGCGAAGAACGAGATCTACGGTCTGATGCGAGCGCTTGCCGATGCCGGAGTGGCGATCCTGATGATCTCCAGCGATATGGAAGAGGTGATCGGCGTTTCTGACCGCATCGCCGTCATGCACGAGGGCCAGATCGCCGGCATATTGGAAGAGGACGAAATCAGCCAGGAAAGCGTCCTTTTGCTTGCTGTCGGCAAAAGGGTAAAATAGCGGCTGCGGCCAATATAAAATAAGGTATCGGGGATGGATCTCGAATGATCAAAAAAGATCTCGGACTGCTGCTTTTGATCGTCGTCGTCGGCATCGTCGTCGCCATCATCAATCCGCGCTTCCTGCTGCCGATCAACCTGGCCAACACTGCCAACCTGATCGGCCTGTTCGGCATTCTGTCGATCGGCCAGGCCTTTGTCATCATCACAGGCGGTATCGAGCTTTCCGTGGGCTCGCTCGTCGCGCTTCTCGGTGTGCTGTTTGTCGACTTCATCGCGGTCCAGGATATGTCCTGGATGCTGGCGCTGCCGCTCATTCTCGCGCTCGGCGCGGTCATAGGCGCCGTCCACGGCTGGCTGATCACCCGGCTCAACCTGCAGCCCTTCGTCGTCACCCTATGCGGCCTCCTGATTTATCGTGGGGCAGCGCGCTTCTATACGGCCGACGGAACTGCGGGTTTTGCCTTCGGCCAAAATTTCCCCGACCTCGAATTCCTGACCGCCGGACGGTTTTACGGCGTTCCCAACACCTTCATCGCACTCGTCATCATTGCTGTGGTCATGTGGATCATGCTGCATCGCTCTGTCTTCGGGCGTTATCTTTACGCAATCGGGAAGAACGAGGAGGCGGCCCGTTATTCCGGTATCCGTACCGGCCGCATGATCATGTCGGCCTATGTCATTTGCGGGCTGCTGACGGCGCTTTCGGCGATTTATTTCGCCATGTACACGCGCTCGATCTCGCCGGCGAGCCATGGCCAGTTCTACGAACTCTACGCGATTGCCGCAGCCGTGCTTGGCGGCTTTTCGCTCCGCGGCGGCGAGGGGTCGATCGTCGGCGTCGTGCTGGGCACGGTCCTGCTCCAGGAATTGCAGAATCTCGTGAATCTCCTTGGTATCCCCTCGTCGTTGAATTTCGCTGTCATGGGTGGGGTGATCCTCATCGGCGTCCTGATCGACCAACAATGGCACGCGATCCGCGCAAAGCGCCGCGTTGTCGCCGCCGCCCGGCAGACCGAAACCCGTCTTTCGAACGAAGGCAGTTTGCCAGTGGTTGCCAATCAGGACTAGGTCAGTGCATGGGGCCATGCGTGTCGTGACCTTGCCCCGATGAGATAATCCGTTTTGCAAGATCAGATCGGGGCGGGTGAGGGCACCGAGCCATCGATCTGCACGAGTTCACAAAAACAGTCTCGCGCCGGCCGCGCGGTTGGAAAACCCGCTGCTTGCGTTCCTGGCGCGAGATCCAGATACCGGCCTCGGTCATCCATTGACGCAGCGTCTCCTTGGCCACCGAAATATGATGCAGTTCGATCAACTTCTCGCGCGCCAGCGTCGGACCGAAATCAAGATAGCGCTCGCGGATCCAGCGCCGCATTGCGGAAATCCTCGCTGTGGCGCCGATTGCTCGGCCGCGATCGCTTCTTCGAAACCAGCCCGGCTGCACCGGACTCATCATAGGCCTGCAGCAGCCTGTGGACCTGACTTCGGCTGAGCCCAAGCAGTTCGGCGGCCTGGACGACGCTCAGGCGCTGATCACGGATCTTCTGAATAACTTCGAGGCGATGCAATTCTTTCTGCGACATGGTGATCAAACAGGACATGACGACTCCGACCGCTCATGGTCTCGACCAGGCTGAAGGTCGTCATCCTTGCCCCCACGTTGGCATTGACCAGCGCGTCGAGAGGCGAGACTGTCGCATCTCTAACTGGCCCAACTGTCGCATTACTAAATAGTCCCTACATACGTTGTGGCGGCAGGGTTGGAATGTCCGTTTGTGTGCAAAGTAGAAGTGTCATTTTGGGCGCGTCTTCAGCTATTTAGAAATGC
>NZ_JACCEY010000038.1:0-89544 GCF_013591995.1 Rhizobium sp. WYCCWR 11146
TGTCGCCGGTGGCGACCCCGATCACCGCGCCTTCGTCATTGTAGAGCACTTCGGTTGCGGCAAAGCCCGGATAGATCTCGACGCCGAGTTCTTCGGCCTTGGTCGCCAGCCAGCGACAGACGAGCCCGAGCGAGACGATGTAGTTGCCGTGATTGTTCATCAGCGGCGGCATCAGCACATTCGGCAGGCGAACAGAGCCGGCCGGACCGAGCAGCAGGAAGTGATCGGCGGTGACCTTGGTCTTGAACGGATGATCGGCCTCGTCGCGCCAGCCGGGCAGCAGCCGGTCGATGCCGATCGGGTCGACGACGGCGCCAGAGAGAATATGCGCGCCGACTTCCGCGCCCTTCTCCAGCACGACGACGGAGAGTTCCGGATTGACTTGTTTCAGACGGATCGCCGCCGCAAGACCAGCCGGACCGGCGCCTACGATAACAACGTCGAATTCCATGCTCTCGCGTTCGGGCAGCTCAGTCGTCTCGGTCATTCACTCGTCTCCGCTTGGCGGCACGCGGCCGTCATCCCGTCACGGCACTTTCTTGTCAAAACGAGAAAGCATTGTCGAGCCGGGATACGACAGCCAATCTTCCAATTCGCACAATGATGACGCCTCGCGAGACAGAATTACATAACGCTTACGTCAACGTCAATTATCAAACGCTGCCAAACCGGTTACATGCCCTTTCCTTTTCCGCCGCTTGCGCCTTATACATCGCTCAAAGCTATCGGAGGACAATCATGGATCTCGGCATCAAGGGCAAACGGGCACTCGTCCTCGCCTCCTCGCGTGGTCTCGGCCTCGGCATCGCCGTGGCGCTGGCGCGGGAGGGCGCAAACGTGCTGCTCTGCGGGCGCAGTGGCGAACAGCTGGAGGCCAATTGCCAGGCGATCAATGGCGAAGGCAACGGCCGGGCCGACTGGATCTGGGCCGATCTCGGGGACGAACGCTTCGTCGAGATGGTGACGACGGCGGTGAAGGAGAAGTTCGGCGGGCTCGATATCCTCGTCAACAATACCGGCGGACCGACGCCCGGCACGACCGAGGACATGACGGGCGAAAAGCTCGAAAGCTATTTCCTCTCCATGGTCGCGCGCGTGATCACGCTCACCAATGCGCTGCTGCCCGGCATGAAGGCGCAGGGCTGGGGCCGCATCCTGACGGTTGCCTCATCCGGCGTGATCGAACCAATCGCCAATCTGGCGCTGTCGAATACGTTGCGCCCGGCCCTTGCCGGCTGGAGCAAGACGCTTGCCTCCGAAGTGGCGGGCTTCGGCGTCACCACCAACCTGCTCCTGCCGGGCAGTATCCTGACGGCGCGCCTCGACGATCTCGACGGGGCTGCGGCAAAGCGGACTGGCAAGAGCCTCGAGGAGATCCGCACCGACAAGGAAGCGCGCATTCCGGTCGGCCGCTACGGCAGGGTCGAGGAATTTGCCGCAACGGCTGCCTTCCTCTGCAGCCAGCCGGCAAGCTATATCACCGGCTCGCTCATCCGCTGCGACGGCGGCGCGGCACGATCCGTCTGAGATTCCCTCTCAGCCGACGCGGGCTGCCGCCGCCCATGTCGCCACACTTCGGATCATCTGTTCGACGTTAGCCGGATCGTCAGCAAGTTCGGCGAGCTCGGACAGACGATGGAAGCCGGTCAGGATCGCAATGCGCCGCCGATCGAGCCTGCGTCCGGTCAGCATTTCATAGGCCGATACGATGCGTGCGGTCAGGTCGGGCGAGATGAAGTTCGAGTAGATGAACTCCTGGTGCAGCGGGCCGAAGCCTGAATCGGCGAAATCGTAAATGCCGTTCAGCCTCCTTTGCGCATGGTCGAAGGCCATGTTCCAGCCATGACCGTCGAAGAAGCCATAGATGTTGCCGTAGGGATCGGGCGGCAAGGCTTCGAAATCGGAAATAATGGCCTGCGCAAAGCTCTTGATCTCAGGCGGCAGCAGCGGCAAAGCCTTGGTTCGTACCGTCTCGGGCGATTGCCATGGCTGGATAGCCCCGGCACCGGCCGATCGTATGCGATCGGCATCGAGCACATGCAGCTCGGCGTAAAACCGCGCGAGATCTTCCGCGAGGCGCTGACGATCGCCTTCGCCAAGCGCATCGTAATCTTCGGCAATGAGATGTTCGCCGTCGAGCTTGGCATGACTGGAGAAGATCGGCGGCCCGTCGTGAATGCGCATGTCGGGAACCGCCATCGACAGCGACGGCCGAACGATGTCGAGCAAGGCAGCTTCCTTCACAAGCGCTCTTTCCGCACTTGAATGGCGGGGGAACTTGAAGATCAGCGTGTCATCGACGTCGACGGCAAGCGAATCCCAGCCCTTCGCCGCCAGCTTGAAGACGGAGGCCGTGAGTTCAGGAAATATGCTTGTTATGAGAGAGCGAAACTCGCTGGCGTCCAACTCAGTCATGACGACCTGCCTTCTCTTGTTTTTCCGTGTTCTTCCCGCGCAATGGACGGCATACGGGTCGGCATCGTCGCCTTGCGAACCGCCTTCGCCGCCGCCGCCGAACGGCATCGGATTACACTGGCTCTATATTAGTATAGTTTGAATATTACGGAATATTCATTACAAAATTTTAAGCCGTTATAACCACTTAGTGATCGCGCGCCGGGAATTATGTCTTTTTTGCGCCGCAATATAAGCAGCTCAATCAGAGCATAAATTTTGCAACCTTGCTCAAGACCGGTTCTCGCCCATGAAGAAATTTTGGATCACCGTCAGCGTTATCGCAATTGCGGCCATCGGCGTCTGGCAATTCGGGAATCTGATCCCTTATGCCTCGCGAATTCCCTACCTTTCGCAGGTCATCAAACAGCCGGCCGGCGGCAATGGCGGCGGGCAGCAGGCACAGGCCGATCAGCAGGCCAATCAGGCGCAAGACGGTGGCCAACATCAGGGCGGCGGGCGCAGACGCGGCGGCGGCGGCCCGACCGTCGTCAAAACCGTTGCAGCCGTGAAAACGACGCTGCCGATGGATGTGACGGCGACCGGCTGGGCCGATGCCGATGACAACACGACGATTGCCGCACAGGAACAGGGCCTGATCGTCAGCATCGATGCGCAGGATGGGGCGACCGTCAAAGCCGGCGACCTGATCGCCAAGCTGGACGACCGGACGGCCAAGGCGACCGTTGATAAGGACAATGCGATGATCGTGCGCGACGCGGCAACCCTTTCGGAAGCCGAGACCGCATTGACGCGCGCGCAGGATCTCTTCAACCAGAAGGCTGGCACCCAGCAGAGCCTCGACCAAGCGGTGGCCGCCCGCGATACCGCTGCAGCCACGGTCGATGCCGACAAGGCGTCGCTTGCCTCCGATCAGATCATCCTCGAGAACACCGACATCCGCGCTCCTTTCGACGGCCGGCTCGGCGATATCGCGATCAGCAAGGGCGCTTTCCTCAGTGCCGGCTCGGCAATCGTCACCATCGCGAAATACGATCCGATCTATGTGAAATTCCACCTGCAGGAGCGCTATCTGCGCGAGTTGAAGAGCGCTCTGGCAAGCGGTCCGGTCGAAGTCAGCACCGCTCCCAATTCCACCAAGGGGCAAGTGCGGAAGGGTGAGATCAGCTTCTACGACAACACGGTCGACACCGCCTCGGGCACGATCCTCGCCAAGGCGAAATTCGAGAATGCCTCCGGTGCGCTCTGGCCCGGCCAGTCGGTCAACATCGTCGTGCATTTCAACAATGACGAACAGCAGGTGGTGGTGCCGACGGTCGCCGTCAGCCCCGGCCCGGAGGGTTTCTTCGCCTTCGTCGCCAAGGACGGCAAATCGCATCTGACGCCCGTCACCATTGCCCGCGCAAATGGCGGCTTCACCGCCATAGAATCAGGTCTTCAGGCAGGCGATCACGTCGTCGTCGAGGGTCAGGGCCAGCTCAGCGACCAGCAGGCGATCAACGAGCAGTTCGACGAAAAGGCGCTTGATGTCGCCTCCGCCGAAGAGCCTCGGCAACAGCAGCCCTCCGAGACAATCGCGGTGGGAGCTCAGCAATGATCCCGAATTTCTGTATCCAGCGCCCCGTCGCGACGACGCTGCTTGCGATCGGCGTCATTCTGGCCGGTCTTGCCGGTTATCAGCTGGTACCCGTCGCAGCGCTACCGCAGGTCGACTTTCCCACCATCAACGTTTCGGCGCAGTTGAGCGGCGCCTCGCCTCAGACGATGGCGACCTCGGTTTCGACGCCGCTGATCAAGCAGTTCGAGACCATTCCAGGGATCACCGAAATCAGCGCCTCCAGTTCGCTCGGCAGCACCAGCATCGTGCTGCAGTTCGACCTCAGTCGTAATATCGATGCGGCCGCAGCCGACGTGCAGGCCGCGATTTCGCATGCCACCCGGCAACTGCCCGACAATCTGACGACGCCGCCCAGTTATCGCAAGACGAACCCGGCCGATGCGCCTGTCATGCTGCTCTCGGTGCAGAGCAACACCATGCCGCGCAGCAAGCTTGACGACATCGCCGAGAACATCATCTCGCCGTCGCTTTCGACGCTTCCCGGCGTTGCCCAGGTCAGCGTCTACGGTGCGCAGACCTATGCCGTGCGCGTCGAGGTCGATCCCAACAAGCTTTTGACCCGCGGCATCGGCATCGACACCGTCAACAAGGCGCTTGCTGCCGCCAACAGCCAGCAGCCTGTGGGAACGCTGCAGAACAATTCGCAGAGCATGACCATCACGGCGAACACGCAGCGCACCAGCGCCGAACAATTCCGTTCGCTCGTCATTGCCAATCCGAACGGCGCGCCGATCCACCTCGGCGATATTGCCGACGTGCAAGACAGTGTCGAGAATCAGTACACCGGCAGCTGGTATGACGGCCAGCGCGGCATCATCCTCGCCATCCAGCGTCAGCCGGATGCCAATACGGTCGATGTCGTCGATGCGATCAACGCCAAGCTGCCGCAGCTTCACGCCGAAATCCCGCCCTCCGTCAACACGGTCGTCATGAATGACGCCGCAAAGCCGATTCGCGATGCCATCTCCGATGTGAAGTTCACGCTGCTGCTCACGATCGGCCTCGTCGTTCTCGTCATCTACCTCTTTACCGGCCATGCGACCGCAACGATCATTCCCGGGCTTGCCGTTCCACTGTCGCTGATCTCGACCTTCGGCATGATGTATGTGCTGGGCTACAGTATCGACAACATCTCGCTGCTCGGGCTAACGCTCGCGGTGGGGCTCGTGGTGGATGACGCCATCGTCATGCTCGAGAACATTCTGCGCCATGTCGAGGAAGGCATGCCCGTGCGGGAAGCGGCGATCAAGGGTGCGGGCGAAGTCAGCTACACCATCATTTCCATGTCGGTTTCGTTGATCGCGGTCTTCATCCCGATCCTGCTGATGGGCGGCGTTGTCGGCCGCGTGTTCAACGAATTCGGCATGGTGGTTGCGATTGCGATCATCTCCTCGGCAATCGTCTCGTTAACCGTGACGCCGATGCTCGCCTCGCGTCTGTCCAACCACCAGAGCCGCCCGCCGCTCATCATCCGCATCTTCGATGCCGGCTTCGAACGGACGCTGCGCGGCTATGACAGGGCTGTCGGCTGGTGCCTTCGCCACCGCCCCACGATCCTCGGCGTTTTCCTCGCCTCGGTCGCACTGACGATCTACTTCTTCATGACGCTGCCGACGAGCTTCTTCCCACAGGAGGATATCGGCCGCCTGACGATCAGCACGCAGGCCCGGCAGGACATTTCCTATTCCGCCATGGCGGCGCTGCAGCAGCAGGCGGCAGCCGTCGTCAAGGCGAACCCGGCGGTCAACCATGTGATGTCGACGATCGGCGGCAACCCGAACAAACCGCAGAACAACGGCTCGATGTTCGTCGAACTCAAGGACAAGAAGGAACGTGCACCGCTTGACCAGACGCTGCGCGAGCTGCGCACGGCGATCAACAAGATCCCCGGCCTGCAGGCCTTCGTGACACCGAACCAGAGCCTGCGCTTCGGCGGTCGCCAGACGGCCAGCCAATATCAGCTGGTGGTGCAGGCGCTGAGTGCTGATCAGACCAACCTCTGGGCCGGCAAGATCCAGGCGGCTATGCGCAAGGATCGGCTGTTCACCGACGTGACCTCGGACGCCCAGAACAACGCGCTGCAGGCCAATATCGTCATCGATACCGAGCGGGCAGCCGCCTACGGGATCGACAACGATACGCTGCGCACGACGCTGCAAGAATCCTTCAGCGGATATGCAGCGGCGGAAATCCAGTCGACCGGCGACAGCTACGACGTCATCGTCGAATATGACACCAGCAAACCCTGGGATGACCAGAAGCTCTCGGAGATCCGTGTCGCCTCGGCCAATGGCAGCCTGGTGCCGCTTTCCAACTTCGCGCATGTCGAGCGCACGGTCGGCCCTGTGACAATCAACCAGACGGGCCAGCTCGTCTCGACCACCGTTTCCTTCAACCTGCCGGAAGGCGTCTCGCTCAGCGACGCGACCGCGGCAATCGACCAGATCAAGACGGAAATGAGCATGCCGGCCGACGTCTTCACCTCCTATGGCGGTACAGCGCAGATCTTCGAGCAGTCTCAGGGCAATACGCCATACCTCATCCTGGCGGCGGTGCTGACCATCTATGTCGTGCTCGGCGTGCTCTATGAAAGCTTCATCCATCCGCTCACCATTCTCTCCGGCCTGCCTGCGGCGGCATTCGGTGCGCTGCTGGCGCTTGATATTATGGGCTTCGATCTGTCGATCATCGCCCTGATCGGCCTGCTGATGCTGATCGGCATCGTCAAGAAGAACGCGATCATGATGATCGACGTGGCGGTGGAGACCATGCGCACGACGGGCGAAAAGGCGACGGTGGCGATCCACGAGGCCTGCGTGCGACGATTCCGGCCGATCATGATGACGACCTTCTGCGCCCTGCTCGGCGCCCTGCCGATCGCGCTCGGCACCGGCGCAAGCTCGGAACTGCGCCAGCCGCTCGGCATTGCCGTCGTCGGCGGCCTGATCGTCTCGCAGATGCTGACGCTGTTCATCACCCCGGTCATCTTCGTCGAGATGGACCGCTTCGGCAATTTCCTCGGCCGCCTCATCGGCCACAAGAAGGTCGAGGAGCCGGAGGTGCAGGAGGCAAGGGCAATGGCTGCCGAGTGATGACGGCCCTCTGAGTTCGGCATTGCCGATTGACCCTTGCGGCGCACTTCTTCTTCCAACCGGGAGAAGAAGTGCGCCCGTGATCACATCAACTTCCGCTCCTCTTGAATGTGTCACGCCTCTGTGGCATCACCCGCCCTCCTTGATCCGGGCGTTCGCACGCCCTTGCGGAGCAACGCTCCGTCTCCAATAACAATCGGCATGAAGAGGTGCGGGCATGGCTCAGGCGCTGGGTTTCGACTTCGGCACGACGAATACGGTTCTCGCCATGGCGGATGGCGGGGCGACACGCTCGATGGCGTTCACGAGCACGGAGGGTACGGCAGACAGCATGCGCACGGCGCTTTCCTTCATGAAGGATGCCCAGCTCGGCGCTTCGGCGCTAAAGGTGGAAGCGGGCCATGCGGCGATCCGCCAATTCATCGACAATCCCGGCGAATGTCGCTTCCTGCAGTCGATCAAGACCTTTGCCGCCAGCGCGCTGTTCCAGGGCACGCTGATCTTTGCCAAGCGGCATAATTTCGAAGATTTGATGGAGATCTTCGTGCGGCGCCTGCGCAACTATGCCGGCGACCACTGGCCTTCGGATGTCAGCCGCATCGTCACCGGCCGGCCGGTGCATTTTGCCGGCGCCAGCCCCGATCCGGCGCTGGCGACCGAGCGCTACAATGAAGCGCTGTCGCGCTTCGGCTTTCCCGAAATCCACTATGTCTACGAGCCGGTCGCCGCCGCCTTCTATTTCGCGCAGAACCTGAAGCAGGATGCCACCGTGCTGGTCGCCGATTTCGGCGGCGGCACCACCGACTATTCGCTGATCCGCTTCGAGACCGTCGCCGGCAAGCTGACGGCAACGCCGATCGGCCATTCCGGCGTCGGTGTCGCCGGCGACCATTTCGACTACAGGATGATCGACAACATCGTCGCGCCGCTGATCGGCAAGGGCAGCCATTTCAAAAGCTTCGACAAGATCCTTGAAGTGCCGTCCAACTACTATTCCAGCTTCGGCCGCTGGAACCAGCTGTCGATCTTCAAGACGACGCGCGAATTCGAGGATCTGAAGAAGCTGGTGCGCACCAGCCTGGAACCGGAAAAGCTCGAAATCTTCATCGACCTGATCGATCATGACGAGGGCTACCCGCTCTATCAGGCGGTGTCGGCGACGAAGATGGCGCTCTCGGCCTCCGAGGAAGCGGCTTTCGATTTCGCGCCGCTTGGCCGCAGCGGACATCGCAGCATCAAGCGCAGCGACTTCGAAGGCTGGATCGCCGATGATCTCGCCCGCATCGAAGGCGCGCTCGACGACGTGCTCGACAAGACCGAGACGAAACCATCGGAGATCGACAAGGTGTTCCTGACCGGCGGCACCTCCTTCGTGCCGGCGGTGCGCCGCATCTTTACCGAACGCTTCGAGCGCGACCGGATCGAAAGCGGCGGCGAGCTGCTGTCGATTGCCCATGGCCTGGCGCTGATCGGCGAACGCGACGACATCGCACAATGGACTGTGCAATAGAGCCGGCAAGGGCGGGCAATCGGTCGCCCGCCCTTTCAATGCCACTGTCACTCCGCTAAGCTTGCCCGCATGATCTCCGCCAACGACCTTTCCCCAGCCGAGCTCGCAGCGCTTCTGCATTTCCATGCGGATGCCGGCGTGGAATGGCTCTTGGAGGAAGAGGCGATCGACCGCTTCGCCGAGTTCGAGGCGATGAAGGCCGCCCGCCGCCCGGCAGCGGCACCGGCGCAGCAGCAACGTCCCGCCGCTGGGGAACGCTCTGCCCCAGGCCAGGCACAGGTGCGCCCGAATGCAGCGGCACGCCCAGCGCCTGCCGAACGCGCAGCGTCCGGCCCGCAACCGGCAATCCCGGATGGCGAGGCGGTGCAGCAGGCGCGCTTCGTCGCCGAAACCGCGCGATCGCTCGTCGAGCTCAAGACCGCGATCGAAGCCTTCAACGGCTGCAACCTCAAGCACAGCGCCCGCTCGACCATCTTTGCCAGCGGCGATGCCGAAAGCGGGATCATGGTGATCGGCTCGGCGCCGAGCGCCGAAGACGATCGCGAGGGCATGCCCTTCTCGGGAAAATCCGGCCAGCTGTTCGACAAGATGCTGGCGGCGATCGGGCTGACGCGCTCAGCCATTCTGTTGACGCAGGTCATCCCCTGGCGACCACCTGGCAATCGTGCGCCCTCGGCCGCGGAAATGGACATCTGCCGCCCCTTCATCGAGCGGCAGATCGCGCTTGCCGAACCGAAGGCGATCCTGCTGCTCGGCAATTTTTCGGCGCGTTTCTTCTTCGGCGAAAACGATACGATTCACGGGTTACGCGGCCGTTGGAAGGAGATTGCGGCTGCGGACTGTGTCATTCCTGCCATAGCCAGCCTGCATCCGCAGGATCTGTTAACCGCACCTGTAAACAAGCGGCTGGCCTGGAACGACCTGCTCGCCTTTCAAGCGAAGCTTAAGTCCCTCTCTTTGCTTAGAAATTAGCCAAAGTTGAATAATTTGTGAATCAACCTATGCGATTTTCGCATGGCTGCATCCCGCCGTGACGCATTGCGGAATCTATGCTGCATCGCAATATCAGCTGTGTCTTGGGAGGAATCACAGGAACCAAGGCCATGAACAAGCGTTTTCGTCCTATCCATAGCGGGTTTGAAACCCTTCGCCTCGCCGGCGACCAGGTTCGTTCCACTCAAGGCTACAGCCGTTTCGGCTTTGTCACGAACGAACAGATGATTGCCCGCGGCACCGGCATCAACAGCCGCACGGCGCGCCCGAACGCCATTTTTTCGGACTTCCAGCAATATTGAGCAGAGACTCAAAGTGTTGCAGCGTCCTTTGCGCGTCTGAAAAGACGCGCGGCGCTGCAAGCGCTTCGCCTGCCCTTTCGTGTGAAGAGTACCCAACATGTCGACGATCCTGATATCGCTTCTGCGCAACATCGAAACCTTCGAGCACATCCGCGTCGCGGTCTGCGCCGCGCGGGAATATGAACGCGAGCTTTCGATCAAGCCAGCCGATACCGGCGCGCCCATTAGAGCAGACGCTACAGCCATCGTTCTCTGATCACACGGCCATTTCTTCGATCTGGGCCTTCGCCCATTCGAAGGCTTCGTCGACATAGGCGAACTTGACCGCCTGCCAGGCGCAATATTCCTCGACGAAATTCCGCGATATCCAAAGGTGCGTCTTGCGCGGCTCGTCATGCCAGCCGACGCAGCCGCGCTGCGCCGCCTTTGCCAGCACCCGCTGCAGATGGGTGCGCGACATCATGAAATCGGCTGCGAGCGCACGGGTTTCGACCCGGCCGACGGAAAACCTGTCCGGCTCGCTGCTGTCCATATCCATCCGGGCGATGAAATTGTCGACGACGAGGCCGCCAGCTTCCGTCCAGAGGAACAACGCCACCTGCTCCGGCGGCTCGCGCCAGGCGGCATCTTCCAGGCAATGGCGGGCAATGCGCGGCTGAACGAGCCGCATCAAGGATGGATTTGCCTGGAAAAATGCTGCCCTTTGACCGCCGTCGAGCAGGTCGAGCGCACCGAGATTGCCGAGAATCCAGGCAAACATCGCCTGATGGCTGACATCGGCCGGCTCGAAATGACGTGGCCGCCGCCGCTCGTCGCCGGGCGTGTGGGTTATGAAGCGGTAGGTAAAGAGCTCTTCGATGAAGGCGAGCACTGTGTTGCGGCTCGCCACCTTGTGCGCGGTGATGCGCCCAGTCAGCCGCACGGCGGTGAAACCCGATGTCGGGTCGCGCGGGTCATATTCCAGGTTGAGGGCATAGGCAGTCTGGGTCAGAAGCCAGCGCTGATGCGAGGCGAGCAATCGTGCCAATCGTGGGCCGGCATCGAACATGCCGCGCATCTGCCCGGCCAAAAAGCGAATGCTCATCAGGAAGGAAGAGTTCCCCACCAATTGCTCCGCTGTGAATGCCATTATGCTTTTCTCCACCCCCGCTCGCCGGCCAGCGTTCGGAGCAACGACACCGAGAGCTCCTCCGGCATCAGCGGCCATTCAGACATGCACAGCTTGGAATAAATGATACTCTCTCATGTTCAACAATCATATTCCACAGGCCGGCGGTATCCCAAGAATTCACCATTCTTTTCACTCTTTGAGCGCAAGTTTCAAGCCGCCGCAATCCCTGCGTTAAAACCTTGATAAATATGCGCTTGCAGGCGTCAGGCTTGCGGCGTCGTGGCCTTGCGCGCCTCTCTCTGCTCGATGCCCAGCTGATGCTCGCGATAGATGATGAAGATGCCGGCGGCGACGACGATGACGGTGCCGATCAGCATGGTCACGCTCGGCACGTCGCCGAAGACGAAGTAGGCGACAATGCCGCCGAGCAGGATCGACGTATATTCGAACGGCGCGATAGTGGAGACGTCGGCATGGCGATAACTTTCCGTCAGCAGGATCTGTGCGACGCCGCCGCAAAAACCGGCGGCGATCAGATAAAGCGCCGTCGGCCATGCCAGGATGAGCCAGCCGAAGGGAAGAGAAGCCAGCGAGAAGACCGAGGCGGTGATCGAGAAATACAGCACGATCGTCGCCGTCTTCTCTTCCTCGACGAGGCGGCGCACCTGGATCATCGCCACGCCGCCGAGAACGGCCGAGAGCAGCACGCAGAGCGCGCCGACGGCCTGTTCTGCTTCCATGCCGCCGTCGCGAAACAGCGTGAGTTTCGGCCAGGAAACGATGGCGACGCCGACGATGCCGACCAGGACGGCGCTCCAGCGATAGATGCGTACGGTCTCGCCGAGAAAAACGGCAGCGAAGATGACGGCGACGAGTGGCAACGCATAGCCGAGCGCAATCGCCTCGGGCAGCGGCAGATGCAGCAGGCCGTAGAAACCGAAAGCCATCGACATGATGCCGATCGTGCCGCGCTTCAGGTGACCGATTGGATTGGCCGTGTAGAAGGCGGCGCGCAGCTGCCTGTTATAGGCGAGATAGGCCATGATCGGGAAGAGCGCGAAGAACGACCTGCAGAAGGTAACCTGACCCGGCGGGATGTCCGAGCCCGCCAGCTTGATGAAGGTCTGCATGGCCAGGAAGACCACGACCGACGAGACTTTCAGCGCGATGCCTCTCATCGGGTTTCTGAGAACCGAGTGCATGATCCTGGCTCTTAATACTGACTTAACCGAAACGGGGAGACGCGTTCGACTCGGGAACGCAGCAGGTGACGTCACCCATCGTAGCGAAAGAAAAACCCTATTGGCGAAAAAACCGCAAGCAACATCAGAGAATCACAGAATCGCCTCAGCGGCAGGCTCAACCGTGCTGCTTATGCGCCACGGCTGTGAAATTTCTCTTTTTGAGCCATTCACCCCGAAAATGTTCATCTCCCGGTCCTCGGCGTTAACCAATTGAAAACCATAGGCAAGCATCGTTTTTTTTCGCTGATCTCGAAATTTTCTTCACCGCACAAACAATTGCCCGCTCCTTCCAGGATCCATTTGATGAAGCCGCTTAGCGCCGAAACCATTGCCCAGTCGCAGAATGCGACACCGCGCTCCATGCGCGTCGTCACCGACGGCATCAGCACCGACCTCGAGCGCTTCAGCGCCGACAACACCCATATCGTCAAGCAGATCAAGCTGCTGGCGATCAATGCGCTGATCGAGGCGGCCAGAGCCGGCGAGACCGGAAAGGGCTTTGCGGTCGTTGCCAACGAGGTGCAGCGACTGGCGCAGATCGCGACCGACATCACCGGCAGGTTCGAAAGCAACGTGCTCGGCCGCATCGGCCTCAGCCGCGCGATGGCCGATTCGCTGGTCGAGGAGATGGAGGGCGTTCGCCTCACCGATCTGGCGCAGACGCTGGTGCAGCTCATCGTCCGCAATCTTTTCGAGCGTACGGCCGATGTGCGCTGGTGGGCGACGGATCCGGCGCTCTGGCAGTCGCTGCAGAACCCGGGCCGGGAAACCGTCGCCTTTGCGGCGGAGCGTCTCGGCGCCATCAACCGCTTCTACACCGTCTACCTCGATCTCGTCATGACCGATCTCTCGGGCAAGGTGATCGCATCCGCCAATCCCAAGTTTCAGCGCAAGATCGTCGGCACGAGCCTTGCCGGCGATCCGTGGTTCCGCGCAGCGTCGGCCTGCTCCTCCGGCGACGCTTATATCGTCGACGACGTCAAATCGAGCCCGCTCCACGACGCCAGGCATGCGCTCGTTTATGCCACAGGCATCCGCGAAGAGGGTAAGCTCGACGGACGGCTGGTCGGCACGCTCGGCGTCTATTTCGACTGGCAGAACCAGGGCCAGGCGATCGTCGAGAAAGAGGCAAACCTGCCGCCGCAGCTGGCAGAAAAAACGACGGTCATGCTGCTCGACGGCAAGAGCCGGGTGATCGCCACCACCAATCCCGCCTTGCGCTTTTCGCATTTCGCGCTCGCCAATCCGTCCGGTCAGGCGAAAGGCAGCTACTACGACAATAACGGCTCGATCGTCGCCTTCGCGCGCACTCTCGGCTACGAGGATTACGACGGGCTCGGCTGGTACGGCGTCGTCGTGCAGCAGACGGAAAACGACGCGACGATCAAGGCTGTGCTCAACCTTAAGTAGCACCCATCGCCCCACAGTGGCGCTCATCCGTTTCCAATAAGATATTTTGCCCGCGAACTTGGTGTTCGCGGGCAATTTGCTTTAAGTTTAGTTCAGACTTTAATGTAATCATCCCCGGCAAAATTTATGGCAGAGTGCGCCCGCCTCTGTATTCCGCGGTTATCAAATAACGGTCTTCAGGAAACACCATGCGAACAGATACCGGCCAGGTCATTCATCTGGCAGATTACCGTCCCACCGACTTCGTGCTGGAACGTGTGGACCTGACCTTCGAACTCGACCCGACGGAGACAAAGGTCGAGGCACGTCTGATCTTTCATCGTCGCCCGGGCACCGATCCGGCAGCGCCGATCGTTCTCGACGGCGACGAACTGACGCTGTCTGGGATGCTGTTAGACCAGGTGGAATTGGACCCTTCGCGTTACGACGCAACACCGGAAAGCCTGACGGTGCGCGACCTGCCGGAGAGCGCGCCCTTCGAACTGACGATCACCACCGTCATCAACCCTGAGGCCAACACCAAGCTGATGGGCCTTTACCGCACCGGCGGCATCTACTGCACGCAATGCGAGGCGGAGGGTTTCCGCCGCATCACCTATTTCCCCGACCGGCCCGACGTGCTTGCGCCGTTCACGGTCAACATCATCGCCGACAAGGACGCCAACCCGCTGCTTTTGTCGAACGGCAACTTCCTCGGCGGCGCCGGCTACGGCCCCGGCAAGCATTTCGCCGCCTGGTTCGATCCGCATCCGAAGCCGAGCTATCTCTTTGCGCTCGTCGCCGGCGATCTCGGCGTCGTCGAAGATACGTTCACGACCATGTCCGGCCGTGAGGTGGTGCTGAAGATCTATGTCGAGCACGGCAAGGAGCCGCGCGCAGCCTATGCCATGGACGCCCTGAAACGCTCGATGAAGTGGGACGAAGAGAGGTTCGGCCGCGAATACGATCTCGACATCTTCATGATCGTCGCCGTCTCCGACTTCAACATGGGCGCGATGGAGAACAAGGGCCTCAACGTCTTCAACGACAAATACGTGCTTGCCGATCCCGAGATCGCCACCGATGCCGATTATGCCAATATCGAAACGATCATCGCGCATGAATATTTCCACAACTGGACCGGCAACCGTATCACCTGCCGCGACTGGTTCCAGCTGTGCCTCAAGGAAGGCCTGACGGTCTATCGCGACCACGAATTCTCTTCCGACCAACGCTCGCGCGCCGTCAAGCGCATCGCCGAAGTGCGCCACCTGAAATCGGAGCAGTTCCCGGAGGACGGCGGCCCGCTCGCCCATCCGGTGCGGCCGACGACATATCGTGAGATCAATAATTTCTACACGACGACCGTCTATGAAAAGGGCAGCGAAGTCACGCGGATGATCGCGACGCTGCTCGGCAAGGACGGCTTCAAGAAAGGCATGGACCTCTATTTCGACCGCCATGACGGTGAGGCCGTGACGATCGAGGATTTCGTCAAATGCTTCGAGGATGCAAGCGGGCGCGACCTCACGCAATTTTCGCTCTGGTACCATCAGGCCGGCACGCCGCTCGTCACCGCATCGGGCAGCTATGATGCGGCGGCCGGCAGCTTCACCCTGTCGCTCGAACAGATGATCCCGGCAACGCCCGGCCAGCCGAGCAAGGAGCCGATGCATATTCCGCTCAGCCTCGCGCTGTTTGGCGAAAACGGCGGCAAGATCGAGCCGACCTCGGTCGACGGCGCGGAATATGCCGGCGAGGTGCTGCATCTCACAGGCCGCACGCAGACGGCCGTGTTCCATGGCATTGGCTCGCGGCCGGTCGTTTCGATCAACCGCAGCTTCTCGGCGCCGATCAACCTGCATTTCGATCAGAGCCCGGCCGATCTTGCCCATCTCGCCCGCCATGAGACCGATCATTTCGCCCGCTGGCAGGCATTGACCGATCTGGCGCTGCCGAACCTACTGAAAGCGGCCCGCGACGCCCGCGAGGGCAAGCCTGTGATCTGCGAGGCGACCTTCGTCGAGACGCTGATTGCCGCGGCCGCCGACGAGAGCCTCGAGCCCGCCTTCCGCGCCCAGGCGCTGGCTCTGCCGAGCGAATCCGATATCGCCCGGGAACTTGGCGGCAACAACGATCCCGATGCCATCCATACCGGCCGCCAAGCGGTCCTGAAACAAATCGCCGATGCCGGAAAGGATGTCTTTGCCGGCCTCTACGCCGCGATGACGACAACAGGCGATTTCAACCCGGATGCGAAAAGCGCCGGCCTGCGGGCACTGCGCAATAGCGCCCTCACCTACCTATCACATGCCGAAGAAACGTCGGCCCGCGCCAAGGCCGCCTTCGATGCGGCCAACAATATGACCGATCTCAGCCATGCGCTGACGATCCTCGCCCATCGTTTTCCCGACAGCGCGGAGACGAGCGAGGCGCTCGCCACCTTCCGTGACCGCTTCGCGGAAAATGCGCTCGTCATCGACAAATGGTTCGCGATCCAGGCCGGCATTCCGGGCGTAAAAACCCTGGGACGGGTCCGCGCCCTGATGGACGATCCGCTCTTCAAGCGCACCAATCCGAACCGGATGCGGTCGCTGGTCGGCACCTTCGCCTTTGCCAACCCGACGGGATTCGGCCGCGCCGATGGCGAAGGCTATCGCTTCCTCGCGGATCAGATTCTCGATATCGACAGGCGCAACCCTCAGCTTGCCGCCCGCATCCTCACCTCGATGCGCTCCTGGCGCTCGCTCGAACCCGTGCGTGCCGATCACGCCCGCTCGGCGCTGATCGAGATCGAGCGAGCCGCCGATCTTTCGACCGACGTGCGCGATATCGTCGAGCGCACGCTTAAAGGGTAATTTGCTTCGACCGGCCATCAGGAGAAAATCGGCGGCCGGTCGCCCAGCACCTCGAATCACCTGGAAAAACCCGAAATTATAAATAGTTAACGGATTTTTACCTTTGCCTCTGGACAAGGCGAATCACCCATGATTCTCTAGGTCAGGTTCGAGCGAGCGGCGCGCGAATCACATGAGGGACAGGCGAAGAGATGATGGACGTGCGGCGGGCAACCGTGGCCGGAGGACGGCTGCGTGTCGATTTTGACGGGCTCAAAGCCTGGCGCGACAGCCTTTCGGGCCATGCGACATCGGAACCACTTCTCCGTTATCTGCCGAAGGCCGAGCTGGTCTTGAAGCGGGCCATCCCGGCGCTGATCGTCGCCTTCCTCTCCGTCGTCGCCGCCTCGCACTTCTTCGGCATGATGAGCGAATACGGGCGTCTGGAGGCCTCGGCGCGCCATGCCACCGCACTTTCGGCGGCGACCGCCTCTGCAGTGTTTGCCGATGCGGCCGACATCTTCGACAGCGGCGATATCACCGGGGCGCAGGCCCGCCTCGCCAAATACCTGCCGCAGGACCGGCTGGACAGCGGCGCTTTCGTGCTGCTCGTGCAGGCAAGCGGCAAGGTTTTTGCCGCGACCACCGCCGGGCTTTCGCATGTTGGCAGCAATGTCGGCGATTTCTTCCCCGAGGTCTCGGCGATCCGCCGCTTCGGCGATCGCGCCGGCGTCATCGAAACGACGATCGGCGGCGTGCCGCATTATGCCGAGATCACGCTGATGGGCAATGCCGGCGGTTATATCGTCGCCGCCACCTCGCTTGACGAGATCGACCGGCTCTGGCGCGAGGAACTGGCGCTCAACGTCACGCTGTTTGCCGGCATCTCCTCCATCCTGCTCGTCATCCTCTATGCCTATTACACGCAGGTAAAGCGCGCCCGCGACGCCGACGACATCTTCCTGGAATCGAACCTGCGCGTCGAGACGGCGCTGTCGCGCGGCCGCTGCGGCCTCTGGGACTTCGATTTCGAGAACCGCGAATTCTTCTGGTCGCGCTCGATGTACGACATGCTCGGTCTGCCGGGCTCCGACAAGACGATGGGTTTCGGCGAAGCCGCCCGACTGATGCATCCCGATGACGGCGGGCTCTACGAGATTGCGCGAGCTATCGGCAAAGGCGCTTCCGGCCAGGTCGATCAGATCTTCCGCATGCGCCATGCCGGCGGCCACTATGTCTGGATGCGGGCGCGTGCCCAGGTGATCCGCAGCAATTCCGGCCGGATGCACCTGATCGGTATCGCCATGGACGTGACCGAACAGCATCGGCTCGCCCAGCGCTACGCAGAAGCCGACCAGCGCCTGGCCGACGCCATCGAATGCACCTCGGAAGCCTTCGTGCTCTGGGACAAGAACGATCGGCTGGTCATGTGCAACACGCATTTCCAGCAGGCCTATGGCCTGCCGGACAGCGTGCTCGTGCCCGGCACCGAGCGCTCGACCGTCAATGCCGCCGCCGCCCGGCCTGTCATCGAACGGCGGATTTCCGATGCCGACGGCTCCGGTTATTCGCGTACGACGGAGGTGCAGCTTGCCGACGAGCGCTGGCTGCAGATCAACGAGCGGCGCACCCGCGACGGCGGCAGGGTCTCGGTCGGCACCGACATCACGCTGATGAAACGCCATCAGGAGCGGCTGCGCGAATCCGAGCGCCGGCTGATGGCGACGATCGGCGATCTGTCCGCCTCGCGCCAGACGCTGGAGATCCAGAAATCCGAGCTTTCGACGGCCAACGCCAACTACCAGGCGGAGAAGGAACGCGCCGAGGCCGCCAACAAGGCGAAATCGGAATTCCTCGCCAACATGTCGCATGAGCTGCGCACGCCGCTCAACGCCATCCTCGGCTTCTCGGAAATCCTGCAGAACCAGATGTTCGGTCCGCTCGGCTCGCTGAAATACGACGAATATGCCCGCGATATTCATGACAGCGGCAAACATCTGCTCAACGTCATCAACGACATTCTCGACATGTCGAAGATCGAAGCCGGCCATGTCAGGCTGCATTGCGAGCGCATCGATCTTGTGCCGCTGATCGAGGAAAGCCTGCGCTTCACCGCCATGCCCGCGGCTGAAAAGAACATCGTCATCGAACAGCGCATCTGCTCCGGCCTAACGCTGATGGCCGACCGCCGGGCGATGAAACAGGTGCTGCTCAACCTGCTCTCCAATGCGGTGAAGTTCACCGACAATGGCGGCCGCATCGCGGTGCGCACCCGCCGCGTCGACGGCGCCGTCGTCGTCACCATCGCCGACACCGGCATCGGTATTCCACGCTCGGCGCTGTCGAAGATCGGCCAGCCCTTCGAGCAGGTGCAGAGCCAATATGCCAAGAGCAAGGGTGGCTCCGGCCTCGGGCTCGCCATCTCCCGCTCGCTGACCTCGCTGCATGGCGGCCGCATGAAGATCCGCTCACGCGAAGCGGTCGGCACCGTGATCTCGCTGCGCATTCCTGACGATATCTAAGCTCAGGCCAGAGCCGGTCTTTTTCAACCGGCCGATGCGGCGGTGAAAACCGCCAGCTGAGCGGCGAAAGCACGCTTGTATGCCGGCCGCGTTTCGCCGCGGGCGACATAGGCGGAGAGGTTCGGATATTCCCCCAGTATAGCAGATCCCTTCAACCTGAGCAGCACCGACACCATCAGCAGGTCACCGGCGCTGAACGCACCATCGAGCCAGTCGGCATCGCCAAGACGGTGGGAGAGGTCGGCCAGCCGTTTCCGGATGCTGTGCTCAAGGGCGGAAAGGCGATGGTCGTACCAAGGCTTGTCGCGCTCGAGGATCATGACGAGAGCGCGGTCGAAGATCGGCGGTTCCACCGTGTTGAGCGCGGCAAACATCCATGTGAGCGCGCGCGCCCGGGCATTCGCATCGTTCGGCAGCAGGCCCGCTTGGTGCTCGCCGATATGGAAGACGATCGCGCCGGACTCGAATAAAGCGAGATCGCCTTCCTCATAGGTCGGGATCTGCCCGAAAGGCTGAAGTGCGAGATGCGCGGGTTCTCTCATCGTCTTGAACGAAACAAGACGAACGTCGTAAGGCTGGCCCACTTCTTCGAGCGCCCAGCGAACGCGCATGTCACGCGCCAGACCCCTGCCGCGATCGGGCGACCGTTCAAAAGCGGTAATGGTAATCGTCATTGGTGTTCTCCATAGCTTTGTCCTGAAGACGACTGGCTAAACGAGAATCCGACAGGCGACGCTCGAGATAATCCTCGCGGTCGTTCCATCTGATGTGAGATCAGGCTTTCACGACATTCAGGAATATTTTCCGAACCGCTTTCGACAGCCGCTTCACCTCCGCTTCCAGCGTCTTGATGTCAGGGCAGTCGCCGGCGCGGCAGACGAGTTCGACGAGACCCGCGGGCGCCTCCTTCGGATCGAACAGGCCGTCGATGGAGAGGCGGATCAGTTGCGAAAGGCCGGTATAAAGCGTGAAGGCCTCGAGGCATATGTCGAGATCGACTGTTGTCATCAGCGGCTCGCCAAGCACCTTCAGGGCTTCGCCGGTGCTCACCCCATTGACGGCAATGCCGACGCCCTTGGTCGGCGCGATCAGCGCCAGATACTGGGCGATGAATTCGAGATCGATGACGCCGCCGGGAATGAGCTTCAGGTCCCACGGGCCGGAGGGCGGCTTTTCCTTGTCGATCAGTTCGCGCATTTCGGCGACATCATGCGCCACCTTGGCGATGTCGCGATCGGCCGACAGCACCTCGCGGACGATATGTTCCGCCTCGGCGATCAGGCTCTCATCGCCGCAAATCAGCCGGGCGCGGCTGAGCGCCATATGCTCCCAGGTCCATGCCTCTTCACGCTGATATTTGCCGAAGGCATTGATGCGGGTGGCGACCGGCCCCTTGTTGCCGGATGGGCGCAGCCGCATGTCGACCTCATAGAGCACGCCTTCGGCGGTCGGCGCCGACAAGGCGGCCATCAGTCTCTGGGTGATGCGGGTGAAGTAACGCGTCGCATCGAGCGGCTTCGGCCCGTCGGATTCGGAAGCCGCATCGTCATAATCATAGAGCAGGATCAGATCGATGTCGGAACCGGCCGTCAGCTCGAAGCTGCCGAGCTTGCCCATGCCGGCGACCGCGATGCGCCCGCCGGGATAGTCGCCGTGTGCTGCCCGCATCTCGCCGACCACGGCATCGAGTGCCGCCGCAATGATGAGGTCGGCGAGATGGGTGAAGGCACGTGCGGCCATCCCGCCGTTGATCGCACCGGTGAGCAGGCGGATGCCGATCAGAAAGCGCTGCTCGGCGGCGAAGATGCGCAGCCGGTCGAGCACCTCTTCATAGTGGCGGGCCTGGGCAAGCGAGCCCTTCAGCCGTTCGCCGAGATAGTCGCGCGTCGGCAGCTCGGCCATCAGGCCGGGATCGAGCATGCCGTCGAAGACATGCGGCCTGGCGGCAATCACCTCGGCAAGCCGGGGCGCCGAGGACATGATGTTGACGATCAGCGACAGCAGCGCCGGGTTGCTGCCGAGCAGCGAAAACAGCTGGATGCCGGAGGGAAGGCCGGAGATGAAGCTGTCGAAGCGCAGCAGCGCCTCGTCGGCGCGCTTGCTTTCGCCGAAGACCCGCAGGAGCTGCGGCGCCAGCTCCGTCAGCCTTTCGCGCGCCTCGACTGATTGCGTCGCCCGGTAGCGGCCGTAGTGCCAGGTGCGGATGATGCGCGAAATGTCGGACGGTCTGGTGAAGCCGAGCTTCTTCAGCGTCTCCAGCGTATCCGGGTCGTCGCCCTGGCCGGTGAAGACGAGGTTGCCGGTGTCGGTCGAGAGCTTGCTCTCCTGCTCGAAGAGGTGGGCATAACGCCGCTCCACGGTCTTCAGCACGCCGACCAGCCGTTCGGTGAAGCTCGGCGTGTCGCTGAATCCCATCATGAAGGCGATGCGCTTCAGGTCGGCATCTGTCTCCGGCAGCAGGTGGGTCTGCTCGTCGCGCACCATCTGGATGCGATGCTCGACATCGCGCAGGAACCAGTAGGCCTCCGTCAGTTCGTCACGGGTTTCCGCGTCGATCCATTTCGCCTTGGTGAGTTCACCGAGCGTCTCCTCCGTCGCCCGGCCACGCAATGCCGGCATGCGGCCGCCGGCGATCAGCTGCTGCGTCTGGACGAAGAATTCGATCTCGCGAATGCCGCCGCGGCCGAGCTTGACGTTATGACCCTTGACCGCAATGGCGCCGTGGCCCTTATGCGCATGAATCTGCCGCTTGATCGAATGGATATCGGCAATCGCCGCGTAATCGAGATATTTGCGGAAGACGAACGGGGCTAGCCCGCGCAGGAATTCGCCGCCCGCGGTCAAGTCGCCGGCAACCGCGCGCGCCTTGATGAAGGCCGCCCGCTCCCAGTTCTGGCCCCTGCCCTCATAGTAGATCATCGCCGCATCGACCGGGATCGCCAGCGGTGTCGAGCCGGGATCGGGGCGCAGTCTGAGATCGGTGCGGAAGACGTAGCCGTCCGCTGTCCGCTCCTGCAGGATGCGCACCAGCCGCCGCATCATCCTGGGGAAAATCTCGATCGCGTCATCCGGGTCGGGCACGATTCCTGCCTGTTCGTCGAAGACGACGACGAGGTCGATATCGGAGGAATAGTTGAGTTCGGATGCGCCGAGTTTGCCCATGCCGAGCACGATCAGCCCGGAGCCGTCGCTCGGCGCCGCCATATCCGGCAGCCGCAGCTTTCCACCCTCATGCGCCGCCAGCAGCAGATGGTCGATCGCGGCGGCAACCGAAGCTTCGGCAAGCTCGCTCAGCCAAGCCGTCGTCGCCCGGCCGTCGAAGATACGCGCGAGATCGGCGAGCGCAACGAGGAAGGCCACCTTGCGCTTGATGACGCGCAACCTGCTCATCACCACGGATTCCGAGGGAGCTGCCCCCTCGCCGTCCGGTTGCCAGCAGCGCCGCGCCTCGGCAACCAGCGCCTCGATCTGCGGCTCCAGCGGTTCAGTGATGGCGCCAGCGAGGACGACCGGGTCGAGATTGACCATTTCGCGCAGATAAGGCGACAGCGTCAGCACGGCCGCAATGAAATCGCGAAGCGGGCTCTCCGTCTTCAGCATCGCAGCCACCGACGGCTCGTGTCTGCCGGCCTCCTGAAGGTCGGCCAGCGCCAGCTTCAACTCCGTCTGGTTCAGCGGACGCAGCAGCCCTTCGGCCACATCCTTCAGACCATGCGTCGATTTCGTCAGCATGCGCTCTCCCTGCCTTAGCGCCTAAAGCGCATCGCGATCTTTCAGATTCGCTCCTTGCGCTTTAGGCCTTTGTTTTACGCATGCCGTTATCGCAAAACCGCTGCACACTTTGGCGCGACATGCTCGAGGGAAACGACCACGCAGAATCGCGGGAACGCCTCCTTCGATCGGCATTAAACTAGGGTCTAGGTGGAAAACCGCCAATACGCGATTCAGCCGATCATCGGTCTCGGCAATCAGGCAGCCTTGGCGGGGAAGATCATGCTGACGGTCAATCCGCGCTTTTCGGGCTTGTCGGGATCGGTATCGGAGAGTTCCAACCGACCGTTGTGCAGTTCCATCACCGCTTCCACCAGTGAAAGCCCGAGCCCCGTTCCCGGCTTCGACCGGCTTTCGTCGAGGCGGACGAAGCGCTTCACCACGTCGTCGCGCCTGTCGGCCGGAACGCCCGGCCCATGGTCGGCCACCGAAAGGCAGATGCCATCCGGGCGGCGGGCGAGCTTCAGTGTTACCTTGCCCGCCCCTTCCGTATCGGAAGAATATTTGATGGCATTGTCGAGCAGGTTGAAGATCGCCTGGCCGATCAGTTCGCGATTGCCCTGCACCTCGACATCGGGTTCGATGCTGGAGCTCAAGCCAAGCCCCGCCTCCTCCGCCGCCGGTTCGTAAAGCTCGGCGCTATCGGAGACGATGGCCGAAAGCTCCACCGGCGACATCTCGGCGGCGACCGATCCGGCCTCGACGCGGGAGATCATCAACAGCGCGTTGAAGGTGCGGATCAGCTGGTCCGATTCGGAAATGATGCCTTCGAGCGCGGTGCGCCGCGTCTCGCCATCGGCGATATCGAGCGCATCGGCCGCCTTGTTGCGCAGCCGCGTCAACGGCGTCTTGAGATCGTGGGCGATGTTGTCGGAGACCTGCCGCAGGCCTTCGTTCAGCTTCTCGATGCGCTCCAGCATGGTATTCAAAGACATCGACAAGCGGTCAAATTCATCGCCGGATCCGCCCACCGGCAGGCGCTGCGACAGGTCGCCGGCCATGATCTTCTTGCTCGCATCCGACATGCGGTCGATGCGTTTCAGCGCGTTGCGGCCGATGCCGAACCAGATGATGATGGCGCCAAGCCCCATGATCGCCAAGGCCACCATCAGCGCCTGGCGCACCAGCAGACGGAAACGCTCGGGGTCGCCGAGGTCGCGGCCGATCAGGATTCTGAGGCCATTGTCGAGTACGAAGATATTGGCAATCGCCTTGTGGCGGCGCTCGACGCCGCTGTCGGTATAACGCTGGTAGCCGAAGGGCGCGGAGGTCCAGCCGATCTCCTCGAAGACACCCGGCTGCACCGACGCGACGTTGCCGGCGAGAATATCGCCCGAGGGACCGGCAATGATGTAGAGGTTGGCGCCCGGCTGGCGGGCACGCCGCTCCATCGTGCGCAGGAGAAGGTTCATGCCACCGGAGTCATAGGCGCGTTGCACCTGCTCCACCTCCTGCCTGACGGCGTCGCGGATCTGGCCCGTCAGCAGCCGCTCCGACATTGCCGTCACATAGAAGACGAGCGTCGCGGCGCAGATGGCGAAAAGCAGGATATAGAGTGCCGAAAGGCGGACTGCGGTGGACTTGAAGAGAACCTTGAAACGGCTCATCCCTCATCCTTGATCATATACCCCGCGCCGCGAATGGTCTTCAGGAGCGGCTGGCTGTAGTCCTTCTCGATCTTCGAGCGCAGGCGCGAGACATGGACGTCGATGACGTTGGTCTGCGGGTCGAAGTGATAGTCCCAGACGTTTTCGAGCAGCATGGTGCGGGTCACCACCTGGCCGGCATTCTTCATCAGATATTCGAGCAGGCGGAATTCGCGCGGCTGCAGCGGGATCTCCTTGCCGCCGCGGCGCACCTCATGGGAGAGCCGGTCGAGTTCGAGATCGCCGACGCGATAGACGACGTCCTGATCCGGCGTGCCCTTGCGGCGGCCGAGCACCTCGACGCGCGCCAGCAACTCGCTGAAGGCATAAGGCTTCGGCAGGTAATCATCGCCGCCGGCACGAAGACCGGTCACGCGGTCGTCGACCTGGCCGAGCGCGGAGAGGATGAGGACCGGCGTATGGATGGCCTTGCGGCGCAGCTCGCTGATGACGGAAAGCCCATCGCGTCGCGGCAGCATGCGGTCGATGACGATGACGTCGTAGGCATTTTCCGACCCCATGAACAGGCCGCTCTCGCCGTCGCTGGCGTGATCGGCGACGATGCCCGCCTCGCGAAAGGCTTTCGTGAGGTAGACCGCGGCTTCGAGATCATCTTCGATGATGAGAATCTTCATGCGGCCGACATTACCCGCCGGCTGCGTTTCGGCAAGGCTCAAAGCATCTTCCTGCGGGGTGGCGCTCATCGCGATCATCCTTCAAAGGTCAGAAGAATAGAGCCGTGCGGAGTTTCGTCCGCACGGCTCTCGTTTTCTTAAGGATCAGCCCTGGCCGTTGATCGGAAGCGCTACGAAACGGCTCCCCTCACTGGACTGGATCTGGAAGAGCGCGCGGGTGCGCCCGTCCTTCTTCGCCTGGTTCAGCACCTTGACGATATCGTCGGCGCTGGAGACCTCCTGGTTGTTGACCGAGGTGATCGTCTCGCCTTCCTTGATGCCCTTGTCGGCGGCATCGGAGTTCGGGTCGATGCCTGTTATCGCCAGACCCTTGCCGTCATCGGAGGGTCCGACCGTCAGGCCGAGATCGGCAAGCGCCTTCTCGGAAGCCGGTGCCTCAGGCTGCTGCTGCGGCTGGTTGTTGTCATCGGCGGACGCATCCTTCTGGTCGATCGGCAGCGTGCCGAGTTCGACGGTGAGAGGCTGGGCCTTGCCGGCGCGCCAGACCGAAAGCTCGACCTTGCTGCCCGGCTGCATCGCGCCGATGCGGCGGCTGAGATCACGGGCATCCTTGATCGTCTCACCGTTCAGCGCGGTGACGACGTCGCCGGCCTTCATGCCGGCCTTGTCACCCGGCGATCCGGCCTGCGGGGCGACGACGAGGGCGCCGCTCGGCTCGGAAAGGCCGATGGATTCGGCGATGTCCTTGGTCACCGGCTGGATCTGGACACCCAGCCAGCCGCGCGAGACCTGGCCGTCCTTCATCAGATCGGCGACGACGTCCTTGGCAGTCGAGGCGGGAATGGCGAAGGCGATGCCGACGCTGCCGCCCGACGGCGAGAAGATCGCGGTATTGATGCCGACGACTTCGCCGCTGAGGTTGAAGGTCGGGCCGCCGGAGTTGCCGCGGTTCACGGCGGCATCCACCTGCAGGTAATCGTCATAGGGACCGGAGCCGATATCGCGGCCGCGAGCCGAGACGATGCCGGCCGTGACCGTGCCGCCGAGGCCGAAGGGGTTGCCGACGGCAACGACCCAGTCGCCGACGCGGACGTTATTGTCGTCGGCCCAGTTGACGTAGGTGAACTTCTTGCCCTTGCCGTCGACCTTCAGCACGGCGAGGTCGGTGCGCGGATCCTTGCCGATCAGCTTGGCATCAAGCTCGGTGCCGTCATTCATGACCGCGACGAAGGCCTGGCCATCGGAAACGACGTGATTGTTGGTGACGATGTAACCATCCTCGGAGATGAAGAAGCCGGAGCCCTGAGCGACGGGGCGGAGGCGACCCTTGCCGCCCGGACCATTCGGGCCGCCATTCGGCCCGTTCTGGCCGAAGCGCCGGGAATGGCCCTGCTGATCGTTCGGATCCTGGCCGAACTGCTTGAAGAACCGCTTCAGCGGATGATCATCGGGAAGGTCGTCGAAGCCGCGGCCGTTGAAATCGAAGGAGAAGCCGTCATTGTTGTTGTCGGAGACGGGATTGACGCGGTTTTCGACCCGGACGGAAACGACAGCCGGTGAAACGGCGTCGACGACGTTGGCGAAGCTCGGAACGGCAGGCGCCTGAACTTTGACAGCTTCGGCATAAGACCGGGTGATTTCGAGCGGAACGCCGGTTGCAAGCACAGCGGCTGCGATACCGGCGACGGTAGAAGCCTTGAGCACAGTGGCGAGGGACGGACGTCCGTTGAAATTCTTCAGCATTGGAGCACCTTCTCTTGTTCTTAAATCTTCAGACCGGCGGCGCCGGATCAGTCGATGAGTAAAGATATAGGACGCCGCACCTTACTGCGAACTGTCCGGCCAATGAAAAGTTGGTAATGTTTGCAATGTTTGCTTTCGCCCAGAACGCGCCGCTGGTTTCTCCGGCGGCCTGGATGCGGCAACTGGCTCGGCCCGATCGGCTATTTCTTCAGTAGCTCGCTCAGCTTCGCCTGTTCATCAGCCGTCAGCTTGCTGCCGGTCGGCTTGCCCGCCCTCTTGCGCGCAAAAACCAGCAGCGACAGCCCGCCGGCGAGCACCAGCAGTACCGGTGCGCCCCAGAGCAGCACCGTCTTCATGCTGACACGCGGCTTCAAGAGCACGAACTCGCCGTAGCGCGAGACGATATAGTTCAGCACCGCCTCGTCGCTGTCGCCATCGGTGATGCGCTCGCGCACCAGCAGGCGCAGGTCCTTGGCGAGATCGGCGTTGGAATCGTCGATCGACTGGTTCTGGCAGACCATGCAGCGCAGTTCCGCCGAAAGGGCGCGGGCGCGCGCCTCGAGCGCCGGATCGGCCAGCACCTCGTCCGGATTGACGGCGAAGGCGGGGGCCGCCATCAGCAGCAAAGCAAGAGCCAGGAGCAGACGCCGCATCATTCCGCCGGCTCCATTGCGGGAGCTGCCGGCCTTGCCGGCTTCGCCTTGCGGCGCGGGGCGCCGACACGCAGGCGCCGGTCGCTGAGCGAGACGAGGCCGCCGAAGGCCATGAATACCGCTCCGCCCCAGATGCAGAGAATAAACGGCTTCCACCAGATACGCACGACAATGCCACCGTCCTTGGTGGCGTCACCCAGGGAAACATAGAGCTGGCTGAGCCCGAAGGTCAGGATGCCCGCCTCCGTCGTCGGCATCTGCCGAGCGGTATAGAGGCGCTTGGCCGACCAGGTATCGGCAACCGCGACGCCGGCACGCCGGATGGTGAAGTGGCCGCGGTCCTCGGTATAATTCGGCCCGGTCGCCGGCTGCATGCCGTCGAAATGCAGGCTGTAACCGCCGGCCTCGGTCACCTCACCGGGCTTCATCTCGATGACATACTCGCTCTCGAACGTCGTCACCGCAACGATGCCGAGCACGGTGACGCCGAGCCCGGCATGGGCAAGAGCCGTGCCAAAGGCCGAACGCGGCAGGCCGGAAAGCCGGCGCCAGGCGAGACGGCCTGCGACCTTGCCGATGCCGGCGCGGTACCAGAGATCGGCTACCGCACCGAGGATCAGGAACAGCCCGGCAGCGAGGCCGAGCACCGAAAGCACCGGCCCGCCATGTTGGATGTAGAAGAAGACCACCGCGGCAAGGAAGGCCAGACCTGCGACGACATAGAGCCGCTGCAGGGCGCCGAGCAGATCGCCGCGCTTCCAGGCCAGCATCGGCCCGAAGGGCACGATGACGACCAGCGGCGCCATCAGCAGGCCGAAGGTCAGGTTGAAGAAGGGCGCTCCGACGGAAATCTTGTCGCCGGTCAGCGTTTCCAGCAGCAGCGGATAGAGCGTGCCTGTGAGCACCGTGCCGCAGGCGACGGTCAGGATCAGATTGTTGACGACGAGCGCGCCCTCGCGTGAAATCGGCGCAAACAGCCCGCCGGTCGACAGCTTCGGCGCGCGGAAGGCGAAGAGCGACAGCGCCCCGCCGATGAAGATCAGCAGGATGCAGAGAATGAAGACGCCGCGGGAGGGATCGCTGGCAAAGGCATGCACCGAGGTCAGCACGCCGGAGCGCACCAGGAAGGTGCCCATCAGCGACAGCGAGAAGGTGAGGATGGCGAGCAGCACCGTCCAGATTTTCAGCGCCTCGCGCTTTTCCATGACAAGCGCCGAATGCAGCAGTGCGGTGCCGGCGAGCCACGGCATGAAGGAGGCGTTTTCCACCGGGTCCCAGAACCACCAGCCGCCCCAGCCGAGCTCGTAATAGGCCCAGTAGGAGCCCATGGCGATGCCGAGTGTCAGAAAGGTCCAGGCAGCCAGCGTCCAGGGCCGCACCCAGCGCGCCCAGGCGGCGTCGATGCGCCCTTCCAGGAGGGCCGCAACGGCAAAGGAGAAGCAGACGGAGAAGCCGACATAACCGAGATAGAGCAGCGGCGGATGGATCGCGAGGCCGACATCCTGAAGAACCGGGTTGAGATCGCGGCCCTCGGCCGGCGCCGGATCGAGTCGGAGGAAGGGATTGGAGGTCAAAAGGATGAACAGCGTGAAGGCGACCGAAATCCAGGCTTGCACGGCCAATACGTTGGCTTTCAGCGTCTCCGGCAGATTGCGGCCGAAGATGGCGACCAGCGCGCTGAACAGCGTCAGGATCAACAGCCAGAGCATCATCGATCCCTCGTGATTGCCCCAGACGCCGGAATATTTGTAGAGCAGCGGCACCAGCGAATGCGAATTCTCCCAGACGTTCTCGACCGAGAAATCCGAGACGACATGGGCATAGGTCAGCACACCGAAGGAGAAGGCCACGAGCGCAAACATCGCCAGCGAGCCGATCGTCGCCACATCCATCATCGCCCGGTCATGACGACGGGCTCCGATCACCGGCACGATGGAGAGGATGAGCGCAGTTGCCAGCGCCAGCACCAGCGCGTAATGGCCGATCTCGATGATCATGGCGTCGCCTTCACTTGCTGTCCCTTTACTTCCTGGCCCTGAGCTTCCTTCCCCGGGTTTTCCTGGCCTTGGCCTTCCTTCCACAGCCCCTGGGATTTCAGCCTGTCGGCCACATCCTTCGGCATATAGGTCTCATCATGCTTGGCAAGTACGGTGTCGGCGACGAAGACGTTCGTTCCAGCGGCGAACATGCCTTCGGTGACGACACCCTGCCCCTCGCGGAAGAGATCGGGAAGGATGCCGGTATATTTGACCTTCACGGCATTGGTGCTGCCGTCGGTGACGGCAAACTCCACCGTCGAGCCGGTGCCGCGCACGACACTGCCCTCACCGACCAGGCCGCCGAGGCGGATGCGGGTTTCCGGCGCCACCGGCGTCTTGGCGAGATCGGCCGGCATGTAGAAGTAGGCGACCGACTGGCTGAAGGCGAACATCACCAGCAGCACGGCGGCGAGGATGAAGCCCATCCCGCCCGCAATCACCGCGAGGCGCTTCTGCTTGCGCGTCATTGCGTCGCTCCCTCCGTGGCTATGCCGAATTCCCTGGCAAGCGCCAGCAATTGCCTGCCCTGTTCGCCGGGCGGCGGAAAGGCCGCAAGCCCACGCTTCAAGGCGCCGGCGGCGCGATCCTTGTCGTTTAATACGGCGTAAGAGCGGACGAGCCGTATCCAGCCCTCGAAATTGTTCGGATCCTCGCTGAGCTTGGCGTCGAGGCTCTCGACCATGCCGCGGATCATCAGCTGCCGGTCGCCGGCGCTCATATTCTCTGCCGCCGCCACGTCTTGCTGCGTGGGATTGCCGGGGGTCGCCGGATTCGCGCCCGGGGCAGCAGGATTGGCGCCCGGGGCAGCCGGATCAGTGCCGGCCGGCGCGCCGCCGTTCATGGCGATATGCTGGTTAACCAGCGGCAGCCAGGGCGCATCTGATGGCGATTGTTTTGCCAGCGCCTCGAAGGCCTGGCGCGCCTCGTTCGGCAGTCCCGCCTGCTCCATGCTGAGGGCGATATAGAAGCGGGCGCGCGGATTGTCAGGTTCGAGCGTCAGCGATTGTTCCAGCACCTGCCGCGCCTCTTCCGTCACCACGCCGTCGGAGACCGCCATCAGCGTCTCGGCAAGGCCGTCGAGCCGGACGGGGCTCGGGCCGAGAAGCCGGATGGCATTGCGATAGGCCAGTTGCGCATCGTTGACGCGCATCGTGCGGAAATAGATCGGCGCCAGCACGTCCCAGCCCTTGCCGTCATCGGGCTTCTCAGCCAAGTGCCGTTCCGCCTTGGCGATCAGCACCGCCACGTCGTTGCCAGGATTTTCCAGCCGCGCTTCGAGCGGCTGCGAGGGCAGGTCCGGCCTGCCCGTCGTCAAATAAAGACAGAGCCCGAGAACCGGCAGGACCAGGAGAACGAAGGCTTCGGTGAAACGGTGATGCCGGGCGGGTTTCGGCGTTTGCTCCGGCTCGTCGGCAGAGACGGCGATCAGCCGCCGGCCGATTTCCGCCCTGGCGTAATCAGCCTCCTCCGGGGTGATCAGCCCGCCATTGAGATCGCGGTCGAGTTCACGCAACTGGTCGCGATAGACCGCCGCCTCCCCCGCACGGATATTATCCGCCGCCTTCGCTCCGCGCAGAAGGGGGTAGAGCAGGATGACGGCGAGGGCTGCCGTCAAAGCGGCAACGAGAATCCAGAACAGCATGTCGCCCAAATACGTGAAGCGCGCCTTCATTCCAACTGCCAAAGCCGGAATGACGAAGATTTGAGGCTAGCGCATAACCCCGAGAATCGGAATCGATTTTCGGAAAGGATTATGCGCCATTTAAAGTGATAGAGCGTCCTGTCGGACGCGCGGCGCTCTATTGGCCGCAATTCAGAGCGGCGACCAGCTGCCGTCGTCGTTGCGGCAGGCAGCGCCGCGCGCCACCGTGTCCTTGCCGTCGACGGTCAGCGTGTGGGTATATTGCCGGCAGTTCTGCGAACCGACCTGATAGGGTGCCGCCGCCACCACCTTGCCGGTCACGTCCTTGCCGGTCCAGAGCACCGGCTGGCCGACGGCGGCGCCTTCCAGCGCCCGATATTCCGCCTCGAGCGCCCGCTGCTTGTCGCTGTCGTTCAAGCTCACGCCGCTGCGGCCGACGATGCCGCCCTGCAGCGCGGTGATGAAGGCGGCCGATGCCGAGGGCTTGCTCGAAAAAACGCCGCGCGAAGCAGCACTCTTCGTCGTCGTGCAGCCGCATAGCGCGACGGCGACGAGAAGAGCGGAAGCGATCATGCCTTGCGAGCGTAAAATCATTGCGTCGAACCACGATCAGGGGTCAATTTCAGCCGATCGAAGTGCAGCGTCCCCGTGTCAGCATTAAGGCAAAGCATGCTATACATTTGCCAGTATCTTTGTGACATCAAGCAGTTGCTCATGCAACATCCTTTGTGACGCCAGGCAGGATAAGCTTGGCCTTCAGCCCGCCCCATTCACCACGGGAAAGCTCGAGCCGTCCCTGGTACTCATTGGAAATCTCGGTGACGATCGAAAGGCCGAGCCCGGTTCCAGGCTTGCTTTCGTCGAGCCTGCGGCCGCGCTTCAGCGCCTCGCGGATCTGGTCCGGCTCCAGGCCCGGCCCGTCATCCTCGACGGCGAGTTCCACCCAATGGCGGCGCCCGCTCGCCTCCACCCCCTTCACATCCTCGCCGGCCTCGATGGCCGAAAGCCGCACCCGGCTTTTGGCAAAACGCGCCGCATTTTCCAGGAGATTGCCGACGGTCTCCTCGAGATCCTGCTGCTCCATGGCAACGGCCAGATGCGGCGGCGAGACGACGAGATCGAATTCGGTATCGACGTTCAGCCGGCGCATGACGCGCACCAGCCGCTCCAGCGCCGGCTCGGCATCGGTGCGGGCAAGCACGGATTCGCGCTGCGCGGCGATACGCGCCCGATTGAGATAGGACTGCACCTGCCCCTGCATCGCTTCCGCCTGGCTGCGCACCAGCTCACCATGGGATTTCTCCAGCACGCGCGCCTCGTTGAGAAGCACGGCGATCGGCGTCTTCAGCGAATGCGCGAGATTGCCGACCTGCATGCGGGCCCGCTCGACGATGCGCCGGTTGCTGTCGATCAGCGCATTCACCTCGTTGGCGAGCGGCAGGATTTCACGCGGGAAGTCGCCTTTCAACTGTTCGCTTTCACCGGCGCGGATGCGCTCCAGCGCGGCGCGTGCCTTGTCGAGCGGCTTCAGGCCGTAGAGAATCGCCAGCGCGTTGACGATCAGGCTGCCGACGCCGAAACCGGCGAGCGCCAGATAGAGGCTGTGGGAAAAGGTGCGCACGTCGTCTTCGACGACATCGACATTGCCGGTGACGCGGACGCGCGCCGCGCGGCCGTCGGTATCGAGCACCACTTCGGTCTCGGCCACCTGCACGCGGTTTCCGGAAGCATCCGTCACCTGATAGTAGCGCTCGTAATTCTTGTCGAAGGGCGCCTCGACGACCGAGGGAACCGGAATGAGCGCCGAGCCGAGCGAAGGCGAGACCAGCGGTGCGGTCGTATAGGTGCCGAGCGGCTCCACCACCCAGTACCAGCCGGTCTTCGGCTGGGCAAAACGCAGGTCGCCGAGCTGCGGGCTGCCGCTCAGCGCGCCCTGATCGCCGATCGTCACCGAATTGATGACGTTATAGAGCTGCGCCCGCAACAGATCCTGGAAACCGCGTTCGGCGCTCTTGCGGTAGAGGGTGGAGATCAAGAGGCCGATCACCACCAGCGCCACCGTCGACCAGACCGTGGTCAACAGCAACACACGTGCGGTGAGCGACTTAATTCGCATGTTTCGGGGCTTGGATACGATAACCGAGACCGCGCACCGTTTCGATCAGATCGACCCCCATTTTCTTGCGCAGGCGGCCGACGAAGACCTCGATCGTGTTGGAATCACGGTCGAAATCCTGGTCGTACATATGCTCGACCAGTTCCGTGCGCGAAACGACCTCGCCCATGTGGTGCATGAGATAGGAAAGCAGGCGATATTCGTGCGAGGTCAGCTTCAGCGTCGCGCCGTTGACCGTCGCCTTCGAGGATTTGGTATCGAGCCGCACCGGTCCGCAGATGATCTCGGATGAGGAATGCCCGGCCGCACGCCGGATCAGCGCCCGAATGCGGGCCAGCACTTCCTCGACATGGAAGGGCTTGGTGACGTAGTCGTCGGCACCGGCGTCGATGCCAGCGACCTTGTCGCTCCAGCGGTCGCGGGCCGTCAGGATCAGCACCGGCACGCCGCGGCCGGCGCCACGCCATTTTTCTAGAACGGTGACCCCGTCCAACTCCGGCAGGCCGATATCGAGGATGATGGCGTCATAGGGTTCGGTGTCGCCGAGGAAATGGCCTTCCTCGCCATCGAACGCCTGGTCGACGACATAGCCCGCCTCCTTCAGCGTGTCGGCCAGCTGCCGGTTCAGATTAACGTCGTCTTCGACTACCAGGATGCGCATCGGTCCGCCTTCGTCCGCTTCAAATCAATCAATGTCCTGAATAAGCCGATTCCGCCTACATCGGAACCTTTACCGTGACTTTGCGTGGGCGCTGTCCATTGCCCTGCACAAGAACGGTGATGATGCAGGTATCGCCCACCGGTTGCACGGACAGCAGCTGGCCGCCGGTCTGCTCGACGACCTGGGCTGCGGCGGCGCTGCAATCGCCTCCGATACGCACGACAAAAGTGCTCGTGGCGTCCGGTGAGGGCGCCGATACCACCAGTCCGGCGGCCAATGCTGCGACGCTCAGAGGAAAGGCCATGTGTTATGCTTTCAAGGTAATGCCAACTTGCCCCGAATATGTACTCACGCGACCTGAATGGCAAATGAATGCGCTGTAATGCAGGGTGTTTAGAACTGTTCTCGACTGTTCGGGAGAGCCTGTTTCAACGCCTGGCAACCGCCGCCACGGCAAGCTCCGGCGGCCGCCGTCGCGTCTAAAAACGATGCCCTCCAGGCTTGGGATCCACGCGTTCTTCATCACCTCTCATGAAGGCGGGAAGCCGCGGGACCGACACCACAGTCTTTGTCTGCGAATCGGCCGCGCCGTTCCGTTTTGCGCCGACCGCAGCTTTCACCGGCCGGTTGAACCTGTTATGTCCTTGCTGCCCCCATTTCAGACCGTTTCAGCACCAATGCCAGAATCCTCCCGCTTCCGCTCGGCGCAGACGGTCTCCGTCCTTGCCGTTACCCAGCTGATCGGCTGGGGCACGACGTTCGACATGCTCGGGGTCATGGGCCGCGTCGTGGCGCCGGATCTCGGCCTGGCGAACGAAGTGGTGTTTGCCGGCCTGACGATCATGATGGTGGTCAGCGCCATTGTCAGTCCGGCGACCGGCCGATGGCTCGGCCGCTATGGTGCTGCCCGGGTGCTTTCGGCCGCCTCGCTGACCTTTGCGCTTGGCCTGCTTCTGCTTGCCGCCGCAAACGGCATCGTGCTTTATGCCAGCGCCTGGATCATCATCGGCATCGGCGGCGCATTTGGCCTGTCGGCGCCGGCCTATACCGCCGTCGTCGAGCGCGAAGGAGCGAACGGCAAACGCGTCATCGCCATCCTGATGCTGTTCACCGGGCTTTCGAGCGCCATCTTCTGGCCGATCCTCAGCCTGCTCAACGAGGCGGTCGGCTGGCGCCTCACCTTCCTGGTCTGTGCGGCGCTACAATTCTTCATCTGCCTGCCGCTGCATCTTTTCGCCCTGCCGAAGCCGATTGCAACACATGTCGATGGCGGCACAGCCGAAATCGCTCCGGTGCCGCTGTCGAAGGCCAAGAAGCGCAAAGCCTTCCTGCTGATCGCCGCGGCAACGACGATCTCGACCTTCGTCACTTTCGGCATCTCGCCATCGCTGCTCGAAATCTTCCGCCAGTCCGGCGCTTCGCCGGTCTTTGCGCTACAGCTCGGCTCGGCACGCGGCATCCTCGGCATCTCGGCACGTTTCCTCGACATGCTGCTCGGCCGGCGCGGCAACCCCATGCTCAGCGCGGCGATGGGCATCAGCCTGATGATGATCAGCTTCGTTATTATGCTGGTTGCCAGCCCGTCGACGCCGCTGCTCGTCACCTTCGTCCTGTTCTACGGGTTCGGCACCGGCGTCATGACCGTCGCCCGCGCGCTGCTGCCGCTGGCGCTGTTCTCACCGCGCGAATTCGGACTGCAATCGGCCCGGCTGTCGCTGCCGCAGAATCTCGCCAACGCCATCGCCCCCGTCATCTTCACCGCCATCCTCGACCGCGCCGGCACCGGCCCGGCGCTCGCCGCCTGCGCCGTTCTGGCGGCATTGTCGCTCATCTTCGTGCTGATGCTGATGGCGCTGGTGCGCGGCGCCCACGCATCGGAATCAACCATTCTTAATGTCTCCTGATTATCATCCACGCATGGACGAGAGCGGCTTTTCGCCCGCGCGCCGCAACCGCTGCGGCAGCCAGACCATGAACCAGCAGCCCCTTTTGACGAATCTTTTGAATCGCTTGCCGCCGCTTTTTCGAAAGTTGAATCCGGTGGCTCAGAAGCCGAGTCAGCTTCGCAGCGATCCGAATCCGGAAAATCATTCATCCATTTGAAATTTTACTGGAATACGGCGTGGCCGAACGCTTGCGCCAGTCAGAGCGGCCGCGTCACTGCCGTGCGGTTATCGTAGTCGGCGGCGATGCGCTTTTCCCGGAGCGGCCGCACGCGATCGATCGAGAGCTGATAATCGGGATGCGCCTTGTAGGCGGCAAGGGCCGCCTCATCGTCGAATTCGCCATAGACCACGAGATCGATCTCGGTGCCCAGCTGATCGGTCTTCACATTGGTGCCGATTTCCAGCAGCCGCGCATGCGGAATGCCGGTCAGTATAGAAAGCCCGGCCCTCACCTCCTGCAGATGTTCCTCCTGCACGGTGAAGAAGACGATATGACGGATCACGCTGAAGCTCCTGTCAGATTTATCAAAATGATGGAGCGCCCCTGGCGCATCCTATCGGACGCGCCGTGCTCCAGCTATCAGCCGGGCGATAACATGCGCGCCCCAGGCCTTCAACCGCGCGAGCATGCTACGGGCCGCATCGGGACGTATCGCCGCATCGAAGACCATGGCATAGGCGGCGAGCTTTTCCGCCCGGTCGGTGCCGTTGACGATGCGGCGCGCATTCACCCAATCCGCGGTCGTCGCGTTCAGGTGATCGGCGAGCTTGTGGCCGGTAAAGCTGCCCTGCAGCATGCCCTCGATCAGGATCGTCACCGCCGCATCCATCTCCATCGCCCGGTCGGGATCGGCAACGAGGTCGATCCCCGTCAGCACACTCATCGCCTCGTAGTTCCGCTTATGGGTGAGCTGCACCAGGCCGCGTCCGAGCCAACTGCGACCATCCTCGTCCGGCCGCCAGTAGGGCGTCCTCACCCAGGAGAGCCGGCCTGCGGCAAAGGCCGTCTCGAGGATCTCGACCGCGCGCCCATCGCTTTCCGCCAGCGTCTCGCGCACCGGCTGCATCGTATAAGCGGTCTCGTGGTAAGCGGTTGCGAGGATATAGGCGAGCCACCGCCGGTCGGCATCGGCAAACCGTTCTTCCCAGGCGTCGAGAATCGCCGTGATACCCACTACCTGAGGATGAGTCAGCTTTCCTTTGAAGAGCCCGTCCCCCACAGCCTCGAAAAAGAACCTTCGGTCCAAGTGGACAACCATTCCGCGCTTCCCAAAAATATCATGGTTAAAACCGTGTTAATCGATTAAAATTCATTTAATCGTTTAAAGTGTTTAAACCACTGATTTACACGCCTTTTGTCTTGTGCAATGCATCTTCCTGCCCTGAAGCCTTGACCCCGAAAGAGGAGACTTCCGATGCAGACGCCCGCCAATACCCAAACCACCATTCCCCAGCATGTCGTCGACCAGATGGAAAACGAATGGCGCCAGATTCGCCCTGAACGGGAAAATACGCGTCCGGCCCAGCAGCCTCAACAACAACGCTGAAATAGACGCAAAGCAGTACCGATGTAAGCTCGAGCGCTGTCCAGCGCCCGATCAATGCCCCGGCCAGTCACTCGTGGCCGGGTGAATTTTTCAAAGGTGCAATAAACGTCCCAGCGGTTGACCGCCCCTCATCGTAGTACAGCCCCCTCATCGCATCACAGCATCTAGCCGTTTCGCCAGCGTGTTCAATGATCGGGTGAAAACCATCCTGTCGTCGAGCGCACGCGACAGCACCAGCGCGCCCTGAATACCCGCGACGCCCTCCTCGGCGAGCGTTTGCGCCTCCCCCTCAGGGCAGCCTGCCCGCATCAGCGCCGAACGCAAGGCGTCGATCCAGCGGACGAAATAGTCGCCGATCGCTGCCGAAAACCGTTCCCGGGTCTCGTCAACCGCGAAGGCGCCGACGAGGCAGATGCGGCCCCCGGAGCGGAAATAATCGTTCACATCAGTCCACATCGCCGCGATCGCCTGATGGGCGTCGCCCTCTCTCAACGGCTGATAGATCGCATGTTCGAACCAGGCATCGACGTCGGCGAGCACTGCGCCCGCCATCTCCTCCTTGCCGCCGGGGAAGAAGTGGTAAAGGCTGCCCTTGCCGATGCCGGTGCGTTCGGTGATGCGGCTGAGCGACGTGCCCTCATAACCGAGCTCGCGGAAGATTTCCGCGAGCAACGGCACGATGTCGGCGCGTTCGTAGATGGTCTTCACCCGCGGCTTCCTTGGCTTGTTTAGAGGCCGAGCTCGGTCAGACCGGGATGGTCGTCCGGCCGCCGGCCGAGCGGCCAATGGTACTTGCGCTCCGATTCCCGGATCGGCAGGTCGTTGATGCAGGCGAAGCGGCGCTGCATCAAGCCGGCGGCGTCGAATTCCCAGTTCTCGTTGCCATAGGAGCGGAACCAGTTGCCGCTGTCATCGTGCCATTCATAGGCGAAGCGCACGGCGATGCGATGATCGGTGAAGGCCCAGATCTCCTTGATCAGTCGGTAATCCAGCTCCTTTGCCCATTTGCGGGCGAGGAAGGCGACAATCTCGGCGCGGCCGGTGATGAATTCGGCGCGGTTCCGCCAGCGGCTGTCCGGCGTATAGACGAGCGAGACGCGCTCGGGATCACGGCTGTTCCAGCCGTCCTCGGCAAGACGGACTTTCTGGGTGGCGGTCTCAAAGGTGAAAGGCGGGACGAGGCTGGACATAGGTTCTCCTATACTGAATGGTTTTCATTGTACCTATCGGTACACTGATTAACAAGCCGCCTCGAAGCGACGTTTCGCCTCAGAGGTCGCGATGCTGGCTCCATCGAAGCGGCAGGGCATCCGGGCGAAGCACGATCGCTTCGGGCGTGAAACGCCACAGCCTTTCCGCCCGTTGAAAGGTGGCGACCTCAGGTGAATCCAGCAGCACCTCGACCCTTCCCGTCATCTGCAGCATGTCGCCGGTTTCGAAATCGATGAAGACCAGCCCCGCCTTCGGATTGACGAGGAAATTGCCCAGCGTGTTGAAGAACCGATTGCCGGGAAAATCGGGAACGGTCAGCACGCCGTCGGCGCCGACACGCACGAAGCCGGTATTGCCGCCGCGATGGGACACGTCCACCTGCCGCTCGCCATTCTCCCGGTCGACATAGGAGGCGACAAAGAAGGTATCGGCGCCCTCGATCATCCGCCGCGCCCGATCGTCGAGTTGGCCGGAGTGAAGCGGCGGCATCGCTGTGGGCACATCAGGGTCGCGGACGAAGGCGGAAGAGCGAAGCTGGATATATTGCGGGCAATTGCCGAAGCTCTGGCCGACGCGTACCTGGAAAGCTCCAGCATCCGTCCTGTGGATCGCGCCGTTCAGCCGGTTGCGCCGCCGGGTCTCGAGCTGGATACCGAGCATTCCGATCGCGTCGCCATCCTCCATGCCGGCATCGGCAGGATCGGCTGCGTCACGCGGCAGGTGCACCTCGAGAATTTCCGGCTCCGGCGAGGCCATGAAACCCGGGCGCTCGGCCCTGACCGTTGCCCAGACATCGCCCTTCGCATCGACGGCGCCGAGCACAACGAAAGGCAGCATCGGAAAGAAGGCGCGATGCTGCTCCGGCATGGCCTTGCGGACGAAATTCCGGCCCGGCCCGTCCATGCGTTCGGCGACACCGACGCTGCGCTGCATGGCGAGTTCGCCCGCATGCCAGGGCGATGTGGCGTCCTGTCTTGTCTGTTCCAGCATCACGGCCTCCTTCAGGGCAACATTTGGGGGAACCGGGGCAGCGTCCCTGCCCTGGCGGTTTCTCACGCGGCAAGGCCGATCTTGGTCTTGCGAAAACCGACGAAACCCGGCAGCGCCTCGATGCGCGCAAGCCAGGCACGAACGCTTGGATAGGCCGAGATATCGACATTGCCTTCCGGCGCATTGGCGATGTAGCTGTAGAGCGCGATGTCGGCGATCACAGGATTGTCGCCGAGCAGGAAGCTGCGGCCGTGGAGCTCCGCCTCGATCAGCGCCAGAATGCGGTGCGCCCGGGCGATCACCTCGTCGGTGCGGAAATCGGCGCCGAAGACGGTGACCAGGCGCGCGGCACAGGGTCCGTAGGCGATCTCGCCTGATGCAACCGAGAGCCATTTCTGTATCCGCGCCGCGGCCACCGCCTCTTCCGGCAGCCAGTCGGTGCGGCCGTATTTGCGCGCGAGATAGACGAGGATGGCGGAGGAATCGGCAATGACCGTGCCGTTGTCGTCGAGCACCGGCACCTGGCCAAAGGGATTGAGCTTCAGAAAGTCCGGCGCCTTGTGAGCGCCAGCCGCCAGGTCGACCTCGACCAGTTCATAGGGCACGCCAAGCAGCGACAGGAACAGGTGAGCCCGGTGCGCATGGCCGGAAAGCGGGTGATGGTAGAGTTTCATGATGGTTCCTCTGGTCTTCTAATCGACGGGATGCGGTTGGCGATGGCCGCTTCGAACCATCTGCGGTGCAATTTACTGCCTTCCACCTGGCTGCAGTAGAATGCTAATCTGGAAGGCATCTTACCAATTCATGGAAGGATAACATGGACCGCCTCGACGCCATGACCGTGCTTCTTGCCGTTGTCGAACAGGGCAGCCTGTCGGCCGCCTCACGGCATCTTCGATCGCCGCTCGCAACCGTCAGCCGCAAGGTTTCGGAACTGGAAACACATCTCAACGCCCAGCTGCTGCAGCGGAGCAACCGGAAGATCACGCTGACGGAAGCCGGCCGCTCCTATGTCGAGGCGGCGCGGGAAATTCTCGATCGGGTGGAAGAGGCGGAGCGGACGGCGGCCGGCGAATACAGCGCCCCGAAGGGCGAGTTGACGATGACCGCGCCGATCGTCTTCGGGCGGCTGCATGTCCTGCCTGTGGTGGTGGATTTCCTGAAAGCCTATCCCGATATCAATCTGCGGCTGATGCTTGGCGACCGGCTGTCGAACCTCGTCGAGGATCATATCGACGTGGCGCTGAGGATCGGCAACCTGCCGGACAGCAACCTGATCGCCACAAGGCTCGGCGCGATCCGCCGTACGGTCTATGCCAGCCCGGATTATCTGACGCGGCACGCCCACCCCCGGCATCCAGGCGATCTCGCTCGGCATGACTGCGTCAGCTTCGAGGGTATGGCCTCGATGCTGAGCTGGACATTCACCGAGGGGAAACATGATCTCGCCGTGCCGATCCGCTCACGGCTTGCGGTCAACACCGCCGAGGCCGCGGTCGATGCGGGTGTCGCCGGCCTCGGCATCACCCGCGTGCTCTCCTACCAGGCCGCAGGCGCCGAGATGGCCGGCCTGCTGGTGCCGCTGCTCCAAGATTTCGAACCGCCGCCGGCCCCGGTGCATCTCGTCTATCCCGCGCAGGGACTGGTGCCGCTGAAACTGCGGGCGCTGCTCGATTTCGCGACGCCGCGCCTGCGCGCGACGCTGAAATAGGCACTAAAGCGCGCGATTGCGCGACATGCTTTAGGCAAGCTTACCCTCTTCCGCCTTGTAGAAATACTGGCTGGCGACCAGCCAGCCCTTCAGCGGCCGCAGCGGCGGAATGCAGGTGGCGAGCATGAAGGGACCGGTGACCAGAAGCTGTACCCAGATCGGCGCCGAAAAGGCCACCTCCAGCCAGACGCCGAGCAGTACGCTCGGGACGCAGGCGAAGCAGATGACGAAGAAGGCCGGACCGTCAGCCGGATCGGCGAAGGAATAATCGAGACCGCAGACCTCGCATTCCGGCTGCAGCGTCAGGAAGCCCTTGAACATATGGCCCTGGCCGCAACGCGGGCAGCGCCCCCTGATGCCGGTCTGTATCGGAGGAAGTGGGGGATATTCCGTGTCCATGACGATTTCGCTTTCCTGTACCGCGAACATTGATGCATTCAATGCCTCTAATGTATGCATGCAATATAATTACATTTCAAAGACATTACCAGTCAATTCGTCAGAATGCCGCAGATCTCCCAGCGCAGGCTGGCGGCAAGCTGACTGCAGATTTCTGAAAAAGCATTTGGGGCGCAGCCAGGCCTGGCAGCCTGGGCGGATCAAACGTGAGCGTGACGGATATGCTTCGCCATGCCCGAACAGCTTAGGGTGCGACCGATCTGATTCCCGACCGCTTCCGGATTTCGTCCGTGCCTGATCAGCTCGAGGCGGGGTTCTGCGTCAGAAGAACGACGCCGCCATTTCGGGCGGGCCTTCCAGCGCATGGGCCATGAATTCCAGTGCGCTCTGCAGTTTCTCCCGGGTGATCGGTCCGCCAAGGCAGACGCGCACGGCCTCGGGCGCCGTGCCCTCGACCGTGAAGGCATCGCTTGCGACGACGCCGATGCCGGAAGAACGGGTATGGCTGCCGAAGGTGGAGCGGGTCCAGCCGTTGGAGAGCGGCAGCCAGATGTTGAAGCTGATCGGATCGGCGCGGTAGCTGCCAGCCGGCAGGATGGCAGCTACCATTTGCTGGCGGGCGGCGGCCTCGGCGCGAATGAAACGCAGGATCGTATCGGCAGTGCCGTCCTCGACCCAGCGGGTGGCGAGCGCCACGGTCAGTGGCGAGGCCATGACATTGTTGGCGCGCATGGCGCTGACGAAAGGCCACACGGCCTTGCTGTCCGGCGCCACGACATAGGCAAGGCGCAGACCCGCGCCGATGCATTTCGCCAGTCCGCCGATATGCCAGGTGAGATCCGGCGCTGTTGCGGCGAGCGGCGCCGGGCCGTGCTGCGGAATGAAGCCATAGGCATCGTCCTCGACGATCGGCACATGATATTTGCGGGCAACGGCGCAGATCTCCTCGCGACGCCTGGCCGGGATGGTCAGCGTCGTCGGGTTCTGCAGCGTCGGATTGAGATAGAGCGCCTTCGGCTTCAATCTTTCGCAGGCCTCGGCAAAGGCGTCCGGCAGGATACCGTCCTCGTCCATCGGCAGACCGGCCAGATTGAGCCGCAGCTGGGCGGCGATCGAACGCATGCCGGGATAGGTGATGATTTCCGAAAGCACGGTTTCGCCCGGTTTTGCCAGCAAGCCGAAGATCGCCAGCAGGGCCGGATGGGCGCCGGGTGTGACGAAGATGCGCTCCTGCGAGGGCACCAGCCCGCGACGGCTGAGCCAGGAGGCGGCAGCCTCCTTGTCCATGCTGGAGCCGCCGAAACCCTGGTAGCGCAGGAGCGGAATGAGGTTCGCCGTCACCGCCGACATGCCCTCGCGCATGCGGGCGATCAGCTCGGGGTCGTCCGTTTCCGGCGGCATGTTCATCGAGAAATCGACGATCGAGGCGCGGCGGGGATCGGGCGCAGCGTCGGGCGCGAATCCCTGGCGCTCCTTGTCCGCGCCACCGGTAACGAAGGTGCCTCGGCCGACATGCGAATCCACAAGCCCGCGCTTCTGCGCCTCGACATAACCTCTCGCCACCGTCGTGAAATCGACGTTCAGCCGCTTGGCGAGTTCGCGTTGCGGCGGCAGCCGGTCCCCAACCACCAGATGCCCGCTGCGCAGATCCATTTCGATCACATCGGCGATCGCCATATAACGTGGGCTGCTGCTGCGGCTGAGATCGGGATGCCAGTCTTTCATGTCGTGATCCGTGTCGGTCTGATTCCTGATGAGATTGACCGTATATTGTTGCACAATGCCGCTGTCACGAAAAATGTCGCGCGCCAAGTCCGGCGAACGACGCAGGACGGAATGGCGCAGCTTTTGCGTACGCCTTGATACGTTTTAATGACGGATTGTCGCCGGATTTGACTGCTATCTGCGCAAATACAATTTGGCACGGCGACCGCGCTGTCGCAGGCCGATTTCGACAGCGTGTGCGCCAATGACGTGCTGACGATCCGCTCGGCTTGCCGATCGGGCTTTCACCCGGGAAGGCCCGGGTGAGGCGCGAGGACGGCAAGACAATCGGCAGCGTCTTCAGCGCGCCTTGATGAGGGTTTGCCGCGCGCTATGGCTTCAGGCGTACGCCGCGAAAGCGTCAATGCCGGTCAGCCTTGCCGACAAGATCCACAGGCGTGCCGCCTCCTCGGGATCGGCTGCATGGTCGCTGACGCCGCCCGGTTCTCCAGCCGTTGCGCGGATGGCGATATCGCAGTCCTCACAATAGAGGCCTCCCATACCGTCGAGTTGCGGCGAGGTCGCCGCCCAAACCTGCGTGGCGGCCCCCTGGGATGGCGTCTTGAATGTCGGATCAATCGGATTGCCGTCCGCATCGATCCAGCCGGCACTGACCATTTCCTCCTTTGCGAGATGGCGCTGCAAGGGGGTAAGGATCTTGCCCGGGTGCAGCGAGAAGGCGCGGATGCCGGTGTCGCGCCCGAGCCTGTCCAGATGCACGGCGAAAAGTGCGTTGGCGGTCTTCGACTGACCGTAGGCCCGCCATTTGTCGTAACCGGTCTCGAATTGCACATCCTTCCATCGTATGGCCGAGTTGTGATGGCCACCGGAGGAAACCGAAACGATGCGAGCGCCGGGCGAGATCGTCGGCCAGAGGCGGTTGACCAAGGCGAAATGGCCGAGATGATTGGTCGCGAACTGTGCCTCCCATCCGTCGCCGACACGCGTTTCCGGGCACGCCATGATGCCGGCGCTGTTGATCAGGATGTCGATGCTGCGGCCAGACGCGACGAACCGCTCGGCAAAGGCGCGAACGCTTTCGAGGTCGGAAAGGTCGAGCCGATCAATTTCTACGCCATCGATACCGGCGACCGCGCTACGCGCCGCCTCGATGCTCCTTGCGCCGATGGTCACCTTCGCGCCGGCGCCCGCCAGAGCGCGCGTGGTCTCGAGCCCGAGGCCGGAATGGCCGCCGGTGACGATGGCGCGCTTGCCGGAAAAATCGAGACCGGCCAGAACCTCGCCGGCCGTCGTGTGGGCTCCAAATCCGGAGCCGATGGGGACTTGTTTGTCATTCATGATAATTACCTTTGTTCTGCGACGTTGCCGTCGCTCGGGATGACGTCGCGAGAATAAGGCGTGGTCTCTAGACGATCCATGCGCTAAAGTCCGACATCTCTTCGCCATCGTCCGGATTTTTACATGGACCCGTTATCCGATGTTCTCGCATTGCTCAAACCGCGCAGCTATGTTTCCGCGGGGCTTGACGCTGGCGGCGCTTGGGCGATCGATTTTCCGCCCCCGGATGGCATCAAGTTCAACGCGGTGATTTCAGGCGGGTGCTGGCTGAGCGTCGATGGCGTTGCCGAAGCTGTCCGCCTGGAGGAAAGCGACTGCTTTCTGCTGACGCGCCGCCGAGCCTTTCGTCTCGCCAGCGATCCGGCGCTCGAAGCGATCCCGTCCGATGCGATCTATTCGATCGCCCGCGACGGCATTGCGACTTGCAATGGCGGCGGCGATTTCTTCCTGATCGGCAGCCGTTTTTCCTTTTCGGGAGGAAATTCGGACATCCTTCTCGGAATCCTCCCACCGATCGTCCATGTGAAGAGGGATTCCGATCACGCCACCGTGCTGCGCTGGTGCCTCGATCGGATGACGCGCGAATTGCGCGACCAGCAGCCGGGCGGCTTTCTGATGGCGGAGCATTTTGCTCACGTCATGCTCATGCAGGTGCTGCGCCTCCATATCGCATCGCCGAATGCGCGCGGCGTCGGCTGGCTTTTCGCGCTTACCGACCGGCGGATCGGCGCGGCTATCGGTGCCCTGCATGCCGATCCGGCCCGCAAGTGGACCTTGCAGTCGCTGGCTGAACGGGCCTCGATGTCCCGGTCCAGTTTTGCTCTCCACTTCAAGGAAAAGGTCGGGCTTGCGCCGATGGATTATCTGACGCGCTGGCGCATGCTTCTCGCAGGTGACCGATTGACAAACTCGGCCGAAGCAATTGCCGGTGTCGCCCTGTCGCTCGGTTATGAATCCGAAAGCGCATTCAGCACCGCTTTCAAGAGAGTGATGGGATGCTCGCCGCGGCAATATGGTCGCGCTCAGCCGCCCGCCGGTGCCATGCGAGATAGGCTCGGGGCTCAGTGAAACCTTGATTGGTGCAGGCATCGGAGGGCGGTCGCGCGTTGGCCTGCCGAAATTCCCTCCGATACGGTCTTGCACCCGCCGTCCATTCTCTTACCTATTCAAGGAAGAATGCGCCGGCTTTCGGCCTTTCGCGCCGGCACCCATCGGGATGAAAGCATGAATATCGATCCGATTTTGCGGTCAGTCGTGGCCGTCCGTTCCTCCATTCCGGAAGATGCCTTCACAGCGGAGACGCTGGGCACTGTCCGGGAAGGCAGCGGCGTGGTCATTCGCGACAACGGGCTGGTGCTGACCATCGGTTATCTCATCACCGAGGCCGAAGAGGTCTGGCTGACGACCCATGACGGGCGTGTGGTTCCCGCGCACGCGCTTGCCTATGATCAGGAAAGCGGCTTCGGCCTGGTCCAGGCGCTTGGGCCCCTGAATGCGCCTGCGGTGGATCTCGGCGACGCGGCGACAGCCAAGGCGGGCGATCCCGTCGTGCTGGCCGATGGCATCGGAGAATTCGTCGAGGCAAATATCGTCGCCCGGCAGGAGTTTGCCGGCTATTGGGAATATCTGCTCGACGAGGCGATTTTTACGGCACCTGCCCATCCCTCATGGGGCGGTGCGGCGCTGATCGGTTCGGATGGCAAGCTTCTCGGCATCGGTTCGCTTCGCCTGCAGATGAGCGATGGCGACGAGGTTGCCGATATCAACATGGTGGTGCCGATCGACCTTTTGCCGCCGATCCTTGACGATCTCTTGAACCGCGGCCAGGTCAACAAGCCGCCGCGGCCCTGGCTCGGCGCGTTCTCCGCCGAGAGCAATGGCGGCGTGGTGGTCATGAGCGTGGCCGAAGGCGGTCCAGCCGCCCAGGCGGGCCTGCGTCAGGGCGACATCATTTCGGAGATCCGCGACGAAGAGGTCGATGGCCTGGCCGATTTCTACCGCAAGATCTGGAGCAGCGGCCCGGCCGGCGCCGAAATCCCCATGCGGATCCTCAGGAACGGCCGGGAAGCCTGGCTGCGCATCAAATCCGCCGACCGCAACAGCTTTCTCAGAAAGCCGCAGTTGCAGTAAGGTCGCGCCAGCATCGTGAAAGCCGCTGGCGTTCATTCGAGCGGATTGTCCGGGCATCCTTATCCCGCCTCAAAGATTTTCGGGTGTGATTGTCAGGAAGCGCACTGGTTCGGCGCTGACCTCCACCTCCATGAGACCGAGCCTGTTCAGGGCAAGGTCTATCGATCGCCTCGCCTGCACCTCCGGCGCCTGGTCGAGCACAATCGACATGATGCCGCGGCGGAGATAGTCCTGCGTCTCTCCCGTCAATTCGTGGCCGACCCAGAATGGCCGCCCAGCCTTCTTTGCCTCGAGCACCCTGGCCACACCCTTGTTATCGCCGCCCGCACTATAGACGCCGATGATGCCGGGCTCGCGCCGGAGGGCCGCGTGCAGCAGTTCCATGGCATTGTGTTCGTCATCGAGGTCGAACATGACCTCGATGAAACGATGGTCGTTTGAACCCTTCTCCGAGAGATAGCTGGAGAAGCCGCGGATCCGCTCCTTATGGTTCTCATAGGCGCCGCTGTGGCAGAGAGCGACGAACGAACCGGGGCGCTGCGCCAGCATGCCCGACATGTAGTGAGCCGCGGTGCGTCCGGCAGCATAGTTGTCGATGCCGACATAGGGCAGTTCGGGGGCCGGACGGGTCATGATCTGAACGACGGGAATGCCGAGACCGGCCGCTTTCCGCACGCTGGTGACGACATCGGCATGGTCGGGCGCAACCACGATCAGCGCCGACCGGCGTGCCGTCGGATTGGTGATGTAACGGGCAAATTGCGCTGGCTCGTTCTCGCGGACGAAGGTGCGGTGAACGGTGATGCTGTCGCCGAGCGAAGCAGCGATGCGCTCGAACGCCCGGTTCAGACGCGAATAGAAGCTGGTCTCCGGGCGAACGAGGATCACCTCTATCCGGATCAGGCCGCGATGGGCGACCGGCAGGCTCTTCCGGTATTCAAGCCGTCTTGCCGCCAGGAGGACCTTCTCCACCGTCTCCGGCCGCACGCCGCCGCGGCCGTTAAGGACGCGCTCGACGGTCGCGGTGCCAACGCCGGCTTGGCTTGCGACATCCTTCAAAGTCACCTTCATCAGGGCTCACTCACTCTCAAAGCTGACACAGCAGAGCATCGGCCTGCTGTGAGGTCAATGATCAAATTTGATCAAGGAAGCAGTGGAGCATGAGGGCGCCGCAGCAGTATCGTGCCAGCAATCCGGGAGGAGCACCGGACGGTCCAAAACAACCGAGATCAAGGATCGTTCGCCGGCGCGAAGCGGCCGGGGATGACGGAGGAGCCAGATGAAGATCGCACTCGACCCGCATATGCACCGTCACCTCAACCTGCGCGACCTCTGCCGCAAGGCAGCGGAGCTCGGTTATGAGCATATCGAGCTTTCACCGCGCGACGATTTTCTGCCCTGGTGGGTGCGCCCGCGGGCACACAAGGAACGCATCGCGGAATTCAAGGCGGCCCTGAAGGATCACGGCGTCCAGCTCGCCTCGATCCTGCCGATGTATCGTTGGGCGAGCCCGCATGAGGACGAGCGGCAGGCCGCGGTGCGCTACTGGAAGGAAGCAATCGCGATCGCCGCCGAAATGGGCTGCGATACGATGAACTCGGAATTCGGCCGCGGGCCGTCGCCGGATCGCAGCCACCGCGCCAGCTGCTGCGGCGGCATACATACCCACGAACACAGCGAGGCTGCCTGGTGGCGCTCGATAGAAGAGCTCGTTCCGGTGTTCGAGCGCGAGGGCGTCACGCTCAACATGGAACCGCATCCGGAAGACTGGTGCGAAACGCTGCATCCGGCGATCGACATGCTGAAGACCATCGGCTCGAAGAACGTCAAATTCCTCTACTGCGCGCCGCATACCTTCTATTTCGGCGACGATATGGCGCGGATGATCCGCGATGCCGGCCCGCTGATGGCCCATGTGCATGTGGCCGATACCTATAATCACAAGGCCTCATCCGGGCTGCGCTACATCATCAATCCGCCGGGCGCGAAGGTCACCATCCATCAGCACATGGATATGTACCAGGGCGAGATCAATTGGGATGTCTTCTTCTCCTCGCTCGCCGCGGTCGGGTTCGACGGCATCATTACCGCCTGCGTCTTCGGCTGGGAGGAGCGCGCCGACGATTCAGGCCGCTTCATGCGCTCTGAAATCCAGAAATATGTCGACAAATACTGGCCCGGGAAACTTGGCTGATCGTCAACATCCGCCCCGGCACCCAATATCAGGAATAAAACCGTGACCATCACGATTACGACAGCCCCCTGCTGCTGGGGCGTGGACGACGTCAACAATCCAAACCTTCCCGCCTGGGAACGCGTCTTCGACGAGGCGGCAGCGGCCGGCTACGGCGGCCTCGAACTCGGGCCTTATGGTTACGTGCCGCTCGACGATGCGCTCGTTACAAAGGCGCTCACCGAGCGCAATCTCTTCATCGTCGCCGGCACGATCTTCGACGATCTCGTCTCTCCTGAAAATCGGGAGACGTTGCTGCGGCAGACGGAGGAAATCTGCGCCGTCATCACCAGGCTGCCGCAGCCAGAACAGGTGGCAGGCCAGCGGTTCAGGACCCACTATCTCACGGTCATGGACTGGGGGCACGACGAACGGGACTATGCCGCCGGCCATTCCGATCGTGCGCCGCGTCTCGACGACAAGGCTTGGGCCGGGATGATCGCCAATATCACGGCGATCGCCGAACTCGCTCAGCGCAAATACGGCGTGCGCGCCGTCATCCACCCGCATGCGGGTGGCTATATCGAATTTGCTGATGAGATCGAGCGGGTGGCAGGTGACATTCCGCAGGAGGTCGCCGGCTTCTGCCTCGACACCGGCCATAGCTATTATGCCGGCATGGATCCCGTCGAGATGCTTCGCCGCTATGCTGACAGGCTCGACTACGTCCACTTCAAGGACATCGACCAGACAGTCTTCGACCGTGTGCTTGGCGAGAAGATCCGCTTCTTCGATGCCTGCGGACAGGGCGTGATGTGCCCGATCGGCCGCGGCGTCATCGATTATCCCGCCGTCAAGCGAACGCTCGAGGAGATCGGCTATCACGGCTTCATCACCGTCGAGCAGGAGCGTGATCCGAGGAATGTCGCCGGCAGCCTCGAAGATGTGAAGCAAAGCCGCGATTACCTCAGGTCGGTTGGTTTTTAGGGAAAAGATGATGACGAATGACAGGCGAAAGCCGATCCGTTGGGGCATGGTCGGCGGCGGCAAAGGCAGCCAGATCGGCTACATTCATCGCTCGGCGGCGCATCGCGACGACGTTTTTGCCCTTGCGGCGGGCGCCTTCGATATCGATCCGGAACGCGGCCGCGCCTTCGGCGTCGATTTCGGGCTCGACGAAGCCAGGAGCTACCGGGACTATGCGGCGATGTTTGCGACTGAGGCCAGGCGGGCTGACGGCATCGAGGCCGTGTCGATCGCAACACCCAACAACACCCATTTCGCGATCTGCCAGGCAGCACTCGAACATGATCTGCATGTGATCTGCGAAAAGCCGCTCTGCTTCACGATCGCCGAGGCCGAAGAACTGAAGACGCTGTCCCAGGCGCGCGGCCGGATCGTCGGCGTGACCTATGGCTATGCCGGCCACCAGATGATCGAGCAGGCGCGCGCCATGGTCAGGAATGGCGATCTCGGCGAGATCCGCATCGTCAACCTGCAATTCGCCCATGGCTTCCATAGCGCTGCGGTGGAGGAGCAGAACCCCTCGACGCGCTGGCGCGTCGATCCGAAATTCGCAGGCCCCAGCTATGTGCTCGGCGATGTCGGGACCCACCCGCTTTATATCGCCAAGGTCATCCTGCCGCACCTGAAGATCAGGCGTCTGCTCTGCACCCGCCAGAGCTTCGTCAAAAGCCGAGCGCCGCTCGAAGACAATGCGGTGACCCTGATGGAATATGATAATGGCGCGATCGCCACCATCTGGTCGAGCGCCGTCAATGCCGGCTCCATGCACGGCCAGAAGATCCGCATCGTCGGCTCGAAGGCCAGTATCGAATGGTGGGACGAGCGGCCGAACCAGCTCTCCTACGAGATCCAGGGCGAACCGGCCCGTATTCTCGAGCGTGGCATGGACTATCTCTATCCCGAGGCCAGGATCGACGACCGGATCGGCGGCGGCCACCCGGAAGGTCTCTTCGAAGCCTGGGCGAACCTCTATCGCCGCTTCGGCTTTGCCATCAACAGAGAGCGCGGCCTCGCCCCTGCGGGGATCGAAGAGCTCGTCTTTCCCGACGTCGATGCCGGACTGGAAGGCGTGCGCTGGGTCGAAAACTGCGTACGGTCCGCCGACGCCGGCGGGATCTGGCTGGACTATCGCTAAGTCGTGAACTGCGGTGCGGCGCTGTGCTCAGATAAGCGGGTCGTCATCTTCCGCCGCCTGCGGCGCGCGGCGACGCGTGCTGTCGTTGGCGGCTTTCTTAGGCCCCTCGGCGGCTGCCTCGCGGATTTTCTTGACGCTTTCGCCGGCGTCTTCTGCGGCTGGCTGCGGGTCGTTCTTTTTCACGAAACGGATCATGGGTCATTTCCTACTTTAACAGTGGGCGCGCTCCGCACATACATCGGAGCGCTCTGGAAAAACGGTGTCAGACGGCAAGCGCAGTGGCGCAGCCTTGGACACTTCGGCTATCGGCTGAAGTCTGGCCGGGCATGGTCGCCCAACCGCCGGCTTCAACGAACTGACGCTGCTTGTAGCCTTCGGTAATCGCCTTGAACTCGATCAGTTTAGCGCTCGCATCCGGCGCCGCCTTGAATCGCTCGACGCAGATGGCCGACGCCAGTTCTCCGCGTGCGGTTTCGCTGGCGGCGGCTGCCGCTTTGCTTGATGTGCCGCCTGTGACCCAACCTCCCCAGCTGAAGCCGATGATCATCGTGGCGATCGCCGTGACGACGCAGGCCCAGGCGAGAAGCGTCTTGGACGGCTGGTAACTGTCGAAACGCTGGGTAATCGATGTCTTGCTGCTGCTCTGTAAGGACATTGGAATTCTCCCTGTCTGTTATTCGGGTTGTGCCGTCCGGCGACGCCGGAACGGTCAAGCTGGCCTCAGTATCCCATAGCGCCCATGCCGCCATTTCCGGCAGCAGGCGCAGAATCTTTCGCGGGAATGTCGGCGATCATCACCTCGGCGGTGATCAGCAGCGCCGCGATCGAACCAGCGTCCTGCAGAGCGGTGCGCACGACCTTGGCAGGATCGACGATGCCGGCCTCGATCATATCGACATAGGTCTCCGTCTGTGCGTCGAAGCCCTGATTGTGATCATTGCTGTCGGCGAGTTTGCCGACGACGATGGAGCCTTCGAACCCGGCATTGTCGGCGATCTGCCGGATCGGGGCTTCGAGCGCCCTCAGCACGATCGAGATGCCCGCCGTCACGTCGGCGTTCTCCCCGGTCAGGCCCATGAGCGCCGACTTGGCGCGCAACAGTGCCACGCCGCCGCCGGGCACGATGCCCTCTTCGACCGCCGCACGGGTGGCATTCAGCGCATCGTCGATGCGGTCCTTCTTTTCCTTGACCTCCGTCTCGGTCGCGCCACCGACGCGGATGACCGCGACGCCGCCGGCGAGTTTCGCCAGGCGTTCCTGCAGTTTTTCCTTGTCGTAGTCGGAGGTGGTGTCCTCGATCTGCGCCTTGATCTGCTGGATGCGCGCCTGGATGGCCGCTTTGTCGCCGGAGCCGTCGATGATCGTGGTGCTTTCCTTGTCGATCAGCACGCGCTTGGCGTGGCCGAGCATATCGAGCGTGACGTTCTCGAGCTTGATGCCGAGATCCTCGGAAATCATCTGGCCGGCGGTCAGCACGGCAATGTCTTCGAGCATCGCCTTGCGGCGATCGCCGAAGCCCGGTGCCTTGACGGCTGCGACCTTCAGGCCGCCGCGCAGCTTGTTGACGACAAGCGTCGCCAGCGCCTCGCCTTCAACGTCCTCCGAGATGAGGAGCAGCGGTTTGCCGGTCTGTACGACGGCTTCCAGGATCGGCAGCATCGCCTGCAGGCTGCCGAGTTTCTTCTCGTGAACGAGGATATAGGGTTCCTCCAGTTCCACGCGCATCTTCTCGGCATTGGTGACGAAATAGGGCGAGAGATAGCCACGATCGAACTGCATGCCCTCGACGACATCGAGTTCGGTCTCGGCGGTTCGCGCCTCTTCGACTGTTATGACGCCCTCATTGCCGACCTTGTCCATCGCACTGGCGATCATCTCGCCGATGGCGGCGTCGCCATTGGCGGCAATGGTGCCGACCTGCGCGATCTCGCCTGATGACTTGACCTTCATCGCCCTCGCCTTGATTTCCTTGACGACGGCGATAACGGCGAGATCGATGCCGCGCCTCAGATCCATCGGGTTCATGCCGGCAGCGACGAGCTTTGCGCCTTCGCGGAAGATGGAGGCGGCGAGCACCGTTGCCGTCGTCGTGCCGTCGCCGGCAAGGTCATTGGTCTTCGAAGCCACCTCGCGCACCATTTGCGCGCCCATGTTTTCGAACTTGTCTTCGAGCTCGATCTCCTTGGCGACGCTGACGCCGTCCTTGGTAATGCGCGGTGCGCCATAGGCCTTGTCGATGACGACGTTGCGACCCTTCGGGCCAAGCGTCACCTTGACGGCATTGTTGAGCAATTCGACGCCGCGCAGCAGGCGGTCGCGCGCGTCGGTGGAGAACCTGATTTCCTTGGCAGACATGATATTTCTTCCCAGTTCGGTCTTGAGTTGCGGGTCACAAATTCGACCCTCAGGCGGCTTTGCCGGCGGCCGCTTCGGTCTTTTCGACGATGCCCATGATGTCGGTCTCCTTCATGATCAGAAGGGTTTCGTCATCGATCGTGACCTCGTTCCCCGACCATTTTCCAAACAGAATGAGATCGCCGACCTCGACATCGAGCGGGACGAGATTACCGCCTTTGTCGCGCAGGCCCGGGCCGACTGCGACCACTTCGCCTTGCTGCGGCTTCTCCTTGGCGGTGTCTGGAATGATGATCCCGCCCTTGGATTTGACATCGCCTTCCGCACGTCGAATGACGACGCGGTCGTGAAGTGAACGGAATTTCATAGAGGTCTTTCTGCTGCCGGCGCGTAGGGCGGCTGCAATTCATAAATAGCACTCGTGGCACTCGATTGATAGGAGTGCCAAGAAATATTGTTCACGCGGGGAATTTCTTTAAAAATTCAGGAAATCAATTTGAGCGGATATTTTGTAATAATCAGGAAATGAATAGAATTTTCACGCCATCGCGCTCAATTTTATTTAACGTGTCGTTGAGTTAATTTAGCGTTTTTCATAGATAAATCCGAATTATCTTGATTTAAACTCAATCGAGGCGCAATGATAGGTCTCGTCGATTTGGCCGACTTGGCTTCGCGGTGTCAGAGACCTACGACCCGCCATCACCACTGAATTTTCGATAGCAATCTATGACGTCGTTCCGGCGTTGATTTCGCCTATTCCGATCCGGAATGAGCTTGGCGCTGACCGCGGATGTACCGGCAGCATCGAGTTCGTCCGGTTCGGATCTCAACGATACAGGAAACGCATCGGTGTCTTCCTGCAGAGGCCTCAGCCGTGACCAGTCGCACCACACAAACCGTCGTCCGCTTTTCATCCCCGTTCCGCCTGCCCGGTTTCGACGGGGCGCAGCCAGCCGGAGAATACCGCGTCGATTATGACGAGGAATTGATCGATAGCGTTTCCAGGCTTGCCTGGCGACGGGTCGGCGCCTTCATCCACCTGCCGGCGATCGCCACGCAGAGTTCGACGCAGCAGATGATGCCTATCCCCCTGTCAGCTCTCGAAACCGCGCTCGAAAAGGACCACAAACCGTCATGACCGCTACGCGCATCCCGCAACGCAATGGACGCTCGATCCGGCGCGAGGCAGCAACGCATATCTTCAAAGTGGGGCAGACTGTCCGAGTGAAGGACGGGTTCCTGGTCGTTCCCTCGAAGCTCCCCGACACATACCGCATTACCGCCACGCTGCCTCCGAGAGGAAATGTGCTGCAATACCGCATCCGCAGCGACGATGAACGTCATGAGCGCGTCGCGACGGAAGACAGTCTGGAACTGGTAAACCTATCGCCCGCCGGCAGCGGCGCAACACTGATCGAGAGGACGTTTGGCCATGGCCACGGCCCGAATGACGAAAGGTTGACATCGTGAACAGCCATGAAGACGAAGCCGAACGAAGACGGAATGCCTTTGCCGTCGGCACATGGGAAAACAAATGTGGCGCTTCCGGCCGCTACTCCATGGAGATCGAACACGACCGCCGGATCGAATCCGCCCGTTCGTCGACCGTCTATCGTGTCTCAGCAAACGTTCCAGTGCATGCCGACCATGCCGTGCCCGGCAAGAGCCGTTCGCAGGCCGGGAAAGACATGATGTCCTTCAATCTTCTCAACATAGGATACCGGAAGGAATGGCTGAGGCTGTCGGACGCCGCCCGGAGTGAGACCCCGCCGGTTCAACCATGGCGCTAGCCTTTCTGAACCAAAGCCGCAGCTTCGATGCGGCGAGAAATGCTGTGCGCTTCGTCGGCCATGACGGCATGTTCCAGGTGTTGTTCTTCATCGAGGTTGGCGCGCTGGCGAAATCCGACATGACATTGCAAAGAACCGAACCCTCGGAAACGAGGTGGCTTTCGGCGTTCGACGCCCTGCGCAACTCCATTCAGGACGTGGCACACAAAGCCTATTCCTACCACCGCCGCGCCTTCTATACTCTAACTGCGGCGGATTTCCGCTAAGCGGATCCGGACGCGCGGGAACGCTCCATGTTGATCCGTTACGGCTATGAAATCACGCTGACCTGCCCGCAGCCGACCGCATTGGTATGCCTGTTGTCGGTTCATGATGATCGTGCGGCCGACATCAGAATTCCGGAAACGGTCTTCACCACCCCTGATGTTCCAACTTCGACTTATCGCGACCTCTTCGGTAACCGGTGTCTTCGGCTGGTTGCCCCGGCGGGCGACCTGACCATATGGGGCGATGCGACGATCGAAGACGACGGCGAACCGGACAGGTCGCTGCCAGGCGCCAGGGAACTCCCGGTTTCGGAGTTGCCGGATGATTGCCTCGTCTACCTGATGGGCAGCCGCTATTGCGAGACGGATCGTCTCAGTCAAATTGCTTGGGATATGTTCGGCACCGTCTCACCCGGCTGGGGCCGCGTTCAGGCGATCTGCGACTTCGTTCACGGCCATATCCAATTCGACTATCTGCAGGCGCGATCGACGCGGACAGCCTTCGAGGCGTTTCACGAACGTGTCGGCGTTTGTCGCGACTTTGCGCATCTCGCGGTGGCGTTGTGCCGGTGCCTCAACATTCCTGCCCGATATATCAATGGCCATCTCGGCGACATCGGTATTCCCGTCGTCGATCCGATGGACTTCAGCGCCTGGATCGAGGTCTTCCTCGACGGTGCATGGCATGCATTCGATCCGCGCAACAACACGCCGCGGATCGGTCGTATCATCGTCGCACGCGGGCGCGACGCCGCCGACATACCGCTCATCAATTCCTTCGGACCGCATGTGCTGAAGGCGTTTCGAGTCTGGACCTATGAGGTGACGAACCTGGAGCAGATGCAAAGCGTCGCCGAAGGCGCTGTTTAGAACGAGACCTGGACGGATGCGGCAATGTCGGCCTCAGGCTTTGCCGCAGGCGCCAGCTGTCGCAGGATTGCCTCTCCCACACACTTTGGCGCGACGTGCTTTAGAACGGCGGTTGAAAGATGTCGGCGTCGTGCCATCTTGGGTGTGAGCAGTCATTAGCGGAAGATAAGGAGTTTCGCAGTCCATGTTCGATCATATTTCCATCGGCGTAAAAGACCTGGAAAGAGCCCGCCGTTTCTACGATGCGGCGCTGGCGCCGCTCGGATATGAGCGCCTGTCCAATTCCGACACCACGATCGGCTACGGCCCGGACACGGTCGGGCTCTGGGTGATGCAGGTCGAACAGCCTGTTGTTGCCGACATGCGATCGGGGCTGCATTTCTGCTTCGTCGCGCCTGATGAGGCGGCGGTCGATGCCTTTCACGCGGCGGCCGTCGCATCCGGCGGCACGGATAATGGTGAACCGGGTGTGCGGCCGGATTATGGGCGCTTCTATTACGCCGCCTTCATCATCGACCCAGACGGCTACCGCCTCGAAGCGTATTTTCACAAAGGCGAGCTATAACGGACCGTCAGGCAGCGGCTCTCGGAATGGATACGCAGCAGCCGGAGGCTTCGAGCGCTCTATTGGCTACATCGATGAACAGGCGACGGAACCAGCGCGCCCGGCCGTCCGTCTGGTCGACTCGGCGATAAAGCATCGTCACGGGATCGGCCGGCAGCGAAAGCGGCGGCTCGCAAAGCATCAGCCCATGTAACTGCGCCATGCAGCGACCGATCGATTCCGGCACGGTGGCAATGGCGGGCATCGCCTTCAGCACCATCGGCAGAGCGGAAAAGCGCGGGACGGTCGCCACCACCTGTCTCACATCGCCGGTGCGGTTCAGCGCCATATCGATACCGGTCGAGGTGTTGCCTTCGAACGAGACGGTGACATGCGCGACATTGGCGAAATCCTTGAGGCTCAACGGCGCCTTCAGCCCGAGCTGAGCTTCATCGTAGATGCAGATCGAGACTTGGTCGAACAGCGGCGCGCGAATGTGCCAGGAGGCGGGCTCGTCGTGCATCGCAACGCTGAAATCGAAGACGCCTTCATCCAGCCGGCGTGCGGCATCGCGCTTTTCGGAAGCGATACCGATCAGCCGGGCGCCGGGTGAAAGCTGGAGAAGACGGGCGGCAAGCGGGCCGAAGAAGGCCGATTCCAGATTGTCGCACATGCCGATGCGGAACTCGCCCTGCCAGCTTGCCGGATCGAACTCGGCCTGCGGGCGGATAGCGCGCTCGATGCCCGACAGCGCATCCTCGATCGCCGGGGCGATGGACAGGGCGCGCGGCGTCGGCTGCAGGCCGCGGCCGACACGTACGAATAGTTCATCGTCCAGCGCCTCGCGCAGGCGCCGCAAGGCAGCCGACAGACCCGGTTGGCCGAGCAGCAGCCGCTCGGCGGCGCGACTGACATTGCGCTCCTGCATCAGCACCGAAAAGGCCAGCAGGAGATTGAGGTCGATCTTGCGAAGGGTGACATCATTCATCATCGTCAGTAATACCTGGCATGGCTACTATCAATTTGCAATAGGAATGGAAGCTGTACATTTTCTCGTTCCCTGCCGCCCGGCAACCTCCCCCGATGAGGCGGCAGCAAAAAAGGAACGATTTCGATGACTCTTTCCAAATCGCCAAGCGGAGCGGGGCTGGCATTGCTGCTGCTCTGCGCCGCCAATTTCCTCGACGCCATGGACGTCTCCACCATCGGCGTTGCCTTACCTGCCATCCAGGCCGAACTCGGCATGGAGGCGACATCGCTGCAATGGGCCGTCAGCGCCTATGTGCTCGGTTATGGCGGCTTCCTGCTGCTCGGCGGCCGGGTCGCCGATGTCTTCGGCCATCGCCGCGTCTTCCTCTGGTCGCTGGCGATCTTTGCCGCCGCCAGCATCGCCGGCGGCTTCGTCAACAGCGGCCCGACGCTGATCGCCGCCCGATTGGTCAAGGGCATTGCCGCCGCCTTCACCGCGCCTGCGGCGCTTGCGCTGCTGCTCTCCGTCTTCGGCGAGGGAACGGCACGGGCAAGGGCGCTCGGGGTCTTCTCCTCCACCGGCGCCGCCGGCTTTGTGCTCGGCATGGTGCTCGGTGGTGCTGCGACGATTATCAGCTGGAGGGCGACACTGGTCATGGGCGCGCCCGTCGCCATCCTGACGCTTTTTGTTGCGCCACTGGTGCTGCCCGCCGACCCGAAAAGGACAGGACCGCGGCCGGCCTTCGACTGGGCCGGCGCGCTAACAATAACCCCCGGGCTGCTGCTCTTCGTCTTCGGCATCACCAATGCCGCGGCCGCCGGCTGGCAGGCTTTTGCGACCTGGGGTTCGCTCGTCGCGTCGCTGGCGCTGATCCTGCTCTTCCTCGTGGTCGAAGCGCGCCATGCCGATCCAATGGTGCCGCTCGGCATGTTCCGCCGGGCCAAGCTCCGGCATGCCAATGCCATTGCCGCCCTCTTCCAGGGCGCCTATGTCGGCTTCCAGTTCCTGGCGACGCTCTATTATCAGAACGTCCTCGGCTGGTCGGCCTTCACCACCGGCTTCTGCTTTGCGCTTGGCGGCGTCTTCGTGATGTTCCTGGCGCCACGTTTTGCGACGCTCGCGCAAAATCGCGGCGCCACCGGGCTGATGGCGGCGGGTGTCGGCCTGCAGGCGTTCAGCTATATCTTCTGGGTGACCGCACTCGGACATGTCGACCCGATCCTGCTCGTGCTGTTCTCGCAGATCCCGCTCGGCCTCGGCTACGCCATGACCTACCCCTCGGTACAGGTCGCGGCCCTTTCCGACGTGGAGGACGGCAAGTCGGGGCTCGCCTCCGGACTGCTCTTCGCCTCCTTCCAGATCGGCGGCGGCATCGTGCTTGCGGCGGCCTCGGCAGTCTTCGGCGCCGCACCGCATTTCGGCTGGAACCCCTATGTCGCCGGCATCGCTTTCGTGGCGCTGCTTGCGGTGGCGATTACCCTGCTTGCAGCCGCCGGTCCGCGGACGTCGGCCGCCCGGAGACCCAGCTATCAGGCGGCGGAATGACCGTTATCGGCCCGCACCCTGACAGGTGCGGGCTGCTCATGAACCGGAGCGACAGCTGCAAAGAATCCCGTTGCGTTGCCTGGGTGAAAGGCGCATGGTCGCAACTTCGGCAGCCAGTGTAAGGGCGCTGCCGACTGAGGGTTTTTATACCCTTGCCCCGATGAAAGGAGGACCGATGTCTTCCACTTTCGAAAAGTCGCATCTGACTTCGTCCGATCTCGACATGCTGCAAGGCGTGCTCGACGATGCCGGCTACGACGCCAAAATCCTGATCGGCAACGAACGTGTCTTCAACGTCGCCGCCATACTATTGATCAGACTGTTCGAAGAGGGCGTCACCTCGCCGGCCATGCTCTCACAAGCGCTGGAACACCATTTCGGCAAGCTGAAGACGCCGCCGAAACCGGTAACCCCCGTCTTTAACCGATATGCAATACAGGGATTGCCCCGCGAAAGACGCGCCGCCGGCTAGAGCATGATGCCGAAAAGTGTGAGCGGTTTTCGGACGACATCATGCTCTCACTGATGTTCTAGCGGCAAACGAGCCGCCCGGCTCCGAAGGAATATCGTGCGAAAAACCCTCTTGCTTTGTATCTGCGTCGCAGCGGCCGGTTATTTCGGATGGGTGCAATTCGGGGCTTACCAACAACGCGAGCAGGCTAGAGATCTTGCCGACATCGACAGGGAGCGCCGGGTGGCGCTCCTGGAAATCGATGGCTGCCGGGCAAAAGTGGATCTGCTTCTGTCGATGACAGACCGACTGCTCAAGGCCGGCGGCATGCTGGTGCCGCTCGATATCGGAAGGGACATCGAACTCTGTTTGGCCCGCGGCATCATGTCTGCATCAGGCCGCGCGGAGATGGAAAGAACGAAGCTGATCCGCCTGTTTCCCGTGAATGACTAAGCGCGTCGGAAGATTCATCCCTCGCGCTTTAGCCCTGTTGTTTCGCACGCCGTTATCGCTAAACCGCTGCCCAGTTTTGCGCGGCTCACTTTATCCCCTGTGGAAATATGGCTTTCCTGCGGCGGTGGCCTTAATGGCACCTCAATTTTACTCTACAAGGAGGGCTCGCTGATTTGGCCGATGCGGCATTTGCGGTGACCGGGTTTCCGGCCCCGCCATTTTCCCGATCGCGAAAGCATGGTGACGTCCCGTCTCAACGTCGGGTTTGGCTTTCGGTGACCTCTCCGGTCATCCGCCTCCAGACAGCGATGCGGTTTCAGCAGGCATCATTTTCATTCCATCCCTGCGGCCCGGTGTTGTCGGGTTGCCCCTCATGACGATCCCGCGATCTCCGATCGCGACCGACAAGCGGGGCGAATACCACGCAGGCTGCGGCTTTCAATTTCGATCTAAAGGGAGATTTTATCGATGGCAAAAGGACAGGTAAGAAGCAATCGCGAGGTCCGGAAGCCGAAGAAGGACAAGCAGGCAGCGAAGGTGGAAAGCACATTCGCCAATCAGATGAAGACGGCGACCAAAACCGCTCCGCAGGGCAGTGCTCCAAAGAAATAGAACCTCTTATCGAGCCCCCGCTCCGCCCCCGTGCGCATAACAGCGCAAGTGATAGCGCGTCTTGTCGGACGCGCCGCGCTCCGGCGTGACACCATCACCCATTGACATGTTTTCAGAAAAACAGGAATTGCTGTAACCATGACCACTCTTCATACGATGTACCACTTCGACTATCCGCTCTTCCTCATTCGTTCGGCCGTGGTGATTGCACTCGGCTTTTCGGCGATCGCCGCCTTTCACGGCGTCACTCTGTGATCGAATCTGCGCGCCGCAGCGAGTGCGAGGAAATCCAAGTGGCCCCTATGGGTGAGCCCGACGACAACCCAGAGCGATCCGAAAACCCGGATCGATCCGCGGAGCAAGCGGCGCTTTTCGCTGAAAAGCGCTGGCTGAAGATCCTTGCCGGATATCGCCAGCCGCGGGCCGGACGCAGCGCCTTCGAGCTTGCCGTCACCGCCGTCCCCTTCGCGCTGTTCTGGGCTGCCGCATGGGCAGCGGTTCATTACAGCTTCTGGCCCGGCCTGATCCTCGTCCTTCCCGCCGCCGCTTTCCTGCTCCGGCTGTTCATGATCCAGCATGATTGCGGCCACGGCTCGTTTTTCGCCCGTCGCCGCGTCGACGACTGGGTTGGACGCACGATCGGCATCCTGACGCTGACACCTTACGACTATTGGCGCCGCGCGCATGCGGAACACCACGCCTCGGCCGGGAACCTGGACGAGCGCGGCGTTGGCGACATCGAAACGCTGACGATCGCCGAATATAACGCGCTGTCGCGCTGGGGCCGGCTCGGCTATCGGCTCTACCGGCACCCGATCGTGATGTTCGGGATCGGACCGGCATGGCTGTTCCTCTTCAAGCAGCGCCTGCCTTTCGGCATGATGCGCTCCGGCGCCCTGCCCTGGATCTCGACCATGGCGACCAATCTTGCCATCGCAGTGGTCGCCGCGCTGCTGATCTGGGCGGTCGGGATCGTCCCCTTTTTACTGGTGCATCTTCCGACCGTGCTTCTGGCAGGTGCTGCCGGCGTCTGGTTGTTCTACGTCCAGCATCAATTCGAGGAAACACATTGGTCGAAGGAGCCGGACTGGCAGTTCCAGCATGCGGCCCTGCACGGTGCCTCGCATTACGACCTGCCGCCGGTGCTGCGCTGGATCACCGGCAATATCGGCATCCACCACGTGCATCATCTGTCGAGCCGGGTGCCGTATTACCGGCTGCCGGAGGTGCTACGAGATCATCCTGAGCTTGCCGATCTGGGCCGCATCACGCTCATGGAAAGCCTGCGTTGCGTCAAGCTGGTGCTGTGGGACGAACAGACGAAACGACTGGTCTCGTTTCGTGAGGCCGCGCGGCTTGCCGCAGCATGATGACGGGGCGTTAGAGCGGTTTAGCTTTCACGGAAGCGCAGAGCCGCTCTGACCTTTTGCCTGCATCCAATTCCAGGGAAAGCCGCCTCCTTCCCTGGAATTGTTTAGCGGTAGCCTGTCACATCCGCCGGCCTGCCCGGATCCTGCACTTCCACCATGTAGCGCCAGCAATCCGGCCGCGAACCGTCGATATCGTCGAAGCCATAGGTCTTGGCCACTCCGCCGCTCGACAGCGACTGGCCGTTCCAGCGGGCGCGGTCGGGGTCGGCGGCTATGGCCGCAACGGCCCGGCCGACGAAGCGCGGGGTTTCGGAAATGGCGAAATGCGGCTGCACCGTCGTCGCCTCGCGCCAGTTCTCCTCGCGAACACCATAAGCATCCAGCATCATTTCAGAACGCAGCCAGCCGGGCGTGATCGAAACGGCGGTGGCGCCGTGTTTTTCCAAATCTTGCGCATGTGCCCAGGCCATGCGGGTGACGCCTGTCTTGACCAGGTCGTAAAAGGGCGAGAGCCGGTAATGGGTGGCATTGTATTCGGCAGTGCCGTCGGTCATCTCCACCAGCAGCCCGCCGGGCTGCTCGATCATCAGCGGCAGGGCGTAATGGGCGGTGATCAGATGCGTCTCGATGCCGAGCTGCAGCATGCGCAGGCCCTTGTCCAGCGAATGCTCCCAGACGGCCTTGTCCCATTCGAACAGCTTCTCACAGCCCCAGATGTCGTTGACCAGAATATCGAGCCGGCCAGCTTCGCCGCGGATGCGGGCGACCAACGCCTCGACCTGTTGCTGGACGAGATGGTCCACCTGCACGGCAATGCCCTTGCCGCCGGCTGATGTCACCAGCTCGGCCGTCTCCTCGATCGTCTCCGGCCTGGCATACTCGGATTGCTGGGCGCGCGTCGTGCGCCCGGTCACGTAGACGGTGGCGCCGGCGGCACCAAGTTCCACCGCGATGCCTCGGCCGGCGCCGCGCGTAGCACCCGCCACCAAGGCCACTTTCTCCCGCAAGTTCGCTGTCACTTCTCCATCCTCCACGCTAGAACGGCCTTCATGCCGTAAGCACCCGGGTTTAGCTCTTGTTTTTACGCAATTCCGGGCGGAAAACCGCTTCACACTTTTCCTGGAATTGCTCCAGCTGGCACTGCTTGTATATAAACGAATGATCGTTTACATTCGAAGCGAATGCAAGAGGAATTTCATGCCGCGTCGCCGCACAGTTTCCGATGAACAGCTTCTCGCCATGGTGCTGGCGCTGATCCACGCCGAGGGGCCGGATGCGGCGACCTTTGCGGCGGTGGCGAAAGCCAGCGGTCTTTCCGGCTCGACGCTGGTGCAGCGTTTCGCGACGAAAGCGGCGATGCTGCGCGCTGCGCTGCTTCACGCCTGGGACCGGCTGGATGCGGAAACGGCGCGGCTTGCCGGGAGCGTGGCGAAAACCCCGGAAGGCGCCGTCGCGCTGCTCGTCGGCCTGTCGCAGGATTACGGCGACAATGCCGCCGCCTATGGCGAGGGACTGCTGGTGCTTCGCGAGGACTTCCGCGATCCGGTGCTGCGGGCCCGGGGTGCAGCCTGGGGAACGGCGCTGACGAAAGCGATCGCACGCTGCTTCAGCTCGGCGAGTGATCCGGAGACGATCGCCCGGCTGATGCTGGCGCAATGGCAGGGTTCGCTCACCTGGTGGGGATTTGGCGCAGACGGCCCGGTGGCTGCCTATGTGGAGACGGAATTGAAGCGCTTCCTGACAGCAGTGAAGCCCTGATCCCCGCTTAGACTAGCATTACAGCTGCATATAGTTGGAATATCTGAATCCATGGGTTTCCGTGATCCGTAGGTCATGGATGACAGGCGTATCGATTGAGGCGACGCTGGAGCTTTGGGCGTCTTCGTTGCGTGATGTGAAAGCGCGAATGCACCTCTGGCGCCTTGCAGCGGTTCAGGGCATCCTATGATGGCTGAAAGTTGTGTTTATGGCAGTTGGAGGAATGCCGATGCGCTGCTTTACCGTGCTTGGACCTTCGCAGACCGGAAAATCAACAGTCGTGGAAAAGCTCGGCTCCCTGGAAGGGGCGGCGAGAAAATCCAGCTCCCCTTATGGATTGAACCTCACAGAATTCACCTTTGGAAATGAGTCGTGGTGTGCGCTGGATGCGCCAGGACCCAATGAAGCGTTGGCGCATGCACAGCACGCGCTTCTCGCCAGCGACGCCTGCATCCTGTGCGTTTCATCGGCACCCGAGGAGGCTGTGCTCGCCGCGCCCTATCTGCGCGTAATCGAGGCCTCGGAGACGCCGTGCATCCTCTTCGTCAACCGGATGGACGAACCGAGAGGGCGGCTGAGGGACGTGATCGCCGCGCTTCAAGACTACGCCAACCACACGCTTTTGCTTCGCCAGATCCCGATCCGCGAGGGGGACAGGATCATAGGCAGTTGCGATCTGATTTCCGAACGGGCGTGGCGCTACCGGGAAGGCCAGACTTCGGCGCTGATAGCAATCCCCGAAAGCGCCGCCGAGCGCGAGCACGAAGCGCGCAGCGAGCTCCTGGAACACCTGTCCGAATTCGATGACTGGCTTCTCGAGGAACTGATCGAAGATCGCGAGCCGCCCAGCGACGCGCTCTATGCCATTTCATCGCGGGTTCTCAGGGAAAACAGGATTATTCCAGTCCTGATCGGTGCCGCAAGTCACGGCAACGGCATAATGAGGCTGATGAAGGCGCTGCGCCACGAGGCGCCGCCGGTGGGGGTTCTTCGACAGCGCCTGGCTCGTGCGGGCAATGTCGATGAAAACAAGCTGACCGCCGTGAGCTTCCATGCCTATCATCGCCAGAATGTCGGTAAGACAGTGCTCGTGCGCGCGCTTGGCGTGGGACTGCGGCAGGGCGCATCACTGGGCGGCTCCAGCCTCGGCGCCGTACAGCATCTCGCAAACGGGCGGTCCAATTCGGCGGTTGTGCCTGCGTCGGGGGATGTGTTTGCGACGGTCAAGTCCGACCACTTGCCCGTCCCTTCGCTGTTGACATCAGATGCGGTGGTCGCCCCGCCTGAATGGACGGAGCCACCCACGCCGATGCTTGAAAGGATCCTAATCCCAGGCAGCGAGCGCGATGAAAACAAGCTCTCCGAAACGCTGGCAAAACTTTCCGCGACGGATCGCGGCCTAACGGTCTTGCAGGAGGAAAGCACCGGCGCCCAGCTCGTCTGCGCCCAGGGGCCGGTGCATCTGCGCGATCTCTGCCGAACCCTGTCCGACGTGTTTCACATCGCCGTAACCGATCGAACGCCCAGCCCGATCTACCGCGAGACAATTGCGAAACCATCTGAGGTTCATTACCGTCACCGCAAACAGACCGGCGGTGCCGGACAGTTCGCGGATGTGAAGCTGAGCATTCGCCCCAATGAGCGCGGCCGGGGCTTCACCTTTAGCGAAACCGTCAAGGGTGGCGTCGTTCCGCGCAACTACATCCCTGCTGTCGAAGCAGGCGCGCGCGAAGCGATGGAGAAAGGGCCGCTAGGCTTCCAGGTCATCGATGTCGGCGTAACGCTGTACGATGGTCAGCACCATGCCGTCGACAGTTCGGAACACGCCTTCCGGACTGCGTCGAAAATGGGAGTGCGACAGGCGCTTTCCGAAGGGTCGGCCGTTTTAATGCAACCGGTCTTCCGCAGCGAAATTCACATTCCGTCGATCTATTCCGGCAGCCTCGTCCAGATCGTCTCCGCTCTCAAGGGTCAGGTTCTCGGCTTCGACCGGGATGAAACCGCTAAGGGATGGGACATCTTCCGGGCACTCATTCCGGGCGGCGCACTTGACGATCTGGCGCGGGCGCTGCGCTCGGCGACGCAGGGCATTGGTTACTTTTCCAAGACCTTCGATCACTTCGAAGAGTTATACGGCAAGGAAGCGGACGCCATCGTGAGGGCACACGAGGGACCAGGCGTCGCACACTGAAACGTTCGCGCCACTTCATGCTCGTTCGCAGAATGGGCTCATGTCGTTTGGCAGTTAACCGTGAGAATGCGCCGTTTCACGCTACCTATGGCATTTAATCTGAGATTCGCGGGAGCGATTATCGGCCACTAACCGCTTCTAATGCATCATGGCCTCTAATGCAGATCTCGATGCGGCCTTGGCGGTCATCAAAAGAAGACATCCGTACGGCAAATCCGAAATCCGAACCCAATCAAGGAGGATTGAACATGCCTACGATCATCTACAAGAAACCCGGCTTACGTCCGAAGACCTGGCAACGGTCGTCGTATTCGCGGATAACGTCGCAAGGAACTGCTTCGACGAATTCCCCACCGGTGAATCGAAATCGGTCTCCGAATGCCTGTCGTCTAACATTACAGCTGCATTTTTGATTTGCGGTGGACTTGCCTTGCTGCGGCTTGATGCGCCCGTCGCCAAAGCGACCATGCGATGACGGATGAAGGTTCAATTCGCCGTCGTGCAAGGTGGGCAACTGTAATGTTAGGCGTCCTCATCGTCCTTCTCCTCGCCCACGGTCAGCGGCCAGTCGACGACGTAATCCTCGAGATCGTCGAGATCGATCTCATTTTCGTTGATCGCGCGGCCTCGCGCGGAAATGCTGGCGGCATGGACGGTCTCCGGGTCGCCGGAGACGAGCGGGTGCCACCAGTAGAGGTCGCGGCCTTCATTGACCAGCCGGTAGCCGCAGGTGGGCGGCAACCAGGCGATATCAGGCACATTTTCCTTGGTCAGCTGCACGCAGTCCGGCACGAAATCCCAGCGGTTCTCATAGCTGGAGCAGCGACAGCTTTCGCCGTCGAGCAGCTTGCAGCTGACCGAGGTGAAATAGATATCGCCACTATCCCATTCCTCGATCTTGTTGAGACAACAGAGGCCGCAGCCGTCGCAGAGGCTTTCCCACTCGGCGACGCTCATTTCGGCAAGCGTCTTGCTCTTCCAGAAGGGCAGATCGTTCATCGTTCGTTTCTTGCAACAGCGACCCGCAAATTCGCGTGACCCTGATGCATCTCTCTTGTTATCAGCCGCAAAATCAATCAATCCTTCAGTATACTCCTGGTACTCGGAGAATTCTCTCCTCGTATCGGAGAGCTTTGCGGCCATATGCGGGCCTCGCGCTTTTGTCGGATATGATCGAAGCGCAATCAGGCGGGAATACAGGACGTGCAGGATCCGGACAACCCAGGAAATGGGCCAGGAAATGGGCCAGAAAAAAGGCCCGGAAAAGCGGCGAACGAGGCGGCGGAAAAGCGGCCGGCGAAGAGCCGTCACATTCTGCTGCGTATCGATTCCTGGATCGATTCGACCGTCTGGAACGCCGGCTTCCGCGCCGCCGAGATCTGGGAAGACATTACCATCTTTTTCCGCCGTTTCCGCGTGCGCGGCTGGAAGCGCATGGTCTTCGAACTTGCCGGCGAGGGACTGACGCTCGGAGCGGCCGGCTCGGTGCTGATGCTGCTGCTTGCCCAGCCTGCCTTCGAGGCGACCAAGGAAGACTGGCGCAACCGCGGCGATTTCGCCGTCACCTTCACCGACCGCTACGGCAATGTCATCGGCCATCGCGGCGTCATCCACCAGAATTCCGTACCGATCGACGAGCTGCCGGATTCGCTGATCAAATCGGTGATCGCCACCGAGGACCGGCGCTTCTTCGACCATTTCGGCATCGATTTCATCGGCCTCTTCCGCGCCATGAGCGAGAATGCGCGCGCCGGCGAAGTCGTGCAGGGCGGCTCGACACTGACGCAGCAGCTCGCCAAGAACCTGTTCCTGTCGAACGAACGCTCGATCGACCGCAAGGTCACCGAGGCGTTCCTGGCGCTTTGGCTCGAGGCGAACCTTTCCAAGAAGGAAATCCTCTCCACCTATCTCGACCGCGCCTATATGGGCGGCGGCACTTTTGGCGCAGCGGCGGCGGCGCAGTTCTATTTCGGCAAGAACATCACCGATGTGAACCTTGCCGAATCCGCCATGCTTGCCGGCCTGTTCAAGGCGCCGGCGAAATACGCGCCGCATGTCAACCTGCCGGCGGCGCGTGCCCGCGCCAACGAAGTGCTGACCAATCTGGTGCAGAGCGGGCTGATGACCGAGGGCCAGGTGATCGCCGCCAGGCGCAATCCAGCTACCGTCGTCGACCGCAACGAGGTGGAATCGCCCGATTTCTTCCTCGATTGGGCTTTCGACGAGGTCCAGCGGCTTTCGTCGCGCTTCCACCAGCATTCGCTGATCGTGCGCACGACGATCGACATGGGCATCCAGAAGGCGGCCGAGGATTCGGTCGAGACGTCGCTGCGCGAATATGGCGAGGCCTATCACGCCAAGCAGGGCGCGATGGTGATGATCGAAAACGGCGGCGCGGTGCGCGCCATGGTCGGCGGCCGGGATTACGGCGAGAGCCAGTTCAACCGCGCCAGCAGGGCGCTGCGCCAGCCAGGCTCGTCCTTCAAGGTCTACACTTATGCGGTGGCGATGGAGAGCGGCATGACGCCGCAGACGACGATCGTCGATGCGCCGATCTACTGGGGCAACTGGAGCCCTCACAATTACGCAAACCGCTATGCCGGCCGCATCACGCTTGAGACCGCGATCGCCCAGTCGATCAACACCGTGCCGGTGCGGCTCGCCAAGGAAAAACTCGGCATTCAGCCGATCCGGGCGATGGCGAAGAACCTCGGCGTCGAAACGCCGATCCGCGACGACGTCACCATCCCGATCGGCACCTCCGAGGTGACGGTCCTCGACCAGGCGACGGCCTATGCCACCTTCCCGGCCGGCGGCTACCAGTCGCGCCGCCACGGCATCACCCAGATCCTCGATTACGACGGTGACGTGCTCTACGATTTCGACCGTGACGAACCGGCGCCGAAACGCGTGCTCTCCGAACAGGCCGACGCCTATATGAACCAGATGCTGTCGCGCGTCCCCTATGTCGGCACGGCGCGCAAGGCGGCTCTCGACAACGGCATCCTGACGGCCGGCAAGACCGGCACGACCCAGGCCTATCGCGACGCCTGGTTCGTTGGGTTCACCGGCAATTACACCTGCGCCGTCTGGTTCGGCAATGACGACTACACCTCGACCAACGAGATGACCGGCGGTTCGCTGCCGGCGATGACCTTCAAGCGCGCCATGGATTACGCCCATCAGGGTGTGACGCTGCGCGCCATCCCCGGCGTCGAAAATCCCCTGCCCTCGGAAAAAGACCTCGCCAAGACCGCCGCCGCCAAGCCGCAGGATGGATTGCCGCAGCTCATCCGGCCGCGCATGCTCTCGGTTCAATCGACTGGCATCCTCAAGAAGCTCGGCGAAAAGCTGAAGGATGCCGCCCCGCTCGCGCCGGCGAAGGTGGCGAGCGCGGAGTAGGTGGCGTGCCGGTAGCTGCACCTCACCGCCCGCCAGCACCTCTGGGTGAAAGGCCGTGTTGCCGCAGTTGGCAGACGGCTTTGCCGCATGGACATGACGGCTTTGCCGCATGGACATGACGGCTTTGCCGCATGGACATAACCTGGTATCAATCAGCGCCTATGTCACGGCCCGGCATTCCACCCTGCCAGAATCAGTGGTAACCCTTTCATCCGATATGGTTTCCAAGGTCATGACGTGTTTCGATTCCCCCTCTTTATCGCGATCACGCTGATCGTCGCCTTCGGCGGCGGGATCATGATTTCGCTTTATGCGCTGGATGCGACACAGGGTTTCGGGGCGATCAAGCTCGGCGCCTGGGAGGCCTTTCCAGCGTTGCAGACGGTCGAGGCCGATCCTTATGCCAAGTCGCACCGGGCGCGCGCCGGCAAGCTGCTCTATGGCAGCGCCGAGGGTCTGACCTTCACGGCGAGTGTCGACGACGAAGGCGCGCGGCTGAATGCCGGCTGCCGCTACCGCATCAGCGGGCAGACGCCGCCTGCCCGGCTCTGGACCCTCTTTACCGCCGACAATGGCGGCAATCCGGCAGCGGTGAAGACCGGGCATCCCTCAGCGCTCAATTCCTGGACCGTGCTGCGCAATCAAGACAGCAGTTTCTCGGTTGAGATCTCCGCCGTCGCGCAGCCGGGCAACTGGCTGGCCTTGCCAGAGGCCGGCACCTTCCGGCTGGTGCTGACGCTGTTCGACACACCGACAGCCGGCAGTTCCGGCGTGATCGACCTCGCCATGCCGAAGCTCACCAAGACCGGATGCGGCAATGCTTAGGATATTCTTCGCGGTCCTGACCGGTCTTTTCGGCGCAGCCCTGCTGCATCTCGTCATCATCCTGTCGCTGCCGCATTTCACCGGCAGGGATGCGGCGACCCGCGTGGAGGCAGAGGGCGACCTCAATAATTTCTACCTGCTCGGCGACCAATATGACGAGGCCGGCCTTGCCAATGGCGACCCCTTCCTGCGCACCGCCGTCTGCTCCTTCGACGTCGAGGATGCGCCGGTACATTTCACCGCCAAGGGCAATGTGCCCTTCTGGTCGATCGCGATCTATGACAGCGCATCCAACGAGGTCTTCAGCATGAATGACAGGACATCGGTCGGCGGCGCGCTCGATGTGCTGGCCGGCAGTCCGATCCAGCTGACCGACCTGCGCAAGAACTTGCCGCAGGAATTGCAGCAGGCGATCCTGGTGGAAATGGCACGGCCGGACGGCTATGCCGTGCTGCGGACGCTGGCGCCGCAGGCGAGCTTCGATGAGGCTGCGCGCAACTTCCTGACGGAAGCCGGCTGCGAGCAATTCGCCGCTCGCTGAGGTTGAAGAGCGGTTACTTCTTGTTGACGCGCGGCGCGGGCGCCGGACGATGTTTCGGGCTCTCGGTCAACCGCTCGTAGCGGACGCCGGTGAACCAAAGGATCTTGGCTTCGCGGGGCTCTTTGTCCGGGCGACGCGGCGCCCGCGGCCGCCGATCCGCCAATGCGACTACTATTGCCATTCTCGTCTCCATGCACTGCCCGAGACGGATGAAGTTGCGATGGATTTCACCCTGCCCGCCAATGTGCGGGCCGGCGCGTCCTGCAGTACCGGGATGACCGGCCCGAGGGCATTCGCGCCTTTCCCACGGCACCTGATTGAAATACCGTGATGCGGAGTTTCAACGATCCAAATACTCAAATCGCGTCGTTCCTATCCGAATTGAGACAGATGACAGTTAACAGTTTACTAATGTTCAGCCGAGGCCAAACACAGTTCACGTTACTTCCCCTTTAACGCGCGAAGAGTTGATTTGGTTTCACGCCGCCTACACAAACGGCCGGCTGGAGATCAACGGATAAAATTAGAACCAATTCATGTAGTTGACATCGGCGCTGCAATCCGCCGGCCGGGAAAAAGGCGATGTTGCAAAAATACATCATGAAGATATTTAATTGCGAGGCGCTGAGATGCGCGTATGTTCGCTCATGTCGGTCACACGTTTCCGGGCTCCGATCGATCGGGATTTTCCACGTTCTTGCCGGAATGCGGAGGGCAAGCGATGTCGTTGCTGGTCAATTCATCTTTCTCGCCTGAAGATCTCGACGTGCTGCGCAGTGCGCTTGATGCCTGGTGCTCAGAACGGCGGATCGACATCAAAAGCGTCGACGCGCAATTCGCGGCATCCACAGCACTCGACCTTTATCAGGCCGGTTACGACAGCCGCGAAAAACTGCTGCACGCGCTGCGCGATCACAGGGCCGCCTGAGTTTTTCCACCACCGCGGCAGCGATGCTGCAATCGTCGCAGCACGTCTTCCAAACCATGCATTTTTATATTGCCGGCCAACCATGTCGCGACACGTTCCGCGTGTATATTTCTGTTGCATTTTAATAAAATCTTCAGCATGCATTAACCGTACCGGTGTAGGATTTGTTCATAACCGTATGGCCTGACATGCGTTCCGCCAGCGCATATCGGCCTTGGTCCCCTTGTTCTGCGTTTTCGGGGTGTTTTTGTGCGTGACCGGTTTCGAGACCTAGAAGGCCCCTTGGCCGTCAGGAAAAAGGACGTGGTACTAATGGCGACTGTCAGCAGTTTCGAGAACCTGTCTCATCCGACACGGTCCGAACTGCGCCAATTCGCCGAACTTTTCATGCCGCTGTTCCAGGCCTCCTCCGACGAGGCCAAGCGCCAGGCGGTCGCGGCGCTGTCCCAATGCGAGAACATGCCGGCCGCCGTGGCGCTGTTCATCGGCAACCAGCCGATCGAGATCGCAGCCCCCTTTCTTGCCGCCTCGAAGGCAATCGCCGACGATACGCTGATCACCATCGCGCGCATGCAGGGTGCAACGCATGTCAAGGCGATCGTCAGCCGCGATTCACTCTCGCCGAAGGTCATCGATGCTTTGGTGGCGCTGCGCCAGAGCCAGCCGCGGTCGGCGGCCACATCGGCGCCGGTCATGGAATCGCCGGCGGTGCCGCTTTCGCCAGCGCCGACCGAGACCAACGAGGCAGATGCGCTGGCGGAACAGCGGATTGCCAATGAAGAGGCGTTGCGCGAGCGTATCCTCGGCCTTGCCGGCCATCTCGGCCGTGCCGACGAGGACAGGCTCGGTCTGCGCACGCTCACCGACATTCAAGAGGCGCTGCTGGTGCGCTTTGCCCGCTCGCGTGAAGCGACGCATTTCGCAACCGCGCTTGCCGATGCGCTTTCCGCCAGCCGCTGGCTTGCCGAGCGCATCATGCTCGATCTTTCCGGCCAGCAGCTCGCCACGACGCTGACCAGCCTCGGCATGGGCTTTCTCGATGCCGTCTTCGTGCTCGAAAGGCTCTATCCGCACCTTGCCGAACAGCAGCATAACGTTACGCGCGGCTGGATGGTGCTCGATGCGCTCGACCCGGAAGAATGCCACGAACGCGTCGAAGCCTGGCGGCGCGCCGATCGCTACACCTATAAGCCGGAAGCGACCGATGCACCCGCGCCGGCAGCAACGCCCGACTATCGCTTCATCCGCCAGGCGCCGCCGCAGCGCGACATGCGCGTCATGGGGCGGCGGTCTCGCTGAACTGCGGTTGATGACCTTACCACCTACAGCGGTTCAAAATGACGCTGAGCTGACGAGCGCCTTGGCTCAGCCGCCCTTCGCAAGCGGGATCATGTCCCCCAGTTCCTCCGCCTCCAGCTCGACGATCCAGAGATCGGGGTCGAATTTGCGTTCACGCTCCAGCAACGCGCGGACCGCCTCCGGATCGCCGCGCGACAGGCGGATCTCGAACAGCCGGTCGCCGGCCTGACCTTCGCCGAAGGCTGTCTGCGGTGCCGGCGCGTAGAGCGTTTCCAGGCCGTCGCGGAAGTGCTGGCGGATGAAGATCGCACCCGCCTCCTCCGCACCCTTCTTCTCGACGGCGGCGAAATCGCCGCTGGCGAAGACGCGGCGCAGGAGGGCTGAAATGAAGATGTCGGCGCGTAATCTCATCGGTGCGGTATAGACCGGCGCGTCGGTGGCGGCAATGCGGGGCCAGAGTTTGACCCCAGGGGTCAGACCTTGACTGCCAGCCGTAATCCTCCCCAATGCCGTCCACGGACTGTGATCGGAGCGGAGATATCTTTCATCATCACGAAATTGCCGCCGCCCATGTCGCGCCTGTAGGTCTGGACGAGGAAGGGCGCGGTGCTGCGACCGGCTGCAAGGCCAACGCGATCGGCAAAGATGCGGCGGTTGCGGCAATTGGCAGTGTTCCAGACGCTGTCGCCAGGCCGCTGGGCTTGCGAGAATTTTCGGTTGTGGGTCGGCAGATAGCCATTCTCGTCGATCGCCGCGCAGAAGGCGATGCGCTCGTCCAAGGTTGTGACGGGTTCCTGGATCGGCGGCAGCAGGCGGTCGGTGAGTTCGGTGAAGGCCGCCATCATCTGTGCAGGATCAGAGCCCGGTATCGGCCGATACCGTCGCTCGAAAAGAGCATCGAGCCCGATCTGACCTTCCGCGACGGCGCGTTCGAAGGCGCCGGAAATCTGTCTTGCCACCGACTGCGCTTCCTCGATCCAACGGCTGTCGGCGGTCTTGACGCCGGCACTCGCCGTCAGCTGGATCAGGGTTTCCGAGAGGCCGACGACGCTGTCGACGCGTTTTGCCGCCTGCTGCAGCCGGACATTCGAGCCGGCGACCTCGGCCGACATCTCGCCGAGCTTCTCGACGAAGCCGGCGCATTGCTGGTCGACCGCCTCGGTGGTGTTGGCCATGACAGTCGAACTGTCGAGGATGCGGGTGATGACATGTTCCATGCTTTCGAAGGCGCCGCGCATCGCCTCCGACTTGTCACGCACGCCGGCGGCGCTCTCTCGCGCATCGCTGCCGACGGCCGACAGCCGGTCGATCTTCACGCGCAGTTCGTCCAGCGTCTGCTGGATGGAGCCGGTCGCCTTCGAGGTCTGCAGCGACAGCGCCCGAACCTCGGCGGCGACGACCGCAAAACCCTTGCCCGCATCGCCGGCGCGCGCCGCCTCGATCGCGGCGTTCAGCGCCAGCAGGTTGGTCTGGCGGGCGATGGTGCTGATTTCCTCGGCGATATTGTCGACATCGGCAAGCGACTTGGAGAAGCCGGCGATCTCGGTGCCGATCTCGTTGGAGGACTGAACCATGTGGCCGATCTCGGCGACGGAGCCCGTCAGGCGGTCAGCCGATTCTTTCAGCATGTGACGTGCCTCGGCCGCCGTGCGATCGGTCTCGCGCAGCGACACGGCGACCGAGCGGTTGGTCTCGGCAATCGACAGCGCGGTGCGGGTGACATGATCGAAGGCGGAGGCATGCCGGGCCGACATTCCCGCCATGTCCTGGATGGCGCCGGCGATATCGACGAGATCGATGCCAAGGGTGGAGGCTTCTTCGGCAAGACGCAGCAGGATGTGGCGCAGCGCCTCGCGATCAGGCCCTTCCGCTTCGACCGCCGGTTCTCCGGCCGTATCGTCTATCGCCTTCAGCGCATGCATGACCGACGCTCCCCCGCCCTAATCAGAAAAGCTTCAGGCAACATGGTTAATAAGTTGCAAACAGCGGCAGAACCTTAGACTTAGGTTGTAGGGAAAGCGGACTCCCTGACTGTAGGCCGGCCATGTAGCGCCCCATCAGCTGGCGATGAAGCCCGTCAGCCGCTCGCTCAGCTGCCAGAGGCGTTCGGCAAATTCCGGATCGGTTGCCCAAGGACGGACACCGAGCATCTCGGTCGAATCGCCGGAGACGGCGGTGGCGATATCGCAGTTCTCGCAATAGACGCCGCCGAGACCCTCGAGCTTCTCGCTGACGGCGCACCAGACGGTGGTCGACGCCCCTTGCTCAATCGTCTTCTTGTTGTTTTCCGGATCGATGACCGGCTTGCCGTCCTCGTCGACATAGCCGCTCGCCTTGAGGAAGTCGCTCGACTGATGGCGGACCAGATTGGTGGTGACGATCCCGCCGGGATGCAGTGAGAAGGCTCTGACACCGTGCTTCGCACCCAAAGCGTCCAGTGAGATCGCAAAGAGAGCATTTGCCGTCTTCGACTGGCCATAGGCGAGATAGGGTGCGTATTCGCGGTTCTTGAAATTCGGATCGTCGAAATCGACGCCGGAGAAGACGTGGCCGCGCGAGGAGACGGCGACGACGCGTGCACCCTCGGCCTTCACCAGCGCCGGCCAGAGGCGGGCAGTGAGCTGGAAATGACCGAGATGATTGGTGGAGAACTGCGATTCGTAACCGCGGGCATCACGGGTCAGCGGGTTCGCCATGACGGCAGCATTGTTGATGAGCAGATGCAGGGGGTCGCCGCTTTCGAGGAAGCGGTCGGCGAAGTCGTCGATCGACCCGGGCTCCATCAGGTCGAGCTTTTCCACCGTAAGGCCGGGAATGCTTTGCACGGCCGCCTTGGCTTTTCCGAGATTGCGGGCGGGGACGACAACCCTGGCGCCGGCTTCGGCGAGCACACGAGCCGTCTCGAGGCCAAGACCGGAATAACCACCGGTGACGATCGCGACCTTGCCTGAAAGATCGTGCCCGGCAATGACATCGGCGGCGGTAGAGGCCGCACCGAAACCGGAACCGATGGGAGCTTGTGGGGTGGACATTGCGTGCCCTCCGTTGTTGCATGATGGCGTTGTGTACGCCCGGGAAACGGGATTCTGAATGCTTGCAAATCCCGATTTCCTGCTTCATCGTTCAAAAATGATCAGTGACCCGCTCTCCGAAATGCTCAATCTGCTCGATGCACGCTGCCTTGTGTCGGGCGGGCTGATCGCCGGCGGCGCCTGGGCGCTGCGCTTCCCCCGGCCGAACCGGATCAAGATCAGCGCGGTCGCCAAAGGGCGCTGCTGGCTTTGCCTCGACAATGGCAGAGAACCCATTCTGCTCGAGGCAGGCGACGTTGCGCTTCTGAACGGCCGGCATTCGTTCGTCCTGGCGAGCGACCTTGCCGTTACGCCCACTGACGCGGTCGGCGCCTTCAAGGAGAAGGTCGACGGCATGGCACGCCACGGCGTTGGCGAGGATTTCCATTATCTCGGTGGCCACATCGCGCTCGGACCGCAGGGCATGGAGTTGCTGTCCGACGTACTGCCGCCGATCATTCATGTGCGCGCCGCCCTTGCCGAAGCCGGCGTGCTGCGCTGGCTACTCGACCAGTTGGTCCGGGAGATGGCGGCAAAGCGGCCAGGCGCCCTGCTCGCCTCGACCCAGCTTGCGCAGTTGATGTTCGTGCAGGTGCTGAGGGCGCACATCATGAGCTCGGCGCCATTGACGGTCGGGTGGCTCCGAGCCTTCGGCGACGATCGCATTGCGCCGGCGCTGCGGCTGATGCATGGCGATCCCGGCCGGTCCTGGCAGCTTGGCGAACTGGCAAAGGCGGCCGGCATGTCGCGCACGAGCTTTGCCCTGCGGTTCAAGACCGTGGCGGGGGTTGCGCCGCTCACCTATCTGATCGGCTGGCGCATGCGCCTTGCCGAACGCGAGCTGCGGGAGGGCAGCATGCCGGTTTCAGCACTGGCGCTTTCGCTCGGTTACACATCCGAAAGCGCCTTCAGCAACGCCTTCAAACGGATGACGGGTATGGCGCCCAGGCGCTACCGCGTGGCGATGGCCCGCAAGGCCGGGCCGATCGAAGAGGTGGTGGATGTCGAGGGGCAGGCGATGACGACGCATTACAGGCTTTTGAAGGCGGCATCGTAGCGGCGCGAGATCCGCATGATTTTAGGCCCGATCGGCCCAGCAGCATCATGCTCTCAATGCTGTCGCCCGCATTCCGTGATGAAGTGGATTAAAGATGGCCGTCGCCTGTGTAGCATTTGTCCGGACGTATTTTTGAAGACATGCGGCCCATTGGCTGGAATGTTGGCCAGCGAAGATGCGCTCAGGGTCGACGCCTGTCCGCGGAAGATGAATTGCAGCTCCCCCTCCATGACATTGTCTCATTCCGTACCATTCCACCGGTCGAGTCACGACCCTGATAAGTTAAATCAACTGATTTGGTATAGAAGGAGAAAATGATGACTGTCACCGTGATCAAACCCGCACAGGATCGGAAAAAAGTGTCCGATGCTTATGAACTTGACTATTTTGTGCAGAAACACGCCATCGCCAGAATGGACGCGATCCGGATTCTCAATCTGCACCGATCTGATCGAGATGCCTCCGATCGCGCGGCGCATCGTCTCAAAAGGTGATCTACCAACCGGGACGAGACGGACGGGATTTTCCCTTTCATTTGCCAATGAGATTTAACGCGAGGCCGACCAGCGCATCCTTGGTCGTTGTCCCCTTTTGAAAGGCATACAAAAGAACTGTTAAGAGATCCGAGCCGTCTTCGCTATCGGGCGAGATGTCATGCCGGGCGCAGGCCTCTTGGAAGGCGATCAGGAGCACTGTCGAAGCGGTCTCGTCTACATGGTGATTGTAAAATGAAGTCACGCATCATCCTTAAGGGTTGCCGACGTCAAATGCGTTCAGTTGTCGATCAGGCAGGCCGTATCAACGGCGCGGCATCATTCGGAACCGGCTTCGATTTACCAAGAGGAATGCCGGTCAGCCGTTCGTATTCTATCTCAGCCGGGCCATAGGTGCCTTGGCAGAGGTGCATCAGCCCGGTGCGATCCTGCACGAGAACTGCCCCACGTTGCGATTTGATGAAGTGCTTCGCTTCTAGAATTTGCAGGGCCACTGTTACACCCGGCCTACGCACGCCAAGCATCATCGCAAGAAATTCATGGGTCACATAGAAGCTGTCGCCACTGACGCGGTCGTGAACCATGAGGATCCATCGCGCCAGCCGCTCTTCCAGTTTGATCTGACCGTTTGCAAGAGCGGTGTAGGTGGTCTGGATACCGAGCGTACGGGCATAATGCATCAAGAGTTCTGTTAACGCGGCGCTCTGAGACATCGCGTCTTGAAGATTGCCGGCAGAAATACGAAGCGCCGAGCCGCCCATCTGGACGAAGCAGTCGAACGGGCTTTCTGTATCGCCCTGGACCAGCGACGTTCCAGTCATGCCATCCCTGCCGAAAAGGCCGACCTCGACGGTTGAACCGCCCTCTTTGCTTGCCACCACCGAACCAAGACCCGTCTCGAAAAAATAGACGAAGTTGATCGGCTGATGCGCCTTTTCGAGCGACTGACGAAGGTTGAGCTGCATTCTCTCCAGACTGGGGGCAAGCAGGCGCCGATCTTCAGGGGCAAGGGCACACAACAAATGGTTCTTGAACGTGCTCATATTTTGGTTGGTCATCGTGCTCTCTGGGGCGAAAGCACGACGATCTTCCAAACGTCAGCGCCCTTACGTGGCTGACGTCATATATAAGGTTGCGCTTAAAAACTGCATTGCGCAACAACTTTTGTACGAAATCGTACATAGTTGCACCTAGGCGTTGTTTTGGAAGGAGGATTTGGCCCACACTGGTTACGCTTGTGATGCGGCGACTGGTCGTCGTTTGCCGATGCCGTTTCGGAGCGATGTCTCCTGAAGTTTGAGTCGGCGAACTTCATCTTCCCCGCGCGCAGCGAGAATGAAAACACGTTCTTTCCCATCGGGAGCTCGAACCTCGGCGACAACGTCTCGCGCTATCAGCTCTTCCATGGTGATATCCGATACCCCCGGGATCACCGAAGTCGGCTGCGGTTCTGGATAATATTGGTCGAGAAATCTGATAGCCTTGTTTTGTCTGTTGCCGAGGCCAAGCCGCGGCCCGTCGTCAAATTCCTCCCTGCGTTCACATTGCGCTTGGCTTGACGAAGCCGGTCGACGTTTCATCGCTATTTCCTCTCGCGTTTTTGATATGATCGGGAAGTCGGTGAGTTGCAGACCGGATGGGTAAAAAGCTCGTCTGCCTTTTCGTTGGCCATAGGAAGAAAACGGGAAAATCCCTCTATTCTTCACGACATCGCGCCAGATTGGCACAGCTTGCACATACTGACGGGCACAACGAGCCGTTGCAACAATAGTTCCGTGTGTATCGACTCTCAGCGCGCTGGAGCGGCCGGCGTCAGCTGTCGGGTCCGCAATCGGGATAGGCGGCCCTACTCATCTTCAGTCGTCCGGTTGGAGCTCCGAGGCTAGTAGAAGTAACGGTTCGACCGCTTGCAAGCTTAGCTCGACAGAAAAATATCTAAGGGCCCCTTCGCGTCTGACATTGCTTCAGGATCGAGACGCTGGGATTGGCCCGAGGGACGCTTGTCACGTGCGGCAGTTTCGATTCATCCGGCAATGCGGTGCAGGAAGGCCTTGCCATACTGACCTGGCGCCGTTTTGCGAGGCGCGGAAGCTAGATCGCCCCGATGTCCTTAAGTTTCTTCAGCACAGCCTGGTTCGGCTCGCCGTCTTCGGGCAGGTTGTAGTGCTTCTGAAAATGGCGGATGGCCGCGCGGGTCTGTTCGCCGGCAACGCCGTCGACGCCGACATTGGCATAGGCCATGTTGGAAAGACCCTTCTGGATCTTCAACACTAGGTCGACATTGGTGATTTGGCTGGATGGAACCTGCTTTGCCGCAGATGGAACCGTTTTGACGGTCTTCTCGGCGCTGCGGATCGCCGCGGCCACCGGGTCTTCCGCCGCCGCCTTCGAGCTCACATCCTCGGGCGGCCTTTCGGCGGGTACGGTCGAGGGGCCGGCAGCATCGGTCTTCAGCGCCACTAGCACCTCTGGTGTCGGATCGCCGGTCTGGGTCATGCCGACGGTTTCCTCGAAGAACAGAATGGCCGCACTGGTGCGGGGGCCGATAATGCCGTCGGGTATACCGTTATAGAGGCCGCGACGCACCAGCTGCTGCTGGATGTCCATGACGAGCTGGCTCGGCTGCTGGCCGGGTGCGGCAGGCGCCGGTGTCGCGTTGGTGGTGGCGGTATCCTGCGGCCGTTCGATCCGGAAGGTGGTGACGTCGCCCTGTTGCTCCTCGGCCGGGCGGCGGGCGCCGAGCACGGTCGGAGATTGCGGATCGCGGGTGCGGAAGATCGGATGCGGATGCAGGCCCGGCTGATACCAGAGCGCATTGGCGGCGACGAAGGAGAAGATGACGGCGAAGGTGATCGCGCCGCCGGCGACCGACGGATTGCGGCCGATGACGCCGCCGAGCACCGAGGCGCCCTGCAGGCCGACCCCGCCGAGCACGGATGCGCCCTGCAGGCCGAGCCCGCCGAGGGCGGCAGCGCCTGACATCAGAAGGCCCGGCTGCTGCCGTTTTCCCTTAGGCGATTTTCGCTTGCGCGCGGCCATCGAACCCCTCTTCCAATCCTGCACCACTATTGACCGCGCCCTTCAGCCGCGGCGGAAACTCGACAGTCGCGCCATGACCGGCGTCTTCGGCGTGCTGTGCACCCGAGCCGTCCGTCGCAATCTCGATGGTGATAATCGTGCCTTCGCCCGGCTGGCTGGCGATGGCGAAATACCCGCCATGCAGCGCCACCAGCCCCTTGACCAGGGAGAGACCGAGGCCGGAACCTTCGAAGCGGCGCGTGTAATCGTTCTGGATCTGGACGAAGGGCTGGCCGAGCAATGCCAGCTTGTCGGCCGGGATGCCGATGCCGGTGTCGCTGACCGTCAGCTTGAGGATGCCGTCGCGCGCTGCCGCATCGACCGAGACGACGCCGCCGGCCTCGGTGAACTTTATGGCATTGCCGACGAGATTGATGAGGATCTGCTGGATGGCGCGCTGATCGGCGACGACCTCGCCGAGGCCGCGCTGGATACGGCTGGTCAGCGTGAGGCCCTTGGTCTTGGCCTGCAATGCCAGCATCGATTCGCAGGATTTGACGGAGCTCGATATGTCGAAGGCTTCGAGGATCAGCTCGTAGCGGCCGGCCTCGATCTTGCTCATGTCGAGCATGGTGTTGACGACAGACAGCAGATGCGCCCCGGATTCGCGGACCAGGCCGACATATTCGCGCTGGCGGTCGTTTTCGAACTTGCCGAAATATTCGCCGATCAGGATGTCGGAAAAACCGAGAATGGCGTTCAGCGGCGTGCGCAGCTCATGGCTGACGGCCGCGAGGAAGCGCGATTTGGCGTCATTTGCTGATTCGGCATCGGCCGCGCGGTTCTGGGCTTCGTCACGCAGCTGCTGCTCGACGGAGACATCGCGCAGCTGGGCAATGATGGCGGCAAGCTCGCCGTCGGCATCGCGTCGGGCCGTCATGTCCATTCTCAGATAGGCGAACTGGCGCTGATCACGCGAGACCGAAGGCCGGTCGAGGCGCAGGTCGACGCTCTGAGCATCCTCGCCCCGGCGCAGGCCATCGAGCGCCTGCAGGAAAAGAATGCGGTCGGAGACATGCACTTGTTCGAGGAAGCCCCTGCCCTTGGGATCGCGCATCCAGGCGAGGAAATCGCGCCGGTCGCGACCGCCGACGGTCGCCACACTGCCGTGCGGGTCGAGGAAGAAGACGAGGCCCGGGGTGGCGGCAAGGAAGAAATCCTCGGCCGACTGCGTGGCGATACCGGCGGACGAACCCTGACGGGCGAGCGCGATGCTGCCGACGGCGGAAAAGAGAAAGGCGGCGCAGACCATGGCGACACCTGCCGGCAGCGCCACGGCCGGACTGGTGACCGCCGAAAGGCCGATAGGAGCGGCAACGAGAGCAGCCGACGAGAGCAGCACGAGGCGGCGCAGGATCGCGAGCTCGCGTTGGCGCACGGCTTCACCGCCGCCCGTCCGGGAGAGCCAGCTTGTCGCTGCCCGGTCTACGAGGGCCGTCATCCAGCCGCCAATGTTACTCAATACACGCACGCAATACCCGCCCGAAAGGCTGTCTATCGATCCGGACAATAGGCCTTGGCGACTTAAAGAAAGGATAAGGCAAAAGCGCTGTTCACAGCCTGAAACGGCTGAAATTCTCGTTTTGAAGCATCTGGAAGGCTCTTTGCCTTTTGTGGTTAATAGGGGGTAAGCGACGGATTTTCCTCATATTTCAGCATTGCGTTAACTCCTGTGGCAAGGCGAGCCGGCAAAAGTCCTGCAATTGCAAGCAGGTGCTGCCCTGATGCTTAACGGCGATCGCTCGCATTCGACTAAAATGTCCCTCAAATGCCGTTCGCTAAAATTTGAACTAAATTTGCCGCAAATGCGCGTGAGTTTCGAAAAGCGGCATTCGCAACTTGGCGGTAGGGTGAAAACACACCGGACAACCGGCCTGATTCGGCAACAAGAACCGGACGGGGAAACAGGATGGGCAACGACAATGTGGTTTCTGATCAAAGGATCCTTCTGGTTTGGCCTCGTGCTCGTGCTTCTTTCCGTCTTCAGCACGGAGAGTTCCGACAAGCTCGCCAACGGCCCGCAATTGCAGCTGTCCGACGCGTTCACGGCGGCAAGCGGCGCCTATGACTATTTGACCGGCATGTGCTCGGAGAAGCCCGAAGTCTGCGCCAAGGGTACGGAGACCCTCACCGCACTCGGCTACCGGGCCCGCGAAGGCGCCCGCGTTGCCTATGAACTTCTCGACAGCCAGTTCAAGGACGAGGCGCCGGCGACCGCAAAGCTTGCCGAACCGCAGATGCCGGTGGCGCTCAACATGCCTTCCCTCACCACGCCTGCCATCCAGGAAAAGGTGCGCGAGGCAAAAGCCGCGCTCAACCAGCCGATGCCTTACCGTCCGCCGGTCGAAGATGACGCCTCCTCTGAGACGGTGGTGACCGGCGCGATCCCGCTGCCGACGCCGAAGCCGGCGACCTGACGAAATTCCTGCGGGTAATCGCCCGCAACGCATTTGTTCTTACGCAATTCCGGTCGGAAAACCGCTTCGCACTTCTCCTGGAATTGCTTTGAGCTTGCATCGGTGGTCCGCATGACGCGGAGATGCCCCATGCCTGACGTGCCTGCCCTGTTTAATTCAGCATGTTGCTGCGCCGTGAGGATGCCCATCCCTCACGGCGTTTCTTTTTAACGGTTCAAATCTGCCGGTCTTTCACCTATATGCAGTCTTAGAGCACTTCCTGACGCATTCCGGACGCAAAACCGCTGCGCACTTTTGCTGGAACTGCTTCAATAGTGAAAGGCTTCTCCATGGCATCCCTCGACCAGATCATCGACGACTTCGCTTTCCTGGACGATTGGGAAGATCGCTACCGCTATGTCATCGAACTCGGCAAGGCGCTGCCCGACCTGGCCGAGGAGAAGCGTACCTCGGAGAATAAGGTGATGGGCTGCGCCAGCCAGGTGTGGCTGGTGAGCCATACGACAGGCGATCCCGACAACCCGGTCATGAGCTTCGAGGGTGATTCCGACGCCCATATTGTGCGCGGTCTCGTCGCCATCGTGCTTGCCACCTATTCCGGCAAGACAGCATCCGAGATCGCCGGGCTCGATGCCTTCGAGATATTCTCGAAGATCGGCCTGGTGGAGAACCTGTCATCGCAGCGTTCGAACGGACTGCGGTCGATGGTGAACAGGATCCGCGAAGAGGCAAGGGTCCGCGCTGCGGCTTGACCGTGCTCGTGGCTGGCCTGCTTTGAGAGCCAAAGGACGGGCGAGCGGATCGGTGCCGGCTCTGCAATCGAGTATATTAACACTTGCTCATAGTATAGGAATACATTCTAAGCCTGCCGGCCAAGCATAAGACGGGATCGCTTACGCTGTCGTGGCGTCCGGCCGAATCAGCCTCAACGCTTAGTATCCGAAAAGAGTATTTCTACGTCTTGAAAAGGCACACAAAAAAGCCGGGCACAAGACCCGGCTTTTGTCGTCGATGCTTTCGAAAAAGCTCAGCCGCGGCCGCGCTTGCGGCGCTGCCCGAGGCCCATCTCCTTTGCCAGGCGCGAACGCGCTTCGGCATAAGCGGGCGCTACCATCGGGTAATCGGTCGGCAGGTCCCACTTCTCGCGGTATTCTTCCGGCGAGAGGCTGTGATGCGTCATCAGGTGACGCTTGAGGGACTTGAAGTTGCCGCCGCATTCCAAACACGTGATCTGCTCGTCCTGTACGGACTTGCGGACAGAAACTGCAGGCTTCTGTTTTTCGACGATCGCCGCAGCAGGCTGCGGTACGGACGTGTTGCTCAGTGCCGAATGCACGTCGGAAATCAGATTGGCCAGGTCGCTGACCGGTACAACATGGTTGCTGACATAGGCCGCGACGATGTCGGCTGTCAGTTCCACAAGCAGCTCCGGCGCACTGCCGGTCGCTATATCCGTCATATTCTTTCTCCTGTTAGCATGCTCAAACGGTCTTTGACTGACACGCCAAAGACCCGCCTCGTAGAAGCGAACAGCAAAAGCACAGGAAGCGACCTTCTGTTTCGAAAAACGCGAAATCCACCCCTAGATTCCGAAGAGCGTGACCTGTTCTTATACTGCCTGACTGGAAACCACTACGTCATGCCCCAGGCGATGGCCTCAGTTTAGACATTAAAAATCAAAACTGAGGGACTTGGAAGCAGTACGATTGCAATTCACAATCAGAACTCTACTTGCATTTTCAAATACCATCGTTTGGTCGAAAGGCCAATTATTATTTGTCGTTTTTCTTGAGAAAAAATGACAGATGAAGAATTGAGGGGCTCTTCGGCAAGCTTTACTCACAGCTTCCTGTGCATAAGTTTTGCATAAATCTGGTAAAGCCGCCGAACAGCATAGGCTCAACGATCCCTGATATCGTCACGGACCGAGAGTGCACCGAGATCATATCCCGAACGATGGGCAGCTCTGGCAAGCAGATGGGCCGCCACCGGTGCCGTCAGCAGAAAGAAGACGAAACCGGCAATGGCGCGGGCGAGAATCGCCGGGTCCTGCGAATAAAGGCCGGCGGCAAGGAGCAACAGGCCGGAGCCGACAGTCCCCGCCTTCGAGGCCGAATGCATGCGCGTATAGAGATCAGGCAGCCGGACCAGGCCGATCGCTGCCGCAAGCGCAAAGAGCGAACCAACGATCAAAAGCAAGGCGGTGACGGCAGCCACGATATAATCGATCATCGCTTCTTCCCCCCTGCCCGGCGTTTTTGCGTGTTGCCATTTGCCGCAGATGCGGACGGCTTCGATTTGATGTTGCCGCGCGACAGCACGAATCGGGCGAAGGCGACAGTCGCCAGGAAACCGACGAGGCCGAGCGAGATGGCAATATCGATATAGAGCGAAAAGCCTGTCTTGACCGCGATGACGGCGATGAAACCGATAGCGATGCCGGTCAGCATGTCGAGGGCGAGGATCCGGTCCGGCAATGTCGGGCCGGCAACGACGCGCCACACAGTCAGAATCAGCGCCAGGCCGAGGATGACGAGTGCGGCCGAGGACGCGACCGCGACGATGGCGGCAGGTGTGATCACCGGAAGGCCTCCATGATCTTGCGTTCGAAACCGTAGGCAATATCACGCTTGGTCGCCTCCGGATCGGAACAATCAAGCGCGTGCACATAGAGCGTGCGGCGATCTGTGGAGACGTCGACCGAAAGCGTGCCTGGAGTCAGCGTGATGAGGTTTGCCAGCAAAGTGATCTCGAAATCGCTCGTCACCGTCAGCGGGAAGGCGAAGATGCCGGGCTTCAGCTTCATATCGGGCGAGAGGACGGTGACCGTGACCTTCCAGGCCGACAGCGACAATTCCTTCAGGAACAGAGCGGCGAGCGAGAGCACCGGGAGAACGCGAGGGATATGTCCCTTCCCGCCGAAGGATTCACGGATGATGACCAGCGACAAGGCCCCGAGCAGCAAGCCGAGGACGAGATTGTGCAGCGAGGCGCTGCCGGTAACAGCGATCCAGGCAATGGCAAGCAACAGGTTGAAGAGGAAGAAGATCACGGCGCGCGCCCTTCCGGGAAGACCGAATGAAGATAGGCCTGGGGATCGGCCAGGCCGGCCGCGGCCGATTGCGACAGCGCCAGCAACTGTTCCGGCAATATCCCGAAGCCGATGACCAGCGCGGTCAGCACCGCGAGCGGCAGGCCCGTGCGCCACCTGGCCCCGGGCGGTCTCAGGGCTATCGGCGTCGGGGCTATCGGCGCCGGGCGCCAATAGGCGAGCAGGAAGAGACGGCCGAAGGCGATCGTCGTCAGAAAACCGCCGACGAGGATCGAGGCCGCCAGCCACCAGGCGCCGAGATCGAGCGAGGCCTTGACGAGAATGACTTTCGGCCAGAAGCCGGAAAAGGGCGGCAGGCCACAGGCGGCAAGGAAGAGCACGAGGGAGAGCGCAGTGAAGCCGCCGCTTTGCCTGTAGAGCCCGCCGAGGGCCGATAGCGAAAAGCCGCCACCGCGCCGGGCGATCTCGCCGGCGGCAAGATAAAGCGCCGTCATCAGCAGCATGGAATGGAGCGCATAGAAGACAGCGCCGCTGATGCCGCCAAGGCCGCCGAGGGCGACGCCGGCAAGCATGTTGCCGATGCCCGATATGACGACATAGCCGAACAGCCTGCGGATATCGTTTTCGGCAAGCGCGCCGAGAGCGCCGACGACAATCGTCGCGGCGGCGGCGAGCGCGATCACCGGGCTCAATTCCTGGCGCTCCATCGGCAACAGCATGACCATCACCCGGATCAGCGCGTAGATGCCGACCTTGGTGAGCAGGCCGGCAAACAGCGCCGAGACCACGATACGCGGCGTGTGGTAGGCGGCGGGCAGCCAGAAATTAACCGGGAAGGCTGCCGCCTTCATGCCGAAGGCGAGCAGGAAGAGGCTTGCCAGCGTCATCAGCGGCGCCGTGCCGCGCAAATCCCCAGCTTTTGCAGCGATATCGGCCATATTGAGCGTGCCGAAGGCGGCATAGAGAATGCCGACGCCGACCAGGAACAGGGTCGTGGCGATCAGATTGAGCACCGCATATTTCAGCGCGCCGTCGATCTGCTCACGTTCGGAACCAAGGATGATCAGCCCGAAGGAGGAGATCAGCAGCACCTCGAACCAGACATAGAGATTGAAGATATCGCCGGTGAGAAAGGCGCCGGTGACGCCGGCCATCAGCAGCATGAGCAGTGGGAAGAAGCCGTATCGCCGGCCGCTTTCGCCGATATCGGCCAGCGCATAGATGCCGCCGGCGAGCGCGGCAAGGGCCGCGGTGAAGGCCATCAACGCACCGAAGAGATCGACGCTGAAGGCGATGCCGAAGGGCGGCAGCCAGCGGCCCATGACCATGGTCAGCGGCCCCTCGGCCGCGACCTTGGCAAGCAGCGCCGCATCGATCAGCGCCAGCGCCGCAAGGCCGGGGATGGCAAGCCAGGCCTGCAGACGGGGATAGCCGCGCAGCATCAGCAGGACGGCACCCAGCGTAATGCAATGGGCGACCGGCAGGATGGCGAGCCAATGCCCGATCGGCACCGGGGCGGCGATCAGGGCGGCAGAGAGATCGACGGTGGTGGGGGCGGCCATCAGATGGCGCCTCCGCTGTCGCGAGAGAGGGCCCGCCGTGGGGCACCCCCCTCTGCCCTGCCGGGCATCTCCCCCACAAGGGGGGAGATTGGCAAGACGCACCGGCTTCCCGAAATCTTGATCGTGCGCCAAGCGACATCGGCTTTGTGCGGCGTTTGAGTAGGGCAAGAGGGCGCCTCCAGCCGATCTCCCCCCTTGTGGGGGAGATGCCCGGCAGGGCAGAGGGGGGTGGGCATCCGCACCAACATCCTCAATACCCCAATGGCGGCAGCGGCCGGTCGTCGGGCTCGGCGGCGCGCATGTCGTTGGTGTCGTCGGTGCCGAGGTCCTGATAGGCGCGGTAGGTCAGCACCAGCAGGAAGGCGAGGAAGGAGAAGGAGATGACGATCGCCGTCAGGATAAGCGCCTGTGGCAGCGGGTTGGCCGTGCCTGCGGGCAGACTGTCGAGACCCGCCGGGATGATCGGCGGCACCTCGCGCGTCAGCCGGCCGCCGGTAAAGAGCAGCAGATTGACGGCGTTGCCGAGGATGGCGATGCCGAGCATGATGCGGATCGAGAATTTCGACAACATCAGATAGATGGCGGCGGCAAAGAACAGGCCGACGAGGATCGCCAGAAGCGGCTCCATCATTCCACCTCCTTTTCCTCGAGCGCCAGTGCGATCGAGGTGATGGCGCCGAGCACGACAAGATAGACGCCGATATCGAAGAGCATGACGCTGGACAGCGGCACCTCGGCGCCGAAAAGCGTCGGATAGATCCAGAGGCCGGTCATGAAGGGAACGGCAAACAGGATGGAGAGAAGACCGGCCGCCGTCGACAGCAGCAAGCCGAAGCCGGCAATCGACAGCGGATGGAAGAACAGCGCCCGGCGAACGGCGCCAACGCCGCGGGCAATGCCGTAGATCGCCAGTCCCGAGGCGGCGATCAGCCCGCCGATGAAGCCGCCGCCCGGCTCGTTATGGCCGCGCAGCAGCACGAAGACGGAAAACAGCAGCATCAGCGCGGTGAGGAACGGGGCGACGGTGCGGAAGATGAGGGTGTTCACGCGCTCAGCCCTCCGCCGCGGGATCGTTGGCGGCAAGCTTGCGCTCGCTGCCGGCGCGGATGCGGATCAGCGCCAGAATGGCAAGGCCGGTGACCGCGACGACGGCGATTTCGCCGAGCGTGTCGGTGCCACGGAAATCGACGATGATGACGTTGACGACATTGGCGCCGTGGGCGATCGATTTGGAATAGGCGTTGAAGAAGGCCGTCAGCGCATCGTTGAACGGCGCCTCGGTCGCGCGCATCAGCAAAAGCGTGAAGCCGAGGCCACAGGCGAGCGCCAGCGCGCCGTCGAAGAGCTTGCGGCCGAGCGGGCGCCGATC
>NZ_JACCEY010000038.1:89651-307601 GCF_013591995.1 Rhizobium sp. WYCCWR 11146
CCGAAAGGGTTTCGACCATGAACTGGGTGAAGGACAGATCCGGCGCGCCGAACAGCAGGAAGATGATGGCGACGGCGAAACCCTGGATGCCGAGCGAGACGATCGCTGTCAGCCGATCGCGGGCGACGAGCACGGCGGCAAGGCCGAAGGCGGCGATCAGGAAGACCGCCCATTCATAGAGCCTGACATCGGCCGGCCAGGCCGGAAGACGCGGCAGTTCGCCATAGACGACGAGCGGGACGATGAGGATGGCGGCGACGCAGAGGAAGGTGCAGGTGACATAGATCTCCAGCCTCCCCGGCTGGAGCACACGCATGAGGCGGCCGGAAAAGCGGACAAGGCCGGATATAGCAACATCAAAACCATGGTCCGGCCCAGGTCCGGCCGCGCGCAGGAAAACGGCCATCAGGAAACGGGCGCGGGCGAGCTGCCAGTAGACGCCGATGCCGAGCAGCACGGTCAGGGCAGAGAGCGCCAAGGGCAGGCCGACATGCGGCGTCAGCGAAATGTCGATTTCGACGGGTGTCTGGCGGATGGCGGATGCGATCGGCGAGGATAGGACGATATGGGTGAAGGTCGAAAAGATCGCCGCGAGCAGGCCGAGGAGGGCGAGAACGGCCGGGCCGAGCCAAAGCAGGACGGGCGCTTCGTGCGGCGGTTTCGGCGTCTCCACCGGTTGGCCGATGAAGGGTTTCAGCGCCACGGCGAAGGCGACGGCAAACATCAGCGCATTGCCGAAGACGGTTATGGCGGTAAAGGTGAGTGCGCGGACATCGCCACTGACGAGCGCCGTATAGATCTCCTCCTTGGCGAGGAAGCCGAAGAAGGGCGGCAGGCCGGCCATCGAGAAGGCCGCCGCAAGGGCGATCATCCAGGTGACCGGCATCGCCCGCATCAGGCCACTGAGCCTGGTAATATCGCGCGTGCCGGTCTCGTGATCGATGATGCCGGCGACCATGAAGAGCGCGCCTTTGAAGAGGGAATGCGCCACCAGATAGAGCGCCGCCGCCTCCACCGCATGGTCCGAGCCGAAGCCGATCAGCATGACGAGCAGGCCGAGCGAGGAGACGGTGGTATAGGCGAGCTGGAGCTTCAGGTCGGTCTGGCGGATGGCAAGCGCTGTGCCGACCACCAGCGTCAGCCCGCCGAAGAAGGGCAGTAGGATCTCCCAGGCAGGGGTCGCCCCCATGACGGGATTGAGCCGCATCAGCAGATAGACGCCTGCCTTCACCATGGTGGCTGAATGCAGATAGGCGGAAACCGGCGTCGGCGCCTCCATGGCATTCGGCAGCCAGAAATGGAAGGGAAATTGCGCCGACTTGGTGAAGGCGCCGCCCAGGACCAGAAGGAGGGCAGCCAGATAGAACGGGCTTTCGCGCACGATATCGCCTGCGCCGATGAGCTGTGACATCTCCGTGACGCCTGAGATGTTCCAGAGCAGCAGCAGACCGGCCAACAGGCAGAGCCCTCCCCCGCCGGTCACAACAAGCGCCTGCAGGGCGGCGCGGCGAGCCGCCTCACGCTCGTGATCGAAACCGATCAGCAGGAAGGAGGTGATCGACGTCAGTTCCCAGAAGACGAAGAGCATCAGGAAACTGTCGGAAACGACGACGCCGAGCATCGCGCCCATGAAGAGGAAGATGAAAGAGAAGAAGCGGCCCTGATCCTTGTGTCCTTTGAGATAGCCGCCGGCATAAAGCACGATCAAGGTGCCGATGCCGGTGATCAGCAGCGCGAAAGCCAGCGACAGGCCATCGAGGAACCAGGAGAAAGAGAGATGATAGCTCGGCACCCAGGAATAGCCGCCGGTAACGACCTCGCCGCGCGCGATCTTGGGAATGAAACGCAGGAAATGCAGGAAGGCGAGCAAGGGAGCGATCGCCAGGAGCCAGGCACCGTTTGCGCCGAAGATGCGGATGACGAAGGGGGCGGCAAGAGCGCCGACGAGCGGCAGACACAGGGCCAGAAATGTCAGAGCCGTGACATCGGCCATGTCCCCTCCTCTACTGCATAATTCAAAATGTTACAGTCCTTTGCACGTCCGACAAGGCGCGCGGCGCTGTAAAGGCAACAGACGAAAACCCGGAGAAAACCGGCCTGTCCTCTGGCTTAGGCGAAACGGGGGAGCGTCTCAAGTGATTTCGGCCGCGAGCCGCACTGCATGGTGATGTTCAAAGCCGATCAGGCCGTCGATCTCGAAAGACGCGTCAGCAGCCGAGCGATGCAACCGTGGAGGATGAAGACCACAAGCGTCAGCGGCCAGAGCAGACAGGCGACGAGCCCGGCGAGACGATGAAGCGTCACGCCGTCATGGTTGGCCCAGCCTTCCAACAGTGTGACCGCCATGGCTGCCACGGCCACGAGGCCGTAGAGCAGGACGATTGCTGTTTCAAACACCAGTGATTCTCCAATGCACGCAACATTAACCCTAACAGAAAACCCCTAACGGATGTAAAAGCAAGCCTCTTCCCCTAATTGGGTATGCGGCCAATCTCATGGCGCGCCAGCGGGAGACTTGATGAACTGAACGCGGCGCACCACATTTCTCGCGAAACGGAACCCGCCCCTCGGCGAAAGGAGCACCTCATGTCCGAAACTGCGACCACCGCCAAGATCCACAAGACCGACGCCGAATGGAAAGAGCAGCTCACTCCCGAGCAGTACCGCATCACGCGCCAGCACGGCACCGAACGCGCCTTCACCGGCCCCTACTGGGATTCCTTCGAGACAGGGCTTTACCGCTGCGTCGGCTGCAACGCGCCGCTTTTCCGCTCCGATACGAAATTCGATGCCGGCTGCGGCTGGCCGAGCTATTTCGAAGCGGTGTCACCCGAAGCGGTGATCGAGCATCGCGACACGACCCACGGCATGGTGCGCACCGAAATCCGCTGCGGCAGCTGCGACGCCCATCTCGGCCACGTCTTTCCCGACGGCCCACCGCCGACCGGCCTGCGCTACTGCATCAACGGCCACTCCATGGTGTTCGAGCCCGGGAAATAAGCGACCGGCCCCGTAATCGATGCGGCTCATCCGGTGCGATGGGTCGCTGACTTTCCCTGTCGTTCACACTATCGATGGATCGATGATCCCGAGAGAAGGCCGATGGCGCGCGATATCCTGACGACGGACCGGCTGACGCTGCGGGAGATCACCCCTGCCGACCTGCCGTTTCTTCACCGCATTTTCGGCGATGCCGAGTCCATGCGTTATTACCCCGGGATAAAGAGCTTCGACGAAACCGCGCGCTGGTTTCAAAGGCTCGCCTTCGACAGTTATGCCAGTCACGGCTTCGGCCTCTGGGCGGTGACGGACCGGCAGAGCGGCGCTTTGCTCGGCGATTGCGGCATCACGCTGCAGGAAACGTCCGCCGGGCTGGAACCAGAGATCGGCTACCATCTTTGGCGCGACCATTGGGGCAAGGGCTATGCGGCCGAGGCGGCGGCCGCCTGCCGGGATCACGCGCTTCACACCCTTGGCCTGGCGCGCATCGTCTCCATCGTCAGGCCAGACAACATTCCTTCGCAGCGCGTTGCGGAGCGGGTGCATCGGCGGCGGGAAACATTCGCCAAGGCCGGCAACCCTGATGGCGGCATGATCGAATTCTACCTCTACATCACGGACCGGACATAGAGCGGCTCAGACCCGCCTGATCACTCGTGCTCGGCGGGACAGGGCCAGGTTGTCGGTGCGGAGAGGCCGGCCGGCAGCTTGGTCGAGGCATCGCCGCAGGCAAGGTCGATCTGCGCCTGTTCGAGCCCGGTTGCGGCCGAGAGGTCAAGGCCTTCGATGCGGGTCAGGAACATGAAGGCGCGGTCGAACATCGGCGTTGTTTCGAAAGTGGCGCCGGAGAGGTCGGCACGGGAGAGATTGGCGAAAGAGAATTTCGCCGCCGTCAGCACCGCCTTGTCGAAATCGGCGCGGCCGAGCTCGGCCTTTTCGAAGCTTGCGCCGGCAAGTCGGGCACCGGCAAAATTGGCGCGCTGCAGCTCGGCGCCGGCAAAGGATGCACCATCGGCGGCGATACTGGCGAAGCTGGAGCGATAGGCCTCGATCTTGGCGAAGTTGGCGCCTTCAGCGTGTGCGCCCTCCAATGAGGCACGCACCAGTGTCGCCTTCTCCAGATTGGCGGATTTGACGTTGGCACCGGCAAGATCGGTCAACGAGAAATCGGTGCCGACGAGATTGGCGCCTTCGAGATCACTGCCTTGCAACATCAGGTTCTTCTTGGTGCAATCCTGCCAGTCGAGCTTCGGCGAGGCCAGGCTGCCGCAATCGGCGGCTCGTGCGGCAACCGGCGGAAATGCCAAAAGGACGAGGGCAAGGAGACCGAGCGACGATCCGTGCATTGCCATTGAACTATTCACCCCCATGACGCTTACATGACGCTTTCAGGCCGCCTTTCGCGAAGCAGCCTTCCATTTTCTTACACAGCTCAGACTACAATAAAAAGATGGCGCGCGCCGTTCACAATGGATTGCGGTCCGGCTTCTCCTGGAAGGCGGTATCTACCTTGCCGGGCAGGCGGATAGTCCGCCTTGCCGGGCACGTGGATCAATCCGCCTTGCCTGGCAGGCGAAGCTCCATGCAGGTGAGGTCCAGCCAGCGGCCAAACTTGGTGCCGACTTCGGAAAATCTGCCGGCGATGCGGAAGCCGAGCTTTTCGTGCAGCCTGATCGAGGCGGTGTTCTCCGCCTCGATGCCAGCAATCATCACATGGATATTGCCGGCCGCAGCACGCGCGATCAGTTCCCGCATCAGCCGCTCGCCGATGCCGCCACCGCGGCAATCCTTGTCGACATAGACGGAATGCTCGACCGTGTGGCGGTAGCCGTCGAAAGGCCGCCAGTCGCCATAGGAGGCGTAGCCTGCGACCTTGCCCGACATTTCGGCGACGATGACGGGAAAGCCCCGCGCCCTGCGCGCCCTGAACCATTCCAGCCGGTTTTCGAGATCGACCAGCGTGTCGTTCCAGATCGCCGTCGTATGCTCGACAGCGTGATTGTAGATATCGCGAATGGCGGAAAGATCGGCTTCGGTGGCGTCGCGGAGGAGGACAGTGTCTGTCATGGTGCTCGGGTTCATATTGTTTGCGAAGGCGGGCATACGCCCCGCCTGCAAAGATGTAAACGGCGGATGCGCACTAGGAACGGCTTCGGGCACATCAGTCGTTCAGAGGCCCGGCGCCGACAGGCTGAAACAGGTGAAGACGGCCGAATAATGCACCGCCGCGGCGGTGACGACGAAGCCGTGCCAGATGGCGTTCTGGAAGCGCAGCTTCTCCCAGACATGGAAGATGACGCCGAGCGAATAGATGACACCGCCGATGACGATCAGCAGCATCGAGGCGGCGGGAATGCGCGAGGCGACGGGCTCGGCCACGAGCACGCCGCTCCAGCCCATGGCGAGATAAAGCAGGATGGCAAGACGGTCGAAACGCCCGGGAAAGGCGCATTTCAGGACAATGCCGACGGCGGCAAACAGCCAGATCGCGACCAGCATGAACAAGAGCAGCGGATCGTCGGCGCCACGTTCGAGGAAGGGCGTATAAGTGGCGGCGATCAAGAGGAAGATCGCCGAATGATCGAAGCGGCGCAGATACCACTTCGTGCGCGAGACCGGCCAGGCGTTGTAGGAAAAGGAAATGGCAAGCGTCAGCACCAGCCCGACGCCATAGATCCAGGCGGCGGCGAGCGCGCCATAGGAACTCCAGACCGTGGCGTAGAAGATCAGCACGGTGGCCCCGATCAGCGCCAGCACGAGACCGACGCCATGGACGATACCGTCGGCGATCAATTCGTATCTATCATAAGCCCAGCGAATGCCGTTGAACTCGCCCATGCACGCCAATCCGTTTCATACCCGATTGCAATCGTCGCATCGAACGGACGGGCGCGCAACTGCGGCAAAGCGCACGGGCGGTAAATCTTCGTGACAGGCAGCAGGGTGAAAAGTCAAACCTTCTGACGGTCAACCAGCACCGAGCATTTGGCATGGCGCACGACCCGATCGGCGGTGGCGCCGATGAAGTAGTTGGAAAAGTCGGGAACGTGCGAGGCGACGATAATCAGGTCGGCGCCGTGGCTTTCGGCGGCCGAGATGATCGCTTTGGCAGGCGGGCCGTTGCCGATCTCGACAGTTGCCGCAACACCGGCTGCGGCAAGCAGTGCTTGCAGCTGCTCGCGGCTGTCCTTCATGACGTCCTCGACCATATTGGCCGGCAACTCGATCGCGACATAACTCGGCACATCTTCGATGACGTTGAGCGCGATGATCTCACCGCCGTCATCGAGCAAGGACGCGGCCTTGCGGAGGATCTTTTCTCCCTTTTCGATGCCGCCAAGCGCGATCGCTACGATGATCTTTCTGTACATGGCTTCCCTCCATGACTGCGATGCATAAGCTTCCTCTAAAGAAGATATGAACGCATTGATCGCAATCAAGTGGGCGCAAGTCATCGTCAACATCTGCTCAACGCTTCATCCTCAAAAACGGGTCTTCTGTGAACAATCGGAATGCGCCATATAGGGATCAAGTACGGCAACCGAGGGGAGATCAGAGGCTAATGAACCGGCGAAACTTCCTCGGGCTTGCCACGGGCGGCATGTTTGCCGCCACCGCCGGTACGCCTTCTATCCTACGGGCCAATTCAGAGGCAGGAGAACAAGCCATGACGACCGAAACTTCCTATGCGCTGACGCGGCCCGCCTATATCGACCAATCGCACCTGGTCGTGACCGACCTCGGTCTGGTTTCCGGCTTCTACCAATCGATGCTCGGCCTGAAGGTGATCGAGAAAACGGCGAGCGGCGAAGTGCTGGGTGTCGGCGACCTGCCTTTGCTGACGCTGACCACCGCAAAGAATGCGACCATCGCGCCGCGCAATGCCGCCGGCCTTTTCCACACCGCCTTCCTGATGCCGGACCGGACGGAGCTCGCGCGCTGGCTGCGCCATGCGGCACAGAATAACGTCGCGCTCGACGGCGCCTCGGACCATCTCGTCAGCGAGGCGATCTATCTTTCCGACCCCGAAGGCAACGGCATCGAGATCTATGCCGACCGGCCGCACGAACAATGGAAATTCCATGAGGACGGCATGGTGGAGATGGCGACGCTGCGCCTCGACCTGCAGGCGCTTTACAACAGCGCGCCTGATGAGCGCTGGGACGGCATGGCTGCGGGGACGGCGATCGGCCACCTGCATCTGCAGGTCGGCGACATCCCGCAGGCAGACGCCTTTTACCGCGACGTCCTCGGCCTCAAGCTGATGGCGCGTTATCCGGGCGCGAGCTTCTTTGCGAGCGGCGGCTACCACCACCATCTCGGCGCCAATATCTGGAACAGCCGTGGCGCCATGGCACGCGCCGGCAATATGACCGGGCTTTCGGACTACAAGGTCCGTTTCAATGACAAGGCGACGCTGGATGCGGCGGTCGCCAAGCTCGACGCGCTGGAGATCAACAGCGAGAAGCGCGACGGCGGCGTGTTCCTGAAAGATCCCTGGGGTATCGGCCTGACGCTTTCGGCGTAACTCCTGCAACAACGGATCAGCCCTATCGGTTGAAGGAATAAGGGCGGAAGTCGGCCTGCTTCGGTTGCACGCCAGACGGCAACGGGCGCCAATGCCGTCCGCCTTCACATGCACCGCGCCACATTGTCACACCCTTGAGGAACCGGAACCGCATCGGCGCGTTTCCGTGAGGAAGCAATGGGGCTTCGGGGACCTCACCGCATGGGCATCGCCAATGGCATCCGCAAACAAGCAAAGAAGATCGCGATCGGCGAACGTCACACCAGCGCCTGGGCACAGTCGCTGAAGGAGGCGGCCGAAGAGTTGCCGCCGCCACCGCTGCACCGGCTGGAAAAGGACGGGCTCGATGTCACCATGGCCTGGGCGATCATCGGCATCTTCGGCATTCTCTTCCTTGCCGCCGTCTATTTCATGTCGCTCATCCTCATCCCGATCACGCTGGCCGTCGTCGTCGGCATGATCCTCGGCATGGCGGCAGAAAAGCTGAGCAAGATGGGCGTGCCGCGGCTTGCCAACGCCTTCATCCTGTCGAGCAGCGTGGCGCTGGTGATCTTCTTGGTGATCAACTCGCTCGCCGACCCGCTAATGACGCTTGCCAATGAGGGCCCGGCCTTCGCCGAGCGAACCATAGACCGCATCATGCCTTATCTGGAGCGCATCAGATGGCTGCATATCACGCCGGCGACATTCGAAAGCGGGTCGATGTCGATTGGTGCGCTGCTCGAAAACACCGGCAACGTGCTGCACGTGGTGACGACTAGCCTGACACCGGCGCTGGTGCAGGGGATGATCTTCTTCGCGGCGCTGCTGTTCTTCCTCGCTGGTCGGGTCAACCTGCGCAAGACGATCATCATGACCTTCCGCACGCGCACGCAGCGCCTGGCGGCAATCCGTGTCATCAATGCCGTCGAGCAGGTGCTCGGCTTCTATTTCGCCACGGCATCGCTGATCTATGTCGGGCTTGGCGTGGTCATGACTGTCATCGCCTATGCCGGCGGGCTGTCGGCCCCGGTGCTCTGGGGCTTTTTCGCCTTCCTGTCGAGCTTCATCCCCTATCTCGGCATCACGCTGATGACGCTTGCCGTCGCGATTGCCGGCATCCTGACCCATGATGGTCTTCTCATCGGCCTGATGCCGGCCGCAGCCTTCTTCACAGTGCATCTCCTCATGGAGAACCTGATCTTCCCGGCGGTGATGGGACGGCGGCTTGAGATCAACCCCTTCGTCGTCTTCCTCGCCATCCTGTTCTGGACATGGATGTGGGGCGCCGTCGGCGCCATGCTGGCGCTGCCGCTTTCGCTGATCGTCATGACTATTATCGACGAACTGCTGATCGAGGAAAAGCAGCAGCCGCAGTTGCCGAAATGATCAACCGGGGAGACGTCAGTGGCATCTGATCTCGATCTTGCCGAATCCGATCACGACCAGATGGTCAGCGGCCGTTCTCTCTGGGGTAAGAGCGGCATACGGCCGGAATGGCGGCCGACCGAGCAGAGCTTTTCCACCGACGTCGCCGTGATCGGCGGCGGCATCACCGGCGCCTTGGTTGCCGAACATCTGACGGCGCGCGGTTTTTCCGTGGCGCTCATCGACCGGGAGGAGCCCGGTTTCGGCAGTACCGCGGCGAGCACGGCGATGCTGCAATGGGAAATCGACAGCACGCTCACCGAACTCGAGGACTATTACGGCTTCGAGCGCGCGGCCGGCATCTACCGCCGCAGCGGTGCCGCGGTCGCCGGCCTTTCCAAGCTGATCGCCGCCAACGGCATCGCCTGCAGCTTCCGGCCGCGCAACACGCTCTATCTGGCCGACGGCCGCGAAGGCGCGCGCGACCTCTTGGAGGAGCGCCAGCTTCGCCGCCGGGCCGGCCTGCCCGGCGTCTATCTCGAACATCCCGATCTCTTCACACAATTCGAGCTCGACCGGGATGGCGCGATCTATTCGCCGGGTTCGGCGGAGTGCGATCCGCTACTTCTGACCTGGGCCCTGATCGAGATGGCAGTGCGGCGCGGCGCACGGCTGGTCAACGCTTCCGTGACCGTGCTTCACAGCGAAGGGGATCACGTCACGGCAGAGACCGATGGAGGCCATGTCATCGAGGCGCGGCATGTCGTGCTTGCGACTGGCTATTCGATGCCGGGTCTCGACATGCCGAAGCTGCACCGCTCGAGTTCAAGCTGGGCGCTCGCCACCGTGCCGCAGGACCCGGCAAATTTCTGGCGCGACAGGGCGCTGATCTGGGAAGACAGCCACCCCTATCTCTACATGCGGACGACGGCGGACAATCGCATCGTCGCCGGCGGCGAGGATGACGAGACGATCGATGCGAAGGCGCGCGACCGCAAGCTGCCGGCAAAGATCATAGCGATCCAGGAGAAGATGAAGCGGCTGTGGCCGAAAGCCGATACGCGGGTGGAACACGCCTGGTGCGGCACTTTCGGCGAGACGGTCGACGGTCTGCCGCTGATCGGCCCGGTGCCTGAGACGCCGCACGTGTTCGCAGCTTATGGCTACGGCGGCAACGGCATCACCTTTTCCTATCTCGCTGCGCAGATGATCGGCGCCATGCTGGCCGGCATGCAACGGGATTGGTTCGATGATTTTGCGCTCGACAGGGATGGGCCGGGTTTGCGCCGTTTTGGAGACGATGTGGGGCAGGCCCGGAAGGAGCTGAGGTAAACCTTAGATTGACTGTCGTGGCGTGCCCCCTCACGGCACGCCTTCAATCACTCGGTCGTCTTGTCGTCGCCGGTATCCTCGACATCCTGGAGACGGACGAATTGCGTTCCCTTGGCCTTGAGATCGACCAGCGCCTTCGCCACCCCCTCGCCGGCGGCATGGGTCGGCTGGTTGACGTGGGAAATGACAACATCGCCGTCCTTGGCCGAGGCGATGCGCTTTTCGGTGATAACAGCACCCAGCAGCGAACCGCCGTCGCCGTTCACCGAATAACCGGCAATGCGATAGCCCATGGCGCGAATCTCACCGATGGCGGAAAGATCATATTTGGCGGTCGAGCCGCGGAACCAGTGCGGCGCCGGGATGCCGGCAGCGACCATCGCAGCAGCGCCGCCTTCGACTTCCTGCCGCACCGCCTGCGGCGAGCCGGCAGACGCGATGCCATAGATCAGCGTCGGTGTGTCGACGGCCGGAATATGGTTCTGGCCGTGGTTTTCGAGTTCGAAGAGATCGGGGTTTTGCAAGAACACGGCGAGTGCTGCCGGATTGCGCTTCAGCCAGCGGGCGGTGACGAAGATCGTTGCCGGGATGCGTTCACGCACCAGCGTCGAAAGGATGCGCTCGTCCGCCTGGCCCATGCAGGCATCGAAGGTGAGCGCAATGCGAGCGTGGTCGGCGACGTTGGAACGGGCGATATGCAGATGCGGCTCGACGAGTTTTGGCGCCGGCGCCTTCGGGGTCGGACTGACTGCCGGAGCGGGCAGCGTTGACGGAATTCCGTCCGCGAATGCAGCGGAGATGCTGACCAGAAGAAACGCCGAAGCGAGTAGGATGCGGTTCATACGATGGATTTCTATGATTCGAGCTGCCGATTTTAGCGGCGGCTCTCCCCCGGCGCCATGCGGCCGGATGTCACCGCAGCCGCTTGGACGAACAGGGCAGCATCAATCATAGAGATAATACTTGTTCCACTTCTCGCGCGGCACCTTCTCTCCGATTTCGTAGTTGAGTTCGCGCACGTTGATATGCTGCGGACCGGTGATGCAATTGTAGGAGAGATGGTACCAGTCGCCCTTGCTGCGGAAGACAGCACCCGGCGCGTCCAGCGAATTGTCGCCGGGGATCGGGTCCTTGAAGGTGTAAGCAATCACCTTGTCGGGCTTGAAGCCGGTGCTGTCCTTGTTGATGCGGCTCATCGCCTCGGTGTCGCAGCTCTGTTCCAGGCGGGTCGAGGGGTCGAGTTTTTCCAGCTGCTTCTTGATGGCGGGATCGACGGCAAAGGCGGGGGCAGCAAGGCTTGCGAGGGATACAAACAGGAGCAGACGTTTCGGCATCGTGGAGAAAATCCCTTACTGTTGTCCATTCTTCACCCTGCCACAGGCGGCTTGCCGGCGGCTTGGCGCGTGCAAATTTCGCGCGACGAGAGCGGACTTTCTTAAATATTGTGGTGACATCAAGGCAGTGCCTGGAAAGCGTCCTCCTTGTCTGTGGAAGGGCACCTCTACCCTTGGCGCAGCCTTGCCGCTTGATCCGGGACCAGTGCGCCTCTATCTCTTGCCAACCCGACATTCCCACCGGAGCCATTCCTTGTCCGTTTTCAAAAGCCTGCCGACACCGCCTGCCGCACCGAAGAAGCCGATCTCCGATACGCGCCACGGCATCACCCGCACGGACGACTATGCCTGGCTGCGCGCCGATAACTGGCAGGCGATGTTCAAGGATCCGTCGATCCTCGACCCTGAGATCCGCCGCTATCTCGAAGCCGAAAACGCCTATATGAACGCGGCGATGGAGGACACCAAGCCGCTGCAGAAGGCGCTGTTTGCCGAAATGCGCGGCCGCATCAAGGAAGACGACAGCTCGGTGCCGATGAAGGATGGCGCCTATGCCTACGGCACCTTCTATGTGACAGGCGGCGAACAGCCGCGTTATTTCCGCATCGCCCGCGATGGCAATGTCGCCGACGAAACGATCCGCGCGGTGCTGCTCGACGGCGACAAGGAGGCTGCCGGCAAGGCCTATTTCCGCCTCGCCGGCCTCGACCATACGAGCGACCACAGCCGCGGCATCTGGGGCTATGACGACAAGGGCTCGGAATTCTTCACGCTGCAGGTGCGCGACCTCCAGTCCGGGCAAGACCTGGCCGACCGGATCGAAAATACCGGCGGCGGCGGTGTCTGGGCGCCTGACGGCAAGAGCTTCTTCTATTCGGCGCTCGACGAGAACCACCGGCCGTCAAAGGTATTCCACCATATTCTCGGTCAGCCGCAGTCGGAAGACCGGCTGGTCTATGAGGAAGCCGATGCCGGCTTCTTCATGGGCGTCGGCGGCTCGCTGCTCGACGACTTCATCTATATCGACATCCACGACCACGAGACCAGCGAATACCGGCTGCTGTCCACCAAGGACCTGACAGCCGAGCCGAAGCTGGTGGCGGCGCGCGAGGAAGGCATCGAATATTCGCTGACCGAGGGCGGCGAGGTCTTCTACATTCTCACCAATGACGACGGCGCCAAGGATTTCAAGATCATGGAAGCGCCGGTCGACAATCCGGTGAAAGAAAACTGGCGCGAAGTGGTCGCCCACAAGCCCGGCACGCTTGTTATCAGCCATATGGCCTATGCCCGCCACCTTCTGTGGCTGGAACGCAAGGACGGGCTGCCGCAGATCATGATCCGCGACCGGGCGACCGGCGAGGAACATGCGATCGCCTTTGCCGAGGAAGCCTATTCGCTGGGGCTGCAGGGTGCAGCGGAATACGACACGGATATCATCCGCTTCTCCTATTCGTCGATGACGACACCGTCGCAGCTCTACGACTACAACATGGTGACGCGCGAGCGCACGCTGTTGAAGACTCAGGAGGTGCCGTCCGGCCACAATCCCGACGACTACGTCACGCGCCGCGTCTTTGCCCCGGCATGGGACGGCGAGAAGGTGCCGGTCACCCTGCTCTATCGCAAGGATACCCCACTCGACGGCAGCGCGCCATGCCTGCTCTACGGCTATGGCGCCTACGGCATCACCATTCCAGCCGGCTTCAACACCAACTGCCTGTCGCTCGCCGACCGCGGCTTCGTCTATGCGATTGCCCATATCCGCGGCGGCAAGGACAAGGGATTTTCCTGGTACGAAGACGGCAAGATGGACAAGAAGACGAATACCTTCAAGGACTTCGTCGCCGCGGCCGACTATCTGAATCAAGAGAAGTTCACGTCTTACGCGAAGATCATCGCCGAGGGCGGATCGGCCGGCGGCATGCTGATGGGCGCGGTTGCCAACATGGCGCCGGAGAAGTTCGCCGGTCTCATTGCCGCCGTTCCCTTCGTCGACGTGCTCAACACCATGCTCGACGACACTTTGCCGCTCACCCCGCCGGAATGGCCGGAATGGGGCAACCCGATCGACAGCAAGGAAGAATACGAGCAGATCGCATCCTACTCGCCCTATGACAATGTCGACGCAAAAGCCTACCCGCCGATCCTGGCGCTCGGCGGCCTGACCGACCCGCGCGTCACCTATTGGGAGCCGGCCAAGTGGGTGGCGAAGCTGCGCGACAAGACGACGGGGAACGCGCCGATCCTGCTCAAGACCAACATGGACGCCGGCCATGGCGGCGCTTCGGGCCGCTTCCAGCGGCTGGAAGAGATCGCCTTTGAGTATGCGTTTGCGATCAAGGTGGCGGAGAAGATGTAAGGGATTCGGAGGAACCGATGACGGTCTTTGTTGCATTGCTTCGCGCCGTCAATGTCGGCGGCACCAGCTCTTTGCCGATGGCCGAGCTGAAGGCGATCTGCGAAGGCCTCGGCTTTTCCGATGTGAAGACCTACATCCAGAGCGGCAACGTGCTTTTCCGTTCTGACGAAGCGGAAAAGACGGTGGAAGAGCGGCTCGACGAGGCGCTCGGCAAGAAGATGGGCAAGCGGCCAGGCGTGATGGTGCGCAGCCGCAAGGAACTCGATGGCATCGTCGACGACGCACCCTTTCCCAAGGCCAAGCCAAACTTCCTGCTCGTCTATTTCCTGCCCGAAAAGGCGCCCGGTGATACGCTGGAAAAGATGGTGGCCCCCGACGGCGAGGAGGCGAAACTCGCCGGCCGGGAAATCTATGTGCATTATCCCAATGGATCCGGCCGCTCGAAGCTGAAGCTGCCGGGGCTGAAGCCTGGAACATCGCGCAACCTCAACACCGTGCGCAAGCTCGCCGAAATGGCGGCGGCGTTGGAGGACCGGAACTGAGGACGTTAGTGCAATTCCGGACGCAAAACCGCTTCGCACTTTTGCTGGAATTGCTTTAGGCCCTCGGCATCTCCGCCACCGGCAGGAAGAGCATCTTCACGAAGGTGCGGAGCATCAGCACCTGTTCGGCCAGCGTGTTCGGTTCCTTCAGCGTCTTCGACAAAACGATCCCGCCTTCCAGTACGGAGGACACCATGTCGGCGAGTTGGTCGACGTCGACGGGTTCGCGCGGCGGATAGACCTCCACGATCTCCCGGAGCATGCGGCCGAAACGCCGCCGCCAGGCAAGCACCGCATTCCGGTTGGTCTCCTGTATCTCCCGGTCGAACAGCCGCTCGTAATAGCAGACCGTCGCCACGAGGCAGCCGGGATGGCCGTTCGGCAGGTCGGAGAGCAGTTCGGACAGCAGCTTCAGGCCGAGCAGGAAGGATTGCAGCGGATCGCCGGTCAGCTCGCGCGCGCGGCTGAAGATCTCATCGTAAATGCGCTCGTCATTTTCGATGTAGCGGTTGAGCAGTGCCTTGGCGAGCTCGTTCTTGTCCCTGAAATGATAGAAGAAGCCGCTCTTGGTGATACCGGTCTCGGTGATCAGTTCCTCGATGGAGGTGCCGCCAAAACCCTTCTGCAAGACTGCCGCTTCGGCCACATCAAGGATGCGGGTCCGCGTTTCCTCGCCCTTTCGCATGTCCCCTCCTGTACCGGCGGTACAGTTTTCAGTGTTGCACGGTCGGACCTGCCGTCGCCCCGGGCAGGATCGGTTGAAGCAAGCGATTGATATCAATCCGCAAAAACCAAAACCGCCTGGAGTATACCGCAAGTCGCCTAGTTTGGCAGCCGATTAAGCGCCAGAACATCATTCATCGACGGCAGCCAATCGGGTGCCGCGACGGAGAGGCTTCAACAATGGCAAAGTACAGAAGCGGTTTGCCGCAGCTCAAAGGCGGCACCTTCATTACCGATGGCGGCATGGAAACGACGATGATCTTCCAGGAAGGGATCGAGCTTCCGCATTTCGCCGCCTTCATATTGCTGTCTTCCGAAGAGGGGCGGCAGCGCATGCGGAATTACTATCGCCGTTATCTCGATATCGCACGGCGGCACGGCACGGGCTTCGTGCTCGACACCGCCACATGGCGGGCCAATCCGGACTGGGGGCAGAAGCTCGGCTATACCAGCGAAGCCCTGAAGGCGGTCAACGAGGAGGCCGTCGACCTGCTCGTCGGCTTGCGCAGCGCCTATGAGCGGCCGGAGCAGCCGATCGTCATCAGCGGCGCGATCGGCCCGCGCGGCGACGGCTACAAGGCAGGCTTCATGGATGCGGCCGAGGCGGAAGATTACCACGCCTTCCAGATCGGGGCTTTCGCCGGCACGGAAGCCGACATGGTGAGCGCCTTCACGCTGACCAATATCGACGAGGCGATCGGCGTGGCGCGGGCGGCACAGTCGCTCGGCATGCCCTCGGCCATCTCCTTCACGCTGGAGACGGATGGCCGGCTGGTGACGGGCCGGAGCATTCAGGACGCCATCGAGACGACGGATGCGGCGACCGGTGGAGCGCCGGCCTATTACATGATCAACTGTGCCCATCCGACGCATTTCGAAACAGCACTCGATCCTGGAAGCGCCTGGGTGAAGCGCATTTCCGGCCTCCGCGCCAATGCTTCGACCATGAGCCATGAGCAGTTGGACAATAGCGAAACGCTGGATGCGGGCGATCCCGAAGATCTCGGCCGCCGCTACCGCAAGCTCATCGACCGGATGCCTGCGGTGCGCGTGCTTGGCGGCTGCTGCGGCACCGACCACCGCCATGTCGCGGCGATATGCGAGGCATGCCTGCCGCAGGCGGCATGACGACCTAGAGGGAGGAAAAGACATTGTCGATGATGGGGACGATGATGCGTGAGCACGGCTGGTACGATCTGTGGCTTGCGGTCACAGGACGGCAGAGGCGCACTGAGCCTGAGGCGGCCGTGGAGGTGGCGCTACGGGATAGCGATCTTGCCTTCGGGGGCTTGCCCGGCCCGATGACCTACGGGCTCGAGGCGGACCGGCGCGAGGGCCGGCCCTTGCGACGCAGGCGGCTACGGGAGCCGGTCGGCTTCTGACGAAGGGAAAGGCGGCGTCAGCCTTCGGCGACGGCGCCTTTCGTCTCGTACCCGGCCGGCTAGGGCGTGCCGTGTGTGCCCCCCTCTGCCCTGCCGGGCATCTCCCCCACAGGTGGGGAGATTGGCTGGGGGCATCGGCTTCCCCAAACAATCGGCGTCCAGCACGGCGAAACGGTAGAGGGGCACGAAGTTCAAGCTACTTGTGATCTCCCCACCTGTGGGGGAGATGCCCGGCAGGGCAGAGGGGCGCTGGCACGGCGCAACAGAAATGGCGGCGGCGATGGACGGGCAACGTCAACCTTCGGCGGCGGCGCCTTTCCTCTGTTTCGCCTTGTAGCCAGTGATCTCCTCGCCGGCGGTCGGCGAGAAGCGCAGGTTCCAGAAGGTGGCGGTGATCGAGATGATCGTGACGACGATGAAGGCGGCCGAGAAATCGCCAAGGGCCGGCGTTTCGGCACCTGACAAGGCCATGGAGCCGTGCAGAGCCAAAGCGCCGATGCAGATGCCGAGCGACAGCATCAGCTGCTGGAAGGTGGTGTAGAAGCTGGTGGCAGAGCTCATCCGCTCCTTGCTGATCTCGTCATAGGCAATGGTGTTATAGGCGGTGAACTGGAACGACAGGAAGAAGGCGCTGAGCACCAGGACGACGAAGATCAGCGGCATCGGCCAGTCCGGCCGGAAGGCGGCACAGAGGCCATAGCCGATCGTACCGAGGATGCCGTTGAGGATGAGGCTTCTGCGGAAGCCCAGCCGGCGGAAGACAAACTTTGCCATCGGCTTCATGGCGAGAGCGCCAAGCGCGGTCGCGATGATGATCTGGCCGGCCGCGGCGGCAGACAGGCCGAAGCCGATCTGGAAGAGCAGCGGCAGGAGGAAGGGCTGCGCCCCTTGCGTGATGCGGGTCAGCGAACCGGCGATGACCGACGTGCCGAAGCTCGGCACCTTCATCAGCGAGAAATCCATGATCGGCGACGGATGCTTGCGGGCATGCTTGAGATAGGCGATGCCGAAGAGCAGGCCGAGTGCGATCAGGAAGATCGAGAAGGCGCCCTCGCCTTCATGGCTCGACATTTCGAAGCCGAAGAGCAGTGAGCCGAGCGAGATCCCCGAGAGGATGAAGCCGATCGTATCGAAGGGACCGCTTGCCTTGCCCTTGACCTCGTCGATGTAGATCGAGACGAAGATCATGCCGATGATGCCGATCGGCACGTTGATATAAAAGATCCAGCGCCAGTCGAGATAGGTGACGATGAAGCCGCCGAGCGGCGGGCCGACGATCGGGCCGATCAGCGCCGGCACGAGCAGCCAGGACATGGCGCTGACCATATCCTTGCGGTCGACGCTGCGCATCAGCACCAGGCGCCCGACCGGCATCATCATCGCGCCGCCGATGCCCTGCAGCAGCCGCGCCAGCACCAGGAAGGACAGTGTCGGCGCGAGCGCACAGAGGATGGAGCCGACGACGAAGACGGCGATGGCCGAGCGGAAAACGGTGCGGGAGCCGAAACTGTCGGCCATCCGGCCGCTTGCCGGAATGAAGATCGCAAGGCTCAGGAGATAGGAGGTCAGGGCGATCGACATGGCCGGGGCGCCGACGCCGAAATCGCGCGCCATGGTGGGCAGCGCGGTCGCAAGCACGGTCGCATCGATGTTTTCCATCAGCATCGCACTCGCGACAATCATCGCGATCACCCGGAAATTGGGCGTGGCGCGCCGAACCATCGGCGCCTGGTAGATCTGATCCGACATCGTCCGGGATCACTCGCGGTGGCGCGGCGGAGCACACAAGGCAGCAAGGCCGCGGGGGATGACATGGCGCAAAGCCAAGGGGAGACGATTTGCTATACGCCCGCGATCATGGCGGCGCTATGTCGTTTATGGCAAAGCTGCTTTGACGAGAGGTAAAGGCAGGTCACGATTCCTTGCATCGGCTCGATCTTCGTGAAGGTCCGGCTTGCGCCTGGGGCACCCCGGCCCTACCTATGAACCATGACCTCCGCCCTGCAGAAAAACCGGCCCGGTGCGGCCTTTCCGTTCGACAACAGCTATGTCGGTTTGCCACCGCACTTCTTTGCGGCGCAAGCGCCGACCGCGGTGGCGGAGCCCTGGCTGATCAAGCTCAACGAGCCGCTCGCCGCCGAACTCGGGCTCGACGTCGAGGCTTTGCGCCGCGATGGCGCGGCGATCTTTTCCGGCAATCTCGTTCCCGAAGGGGCCGAGCCGCTGGCGATGGCCTATGCCGGTCACCAGTTCGGCGGCTTCTCGCCGCAGCTCGGTGACGGGCGGGCGATCCTGCTCGGCGAAGTGGTCGACCGCAGCGGCAAGCGCTACGACATCCAGCTGAAGGGCGCCGGACCAACGCCTTTTTCGCGCCGCGGCGATGGGCGGGCGGCAATCGGGCCGGTCTTGCGCGAATATATCATCAGCGAGGCGATGTTTGCGCTCGGCATTCCGGCCACGCGGGCGCTGGCGGCGGTGACGACAGGCGAGCCGGTCTACCGCGAAGAGGTGCTGCCGGGTGCGGTCTTCACCCGCGTCGCGGCCAGCCATATCCGCGTCGGCACCTTCCAGTATTTCGCGGCCAGGGGCGACACCGACGGCGTGCGGGCACTGGCCGATTATGTGATCGACCGGCATTATCCCGCGCTGAAAGAGGCCGAGAACCCGTATCTCGCACTGTTCGAAGCGGTCTGCGAACCCCAGGCGGCGCTGATTGCCCGCTGGCTGCATGTCGGCTTCATCCATGGCGTGATGAACACGGACAATATGACCGTCTCCGGCGAGACGATCGACTTCGGCCCCTGCGCCTTCATGGATACCTATGATCCGGCGACCGTCTTTTCGTCGATCGACCAGCACGGCCGTTACGCCTATGCCAACCAGCCCGGCATCGGCCAATGGAACCTCGCAAGGCTCGGCGAAACGCTGCTGCCGCTGATCGACGCCGAACCCGACAGCGCGGTCGACAAGGCCAATGTCGTTATAAAGAGTTACGGCGAACGGTTTCAGGCGCATTGGCTGGCCGGCATGCTCGAAAAGATCGGCCTTGCCGGCGAAGAGGACGGCGATCTCGATCTGGTGCAGGCGCTGCTGTCGCTGATGCAGGCGCAGGGTGCCGATTTCACCCTGACCTTCCGGCGGCTGTCGGATCTTGCCGGCGATGGCGCCGCAGAGCCTGAATTTGCGGCGAGTTTCCGCGAGCCGGAAGCCTGCGGCGCGTGGCTTACGCAGTGGCGCGAGCGGCTCTCACGCGATCCGCAGACGGCCAGTGAGCGCGCCATTGCCATGCGCCGCGTCAATCCGGCCTTCATTCCGCGCAATCACCGCGTCGAACAGGCGATCGAGGCCGCCGTCGAGAATGGCGATTTCTCGCTGTTCGAGGCGCTGCTGAGCGTGCTTTCGAAACCCTATGACGACCAGCCGGGCTTTGCCGCCTATAGGGAACCGCCGAAGCCCAGCGAACGGGTGCTTGCGACCTTCTGCGGAACGTGACAGGCGCTTTGAGCGTTTTCGCTGCGGCAGTTGCGCCACAGCGATCCGCTTCCATCCGCCCTGCGGCGAATAGGGCTGTCCTTGCAGGATCGCCGCCGCTACAGCGTTCTTGACGAGGAGCGGCGCCTCCTTCTGCATTTCCCGTGGGGCCGTCCATGCTGCTCAGATTCTTTCGCTACTACACTCCCTACAAGCAATTGTTCTTTCTCGATTTCGGCTGCGCGGTCGTTGCCGGGCTGCTCGAGCTCGGCTTTCCCATCGCCGTCAAGCTCTTCGTCGACACCCTGCTGCCGCAGAGGGACTGGTGGCTGATTGCGGCGACGGCCGGGCTGCTGCTGGTCATCTACCTGTTCAACACGGCGCTGATGGCGGTGGTCAATTATTGGGGCCATGCGCTCGGAATCGGCATCGAGACCGATATGCGCCGGCAAGCATTCGACCATATCCAGAAGCTGTCCTTCCGCTATTTCGACAACAACAAGACCGGCCACCTGATCACCCATGTGACCAAGGATCTCGAAGAAGTCGGCGAAGTCGCCCATCACGGTCCCGAAGACCTTTTCATCGCGATCATGACCTTCATCGGCGCCTTCATCCTGATGTTTACCGTGCACTGGAAGCTGGCGCTGCTGACAACGGCCATCGTGCCGTTCATGACCTGGCTGGTCAGCCGCTATGGCGCCAAGATGACGCTCAACTGGCGAGACCTGTTCCGGCAGGTCGGCGAGTTCAATACACGCGTGCATGAGAGCGTCGGCGGCATCCGCGTCGTCAAGGCTTTCGCCAACGAGGATCATGAGCGGGATCTGTTCGCCCGCAACAACGAGGGCTACAGGGCGACCAAACTCAACGCCTATGCCTATATGACCGCCAGCATCACGCTCAGCTATTTCAGCACGCGCTTCGTGCAGCTGGTGGTGATGATATCGGGAACCTGGTTCGTGATATCGGGCGAACTCAGCTATGGCGGCTTCGTCGGCTTCCTGCTGCTCGTCAACGTGTTCTTCCGGCCGATCGACAAGATCACCTCGGTGCTGGAGAGTTATCCGAAGGGCATCGCCGGCTTCAAGCGTTTCACGCAGCTGATCGACACCGCTCCTGATATCGCCGACCGGCCGAATGCGATCAGCGTCGATCACCTCGCCGGCAACATCGTCTACAGGAATGTGAGCTTCGGCTATACCGGCGACGGCAAGGTGCTCGACGGGCTCGATCTTTCGATCGCGGCCGGCGAGACGATCGCCTTCGTCGGCCCGTCCGGCGCCGGCAAGACGACGATCTGCTCGCTGCTGCCGCGCTTTTACGAGGTGGATTCCGGCTCGATCCTGATCGACGGCATCGACATCCGCGACATGACGCAAAAGTCGCTGCGTTCGCAGATCGGCATCGTCGCTCAGGACGTATTCCTGTTCGGCGGCACCATCCGCGACAATATCGCCTATGGCCGGCTCGGCGCCGACGACGAGGCGATTATCGACGCATTGCGGCGCGCCGCCCTCGATGAATACGTGCTGTCCCTGCCGAACGGGCTCGACACCGTCGTCGGCGAACGCGGCGTCAAGCTTTCCGGCGGGCAGAAGCAGCGCCTGGCGATCGCCCGCATCTTCCTGAAAAACCCGCCGATTCTCATCCTCGACGAAGCCACGTCGGCGCTTGATTCGGCGACCGAATATGCCATCCAGCAGTCGCTGTCGGCACTGTCCAAGGGACGCACCACGCTGGTCGTCGCCCATCGGCTCGCCACCATCCGCAATGCCGACCGCATCGTCGTGGTGGGAACATCGGGCATCGTCGAACAGGGCACGCACAGCCAGCTGCTGGCGCGCGAAGGCGGCTATGCCAGGCTACATCAAGCCCAGTTCGGTGCATCCTGACCGACTGCATAATTCCCTAAATCGGAATCGATTTAAGGATGAAATTATGCAGCATTCAAAGTGTTACAGCGTCCTTTGCGCGTCTGAAAAGACGCGCGGCGCTGTAACCCCTGCGGCAATTGTGGCCGTTGAAAGGCATCTCCTTCGCGCTATCTGGCTGATCGGCGGGGCTTTTCCGCCGATCCTTCACCCCGGCTAACCTCAGCGGGAGACAGCCTTATGGCGATCATCGTCACCTCCATCTTCTTCATCATCGTCGGGTTCACACTCGGCGGCGGCGGGCTCTGGCTCGTTACGCTCGGCGGCAGCGTCTTCTATCTGTTCGCCGGGCTGATGTTCCTGATTACCGCCGGGCTGCTGCTGATGCGCAAGGCGGTGGCGCTCTGGGTCTATGCGGTGCTGGTCGTCGCAGCACTTGCCTGGGCGATCTGGGAGGTCGGCTTCGACTGGTGGCAGCTCGGCCCGCGCGGCGGCATGATCATCCTGCTCGGGCTCTGGCTGCTGACGCCATGGATCCGCCGGCCGCTCGGCCTGCGCAGCCCGACGGGCATCACCTACGCCGCGAACCCCTGGCCGCTCGCCGTGCCTGTCATCCTCGCCATCCTCGTCGCCCTTTATTCGATGACGACTGACCCGCATGATCTTGCCGGCGAGCTGCCTAAGGATGCGGTCGCCGCCAATCCCGCCTTTGGCGGCAGCGTGCCGAATGGCGAATGGCATCAGTATGGCCGCACGCCCTTCGGCCAGCGCTATTCGCCACTCGACCAGATCACCGCCGAGAACGTCTCCACCCTCAAGGAAGCGTGGCGATACCAGACCGGCGACGTCAAGCGGCCGGACGATGTCGGCGAGACGACCTATCAGGTGACGCCGCTCAAGGTGAAGGACACGCTCTATCTCTGCACGCCGCATAACTGGGCGATCGCGCTCGACGCCAAGACCGGCAAGGAGAAATGGAAATACGACGCCAACTCCGGCATGAACCCCGACCGGCAGCATCAGACCTGCCGCGGCGTCACCTATTATGCCGATCCTGCCGTTGCCGCCGGCCAGCCCTGCGCCGAGCGCGTCTACCTGCCGACCTCCGACGCCCGGCTGATCGCGCTCGATGCTGCGGACGGGAAGGTCTGCACCAGCTTTGCCGACCAGGGCGTGCTGCATCTCGAAGCCGGCATGCGCTATAATCCGGCCGGCTATTATTATTCCACTTCGCCGCCGGTCGCGGTGGCGGGCAAGATCATCGTCGGCGGGGCGGTGAACGACAATTATTCGACTGAGGAACAATCCGGCGTCATCCGCGCCTTCGACATCAACACCGGCGCGCTGGTCTGGAACTGGGATTCCGGCAATCCCGACGTGACGACGCCGATCTCCGAGGGCCAGACCTATACGACCAACTCGCCGAACAGCTGGTCGGTCTTCAGCGTCGACGAGGCGCTCGGCATGGTCTACATCCCGCTGGGCAATCAGGTGCCCGACCAGCTCGGCATCGGCCGCAGCGACAATGTCGAGAAATTCTCCTCTTCGATCGTCGCGCTCGATATCGCCACCGGCCAGCTGCGCTGGGTGCGCCAGACGGTGCATCACGATCTCTGGGACATGGACGTGCCGGCCCAGCCGGCGCTGATCGACCTGACGAAGCAGGACGGCAGCGTGGTTCCGGCCCTGGTCGGCCCGACCAAGCAGGGCGATATCTATGTGCTCGACCGGCGCAGCGGCGAGCCGATCATACCGGTCAAGGAAATCCCGGCGCCGGGTGGAGCAGTCTCCGGCGATCATACTTCGCCGACGCAGCCGATCTCGGACCTCACCTTCTCGCCCGAGCCTCTCCAGGAAAAGGACATGTGGGGCGTGTCGCTGTTCGATCAGATGGCCTGCCGCATCGATTTCCACCGCTACCACTATGAGGGCCGCTATACGCCGCCTTCGCTCAAAGGGACGATCGTCTATCCCGGCAATTTCGGCACCTTCAACTGGGGCTCGGTGGCGGTGGATCCGGAGCGGCAGATCATGTTCGGCATGCCGACCTATCTCGCCTTCACCTCGCGTCTGGTGCCGGCCGCCGATATTCCGCCGAGAGGCCAGGACGAGAAGGGCAGCGAACAGGGGCTGAACCGCAATGACGGCGCGCCCTACGGTGTCTTCATGGGTCCCTTCCTCGGGCTGCTCCAAATCCCCTGCCAGGCGCCGCCATGGGGTTATGTCGCCGGCGTCGACCTGCGCACCGGCAAGATCGCCTATATGCACAAGAACGGCACCGTGCGCGACATGACGCCGTTGCCCCTGTCCTTCAAGGTGGGCGTACCCGGCATCGGCGGGCCGATGCTGACCAAGGGCGGCGTTGCCTTCCTGGGGGCCGCGGTCGACAACTACCTGCGCGCCTATGACGTGACGAACGGCCGAGAGCTCTGGCAGGCGCGGCTTCCCGCCGGCGGCCAGGCGACGCCGATGACCTATATGGCTGACGACAACAAGCAATATGTCGTCATGGTCGCCGGCGGCCACGGCTCGGTCGGCACCAAGCCCGGTGATTATGTGATCGCCTATACGTTGCCGTGACGCGAAGCTTCCCGCAAGCTCTGCGCAGGTTTATCGCTTCATTCTCTCCCCGGTTTTCGGGGAGAGTTTTTATGGAAATCTCTAGCAATATTCGCAACTATTACGGCATCGGCGGCCTTTTCGATCAGCCGGCCAAATCCAAGAATCAGCAGACGGCGGACTTCACCAAAACGGCGCCCGGTGCCGCGCCCGGTCTCGAACCCAGCAGCACGCCGCCTTCGATCGCCAATACGATCTGGGCTCTTCAAAGCACCGAAGGCCCTTATATCAACCCGCCCTCCGACGAAGAAGCGGCGGCAAGTGCTGCGCATGACTCCCTAGTCGACGAATTCTCCAAATGGGGCAATATGACGCCGGCGGAATATATCCGGGCCCGCTACCTCGAGCAGCACGATCTGACCGAGGCCGATCTGGCCGCCATGCCGGCCGACCAACGCGCCGCGATCGAGAAGGAAATCGCCGAGCAGATCAAGCGCGAGATGGCCGGCATCGAGGATGACGGCACCAAGACGGCGGACGATATCACCGCCGCCTGAGCCACCGGAAGATCGACAGCGTGCGGCGGAAGAGCCTTCTCCGCCGCATTTTTCGTGGTTCACACCATCTCGACGATCATGCGGCCGACTTCGGCAAAGACCGGGTTGAGCTCCTTTACCGGCACGGTCGTCTCGCTGATATAGACGGCGGCAACGATCGGGCCGCGATCCGGCGGCCAGATCACCGCGATATCACCGAGAGAGCCATTCGGGCCGGTGCCGGTCTTGTCGCCGACCTTCCAATCCGCCGGCAGGCCGGCCCTGAGCCGCTCCTTGCCTGTCGTGCTTGCCACCAGCCAGGCGATCAGCCTGTCTGAGGACGCCTCGGCCAGGACCGAGCCGAGCGTCAGGTTGCCGAGCGTGTCGAGCATCGCATCCGGTGTCGTCGTATCGCGCGGATCGCCCTTCCTGCCCTCGTTCAACGTCGGCTCGGTGCGGTCGAGACGCGTCGTGCCGTCGCCGATCGAGCGCAGCCAATCGGTCAGCCCCGCCGGACCGCCGAAACTTTCGAGCAGCAGGTTGCCGGCGGTGTTGTCGCTGACGGTCACCGCCGCCTCGCAGAGTTCGGCAACGGTCATGCCATCGGTTCCGGCGTGTTTTTCACTGATCGGCGAATAATCGACGAGCTTGTCCTTGCCGTAGCTCACCCGCCGGTCGAGGTTCTCCTCGCCCTTGTCGGTCCGGGCAAGCACGAAAGCGGCGGCCAGCGCCTTGAAAGTGCTGCACATCGGAAAGGCCTCGCTGCCGCGATAGCCAAAGGAGATGCTCGTCTCGGTGTCGAGCACCGAGACGCCGAGGCGGCCGCCGGTGCGTTTTTCCAAAGCGGCAAGGCGATGTTCGATATTGTCCTCGCCCTCGCCAACACTCTCCTTGGCACTCTCCTCGGTCCCCTCCTCAGCATTGGCTCGAAACGTCAGCACGGGTAGGCACAATGCCGTGCCTATCAGCATGCGGCGGGTCAGACTGAGATCCATGAAATCCTCCGGCGAATCAGGAGGACAGAGCTAAGCAGCGATTGCGGCGACTTATCGTCCCCACGGCAATGTCAATCGTCCGTCGAGCGATCTTGTCGTCCGCCGAGCGTCTCCGCCCACCCCGATCATGCGGCGCGGGTGACCTCGACCGTCACATGCGACAGTTCTTCCAGCGCCGAAAGCCTGCCCTTGTAGAAAGCCGGGTCGCGCGGCTGCGAGGTGAGGACGGCGACGATCGCGGCATGATGGCCGGGGCCGACCTGCCAGACATGCAGATCGGTGATCCGGTCGTCCTCCGTCTCGATGGCGCCGCGGATTTCGGCCGGCAGCGTCTCGCCTTCGGGGACGACATCGAGAAGGACGCCGCCCGAAGATTTCATCAGGCTCCAGGACCAGTTGGCGATGACCAACCCGCCGACGATGCCCATGAGGGGATCAAGCCAGAGCCAGCCGTAAAGACTGCCGAGCGTCAGCGCCGCGATGGCAAGCACGGAGGTCAGGGCATCGGCGATGACATGCAGATAGGCGGCGCGGATATTGTTGTCGCCGGTCTTTGCGTGATGGGCATGGTCGCCATGTCCATGATGCGCATGACCGTGATGGGCGTGGGCATGATTGCCATGCCCGTGATGATGATGGCCATGGTGATGGTGCGCATGATCGCCATGCGCGACATGGCCGCCGCCGGCAAGCAGCCAGGCGCTCACCAGATTGACGGCAAGGCCGATGACCGCCACGGCGATCGCCTGGGTAAAGCCGATCGGCACTGGATTGGAAAGGCGCAGCAGGCTTTCCCAGGCCATCAGCAGGGCGATCAGCGCGAGGACGATGGCGCTGGCGAAACCGGCGAGATCGCCGAGCTTGCCGGTGCCGAAGGTGAAACGCGGATTGCGCGCCTGCCGGCGGGCAAAGAGATAGGCGAGTGCGGAAATCAGCAGAGCGCTGGCATGAGTCGACATGTGCCAGCCATCGGCGACGAGCGCCATCGAGCCATAGACGGTGCCGGCGGCGATTTCCGCCACCATCATCACTGCCGTTAGCGCGATCACCAGCCAGATGCGCCGCTCGTTGCGCGCATGGTCAGTGCCGAGGAAGATATGGTCGTGTTCCAGGGCATCCATTCCAGGCTTGTCGATTTCGGCCTTGTCGATTCCGGCACGCATTACAGGCTCCTTCGTCACGCCACTCAGCGAATATAGGTTCTCAGCACTTCCGATATTTCCTCGACCGCTTCTGCCCTCGCGGCGTCGTCATCGGCATTCAGCACATGTTCGCGGAGATGATCGTCCAGCACCTCACCGGTCAGCCCGGTCAGGGCGCCGCGGACGGAGGCGAGCAGTTGCAGGATTTCGCCGCAGGGCCGCTCGGCCTCGAGCGCCCGCTCGACCGCCTCCATCTGCCCCTTCAAACGGCTGACGCGGGCGATGAGCTTCTTTTTCTGCAAGGTGGTATGGGACATGGTGGGCTTTTATATAACATAGGGGGGTATAGTATCAAGGGAGTGAAAACTGGGCTCAAAAGATGGCCGAAGCCAGCCCCTGCATGTTCAATTCGCGCTGATTGTTGGATGATCGGTGCGCACTCCGGCGGATGGCCATCCGCTGGAGTGCGGACGGCCGGGACCGCAGGCCCCTTGGCTTGAACCGGGGATGAGATTGGTCCGGCCGTCCTCGCGTTTGTCCTGAACAGATGATGGGGAGCAAGTCCCGCATGCAAGGCAAGGTTTCGTTCCAAGAAGACGCGATGCCGGTAGTTCATGCCGGTCTGGACGTGAGTAAAGTGTGGCTCGATGCTCATCTGCATCCGCGGGGCGAAAGCCGGCGGTTTAGCAATGAGAAGGCCGGCATCCGCCAGCTGAAACGGCTGCTGGCCAAGCATCGGCCCAAAAGCATCGGGATGGAGGCAACCGGCAAGCTCCATCGCCCCGCCCATCGCTCGCTTTGGCTCGATGGCTTTGCCGTCGCCGTGGTCGATCCGCTGCGCGCCCGCATGTTTGCCCGCGCCTGCGGCTATCTCGATAGTTATCCTTTCAAGGATCGGACTTCGGTGATTGATCGGCGGGAGAAATGCAGCATTTTTCGTAAATCGGCCGGTGCCGGTCACTCGTAGTTTTTTTCGCGTCCGCTACAACCCTATCCAAGAATCGAAGCATGACCATACAGTCCGAGTATTTTCCGTCCCTGCCCGAGATAGGAATCTGTAACTCTTTGCCCCCGTCAGTCAAGATGACTACTTCAACGCTATCTTGTCCCTCTAAAATGGACACCAACTTTACCTCGGAGTAGAGGAATGACTTTCCCTCTCCACCGTCTCCCCACAATATGCCGTTATCCAATATAATTATTTTAGCGCTACTGGGACCTGGATTAGAATACATCCCTATCAAGAAGCCAAATTCCTCTCTTTGATGCCACATCGGCGATGGCATCGCTTCATATCGCCTCAGATCCTTTAATATTCTTCTTGCCCGAATTCTCGCGTTCATTGGCGTGTCACCTTAGAGGTACCGTAAATGAGTCCGTCCCTTTGCCAACCTCCGCCGCCAGGCCCCATCTCATTGAATCGCGCCCGAATATTCAGGACGGGGATACGATTGGTATCAGCGAGACGCACAAAATCCCAGTGACAATCGAGCGCTCTTTCTTCTATCCCTCTCAGGTCTATAGCCTCCGCTTCAATAAGTTCGAAGCTCCTTATGAATCACACTCGCACCCCTCCCGGCCACAACGAAACGCAAAGCTGAAGCGATTGCCCTGGATACACGCGCGATCCACCATTGACAAATCCGGCATTTCCGACGATTGATGCGGCATGATCAAAAACGCGCACCAGAGCCGCTCGTATTTTTGGCTGTACCTGTAAAGGGCGGCCGGACAAGATCATATTGTCAACAAGCCGCCGTCAGGCGGCTTTGTTGTATCGGCAGCGTCCTGACGGCAGACTATCAAAGGACGCGAAGACCATGACCGAAATCGAAGACAGCGAAATTTCACTGATGCGCCCATCGGTGGTGACGATCCGCGCCGCCAAGCCGCGCGACCTGCCCGAACTCGGCGAGATGATCGCCCTGCTTGCCGCCCATCACGGCGATGCGGCTGCCACAACGCCGGAGCAGCTGGAGCGCGACCTCTTCGGGGCCCTGCCCTGGATCAATGCGCTCGTCGCCGAGACCAGCGAAGGGCTGATCGGCTACGCCATTCTCGTGCCGCTCTACAGGGCGCAGGAAGGCAAGCGCGGCATGGACCTGCACCACCTCTTCGTGCGTGACGGCCATCGCGGCCACGGCACCGGCCAGCTGCTCGTCGACCGGGCGCGCGAGACCGCCCGCAATGCCGGCTGCGGCTACCTCTCCGTCAGCGCCGCCACCGGAAACGTGCTGGCGCACCGCTTCTACGAACAGCTGGATTTCACCCCGCGTCCGGTGACCGGCATGCGCTACATGCAGTCGATCGGTTAGGGTGGCCGGCTCGAAGGTTCGGCTTTCGCAAGAGCCGAAGCCTCGACGCATCAAAACGGCTGCACAGGTTTGCGCGACATGCTTTATCGAATTGCATAAGGAGCTTTCATGCCTGATTTCAAACTCCATTGTTTTGCTCTCTCGGGGAATTCTTACAAGGTCGCGCTGTTCTTTGCGCTTGCCGGCATCGAGTGGGAAAGCATTTTCGTTGATTATCTAGGCGGCGAAACGCGAACCGAACAATGGCGAAAAACCATAAACGAACAAGGCGAGGCGCCTGTGCTCGAACATGGGCAAACGAAGATCAGCCAATCGGGGATCATCCTGGACTACTTGTCAGAGATGACAGGCCACTTTGGGGCGCAGACAGCCGAAGAACGGCGTGACATCATGCGTTGGATTCTTTTCGACAACCATAAATTCACGAGCTACTACGCGACGCTGAGGTTCATGTATGGCCTCCAGAAGAGCGGCGAGACGCCCGTCGTCGAGTTTTTGAGACTGAGGGCCAAAGCTGCCTATGCCATTGTTGACGAACATCTGGCGCGCCGGGTCTTCGTGGTCGGCGACCGGCTGACGATCGCAGACCTCTCTCTGGCGGGCTACGTCTTCATGCCGGAGGAAACCGGGATAGATCACAGCGCCTTCCCGGCTATCGCAGCCTGGAAAGATCGTATCAGCAAGATGCCCGGCTGGCGCCATCCCTATGATCTGATGCCGGGTCCCACCTCCCTATAAGCAGCCGAGGGACCTTGCGAAGGCGCCAAGCACAACCGCACGTTAAAGCGCGTCGCATCAAACTTGATTCATGCGACGCGCTTCGGATGTTTGTTTTTACGCATGTCGTTGCTCGCAACATGCTTTAGCGTCCCGGCACGGCCTTCAGATAGGCGGCGATCGCCTCGCGGTCGGAGGCCGGCAGATGGGCGATGTTCTGCTGCACATCAACCATCGAGCCGCCGACGGAATCGAAATCGGGGGTGAATCCAGTTTCCAGGTAGCTGGCGATATCGGCCTCGCTCCAGCCGCCGATGCTCTCCGAGGCCGGGGTGATATTGGGTATGCGGCCCTTGCCTTCGGGATTGGGCGCGCCGGCAAGCCACTGATCTGCCTTGAAGCCGCCGAGTGCATCACGCGGCGTATGGCATTCACCGCAATGGCCGGGGCCTTCGACGAGATATTGCCCGCGTTTGATCTTGTCGTCGCTCTTTGCCAGGGCGACGCGCGGCTGGTCGTTGAGATAGAGGAATTTCCAGCCGCCGAGCGCCAGCCGGATGTTGAAGGGGAACGGCAGTTCATGCGGCGGCGCGACGTTTGCACTCTTCGGCAGGGTTTTCAGAAAGGCATAGAGATCGTTGACGTCCTTGTCGCTCATGCGGGAATAAGAGCCATAGGGAAAGGACGGATAGAGATGCTGCCCGCCCGGGCCGACGCCGCGCTTCATCGCGTTGCCGAACTCAGCAAGTGTCCAGCCGCCGATGCCGGCCTTTTCATCGGGTGAGATGTTCGGCACGTGAAAGGTCCCGAAAGGGCTCTTCAGCGCCAGGCCGCCTGCAAGCGTCAGCTTTGCATCGCCTTCGGAACCGGGTGCGGCATGACAGCTGACGCAGCCGCCTGCCCAGAAAACCATCTGACCATTTGCCGGATCCGCAGCACCGAGACCCGCCCAATGGCTCTCCGGCAGAGGATCGGGCGCGGTGACGAGATAGAAGGCGCCCCCGCCGAGGACGGCGATGCCGATCAGACAGAGCAGTAACCGGATGAACCTGCGGACCATGCGCCGCCTCCCCTGTTGTCAACATTTCCTTGCGATGGATCCCGCGACCGGTCCGCGCAGGCGGAGAATAAGGCGATCCGCGCCGGCGGCAAGGCCGGCGCGGATCCAGTACTCTCTTTTGCTTTACGCAATTCCGGACGCAAAACCGCTGCACACTTTGCTGGAATTGCTCCAGACGAAATGGCCTATCGCTCACTTGCTGAGGCGATAGGCCTTGTGACAGCCGGCGCAATTGGCGCCGAGCGTGTTCATCGTGGCACCGACGGCCGCAGGATCGGCCGGAAGTTGGGCCAGCGCGGTTTCGGCGTCAGTGGAGAGCTTGGCGGCGCGGGCTTTGAAGTCGTCCATGTTTTCCCAGATCTTCGGGCTCGCGCCCTCGTCGCCCGTCTCCGTGCCCGGCTTGAACTGGTCGGGGAAGACCTTGGCCGTTGTGGCGATCGTCGTCAGCGCCGCCTTCACCGCTTCGGCGTCATAGGGTTTGGTGCCCTTGGCGATGGCTGCCAAGGCCCCGGCCGAACCGCCGACCTGCTTCATCAACGCAACGCGCGAATCATGGGTGCCGTCGGCGGCGGTCACCGAGCCGAAGGCTATGCCGGCCATGGCAACGGCCGCAGCTGCTGCTTTCCAATTCATATTGCTCTCCCTTTTTCCTCGGCCAAGATGGCCGATCGCCAATCTGCACCGGCAGCATGACAAAATCCATGCATCGGGTCAGTCACGTTTTGCCGGATCATCATAAAAACAATGTGATAGGCAGTTCTCTGCTTTTATGCATGTCGTTATCCCGGAACCGCCGCGCACTTCCGGGCGACATGCAGTGGCGCTCAAGCGCTTTTCCACCCCTGCCAAAGGCTGAAGGCGGAGACCGCAACCAGCAACACTCCGGCGAAGCGGCCGACAAAGGCCGTAACATCAGGGTTGGCAACGAGCAGGTCGCGGCTGCGGCCGGCCGTCATCGCCAGCGTGCCGTAAATGGCGAACTGGGTGACGACGGTCATGGCGCCCATGATCAGCCCCTGCATCCAGATCGGACCATATTCCGGTCTCAGAAACTGCGGGTAGACGGCAAACATGAAGATATAGGCCTTCGGGTTGACGAGACAGGTGACGGCGCCCTGGCGGAAGGCGCGCCAGCCGGAGCGCGCCGTTCCCGGCCCGACCGCCTCGACGGTAATCGAACTGCGGATTAGCGAAATGCCGATCCAGATCATGTAGGCAACGCCGGCAAAGAGCAGCACGTTGAAAAGCTGCGGCAGCATGGTGACGAGCACGCCGACGCCGGCCGCGCCATAGGCCGAATGCACGGCGCCCCCAGCCATGATGCCGCCGGTCGCCGCCAGCCCACGCTTGACGCCGCCGGTCAGCGAATTGGCGAGCACGAAGAGCATGTCCATGCCCGGCACGATGATGATGCCGAAGAGAAGGGTGAAGAAGAGCCAGAGGTTTTCGTTGTAGTTCATGTCAGTTACCGCCTTGGGTTCTGCGGGCCGTTTTCAAAGACCCTGTTTGATTTCAATCTGATAGGCAGCTCTATACGGGAACCCAACTGACAGTGTATTGTCAGGAGCGTGGCGGATGGGAGAGGTTAAATGCGCAAGGCCTCGCGGCTTTTCGAGATCATTCAGATCCTCAGGCTGGCAAGAAAGCCGATGACGGCAGCGACGATGGCCGAGACGCTCGAGGTGACGGTACGCTCGATCTATCGCGACATCGCGGCACTTCAGGCGATGCGGGTGCCGATCGAAGGCGGGCGCGGCATCGGCTACATCATGCGGCCGGGCTTCGACCTGCCGCCGCTGATGTTCTCGATCGAGGAGATGGAGGCAATCGTACTGTCGCTGGCGCTGCTCGAACGCACCGCAGACGAGGAGCTGAAACAGGCCGCGCGCCGGGTCAACCGGAAGATATCAGGCGCCGTGCCGGCGCCGCTGCGCCAGGCGATGGACAACAAGGCGCTTTACGCCTGGGGCTCGATTGCGCAGCCGGCCGGCTTCGACCTGGCGATCGTGCGCCGCGCGATCCGCGACGAACGCAAGCTGATGCTCGGCTACCGCGACGAGCTTGGCCGCGCCAGCGAACGGACGATCCGGCCGGTCGCGCTGATCTATTATTCGCAGACCGCCAATATCGTCGCCTGGTGCGAGCTGCGCCAGGCAATCCGCAATTTCCGCAGCGACCGGGTGGAGCGGTGTGCGACGAGCGAAGATTTCTTCAAGGGCGACGGCGATAGGCTGCGGGAATTGTGGACCAGTGGGTGGACGGAGAAGGCTGTGCCCGCCTAGTGCGTGGCGTTTGAGGTACGAGCAGGGCGTCAATGTCACCTAACATTCCGGCCATGAGGTTGGCGAGACCAGCCCCTCATCCGCCTGCCGGCACCTTCTCCCCGCAGGCGGGGCGAAGGGGATATGCCGCAAACCTCTCGGTTCCCCGCTCACCTCTCGCTGGGCACGTCCCCTCTCCCCGTTTTTTACGGGGAGAGGGTTAGGGTGAGGGGCAGTCATTCGCGCGAACCCAACAGTAGTGGGACAAGCCCCGATCATCACGAAAGAATAGTTGGCTGGCGAGCAGCCTATCGCAACCTAATAAGGCAACGTGCGGCTCACCTCGCGACCGAAGCCGCGGATTTCGATGCGGTCGGGATGGACCTCGACGATGGCGAAAGCGTTTTCCGTCTCGGTGTCGACCACGCCCCTGAAATTGACGAAGTGGCAGGCGCCGGCCATGCCGTAATTGCCGACGTGGTCGTGGCCGTTGAGATAGGCGACGACATTGCGCTCAGAGGCGAGCAGCGCGACGATGCGGTCGCTGTCCCACATGCCGTGCTCACTGGGCGGATGCACCGGATAGTGATTCATGACGATCACCTTCTCGCCGGCCTCGTCGGCTTTTGCGATTTCATCGCCAAGCCAGGCGAATTGTTCGTCGCTCAACGCGGCATTCCAGCGGTGGGCATTCCTCGCGCCCTTGGCCTGCAGCTCGGCCAGCATCTCAGCGGCAAGCGCGCGATGATGATGGCCTTCTGGCGGCGCGAAGATGCTGACCTCGTTGCCGTCGAGCACGATAAAGCGCCAGCCGTGGCGGACGAAGCTGTAATAGGGCGACGGCATGCCGAGACGCGCGGCGACTTCGGACAGGTGTCCTGCAGAAACCGAGAAATCGTGGTTGCCGAGCAGGAAGAGCGCCTCGTGCCGGAGCTTCTGATAGACCGGCAGGATATCGTCGAAGCTTGAAAAACTGCGGTCGATAACATCGCCGAGCGTCATGACGAAGCTCAGCTCCTCGCCGTTGAAGACCTCGATCGCCTCGGCGACCTTGGCGAGGCTGTTGGCGTAATAACGATCCATGGCCACATGCGGCGCGATCGCCGCATATTGCGGGTCGGCGATGATGCCGAAGCGGAACAGGGGAGAAGCAGAAGAAGACATGGGGCGTGATTAGGAGCGGCCGATGACAGGCATGTGACGGCCTCGTGTGAAAATGAAACACCCGGCGTTTTGGGCGCCGGGTGCTGAATCTAAGAGGCTGAGGCACATCGCCGCCATGGCGGCGAGCCTGGTAGCGCTTACTTCGTGGCTTCTTCGTAGCGTTCCAGGACGTAGTCCCAGTTGATCAGGCTATCGACGAAGGCCTCGAGATATTTCGGGCGGGCGTTGCGATAGTCGATGTAATAGGAGTGTTCCCAGACGTCGACGCCGAGGATCGGGGTGGCGCCGTGAACCAGCGGGTTTTCGCCGTTCGGGGTCTTGGAGATTTCGAGCTTGCCGTTCTTGACGGAAACCCAGGCCCAGCCGGAGCCGAACTGGGTGGCGCCGGCATTGGCGAAATCGGCCTTGAACTTGTCGTAGCCGCCGAGATCGGAGGTAAAGGCCGCTTCGAGCTTGCCCGGCAGCTTGTTGCCGCCGCCGCCCTTCTTCATCCACTTCCAGAAATGGATGTGGTTGTAGTGCTGGGCCGCGTTATTGAAGAGGCCGGCATTGGTGCCGAAGGACTTCTTGACGACGTCTTCGAGCGAGAGGTCCGAAAGACCGGCTTCGGCGGCGAGCTTGTTGCCGTTGTCGACATAGGCCTTGTGGTGCTTGTCGTGGTGGAACTCCAGCGTTTCCTTCGACATGAAGGGAGCAAGCGCTTCGTAGTCATAGGGAAGTTCAGGCAATTCGAAAGCCATGTCAGATCTCCTCTTGGCAATAGATTGCGTCTCGGCAGGTGAGGCGGAACATAGGAGGGGAAAGGGGGAGAGGCAACCGGCGAATTATCAAAAAACGACCGGCCGGAGGAAAATTTGCCTCAGTTGCAGGGTTGGAGTCGCGCGTAGAAATCGCTTGGGCAAATCAATGGGAATACTCGCCCCGAAAACCACTTTGCCCGTTATGGAGATGAACGGAGACCCGATATGAACAGGAATATAATCCAGCCTCTCGCTGCCGCCGCACTGCTTTCGCTCTCAGCTGCGGCGCATGCCTCCTCCGATGACGCCTGGAAGCAGCTCGCCTTCGACGTCGCGGCCAAATGCAAGAAGGCGGCGGTCACGATCGAGAAGCCCAGCGCCACCGTCGATCCCTTCGGCAGCTCGCATTATGGGCTTGCCCTGGTGACCGGCAAGCCGAAGGGCGCCAAGGGGCGGATCGCCCAGATCTGCGTCTACGACAAGCAAAAGAAGACCGTCGAGATCGGCAGCGAACTGGACGCCAAGACGCTCGGTCTCTCGCCGGCCAAATAGGCGGCCGGGGTTGCACCCAGGTGCCCCAAAGTGATCGCAGGTGAGAATCTGTGCCTTGCGTCACATTTCGTGGGGAACCGGAGCCTACCCTTAGGAGTTGAGAGGCTGGGCTTTAGGGTGGTTCGGCTTTTTCATGGAAGCGCAGAACCGCTCAAATCTTTTGTTTTATGCAATTCCTGGAAAACCCCTTTTCCTGGAATTATGCAGCAATTCAAAGTGTTCGCGTCCTTTGGGCGTCTGAAAGGCGCGTGGCGCTGTGGGAGGTGCCGGCATGTCAGAGCTTCGCAGCAGGGCGGAAGATCAGCAAAAAATCTATCAGCACTGGGCACCGGTCTATGACCGGGTCTATCGCGGCATCCTGCGCGATGGCCACCGCAAACTCGCTGCCCTCGCCGCCGCGGCCGGCACCGACATTCTGGAGATCGGCGTCGGCACCGGCCTGACGCTCGGGCATTACCCGCGCCACTGCCGGGTGACCGGCATCGACATCTCCAAACACATGATTGAGCGGGCGCGTGAAAAGGCGAAACGCGAAAACCTTGAGCATGTGCAGGCGCTGGAGGTGATGGATGCGCATGCGCTCACCTTTGCCGACCGGTCTTTCGATGCGGTCTGCCTGCCCTTCGTCATCACGCTCATCCCCGAACCCGAACGGGCGCTGGACGAATGCGCCAGGGTGCTGAGGCCGGGCGGCGAGATCATCCTCGCCAGCAAGCTTGGCGACGGCGCCGGTCTGCAGGGCGCGATCGAGACGGCGGTGGCGCCGCTGGTGCGTCACATCGGCTGGTCCTCCGCCTTCCGCATTCACCGCATCGTCGCCTGGGCCGAGCGCCGCGGCGATTTTGCCGCTGCCGATATCCTGCCGGTCTTTCCGAACGGCTTCTTCAAGATCATCCGGCTGAAGCAGCGTGGACTTGCCGGTTAAGAGCGGAAATTTTTTCCCGCGTCGCTTATTCTGATGCTACCGTTCGTCTGAGGGGACTGCATGACATCGGATTTCTTCTTTTTCATCGTCGTGGGTTTCTGCGCGCAGATCGTCGACGGTGCGCTCGGCATGGCCTTCGGCGTGCTGTCGACGACGAGCCTTCTCGCCTTCGGGGTGCCGGTCGCCAATGCCAGCGCCATGACGCATGTGGCGGAAATGTTCACCACCGCCGCGTCGGGCCTCTCGCATGCCTATCATCGCAACGTCGACTGGCGCCTGGTGGCGCGGCTCGCACCGGCCGGCATGATCGGTGGCGCGATCGGCGCCTATCTGCTGGCCAATATCGACGGCAAGGTGATCGCGCCCTTCGTGTCGGCCTATCTGATCGCGATCGGACTGGTGATCCTCTACAAGGCCTTTCGGCCACCGCCGAAGCGGGATGTCCGCGACTGGATCGTGCCGCCGGTCGGGTTTTGCGGCGGCGTGCTCGATGCCATCGGCGGCGGCGGATGGGGGCCGATCGTCACCAGTTCGCTGGTCAGCCGCGGCCATGACCTGAAACGGGTGATCGGCTCGACCAATTTCACCGAATTCGCCGTGACGCTGACGATTTCCCTGACCTTCATGCTGACGCTCGGCTGGTCGGAACTCAATTCGGCGATCGGCCTGATCATCGGCGGCGTCATCGCTGCCCCCTTCGGCGCGATCCTCGTCAAACGGCTGCCGGTGCGGCCGCTGATGGTGGCGGTGTCGATGATCATCATCGGCACGTCGGCGATACGGCTCCTGTAAAGACCGCCTCGCTAGCGCATAGTGCTGCAGCGTCCTTTGCGCGTCTGAAAAGACGCGCGGCGCTGTAGGGTTACAGATTCCGGCCGAAATAAACATCCACGGAGGCGATCTTGTCGCCGCGGAAGCGAAAGCTCTCTATGTTGCGGAAGCTGCCGCCGTCCCTTTTTTCGGCACGGTAACGAATGACCGCCTCGTCACCGTCGATCGCCAGGAATTCGATGTCAAAGCCGCGGAAGACCGGTTCCTTCGGCCAGCAGCGCTCGAAATAAGTCGCTCGGTCGATGTGGTCGTCGCGCGGACTGGAAAAGGTGAAATCCTCCGTCAACATGGCGCCGACGATATCCTTGCGGTCGTCGAGATAGGCGGCATAGAGATGACGGATGGTCTGCTCTCGGGATGTGCGCATGTCGCTCATGGCAATGTCCTTGGCTTAACTGATTGCATCATGCAATCAGTCATGTTTCTAGCACTTTTGCCCGAGAGGGTCCAGATTTGCGGCTCTCATTTACAAAGATAGGTCACCGATGCGAAAGCGCCGTCTTGAAGGATGGGCCATAGCGCGGTTATATCCGTGCGTGCCCGCCCTGGAACGGCGAGTGCATGCACCGCTACGGCCTATGCGCTCGACCTCGAAAAGCTCGATCTCAGGACAGCTTCACCCGCGCCGATTTCTTCGCCGCGGCAATGGGTACATCGTTCCATCAGGGCGGCGACACCGCGCCGCACCATCAATGCCGAGGCCGAGAGAATGACCGATACGCAGTGGGACGCCAGCGCCAGGCCGGGCTCGATCTACTGGAAGCGCAATCTCACCATCTCGTTGATCGGCTCCTTCACCACGATCGTGGCGATGACGCTGCTGCTTCCCTTCCTGCCGCTTTATGTCGAGGAACTCGGCGTCAGCGACCATGCTGACATCGTGCAATGGTCGGGCATCGCCTATGGCGCCACCTTTTTCGCCGCGGCTCTCGTCGCGCCGCTCTGGGGCCGGCTTGGCGATATTTACGGCCGCAAGCTGATGCTGGTGCGTGCCAGCCTCGGCATGACGCTGGCGATCTCGCTGATGGGCATGGCCGGCGATGTCTGGCAGCTGGTGGCGCTGCGCCTCTTCGTCGGGCTTGCCGGCGGTTATGCCTCCGGCTCGATGGTGCTGGTGGCGACGCAGACGCCGAAGGATCGTTCGGCCTGGGCGCTCGGCGTGCTTTCCTCCGGCATCATGGCCGGCAATCTCGTCGGGCCTCTGATCGGCGGCGCGCTGCCGCCCATCATCGGCATCCGCGGCACATTCCTCGCCGCCGGCGGCATGATCTTCCTCGCCTTCCTCGCCACAGCCTTCCTGATCAAGGAGGAGAAATCGCCGGCCCGCAAAAAAGCGGCCAAGGCAAGCGGTGGCTGGAAATCCATTGCCGACAAGCGGCCCGTCATCGCCATGCTGGCGACCGGCATGCTCTTGATGTTTGCCAATATGTCGATCGAGCCGATCATCACCGTCTATGTCGCGCAGCTCGTGCCCGTCGAATCCCAGGTGACGATGGTATCGGGCGTCGTCATGTCGGCGGCCGCCCTCGGCAGCATTCTGTCAGCCTCATGGCTCGGCAAGCTCGCCGACAGGATCGGCCACTGGCCGGTGATTGCAGGCGCACTCGCCGTCGCCGGACTGTTGCTGATCCCGCAGGCCTTCGTCACCAGTTCCTGGCAGCTGATCATCCTGCGTTTCCTGATGGGCGCAGCACTCGGCGGGCTGCTGCCCTGCATCGCCGCGGTCATCCGCCACAGCGTACCTGATAGTGCGGCCGGCAGCATTCTCGGGCTTTCGATTTCCTCGCAATATGTCGGTCAGGTGGCCGGCCCCATCCTTGGCGGTTTTGTCGGCGGGCATATCGGCATGCGGGCGGTTTTCCTCGGCACCTCCGTGCTGCTTCTCGCCGGTGCGGCCTATGCCTGGATAGTGCGGCCGAAGGATGGGGAGACATCGAGCTAAGGGGCGCTCCCGCAGATCAGCTCGACGCCCGACCGGGCGATCGCTTCCAGCGTCTCGCGGCTGTCGCCGGCGCGGGCGCGGACGGCGAGCGAATGCATGACGGCGGAGGCGAGCCTGGCAAGCATCTGCGGATCGGCGCTTCGGGGAAGCTCGCCCCTTTCCACGCCAAGGCGCATGCGCTTTTCGATCTCGTCGTCGAAATCGTTGAGGCTGCGGCCGAGCACCTCGCGGACCCGCTCATGCTGGACCGCCTCGGCCGATGCCGTGCCGATCAGCAGACAGCCGCGAGCGGCGGTTTCACCATGCAGATAGATCGCCAGCGCACCGGCATAGACGCGGGCGATATTGTCGCGAAGCGGCAGTGACGGATCGAGCGCCTCAGTCAGCACGTCCATGCCGTCCTGCCGATACCCCTCCAGCGTATCGAGATAGAGATCCTCCTTGTCGCCGAAGGCGCCGTAGAGGCTCGGGCGGTTGAGGTTGGTCGCCGCGCTCAGATTGTCGAGCGAGGCGGCGGCAAACCCCCTGTCCCAGAAGACATCCCGCGCCTTGCCGAGCGCCGCCATGGCGTCGAAGGCCCTCGGGCGGCCGCGCTTCTTCTCGTCCTTCATATTCTGTACCGTTTCGCATTAAATTCTTGACGAGAGTTATTTTATGCGAAACAGTACAAATGTTCAACGCTATCGGCGGCGGCATCGACCGCCTTCACAAGGAGAGGAAACCGCAATGAAACTCTACATGCACGCCGCGGCCTGTTCGCTTTCGCCGCACATCATCTGCCGGGAGCTCGGGCTCGATATCGAGCTCGTCCAGGTCGACCGGCAAACCCACAGGACGAGCAGCGGCGAGGATTACCTCGCCATCAACGGCAACGGCTATGTGCCGGCACTGATGCTCGACGATGGCAAGGTGCTGACCGAGGGGCCGGCGATCGTCCAGTTCCTCGCCGACAGCGTGCCGGAAGGCGCAGCCCTATTGCCTGAGGTCGGCAACATCCGCCGCAACGAGGTGCAGTCCTATCTGAACTTCATCACCGCCGAGCTGCACAAGCCGATGGTGTTGCTCTTCAATCCGATTTATTCCAGCGTTCATGGCGAGGTCCGCGCGCTGATCTCGAAGCGGCTCGCCTGGCTGAACGGCCGTCTTGCCGGACCCTATCTCACCGGCGATGTCTTTACGGTGGCGGATGCCTATCTCTTCGTCTGCCTGAACTGGTCGCCCTGGACCGACATCGATCTCAAGCAATGGCCGGCACTGCACGGCTTCATGGCCCGGGTGGCGGCCCGACCGAAGGTACGCGAGGCGCTGCAGGCCGAAGACCTCGAGGCCTTCGATGCCGACGGCGTCTATTTTGCGCCGCACGCCTATCTCGCCTCCTCAGGACGGACCGGCTCGCCGGTCAGGCCGTAAACGCGAGGTCTGCCACACCGCGACACGGATGGCATCAGAGCGCGCTGACCGCCACCGGCAAAGCGCGCTTGTGAGCAGTCGCCCGATAGGCGGCGAGGATGCGGCGGCGGGCGATCTCGCCGACCGGCTTGCCTTCGAGGAAATCGTCGATCTCGTCATAGCTGACGCCATAGGCTTCTTCGTCGGGGCGCAATGGGCGCTGGTCCTCGAGATCGGCTGTGGGCACCTTGAACACCAGCTCGTCCGGGGCGCCGAGCCGCTTTGCCAGCAGGCGGACCCGGCGCTTGTTGAGGCCGGCGAGCGGCAGGATATCGGCGGCGCCATCGCCGAATTTGGTGAAGAAGCCCATGACCGCCTCGGCCGCATGGTCGGTGCCGATGACAAGGCCGCCAAGGGCGCCGGCCAGGGCGAACTGGGCGATCATCCGCTGACGGGCCTTGATGTTACCGAGGATGAAATCCTGCCGGCCGGCATCGGCAAAGGCGAGGCCGCCGTTTAGCGCGGCGGCAAGCATCGCATCCGCCGGCGCCTTGATGTTGACCACCATCGAGCGGTCGGCGCCGATCGTTTCCAGCGCCCTCACTGCATCGGCCTCATCCGCCTGGACACCATAGGGAAGGCGCACGGCAATGAATTCGGCCGCATGGCCGCTGTCACGCAGCTCGCGCACCGCCTTCTGAGCCAGCAGCGCCGCCGTCAGCGAATCGACGCCGCCGCTGATGCCAAGGACGTAGCCGCGCATGCCCGAGGCGACGAGATAATCCTTGAGGAAAGCGGTTCGCCGTTCGATCTCCCGCTCAGGGTCGATGTCGGCGGCGACACCCAGTTCGCGGATGATCTCGCCTTGTTCGTCGAACAGCACAGTCATAAGCCTCTTCCTCCCCGCTTACGGAATTTCGGCGCCACTATGGCGAAAAGATGGGGGAAGACGAAGCCGTTTCCGGCAGACCTGCCATGCATTTTATGCAAGTGGGCGGTTTGGTATCTCGGTGGGTGCAGCACCCCCTCTGGCCTGCCGGCCATCTCCCCCACAGGTGGGGAGATCGGCAAGAAGCCATGCCTCGCCCTCAATTTGCGATTCACGTGACGGTCAGTTGTTTGGGGAAGCCATCGCGCCCATCCAATCTCCCTCCTTGTGGGGGAGATGCCCGGCAGAGGGGGTGGCGTCGCGCACCTACCGCACGATCGTGAACAGCTCCACCGGATCAGCAAAACCCTTCAGCCTGTGCGCCCCGACCGACACCACATCCCCTGCCCCGGCCTCGTCGCGAAACGGCGCCGACATCAGCACGGCCTCTCCGAGTTCGCTGCAGGCGGTCTGGATGCGGCTGACCAGATTGACGTCGCCGCCGATCAGGGTGAAATCGAGGCGGCGGCCGGAGCCGACATTGCCGTAGCTGACCTCGCCGTAATGCAGGGCGATGCCAGCCTTCACGCCGATACCCTCATATTGGAAATGGTCGATCTCCTCGAGGATGGCGCGGGCCGATGCCAGTGCGGCGCCGCAGGAATGGGCGGCATCATAACCCGGGAAGAAGGCAAGCACGGCGTCGCCCATGAATTTCAGCACTTCGCCGCCCTCGCGGGTAATGGCCGGCACGATCCTGTCAAAATAGGCGTTCAGCAGCCCGAGCACGGTGCTGCCAGGCAGCCGGTTCGACAGCTCGGTAAAGCCGCGCAGATCGCAGAGCAGGAGTGCCGCCTCCATCGATTCGATCTCGTCGCGGCGGATGCGGCCGGCCAGGATGCGGCTTGCCGTCAGCGGGCCGATATAGGTATCGAGCAGGCTGAGCTCGACTTGGCGAAGGATGCGCAGTTCGCTGGTGTTGCGCAGCGCCGGCAGGATGCGCTCGATCACCTCACGCTCGGAGGCGGTGAAGCCGCCCGGTCGCCGTGTGCCGAAGACGGCGGCGCTGACCGGGCCGTCGACATTGCAGAGCGGCGCGATGACGAGCTGCATCAAGCCGCGATCGGCAAAGACATCGATATGCTGCCAGCGGCCATGTACGCTTTCTCTGGTATCGACGACCAGCGGTTCGCGGGTCTCCATGACCTTGCGCAGTGGCGTATTGGCGATGGCGACCCGCGCGCCGTGTTCCCGGTCGTGGATCTCGACCGGTTCGCCCGGCGCCCAGGCGATGGTGCGGCCGATGAATTCTGGATGCAGCGTCATCAGATGCAGCGTCAACCGGTCGACCGGCAGGCCAAGCGCCTGAAGCCTGCGGCCGAGGCCGGAGACCAGGCCCGCTTCGTCGAGCGCGTGGCATTCATCGCCGGAGAGCCACTCGATGATCGAGAGTAGTGCGCCGACGCTGACGGCATGGCCGGCGGCCCTGGGCTGGAACCTGTCGGCATCGGGAGCATAGATCGCTGACGTCATGGCTTTCTCCTCCTTGAGGGCCGCACGGCGCTAGTGGGCGCCGCCGCCGGAGAGTTGACCGGGTTTTTTCAGAAGCAGGGTTGCAACCAGGGCGACGACCAGAGCGACGCCGAGCAGGAAGAAGGTATCGCTGAAGGCCATGATATTGGCCTGCTTGCGTATTTTGAGCGCGATGGCGACGACGGCCTTGTGGCTCGCGAGCGCCTGATCGCTGACACCGTGGCTCATGAAGTAGCCGGTGAGCCTGGCGATGCGATCGCGGGTAGCCTCCTCGAAGACCGAGACTGAATTGGTCAGGATGTTCGAGTGGAACTGTTCTCGCTTCGACAGGAAGGTCTGCAGCGAGGCGATGCCGACGGCGCCGCCGAGATTGCGCATCATGTTGAAGAGTGCGGAAGCGGAACCGGCATTCTCCCGCTCGATGCCTGCGGTGGCGATCGCCGAGAGGGGCGTGAAGACGAGCGCCTGGCCGATGGCACGGACGATATTCGGCCAGAACAGCTGGTCGCTGGCATAATCGCCGGTCATGTGCACGTTCATAAAGTTCGAAGCGGCGAAGAGGGCAAAGCCGACGACGATCAGCAAGCGGACGTCGAAATGCTTCATCAGCCGCGGCACCAGCGGGATCAGCAGCAGCTGCGGGATGCCGGTCCAGGCGAGAACCATGCCGATCTGCTCGGAATTATAGCCCTGGATGCGGGTGAGATAGATCGGCAGCACGAAGACGGAGCCGTAAAGCGCAATGCCGAGCAGGAAGTTCGCGACGATGCCGAAGCCGAAGTTGCGGCGCACCAGCAGGCGCAGGTTCAGCAGCGGATTGGCAGTCTTCAGCTCGATGATCAGGAACAGCGTCAGCGAGACGGCGGCGATGACAGACAGGCGGAGGATGAAGTCGGAGCCGAACCAGTCTTCCTTGTTGCCCTCTTCCAGCACGGTCTGCAGGGCTGCCAGGCCGATCGCCATGGTGATGATGCCCGGCCAGTCACCCTTGGCGAGCAGCTTCAGGTTCATCGGCGCGCGGTCGAGCGAGGCCCAGAGCAGACCGACCATCAGCGCGCCGGGCACCAGGTTGACATAGAAGATATGTTCCCAGCCCCAGTTCTCGGTGAGATAACCGCCGATCGTCGGGCCGATCGCCGGTGCGAAGGTGGCAGACAGGGCAAAGAGGGCCAGGCCGATCGGCTGCTTGGCCTTGGGCAGCAGTGTGATGATGATGGTGAAGGCCATCGGGATCAGCACGCCGCCGGAAAAACCCTGAATGGCGCGCAGGATGATCATCTGCTGCAGATTGGCAGCGAAGGCGCAGGCAACAGAAAAGATCAGGAAGAGGATGGCGTTGGTGAGCAGGTAGTTGCGGAGCGAGAAGACGCGCGCCAGCCAGGCGCTCAAGGGGATGACGACGATCTCGGCGATCAGATAGGAGGTCGAAATCCAGCCGCCGTCATCCGTGCCGGCGCCGATCGCGCCCTGGATATCGGCAAGCGAGGCATTGACGATCTGGATGTTGAGGACGGCCATGAAGGCGCCCAGCGTCGAGCCGACAACGGCTGCCCACATGCGAAGCGGGCTCATGGCGGCAGGTGTCGCGGGCGCTGCAGCGGCGGGGGGCGCCAGCGCATTGCTGTTGGCGGCGATCTGAAGAGTGGCCATGACCTATCTCCTTCCGGCTCTTGCGGAAAATTCTCTCATGACGGGGTCCGGGTGATCATTCAGGGAATGATCGGGATCATTCGGGAAAAAGGGAAAGGATCATCCAGCAGGGTTGGATGATCCCTCCTTAGCTGCCGCGGAGGTCTGGGCAGCCTTGGTATCGATTTCGGGCTCGACCGACATGCCCGAGCGCAGCAGGCCGCTCAGAGCCTCGTCGTCGATGACGATCTTGACCGGGATACGCTGGACGATCTTGGTGAAATTGCCGGTGGCATTGTCCGGCGGCAGCAGTGAGAATTCCAACCCGCTTGCCGGCGAAACGCTGTCGACATGACCCTTGATCGAGATATCGGGAAAGCTGTCGACCTTGATCTCGACCGACTGGCCGGGGCTGATATAGGTCAGCTGCGTTTCCTTGAAATTGGCGACGACATAGACCGCATGCAGCGGCACGACCGCCATCAGCTGCGTGCCCGAGGTGACATACTGTCCGACCCGGATCGACCGGGCGCCGACCGTGCCGTCGACGGCGGCGACGATATCCGTATAGGAGAGGTTGAGCTCTGCCTGCTGGGCGGCGGCGGCCGCACGGTCGTGCTGGGCAACCGTCTGTTCGCGCTGGGTTTGAAGCACCGGCACCTTATTCTGAGCCGTGACGAGGGCTGCCCGGTCGCGCTCGACGGCGGCAGCGGCCTGGTCGCGGGCCGACTGGGTCTGCTCGGCGCGAGACTGGGTGCCGGCACCGTTGGTGATCAGGCGGGCCGAGCGGGCGGCATCGGACACGGCAAAATCCAGCGATGCCTGCGAGGCATCGATCGTCGCCCTCGCCTGCTCGATCACCGATTGCTGCAGGGCGATCTGGGCGTCGATATTGGTGATGGCAGCCTCGGCCGCCTTCACATCGGCCTTCGCCTGCGACAATGCGGCCTGGAAGTCGCGGTCGTCGATACGGGCGAGAACCTGGCCGGCCTTGACCGCGTCATTGTCGTTGACGAGCACTGCCTTGATATAGCCAGCGACCTTCGGGGCGACGGTGGTGTAATCGGCCTTCACATAGGCATCGTCAGTGGATTCGATGAAGCGGCCGACCGTCCAGTAGCGGTAGCCGAAATCGCCTGCAAACGCGACGCAGGCAAGCAGCGCGGCGGCAATGACGGCGCGCTTGACGATGCGACGGCCGGTCTTTTTGGGAGTATCCGCGACCGGTGCGTCCGCGACCGGTGCTTCGGAGACAGGCATGGGGGGCGCCTCGGCGGCCGGCGCCCTTGCGGCTTCCTCGGCCAAGATCTGCTCGGCTTGCCTGGCAGTTTCGAAAGCTTGCCTGTGGGGTAACTCGACCATCGCAATTCTCCTTCACCGTTGGCCTCCTCTGCGAGAGGCCCTGTTCGATGCGAAGGAAAATGCACCCTGACATTTATTTTGATAATCTGCTTAAATCGGGAAGGATCATCAACTCTCAGCGGATAATCCGAGGGCAATATGGATCGGCTGACAAGCCTCATGGTGTTTGGCCGCGTGGTGGAATGCGGCGGTTTTTCCGCCGCCGCGCGCCGGCTCAACATGTCCGTCACGATGGTCGGCAATCACGTGCAATCGCTGGAGGACCGGCTCGGCGTGCGGCTGCTCAACCGCACGACGCGCAAGGTCAGCCTGACGGAAACCGGCAAATATTATTATGAGCGCTCGTCGCAGATCCTGGCTGAACTCGATGAGGCGGACCGGACGGCCGGCGCGCTGAGCACGACGCCGCGCGGCACGCTGAAGGTCTATACCAGCAGTGCCATCGTGCGTTTCCTGCTGCCCGTCGTCAGCGAGTTTATGGAGTTTTATCCGTCGATCTCACTCGATTTCAGCGTCGGCGAGCGGATGGTCGACATGATCGAGGATGGCTACGACCTGGTGATGCGCACCGTACCGCCGCCGGATTCGTCGCTCGTCGCGCGCAAGCTGACGCCATGGCGCCATATGCTCGTCTGCTCACCGGCCTATTTCGAGAGCCATCCGATGCCGAAGACGCCGACCGACGTCGCCGATCACAATTGCCTGCAATATGCCTATTACCCCTATGGCGACGACTGGCGCTTCGAGGATGGCGAAGGCAACAAGGAGAGCGTCAAGATCAGCGGCAATGTCGTCTCAAACAGTGCCGAGATGCTGCGCTTCCTGACGCTGACCGGGCGGGGCATCTTCCTGGCGCCGAGTTTCGTCGTGTTCGACGATATCGCCGAAGGGCGGCTGGTGAAGATCATGCCCGACTACCGGCCGATCGAGTTCAACATCAACGCCGTCTATCCCAACCGCAGCCATCTGCCGACGAAGGTGCGGCTGTTCATCGATCTCTTGGCGGAGAGATTTGCGGAACATCGGAAGTGGATGACATGAGGGGGAATTTTACATTGGAGGTCACCCTTCACTGCAACACGGCGGAATTCGGCAGCAATGCCGTTCGGCCCCAAAAATGCCTCGACTTCGCTGGACACCATTCGACTATGAAAAACAACAGGATGGTGTGTCGGCTGTGCCCATAGACATTTGGAATGTTCGGCGAATGCTCATCGCCGCTTTTCTTGGCACCGCGTGTGCAGCTTACCATCGCGCCTTGGATTTTTGGCCGCTTGATTCGGCCAATGGGCTACGAGGACTCTTCGATCTATTGGGTGGGCCGCTGCTCTTTCTCTCGGTCGCGGGCATAGTGTTCGTTTGGTTTATCGGCGCATTAGTCGCGTTATTTCGTCGTCGTATCCGTAGAATGGTGAGTCGTCTTATTGCTATCATCATTGTTCCGGTGTGTTTTGGGACGATGATCACCGTGCCTTTGTTCGATCCTTGGCTATGGTACGTCATTTTCAATAAATCGCGTTTCGAAGCGGCGGCAGCCGCGAGTGGCTCTGCACAGAACGGTACGATCATTGAGGGGCGCGACGTTTCGACAGGGATCGCCGGCGCGGGTTACAATCATTTTGTCGCTCTCATCTTTAGCGAAAGCGATCCGCCCAAACTGGTTTATGGCGACAGCGATGAAGAAAAATTGGCAGCCAATTCTGTGCTGACGCACCTCTACGGCAATTTCTACAGGCGAGATGAGTACTTTTGACGACCCTTGCGGGAACTGAGAGGCTGCGGCTATCCCCCTTCGCCCCGCAAGCGGGGAGAAGGTGCCGGCAGGCGGATGAGGGGCGGGCTGGGCTCTGATCCGCCGAACCGCTGCAGCCCTGCGCTTGCGCTTCGGGCGTTCGTCGTTGCAATCGATTCACTGGATCGATTGCTCCCGCTTCGCGGGACCTCTCCTCACTCTTCGCTCTCACTCCTGCCGTGGGCCCAGTCCATGTAGAGTTCCAGCGCCTTGCGGGTGACCGGGCCTTCCTGCAGGTCGCGGTCGTCGAGGCGGATGACGCCGACGACCTTGGAGTAGTTGCCGGTGGTGAAGATCTCGTCGGCTCCGAGGAAGTCTTCGACCGAGAGCGTTGCTTCGTGCACGTCGAAACCGGCCTGGCGCAGCAGGCCGATGACGCGGGCGCGGGTGATGCCGGCGAGGAAGGTACGGTTGGCGGCGGGCGTCATCACCACGCCGTCCTTGACCATGAAGACGTTCGAGGAGGCGGTCTCGACGACGTTGCCGTTCAGGTCACGCACCAGCGCATTGTCGAAACCGCGGCTGCGCGCTTCGGCGATCATGCGGCCGCTGTTTGGATAGAGCGAGCCGGTCTTCGCCTCGGTCATCGCCGTTTCCGGCGACGGGCGGCGATAGGGCGAGACGGTGAGGCTGGTGCCGCCATGGCCGCCCATCGGCGCCTCGAACAGGCAAAGCGCGAAGCGGGTCGAGTCCCCATCGACCGAGACGACGCTGCCCGGCGAACCGTGTTCGCCCCAATACATCGGCTTGATGTAGATCGGTGTCGCGCCATCGAATTTCGCGACGCCTTCCCAGGCAAGTGCGGCAATCTCCTCGGCTGATTTCACCGGCTTCAGGCCCATGGCGAGCGCCGAGCGATTGATGCGCTGGCAGTGCAGGTCGAGATCCGGCGCGATGCCGTCGAACCAGCGGGCGCCGTCGAAGACGGTGGAGCCGAGCCACATGGCATGCGAGGTCGGCCCGATCAGCGGCGGATTGCCGGGGAGCCATTCTCCATCGACATGAGTCCAGGTGGTTGAACGGGGTGATGTATCGACGGCCATGATGGTTTCCTCCTGAAGCCGGAGAAGGAAAAACCGCCGCGGCAAGCCGGGTCAAGGACAAATCCCGAACGGAAACACGGAAGCAAGAAAATGCCGGGGAATGCCGCCAGGCCGCAATATTCGTGCGCAGCGACAGCGGCTTCAGCGATGGGTGCATCAGCAAAAATGATGGAATGGAATGTTGGAATGGCTGGCTGCAGCATGCGATGATGGGTGGAACCGCCGCTTAAGAGCGTCCATCGACTTTGATCCATGCGACGCTCTTAAGCTCTTTGTTTTATGCATGCCGTTATCCCGGAACCGCTGCACACTTCCGGGCGCCATGCATTCGGCAGCAAGGAAAACGCCGATGAAAGCCATGTTCTACGAAGCCTTCGAACAGGCGCCCGAAATCCGCACCGTTGCCGATCCGACACCGACAGAGGACGGTGTCGTCATAGCGGTCGGCGCCAGCGGGCTCTGCCGCAGCGACTGGCACGGCTGGATGGGCCACGACCCGGATATCCGCCTGCCGCATGTGCCGGGACACGAGCTTGCCGGGCGGATCGTCGCCACCGGCCGCGGCGTGATGCGTTTCAAGGTGGGCGACCGGGTGACGGTGCCCTTCGTTTCCGGCTGCGGCCATTGCAGCGAATGCCATTCCGGCAACCAGCAGGTCTGCCCGAACCAGTTCCAGCCGGGCTTCACCCATTGGGGATCGTTTGCCGAATATGTGGCGATTGATTATGCCGATACCAATCTGGTGCACCTGCCCGATACGATCGACGATGCGACGGCGGCAAGCCTCGGCTGCCGCTTCGCTACCTCGTTTCGCGCCGTCGCCGACCAGGCGCGCACCGGGCCTGGCGAATGGATCGCCGTGCATGGCTGCGGCGGCGTCGGTCTGTCGGCGATCATGATCGCCACCGCGCTCGGGGCGAATGCGATCGGCATCGATATATCCGAGGAGAAGCTCGCCTTTGCGCAGGAGTGCGGGGCGGTGGCGACGGTCAATGCGTCAGGCGTTGCCGACGTGGCGGAGGCAGTGCGCGAAATCACCAAGGGCGGCGCGCATGTCTCGATCGACGCGCTCGGCCATCCCGTCACCTGCTTCAACTCGATCAAGAATCTGCGCCGGCGCGGACGGCATGTGCAGGTGGGGCTGATGCTCGGTGAACACGCGACGCCGCAGATTCCAATGGCGCAGGTGATCGGCCACGAGCTGGAAATCTACGGCAGCCACGGCATGCAGGCCTGGCGCTACGACGCCATGCTGTCGATGCTTTCGGCCGGCAAGATCGCGCCGCAGAAGCTGATCGGACGCCGCGTCAGCCTCGAGGAGGCCGTGCCAGCGCTGATGGCGCTCGACAAGGCTGAGGCCACGGGCATCAGCGTCATTACCCGGTTTTCATGAAGCATAATTCCACCCTCCCCTCCCGTGGCGAGCACGGGAATGAGGGAGAGCGGGAAGAGCAACAAGACCCTATTGAGCTACGCCGATCGAAGCGAGAAAGGCTGATGAAGCCGGGATCTTGGACTTATCCTTGATCTCGATGATGAGGCGCGGATTGCTTTCGAGCTTGGCAAGGGCCGCGAAGACGGCATGCCAGCGGATCGTGCCTTCGCCGAGGCTCCAGTGGCGGTCGGCATATCCGTCGGCATCCTGCAGGTGGACATGCTGGAGGCGATTGCCGGCGGCCTTGACGTAATAATCGACCGGCGGAGCACCGGTATAGCCGTGGGCATAATGGGCGTGGCCGGTATCGATCGAGACGGCGACGGCGGGCGAGTTGAAGCTTTCGGCAAGCGCCACGCGAATATGCGGATCCTTGTCCTCGATGTTCTCGATGACCATGGTGCAGCCGATATCCTCGGCGCGCCGGACGGCGTCGCGGAGCGTCATGTGCGTGCGCTCGGCCAGGGCTTCGCGGGCGCCGGCATTGTCGTCGAGATTGTTGTAGGACCAGGACGTATAAGGGCTGTGGATGACCATATGGGTCGCGCCGATGACGGCGCAGACGTCGAGCCCCTGCAGCAGGCGCCTAGTGACGATGGCGCGGATATCGGGATCTTCCGAGGCGATGGTGAAGCCCCAGAACGGGCCGTGAATGCCGAGGCGGCCGCCATGACCGTCGAGAAGCCGCCTGGTGCGGGCGGCAAGCGGCGCCCAGTCGCCGTTCAGAATCTCGGCATCGATAAAGCTCTGCAATTCGAGATCGCGGGACTTTTCGAAGAGCCAATCACGGTGAAGTTCAACTTCATCGAGCGTCATGGCGGCGCCGACGACGGGAAGAGAGGACATGGATGCGCTCCATCAATGTGAATGATCAAAGTGAATGCCGGGACGGCGTGGAAGGACGGCTCCAAGAACGGCCGCCGCGTTCTATGCGCCCCTTCTGTGTCGGCGGTATTACAGGCGCCGAGCCTTTCGAACTCTCCGGCCTCAGTCATTTCCGCATAGCTGATGCGGCATTGGCGGACCTTGCGGAAACGCCCCGAAGTACCGATATCGGCCTCGACAGTCTCGTGACGCAGTGGCGCGCGAGCGGCGTTGAACCCCTGGCAACGGAGCCGTTTGTTCAGCGCTTCGGCCGATGTAGCGCGCTTCTTTGAAAGCCTTCGGCGATGTTACCCCCGACAACAGGGCGGGTTGTCAAAGGCGGCGCAAAGGTCTAACGGCTGCGCCCGCAAGAAAAAGCCGATCAGAAGAAGCCCTGTAAGAAAAAGAAAGAGACATGATGTCCAACTCATTTGTGAAAATGCATACAAGCGACGAGGCCAAGCGGTTTTTCGTCCTCGGCGACCGGGTCGAGCGTCGGCTTAGAATCAGCGGAACCTGGCTCAATCTCTTCGACGTCACCGTGCCATCAGGCAGCCGGACGCCGAAACATGCGCATGCGAGCCCGGAAGTGTTCCGCATCATCGAGGGAAAGCTGACGATCTGGCGCCTGGGCGACAGCGGCCCCGAAGAGATCGAAGCGAGCGCCGGCGACATCGTCACCATCCCGCCCTTCATGGTGCACGGCTATTCCAACCGTGGAACCATCCCCGTGGTCTTTTCCGCGGTCGTCGATCGGGACATGGCCGAATTCATCGAAGCGGAAGGCACAACCGAGCCTCCGAAGGCCAGCCCTTCGGCCGAAACCATCGCCCGCATGACCGCGGCCGCCAATGCTTACGGGATCACCATCCTCGCGGCGTGACGGCGCGAGTGCCTGATGCCGCTTTTCGGACGACATCAGGCTCTCCTTCGTCAGCAATGCTACGGTTTTGGCGGCAGCGATTTCAATCGGCTCACCAGTTCATCCAAAACGGCGTCGACCGTTTTCAAAGCCGTGTCGATGACGATTGCATCGGGCCATTCGTCATAGGCTCTTTCGGAAATCTCTTGCCATGTCGGCTTCACCAGACCCTCGACGTCGGTGAGGCGCGTTTCAGCACGCTTGCGGTGCTCGGCTTTATCCGAGCAAACGACCTCGACCTCCGCCGCTGTCACCCCGGTAGCCTGCGCGACCGAACGCCATGCTGACCTAGTTATCCGGAGCGGGTTGACGGAGTCGGCGATAACGGTCCTGCCGAGGGTCAGATTATCTCCGGCGATACCGTAAGCGACGATATAGCCTGCAGGTCCGGCATCATCGGCTATTCCGGAGGCACGGATTGCTTGCTCGATGGTATCGACGCGCACATGGACCGCATTCAACCGCTCAGCCAAGGCGCGGGCAATCGTCGTCTTTCCACTGCCAGGCAGACCGCCAAAGATAATGAGCATCGTGACCTCGGCATTTGGTTGGAGAAGCTCCACGAGAACGTCAGAGCAGCTCGCGGTCAGCGCAATACTTCACCATTAAGGCCCGGTTCGCAATTCCTTAGTCAGAACCGGGGTTTCACCGCCGGCCTCGATGACGGTCCATCCGAGCGCTTCGTAAAACCCCACGGCGTCTCGCGCCGCATTCACAAGCAGTCTCTTGACCTCGTGTTGTGACGCGAATTTTTCGAGGCCGGCCATGAGCATCCGGCCGTAGCCCTTTCCTTGGCACTCCGCCCTGATCGCGACGGTTCGCACGCATGCTGTCTGCTCCGTCAGATCCAGGCGAGCCGCACCGACCGGCGTATTTTCGAGCAGAAGCAGCAAAGGGAAATGCCCATCCCTTCGATCATCGGGATGGTTCGCCTCATAGCCAATCAACCCGCGGGCCTCGAAAAGGACAGCGCGGCGGATGTCGTGGTAGGCGTTCCAGTGTTCATCCGAAGACACCTGGACGACCATCCAGGCGTCTTCGCCCTCGTCATTCGGAAATCTGGGTTCGTTCATCGATGACCTCGTCGATGCTCATGGACAACCGGCCGGCAAAATCGGTGACGGCCTCACGGCTCGATAACAGGAACTTCGGACGAGAAAAGACCGAGAACAATCGCGCGTGCGTCTCGAAGGAATTCCAGTTGTTCGTTCTACTCCTGTATTCGGCCACCCAGTTCAAAAGGCCTTCGAACTGCGTTCCTGTCTCACCGCTCTGAATACCTCGCTCCTTAATGTTGGCGATGCATTCCTCCTCCGGCAGATCAATCCAGATCAGGATCGTCGTGCGGTTGAGGACCATGTTCACCAGTTGCCCGTAAACGCCCTCCATGACCCAGGCGTCGCCCTCGGCCGCCGCCTCGACCATCTCGTCCCGCAACGCTCTGTCGCGATCGATGCCGTAGCGCCCCGGCTCCCAATGCATGTCATCAAGGTGGATAACCGGATGGTGAAGCTGCTCACCGATACGACAGGCGAGCCATGTTTTACCCGCGCCGCCGTTGCCCATGATGATCATGCGGTCAAAGGCGGCTGAGGGATTGGGAAACGTCATCGGCAACTCGAGGACTTTGCGCTGATGCTGGTTTGTGTGACCTTAGCGCGAGATATTGAATGTTTTCAAATCAAAATTGAGCGCGCGCCATCCTGCACTCTGTCCGCTTGAGGAAAAATGTCTGCCGCCTTCGAGGACGCGTGTGGAGTGTCTAGAACTCTTCCCAGTTGCCCTCGGTAGAAGCCGGTGCGGCTGAGGTGCCGAAGGCGGCTGCGAGCTTGCCGCCGAGTGCACGGGCCGGTGACGGAGCGGGCCTGGCATGATCGGTGGCCGAGGCGGGAACCGTTCTGCGCGCCGCAAGCGTCGCCGCGGCCGGGCGCGCCAGCGACTTGGCAGTCGTCCGGGCGGCAGGGGCCGCGTTGGCCGCCTGGCCGAGATTGAACTGTGCCAGACGCTCCGAAAGGGCAGACACCTCCGTCACCAGCGTGTGCGAGGCGGCATTCGATTCCTCGACCATTGCGGCATTCTTCTGGGTCGACTGGTCCATCTGGTTGACTGCCGTGTTGATCTCCAGGAGACCCGTCGACTGTTCACGGGCGGCCTGAACGACCGCCTGGACATTGCTGTTGATCTGCTGGACTTCGGCAACGATCGCCTGCAGCGCTTTGCCGGTCTGGCCGACGAGATCGACGCCGCGCTTGACCTGGTCGCCGGACGAGGTGATCAGCGCCTTGATCTCCTTGGCGGCGGTGGCCGAGCGCTGCGCCAGTTCACGCACTTCCTGTGCGACGACGGCAAAGCCCTTACCGGCCTCCCCTGCACGTGCTGCCTCAACGCCTGCATTGAGGGCCAACAGGTTGGTCTGGAAGGCAATATCGTCGATCACGCCAATGATGTTGGAGATCGACTGCGAGGATTGCTCGATGCCGGTCATGGCGTCAACGGCTTTGCGAACGACCTCTCCGGATTTTTCCGCACCATCCTTGGTGCGGCTGACGAGCGCGCCTGCTTCTTCGGCGCGAAGGGTGGAGTCCTTGACCGAGGTGGTGATCTGCTCGAGCGCAGCGGCGGTCTCCTCGACGGAAGCGGCCTGCTGTTCGGTGCGGCGGGCGAGATCGTCGGCACCGGAGCGGATTTCTTCCGAACCGGCCTGGATGACGGCAGCGTTTTCGGAGAAGGAAATGAGGGCTGCCTGCAGCTTTTCGACAGACGCGTTGAAATCGACGCGGATTTCGTCAAGGGAGTCGGTAAACGGCTTTTCCAGCCGGACGGTCATATCTCCGTTGGAAAGGCTGGCCAGTCCGTTGCCGAGTTCGCTGACCGCGAACTTGATCGAATCCTCACGGGCAGCATGGAGGACCGAACGTTCCTGTCGTTCGATCTCTTCGCGGGACCGGGAGTTTTCTGCATCCGTTTCCAGCTTGATCTTCTGGCGATTGCTTTCCAGCAGGATGGCGAGGGAACGCGAGAGGTCACCGATTTCGTCCTTGGCATTCTTGTCGTTCAATTGCACGTCGAGCTGGCCATGGGCGATGCGATCGGTCTCGGCGATCACGCCCTCTATGCGGCGGATGAATTTGGCTGCGATGAGCCAGCCTGAAAGACCGAGCAGAAGAGCAGCGATGGCGGTGATCGCAACGGCGCTCCAGGCCATGTTGTTGAGCTGGGCAAAGACGGTGGATTTGGGCACCGAGACGACGGCGTACCAGTTCAGGTCATTCGTGAGCTTTACCGGATAGGCGACCGAGAAGTAGGTCTGGCCGTCCCGGCCTGCGATCTCCTGCGCGACGCCGGGCTTGGCGATCAACTGATCCCAGCCGGCAGTCAGATCACCGCCGTCCTTGATATTCTTGCCTGCGAGCTCGGCGGAAGGATGGCTGATGATGCTGCCGGCGCCCGTCACGAGGCTGAGATAGCCGGTCTCCATCGGGTGGACTGCCGAGATCGCCTTGTTGGCGTCGTCGAGCGAAATATCCATACCGGCGACGCCGAGCGCCTTGCCGCCGACCATGATCGGCTTGGCGACCGAGGTCATCAGCACGTCCTTGCCGTCGACCGCATAGACATAAGGTTCGATGACGACAGTCTTTTTCTGAGTAAAGGGCAGCTGGTAGTAATCGCCGGCGCCCGACACGCCATAATCGACCAGCGGCGTGTGCTGGATTTTGTCGCCACTGCGGACCCAGTAGGGCACGTAGCGGCCGGTCGTGTCGTGGCCTTCCTTGCCGACAAAATCCTTGTCCTTGCCGTCGAAGGCATTCGGCTCCCAGCCGGTCCAAACACCGAGCGCCATCGGATTATCCTGCAGCATGTTCTTCAGCAAGTCGTCGGCAGTCGCACGATTGGCGTTTCCGCCGTCCTTCATCGTCGACAGCGACGTTTCCAGCGTATTGACGATGCCGAGTGCCACGCTCATAGATTTCTCGACGTTGAGCGCATTGGTGGCGGCGATCTGGAGCATCTGATCGAGGCTCGATTTGCGCATATCGTTGTAGGCGATGTAAAAAAGAACGCCCGATGCCGCGATCGTGGCGATGACACCGCAGGCCGCCACGGAAAAAATGTTGCGTCCGGTAGCCGATTTGAACTGCATGCGCTTAACCTCCTCAAGCGGGCAGGTCGTCGATCGCGCACCGATCTATTCCGTCCCGGCTTCCCCCAGACCGAGAACTGATTTCAGGACGTGGCTGCACGTCACGGAAATCGTTCGCAATTTAAAGAAAATACGGAGCGGCTGTTAATTTACGGTGTATTGCGGCAGCTTTCACTGCTGCGCCTCTTTTAAGACGCGCAGATGCGGTGCGGCTGCCGTTGGCGAAACTGTCACATCAAGACGCTATAAGAATTTTCGCCCGGCGCCTCTTGCGTCGGCACTGTTTCACCGTCAAAATTGCGACATGCCTGACAGCGACCCATCCAGTACAAGCTCCGCCCCTTCCAACCGGGATCTCCCGGCCGAGGAAGCAGGCGACCCTTGTAGACGGTGCGATGACCTCCGCCTCGCCTCAAGCATATCACGGCTCCCGCAGAGAGCAGCCGCTTTCCACATCATTGAGAATGACGGGCGGCCACATGCCGGCCCGCTTGTACCGACGGCATATGACTTTCACTTCAGAGGAGCGGTCCGCCATGACGACGACCGCCTTTGATGATTGATGTTCTCCGACTGGATTTCGACCCTTCCGCATGGGTCGGCGTTGTCACTCACGGATTTCTGAAAACTGATGGAACCTACACTGATGTAACGCGATGATAGAAAGACGATAGGCGATGGGTCTATAGTAGCGTCCCTTCGAATGCCTCGCCGCGTCGCCTGATGAATTCGGTATGACAACCTCAACGAATAGGGTCCCTGTGTTTCTGGAAATTGGAATTGTGGCGTTTCTCACCATCCTGAATGGTGTGCTCGCCATGTCGGAGCTGGCCGTTGTGTATTCTCGAACAGCTCGCCTAAAGGTTCTCTCCGACAATGGAAGCAAGGGTGCAGCTCAAGCGATCAAACTTGCCGAAAACCCCGGTCGTTTTCTCTCTACGGTGCAGATCGGCATCACGCTGGTCGGCGTTCTATCCGGCGCTTTCTCCGGGGCCACGCTCGGCGGCCGCCTGAGCGGATGGCTAGAAGCCCAGGGAATGTCATCGACGGCCGCTGATGCCATTGGCGTAGGTTCAGTCGTCGTGGCAATCACATATCTTTCGTTGATCGTCGGCGAACTTGTTCCAAAGCAGATCGCATTGCGGGAACCCGAAGCGGTTGCGGCCAGGGTCGCACCCGCTATGGCGGTACTTTCAAAAATTGCGCTGCCGCTCGTGTGGCTTCTGAACGCCTCCGGAAATCTTGTGCTTAAGCTCTTGGGCCAAACAGGAAAAGGTGGCGACAATGTCTCCGACGCAGAGATCAAAACTGTTCTGGCCGAGGCGCAGTCGGCTGGAGTGATCGAAAGCGAAGAGTCCGCGATGATATCAGGTGTCATGCGGCTGGCCGACCGCACTGCCCGAGCGCTTATGACGCCCCGGCGGGACGTTGAAATCATCGATATCGACGACAGCCTTGATGAAATTCGGACCCAGTTGCACAGGACGAAGCGGTCGCGGTTGCCGGTTCGAAAAGGCAGTTCGGACGAGGTGATCGGCATCCTTCCGGTCAAGGACTTCTACGACGCGATGTCCGAACACGGCAGTGCCGACATTACGGCTCTGACGCAAGACGTCCCGGTGGTTTCAGACCTTTCAACTGCCATCAATGTGATTGAAGCAATCAGGAAATCGCCCGTTCACATGGTGCTGGTTTTCGACGAGTACGGCCACTTCGAGGGGGTTGTCTCGTCAGGTGACATTTTGGAAGCAATCATGGGGGCTCTGCAGGAGGGACCGGTCGATGAACAGGCCATCGCTCGTCGAGACGACGGCTCTTATCTCGTGTCGGGCTGGACGCCAATTGACGAGTTCGCTGAATTCTTAAACCTCAAGCTCGATGGCGACTTGGAATATCAGACTGTCGCCGGCCTGGTGTTGGAAGAGTTGAAACATCTGCCGGAATTGGGCGAGAGCTTCACGAGAGATGGATGGCGCTTCGAAGTCGTCGATCTCGACGGGAGGCGCGTGGACAAAATACTTGTGTCGGCTGAGTGAAGACCGGCGGGCGCCCTCTTCGCCAGCGACTTCGCCGATGAGGTCGTCAATCTCGACGGCCGCAACATCGACAAGATCCGCATCCACCACTTGGACGATGTGGCCTGACAGCAGGAGTGAACGCCATGGCATGGTCCGCCAATCAATATGTGAAATTCGAGGATGAGCGCACGCGACCGGCGCGCGACCTGTTGGCACAGGTGCCGCTGCAAAACATTCGTCATGCCATCGATCTCGGCTGCGGCCCGGGCAATTCGACCGAGCTGATCATCGAGCGCTACGGGGCGCAGGGCGTCTCGGGCGTCGACAGCGACATGAACATGCTGGAGGCGGCGCGCAAGCGGCTTCCGGGCACTGCCTTCGTCGAGGCCGATCTCACCCGCTGGCAGCCGGCCGAACCCGCCGACCTGCTGTTTGCCAATGCCGTCTTCCAATGGCTGCCCGATCATCTCGATATCTTCGACCGGCTGATGGACGGGCTTTCCGAAGGCGGCGTGCTGGCCGTGCAGATGCCCGACAATCTCGGCGAACCCTCGCATCTGGCGATGGAGGAGACGGCGCATGCCGGCCCGTGGAAATCCGCCTTCGAGGCGAAGAGCGTGCGCCGCAAGGGGCTGCCCCCGCCGTCCACTTATTACAGCCGGCTGATCGCCAAATCCTCTCGCGTCGATATCTGGCACACCATCTACAATCACCCGATGGCGGATGCTGCAGCGATCGTCGAATGGGTGAAGGGAACCGGGCTGATGCCCTATCTCGCCCATGCCGGCGAGGAGCATCGCGAGGCATTCCTGGCCGATTACCTCAAGCAGGTGGAAAAGGCCTATCCCAAGATGTCGGACGGGCGGGTGCTGCTGCGGTTTCCGAGAATTTTCATGGTGGCGGTGAAACGGTAAAGCCCGCCGCGCCAAGCAAGGTGACGCGAGCTCGGGCGCCCCGGATGGTGTCAAATGCTTGTTATCCCTCGCCCGCATGGTGCTTGCGGCGAGACCGGCACGCAGTATAGTCGGCCGGAAAATCCAAGGAGATGACACATGGACGCTGTCCCTACCCCGCCGGTCACCCTCGTCATCTTCGGCGCCACGGGAGACCTGACGCGCCGCCTGCTGGTGCCGGCGATCATCAATCTGACGCGCAGTCGCCTTGTCGGCGAGGATCTCCACATTCTCGGCATCGGCATCGAGCCGGGTGACGACGAGTTCCTGCGCGGGCGGCTCGACCAATTCCTCAGCCATCTGAGCGGTGAAGAGCCGCCGGTGAAGGACGAGACCTGGGAAAGCCTGCGCCGGCGCATTTCCTACACGTCTGGGGATTTCACCAAGGACGATATTTTCGTCGAGATCGGCAAGCGGCTGGGGCCGCATGCCAATGCCGCCTTCTATCTCGCGGTGCCGCCATCCTTTTTCGGGACGATCGTCGAGAAGCTCGCCGCCCATGGTCTGACCAATGAAAGCGACGGCGTCTTCCGCCGCGTCGCGATCGAAAAACCGTTCGGCACCGATCTCGCCTCGGCGCAGGCGCTCAATGCACAGATCCTCGCGCAGGTCGGGGAAGGCCAAGTCTACCGGCTCGACCATTTCCTCGGCAAGGAGACGGTGCAGAACCTGATGACGGCGCGTTTCGCCAACATGATGATCGAGTCCTTGTGGAACAGCCGCTACATCGACCATGTACAGATCACCGCCGCCGAAATCGTCGATGTCGGCAGCCGCGGCAAATTCTACGATGCTACCGGCGCGCTGCGCGACATGGTGCCGAACCATCTCTTCCAGCTGCTGGCGATGATCGCCATGGAACCGCCGAACAGCTTCGATGCCGAGGCAATCCGCAACGAAAAGAGCAAGGTGCTGAAGGCGCTGCGCGTCTATACACCTGATGAGGCCAAGACGCATGGCGTGCGCGGCGCCTATGCTGCGGGCCCGCTCAATGGGGCTCAGCTTCCGGCCTATCGCGATACCAAGGACGTCTCGCCCGACAGCAGGACCGAGACCTTCGTGGCGCTGAAGCTCTATGCCGATACTTGGCGCTGGGCCGGCGTGCCCTTCTATCTCAGGACCGGCAAGGCGCTGACGGCGCGCGACACCGAGATCGTCATCACCTTCCAGCCGGTGCCCTTCGCGCAGTTTCGCGAGACCGACGTCAAGCGCCGCCTACCGCCGAACCGGCTGGTGATCCAAGTGCAGCCGGACGAGGGCATGAGCATGGAAATCTCGATCAAATCGCCGGGGCTTTCGGTCGACACCGTGCCGGTCTCGCTCGATTTCCGCTATTCCGACAAATTCGATATTGCCAAGACGACCGGCTATGAATCATTGCTCTACGATCTCTTCATCGGCGACCAGACCCTGTTCCAGCGCGCCGACGGCATCGAGGCCGGATGGGCGGCGGTGCAACCCTTCCTCGATATCTGGGCCAAGGATGAGAGCGTGCCTGACGCCTACGCGCCGGGCAGCATGGGACCGGCCTCAGCCGACGAACTGATCCAGCGCGACAGACGGCAGTGGCATGAACTCGGCGTCATACTGCACGGAAACGACAAATAGCCGGTCCTGCTTGCTGATCTGGGCCTATCCCGTCAGCGGCAGGCGTCGCCTAGCGTACCGTCGCGCTCGGCCGCGCGGTACTGACGCGTTCCGGGCCGCGGGCAGACGGTCCGATCGGACGGAATGACGACGGTGATATCACCGGTTTCGACTGGATCCAGCGGAATCATGAGTCCGCCATTGGATTCCGCCCCCGGCACCGTGCCGGGTGGCATGCCGCCGAAGCGGCCGCTAGAATCCATATCAGCAAGGGCCTGGGAGAAAGCCGGAGCGGCGAAGCCGAGGAGAATGATCGAGGCTGCTGCAAGAAACACACGCATGATGCTATTTCCTATGTTTTCAGCGATGCGACAGAAACAGCAGGACGACCTCATTGTTCCCCCGGAAGCGGGGGCGAACGATCAAAGTTTAGCGATCGGAATATGGCGCCTCAGAGCGGGCGATCTCCGGCTCAATCGCGCCAGCGCGACAGCAGCCTGTCGAGACCTGTCGGATAGAGATCGATGCCGGCGTCCCGCAGCCTGTCGCGGCCGAACCAGCGCGCCGTCGCCGCCGTCTCGTCGAGTTCGCAGTAGCGGATTTCATCGCGCTCATAGAGAGATGCATCGGCCAGTTCGATGTCGGCGGCGAAGATGTATTCGTGACCGATTGCGCCATGATGCTCGTAGATGTTTTCAAGCAGATGCCAGGGACCGACGATGCGGATATCGGTCTCGAGCTCCTCGCCGAATTCGCGGTGCAGCGCCTCTTCGCGGCTTTCGCCGAATTCGATCGCGCCGCCGAGCGGGCGAACGCCCTTGATGCGACCGCTGTCATCCTCCACTTCGGCGGCAAGCAACTGGTCTTTCCGCCAAGCGAGGCCGATCACCTTCACCCTGATCTGCTGCGATGGGCGCCAGATGGTCATAAGACTCTCCTTCCTTCCAATGGGGCAGCCGTTAACTAGTGAGCAGAGGCTGCGATGCAAGGGCGATCAAAGCCAGCGCGCCGATGATCATGTTAGGTCAATCTTTGACATCTATTGCCATAGGGGGCCGACTGCCCCATATTCGTGACAACGAAAGGAAAACCATGCCCAACGTCGCGCTCGGAAACCACTACGAGGAATTTGTCCGGAAGCAGTTGGACTCCGGCCGCTATAACAATGCCAGCGAAGTTGTTCGGGCAGGACTGCGGCTGCTGGAGGATCATGAGGCGGCCCGCGAACGCTGGCTCAATGAGGAGATCCCGGCGCGCTACGACGACCTAGTGAACAACCCGAGCCTTGGCATCCCGGCCGAGACAGTACGCGCCCGCTTTGAAACCAAGCGCCGGATTGATGCGGCGAAAGCCAAGTAGGGCATGGCCTACCGCATTATTTATCATCCGAAGGCGGAAGCCGAACTCGACAAGCTCTATGCCGATATCGCCGTTGAGGCGGGAACGGGCATCGCCGGCGACTTCGTCCACACAGTGATCACTTTCATCGAGGCCCTGGAGATGTTCCCGGAACGGGGCACGGTGCGGGAAAGCCGGATTCCCGGCCTTCGTGTTATCGGCTACCGGTGCAGCGTCAGCGTGGCGTTCTCGGTCAGTGGCGGTGACGTCAACATATTGGGCGTGTTTGCGCGTGGGCGTGATATCACTGACGAGATTCTGGAAGAGCGACAAGGGGTAAGCCGACAGGCGAGCCTCCTCCGCATGGACGGTAGGTTGCGGGCCCCTTCGGTTCAGCTCGCCTGCCGCCGACCGGCCATTTCTTCAAGTTGGACGGGCCTTTGTCCCGGCGATTTCAGGACAAGATATAATGAGCCCCGCAACGACGCGAGGCTCTTGCCGATCCCTCGTCTCAGACGAACTGGCTGAGGCCCGGGACGGAAGCGACGACCTCGTCGACGACCCCTTCGCCGGCATATTGCTTGGCGATCGCGATGGTTTCCTTGGCAAGCGAGGTGATCTCGCCCATGCCGAGGCCTTCGCCCATCAGTTGCTGGCCGAGCCCCATGATGCCACCGCCGCCGAGCGAACTCATCAGCCCGCCGAGCAGGCCGCCGCCGCCGGCGCCTGCGCCTGCGCCGTTGAACTGGGCAACGAGATCGGCGCCGCCAGGGATCGCTTCGATCATCTTGGCAACCGGACCATCGGCGGCCTCGCGCTGCAGAAAGCCGAGCATCATGCCGAGCGCCTTTTCGGCGAGGTCTGGCGCGATACCCACGCGATCGGCGATCTGGGTTACAATTTCATTCATGTCAGCCTCCTGTTTTTTGACGTTAACGTCAACGTTAATCGAGATTCGACCGCAACTCAAGCCGGCCCCTCCCCGGGCCGCACTTTGTCCGGTTTTGCTTTCAATGCAAACAGTTGTCGGCATGCACCTGCCTGCTTATAACAAGAAAACGATGGTTCGATGAAGGCGGCAGAAGCACGCCTTCTCATACAAATGGCGGCAGAGCCCCAAGGGAGCATTCCGAATGATCGAGGATGGCAAGATTTTCATCGGCGCGAGCCGCAATCCCGATGACAGCATCAACAAGCCGGAATATCTCGACCTGAAATTCGGTAATCGCCACGGCCTCGTCACCGGCGCCACCGGCACCGGCAAGACGGTGACGCTGCAGGTGCTGGCCGAAGGTTTCTCGCGGGCCGGCGTTCCGGTATTTGCGGCCGATATCAAGGGCGATCTTTCCGGCATCGCCGCCAAGGGCGAGCCGAAGGATTTCCTGACGAAGCGCGCCGAGCAGATCGGTTTCACCGACTATGAATTCGACCAGTTTCCGGTGATTTTCTGGGATCTGTTCGGCGAGAAGGGCCACCGGGTGCGCACCACCATCGCCGAGATGGGACCGCTGCTGCTCGCCCGCCTGATGGATGCCTCCGAACCGCAGGAAGGCGTCATCAACATCGCCTTCAAGATCGCCGACCAGGGCGGGCTGCCGTTGCTCGACCTCAAGGATTTCAGCTCGCTGCTCAACTATATGGGCGAGAACGCCAGCCAACTTTCCAACCAGTACGGGCTGATCTCCAAGGCTTCGGTCGGCTCGATCCAGCGGGCGCTGCTCGTTCTCGAACAGCAAGGCGCCGAGCATTTCTTCGGCGAACCAGCGCTGAAGATTTCCGACATCATGCGCACCAGCAACAACGGCTACGGCCAAATCTCGGTGCTGGCCGCCGACAAGCTGATGATGAACCCGCGGCTCTACGCCACTTTCCTGCTCTGGCTGCTTTCCGAGCTCTTCGAGGAATTGCCCGAGGTGGGCGACCCCGACAAGCCGAAGCTCGTTTTCTTCTTTGACGAGGCGCACCTGCTCTTCAACGATGCGCCGAAGGTGCTGACCGAACGTGTCGAGCAGGTGGTGCGGCTGATCCGTTCCAAGGGCGTCGGCGTCTATTTCGTGACGCAGAACCCGCTCGACGTGCCGGAAACGGTGCTCGCCCAGCTCGGCAACCGGGCGCAGCATGCGTTGCGCGCCTATTCGCCGCGCGAGCAGAAGGCGGTGCGGACGGCGGCCGATACCTTCCGTGCCAATCCGGCCTTCGATTGCGCCACCGTCATCACCAATCTCGGCACCGGCGAGGCGCTGGTCTCGACGCTGGAGGCCAAGGGCGCGCCTTCGATCGTCGAGCGCACGCTGATCCGCCCACCCTCCGGCCGCGTCGGCCCGGTGACCGATGACGAGCGCCGGCAGATCATGGACAGGAGCCCGGTTCTCGGCGTCTATGACGAGGATATCGACCGCGAATCCGCCTTCGAACTGCTGGCGGCGCGGGCGAAGAAGGCGGCCGATGCCGAGGCCGCCAAGCGAGCCCAGGAAGAAGCACCACAGCAACAGGGCAACACGACCTCCGGCTGGAGCCTCCCAGGCTTCGGCGGCGGCAATGACGACGACAACCAGGGCCGCGGCCAATCGCGCGGCCGGACGTCCGGCTATCAGCGCGAAACGGTGGTGGAAGCGGCGATGAAGAGCGTGGCGCGCACGGTGGCGACACAGGTCGGCCGGGCGCTGGTGCGCGGGATATTGGGGAGCTTGAAGCGGTAGGCGTTTCGCAGCAGAGTGCCACCTGCCCCTCATCCGCCTGCCGGCACCTTCTCCCCGCTCGCGGGGCGAAGGGGGAATAGCCGCAACCTCTCCTTTCCTCGCTCACCTCTCGTAGGGCACGTCCCCTCGCCCCGTTTACGGGGAGAGGGTTAGGGTGAGGGGCAACTTCCCACGGCCTTCCCCCGAAGAATGCAAGATCGTTCTCCTTCTTGAACCTGATGCCTTTATCTCCTAAATTACCTGCCATCGACCATTTCAACAGGATGTGTGCCGCAATGGATTTCAACCCGATCGCAACGCCAGTTCGCCTTGCCAACCGGGACATCCATATCCATGCCTGCATCCATCACTCTCTCCCAAGTTTCGTGGTCCGCTCCTGACGGGCGACCGCTTTTTTCCAGTCTCGACCTGAGTTTCGGGGCCGAGCGTACCGGTCTTGTCGGGCGCAACGGCGTCGGCAAGACGACGCTGCTCAAACTCGTCTTCGGTGAAATCCAGCCGCATTCGGGCACCGTATCCGTCAACGGCAGCCTCGGCGTGCTGCGGCAGAGCGTTCAGGTGGCGCCCGAGGAAACGGTCGCCGATCTCTTCGGCGTGACCGATGCGCTCGCTATTCTTCGCCGTGCCGAAGCCGGCGAGGCAACGGCCGACGAGCTTGCATCGGCGGACTGGATGCTGGAGGCGCGCGTCGCCGCAGCGCTCAATCGGACGGGGCTCGACGCACCGCCGGAGACGCCGCTTGCCGTGCTCTCTGGCGGGCAGCGCACCCGTGCCGGGCTTGCCGCGCTTGTTTTCACCGAGCCGGATTTTCTGCTGCTCGACGAACCGACCAACAATCTCGATCGCGAAGGCCGCGAGGCGGTGATCGCGCTGATGTCAGGCTGGCGGGCCGGCGCCATCATCGTCAGCCATGACCGCGAACTGCTCGAAAGCGTCGATGCGATCGTTGAACTGACGTCGCTCGGCGCCACGCGCTATGGCGGCAACTGGAGCCATTACCGCGAGCGCAAGGCTCTTGAGCTCGCGGCGGCACAGCATGATCTCACTGAAGCCGAAAAACGCATGGCCGAGGTAGCGCGGAAGGCGCAGGCGACGGTGGAGCGTCAGGCGCACAGAGACAGCGCGGGCCGGAAGACGGCCGCCAAAGGCGGCATTCCACGCATCATGCTCGGCGGCATGAAGGAGCGGAGCGAAACGACGGGTGGCGACAATGCCCGTATCGCTGAACGCCGGCGCGCCCAGACACGGGAAGAGGCAACAGCAGCGCGCGAGAAGATCGAGATCCTGCAGCCCTTGTCGGTCACCCTGCCGCCAACCGGGCTGCCTGCCAGCAAGATCGTGCTGAAGATGGATGGCGTGACATCGGGCTACCAGCCTGATGATCCCGTCATCCGCGATCTCTCCTTCGATGTGACGGGACCCGAGCGTATCGCCGTCACCGGCCGCAACGGCTCGGGCAAGACGACCTTGCTGGCGCTCGTTACCGGCGCACTGAAACCCTGGGCCGGCACGGTCGGCGTCATGACCGCTTTCTCTATGCTCGATCAGAAGGTGAGCCTGCTCGATCCTTCGGCCTCGATCCGCGACAATTTTCGCCGGATCAATCCGCAGGCCGATGAAAATACTTGCCGGGCGGCCCTTGCCCGCTTCATGTTCAGGGCGGACGCTGCGCTACAGACCGTATCGACGCTAAGCGGCGGGCAATTGCTGCGGGCGGGCCTTGCCTGCGTCCTCGGCTCGGCACCGCCGCCGCTGTTGATCCTCGACGAGCCGACCAACCATCTCGACATCGACTCGATCGCCGCGGTCGAGGCAGGACTGCGCGCCTACGACGGCGCGCTGCTGGTGGTCAGCCACGACGAGACATTCCTCAGGAGTATCGGGATCACGCGGCGGTTGGAACTGTCGCCAGCCGACCCGGGATAATTCCGGCTCATGCCTGCTGCCGGCCTCCGACGCGACGGTTCCGACAGACGGCGACGATCAACGCGGTGACGCAGATCAGGAGTTCAAGAGCGAAGGTCCAATGCAACATGAAACTCACGACCCAATTGCTGTAGGTCGCCGGCACCGTCGTCAGCTCGAATTTCGACCAATCGAATGGCGCGAGCCAAAGCATCGGCGCAGCGACGGTATCCATAACCATGTGAAGCATGACGGCTGCGAAAAAGACGGCGGCCGTGGGAAGCCAGTCCGACGCCAGTCGACCGATCGCCGGCAGGGCCGTGGCGGCGAAGCCGAGCCAAAAAAGCGGCCAGTGGGAGACATAGTCGTGATGGTGGACTTTGCCGCCGGTCAGGAAGAAATAGACCATGTCGAAATCCGGCAATACGCTGCCGATCAAGGCTGCGGTCATGATGCCGGGTGCGGCGGACCGCTGCCGCGCGGCGCTCCCGAGAAGGTAGCCTGCCGGCAAATGGGCAATGAGCATGCGTCTTATTCTCCCGGGCGGTCCCGAAGAATCCTCTATGCGCGGTTTATGGCTAGAATCGGCACAGGTCCGGCTCTCTTGCCTCTTTTTGCGGGCAATGTTATTGGAATCCCGCAAGCTTTCGAGAAAGGAGGATCACGCAATGCAATATTATTTTCGGTTTAATCGCCAGCGTGGTCCCGTCAACGCCCTGCAAATGCGTTTGCAGGGCTGACCAGAGACCGTTTCTCGACATCTCTTCCTGGTCTGCCCTTCGTGGCCAATGCGGCGCCGTAGCTGACAGCGCGCATTCCTCTCATTTCCCGGGTCCGAATCGCGCAATCCCGTGATGGCTGAACGCTCCGGATCGCACTCGAATACCCGGTCAAGACCAGAGAACGATCATGACACTCATCAATATCCGCAATCTCGGCGTGACGCTGGGCAATCCCTTGTTTTCCAAGCTCAATCTCGTCGTCAATGCCGGCGACCGCATCGGTCTCGTCGCCGCCAACGGGCGGGGGAAATCGACGCTGCTTGCCTGCATCACCGGCGCGCTGGAGCCGAGCGAGGGCGAGATCACCAAGGCGCGCGGGCTGACCGTCGGCCATGTCGCGCAGAATGTGCCACCTGCCCTTTTCGACACGCCGTTCTACGATGCGGTGCTGCAGGCGTTGCCGGCCGATCAGGCCGAAAGCGAGAGCTGGCGGGTCGACGTGGTGCTGGAATCGCTCGACGTGCCGGAGGCCATGCGCAGCCGGCCGCTGAAGCAGTTGAGCGGCGGATGGCAACGGCTTGCCATGCTTGCCCGCACCTGGGTGAGCGAACCCGACGTGCTTCTGCTCGACGAGCCGACCAACCATCTCGACCTTGAAAAGATCGCGCAGCTGGAGAACTGGCTGAATGCGCTGCCGCGCGACGTGCCGGTCATCCTCTCCAGCCACGATCGCGCCTTCCTCGATGCGACGACCAACCGGACGCTGTTCCTGCGGCCCGAGCAATCGCCGGTCTTCGCCCTGCCCTATACCCGGGCGCGCGCTGCCCTCGACGAGGCCGACGCTTCCGAAGCCCGGCGCTACGAGCGCGACATGAAGGTGGCGGAGCAATTACGCAAGCAGGCCGCCAAGCTCAACAATATCGGCATCAACTCCGGCAGCGATCTGCTCGTCGTCAAGACGAAGCAGCTCAAGCAGCGGGTGGAGAAGCTGGAGGATGCGGCAAAACCGGCGCATCTGGAGCGCTCGGCCGGCGCTATCCGGCTTGCCAATCGCGGCACGCATGCCAAGGTGCTGATGACGCTTGAGGATGCGGCGGTAACGACGCCGGATGGAACGCTGCTGTTCAAGACCGGCCGGCAATTCATCTGCCAGGGTGACCGCATCGTGCTGCTCGGCCTCAACGGCGCCGGCAAGTCGCGGCTGGTGTCGATGCTGAAGCAGGCAATCGAAAGGCCGGAGACGGCGCGCGACAGCATCAAGGCGACGCCTTCGCTGGTGCTCGGCTATGGCGATCAGGCACTTGCCGATCTTGCCGACACCGACACGCCGATCGGTACGATCATCCGCCGCTTCGATGTCGGCGATCAGCGAGCGCGGGGCTTGCTGGCAGGCGCCGGCATGACGATCGACATGCAGGCAAAACCGATCGGCCAGCTTTCCGGCGGCCAGAAGGCCAGGCTCGGCATGCTGGTGCTGCGGCTGACGGAGCCGAACTTTTACCTGCTCGACGAACCGACCAACCACCTCGACATCGACGGACAGGAGGCGCTGGAGAGCGAGCTGATGGCGCACGAAGCGAGCTGCCTGCTGGTCTCGCATGACCGCAGTTTCGTGCGGGCGGTGGGAAACCGGTTCTGGCTGATCGAGAGGAAGCGGCTGGTGGAGGTGGAGAGCCCGGAGGGGTTCTTTGCTTCGGTGGGATCAGGCGTGTAATGGGCGACGGGGCGTGCCGCGTCGCCCCGTCCTTTGCGAGGGTTCGCAACAAATCTCAATGTTAAAGGACACTCCGCAACATCGGCGCGGGGCATGGTTTCTTGAGAGCCGGGCGGTGTCGCGATCGCCTCTCGACTTTTCTTCCCATGAACACGAGGCATCTCCATGCATATCAGATTAGTCGCCTGCGCCGCCCTGACGCTTTCGGTTGCCGTTCCTGCCGTTGCCGCCGATCTTACCTATGAAACGCCGTCGGCACCGTCCGCCGAGCAAGTATCTTCGGCCTATGACTGGTCGGGCTTCTATCTCGGCGCCCAGGGCGGATATTCCTGGAGCCAGGCAAAGATCCTCGGCTCGGATCAGGATATCGACAGCGGCACATCCGGCCTGCATGCCGGCTATAATTTCCAATCCGGAAATATCGTCTACGGCATCGAGAACGACTTTAACTACAACTTCGAGAAAAATGACAATGCGAACCTCGAATGGGATGCTTCCGGCCGAGCCCGGGTAGGTTACGCCTGGGATCGAACCCTGTTCTTTGCAACGGCAGGCGTGGCAGCCGGCGGCGGCAAGGTCGACATTCCCGCTGCCGGAAAGAAGGATGGCATCCTGATCGGCTGGACGGCCGGCGGCGGCATCGAACATGCGGTCACCGACAATATCCTGGTGCGCGGCGAGTATCGTCATTCCGATTTCGGCAACAAGGACTTCGGCTCGACCATCGGCGATGTCGGCGCCACGCAGGACAAGGTCCTCTTCGGGACCAGCTACAAGTTCTGACGGAAAGGCGGCGGCAGCCGTATGAGGGTCCTGCCGCACGCTGCCACGCCTAAAAACCTACCGCTTCGGTGCGACCAGGCAGAAGAAGGCGCCTTGCGGGTCGGTGGCCTGGATGATCCAGCTGCCGCCGGGGACTTCCATCGGGCCGTTGACGACCTTGCCGCCGCCTGAGGTGACGCGTTCGATCGCGGCGTCGAGGGTCGGCACGATGAAATAATAGCACCAGAAGGTCATCGGCATGTTTTCCGGCTTGGTCATCATGCCGCCGATCTGCCGACCGTTATGGGCGAAGAGGTAGTAGACGCCCATCGGACCCATGTCCATTTCGCTGTCCTTCGTCCAGCCGAACAGCTTGGAATAGAAGGAAACAGCGTCTTTGCCGTTGCCGGCATAGAGTTCGCGCCAGCCGATATTGCCGGGCGCGTCGAAGGCCAGTTCCGGCATGGGCTTCTCCATCGGCGCCGGCGTCATGATGCAGAGCACCGCGCCATGCGGATCGGCAACGACGGCGAAGCGGCCGATGGTCGGGATGTCTTCCGGCGGACGGCGGACCGAACCGCCATTGGCGGCAAAATCCTTGGCAGTCTGGTCGACATCGTCGACGTCGACATAACCCGTCCAGTTCGGCGGAATGCCCTTGCCTTCGAGTTCGGCCGGAAATTCCATCAGGCCGGCGACGCCGATGCCGTTCGCTTCGAAGATCGTGTAGGTGGGCATGCCCTCCATTTTCATTTCGGAGGTGGTCCAGCCGACGACCGAGCTGTAGAATTTCGCGGCAGCCGATGTGTCGGGGGTCATCAACTCGCACCAGATGAACTTTCCATGCGTCTCAGACATCATACTCTCCCTTTTTCGACGCCCCTCTTCGGAGGCCTCTTTGCGAGGCCCCTTTCTCGAGGTTGAACGCCGTGATTGTCAGATCTTGCGGGCGTAATGTGCTTCCATGAACTGCTTCCAGGAGCCGTCCGGCTGCTTGGCGCTGGAGACGAAGGTGCGGTGATCGGCGTCGACGAAGATGATCTGCTCGCGGTAGTCGGCAAGCCCCTCGCCATTGAAGTCGGGGCCTGTGGTATAGAGGTCCAGCACATTGCCTGACGCGTCGACCGCACCCTCATAGACCCACATATAGTCCATCATGCTGCCGATCCAGCTGCCGACATACTTGCCTTTTGCGTCGTTGTAACCGAGCGTCAGGATGCTGGTCGCCTCCTTACCATCAGGCATACGGCCGGTCCCTTCGGCGACGAACCAGATGCCGTGCAGCGAGCGGACGGTCTCCGTCCAGGGCTCGCCGCCACTCATGTCGGGTGCGGTGACGGTCCAGTCGCCGACCAGTCTTTCCAGGAAGGAATGTTCCTTCAGCACTTCAGCGGTCTTCATCATCCTCTTCTCCCTTGAGTGATGGTGGTGTTTGTTTTCCGCATTCCGGACGCAAAACCGCTTACACTTTTCGGCATCATGCTCCGGCTCAGTGACAGCAGGATGGCGCCTTGGCGGCCTCCTCATATTCGTCGTGGCGGCGCACGAAATTCATCGTGCTGTCCTCGTTGCGGCCCTTCGGCGCGCGGTCGAGGATCATCAGGGTGCCGATCAGTTCTTCCGGCCCGCGGGCATAACTCGAATAGGTATGGAAGACCTCGCCCTTGTCGTTGCGGTAGAAAGCGCTGAGGCCCGGCAGTTCGTCATTGGCATCAGCCGGCTGCATCGGTGTGAAATTGTAAAAGACCTTGTCTTTGGCAAGATCCTCGGGGCTGAAAGAAACGTGATAATCGAAATTGAAATCGCTGCCGAAGGAAGAGACCCAGGGAAATTGCCAACCCATGCGCTGTTTGTAGGCGGCGATCTTGTCGAGCGGCGCGCGTGAAACGGCGACCCAGGTGACGTCGTGATGGTTCAGATGCGGCAAGGCGCCATCGACATGATCGGACAGGAAGGAGCAGCCGGTGCAGCCGGCATCCCAATCCGGGCCAAGCATGAAATGGTAGATCAGCAACTGGCTGCGGCCGTCGAAGAGATCGGCGAGCGACTTCCTGCCCTCCGGCGTTTCGAAGACATAATCCTTGTCGACCTTCACCCAGGGCAGCGCCAGACGGGCGGCGTTGACACTGTCGCGCAGCCGCGTCTCCTCCTTCTCCTTTGCCAGCAGGGCACGGCGGGCTTCGAGCCACTCTTCGCGGGAAACAACCTCGTTCTGCATGAAATGCGCCCTCCTCCGGCGCCTGCCGGTGAAGCCGGCTCATCTCCTTCTCCTTGACTAAATACATTGATATCAATAGAAATGGAGCATGTCAAATTCGATCGAGATTCCCTTTTCCACGACGCTGATGGTGCGAGACACCTGCCTATGCCTGCATGTGCAGCGGGCAGCACGCGCGCTTGCCCGACTGTTCGACGATGCGCTGAGGCCGGCCGGCCTGACCAATGGGCAGTTTTCGCTGATGATGTCGCTGAACCGGCCGGAGCCGCCGCCGATGGGGCCGGTCGCAGCCCTGCTCGCCATGGATCAAACGACGCTGACGGCGGCGCTGAAGCCGCTGCAGCGCAAGGGCTGGGTAACGGTGATGGAGAACCCCAGAGACAGGCGCGGCCGGCTGCTGAGCCTCACCCCTGAGGGCAAGGCGGTGCTGGCAAAAGCGCTGCCGATCTGGAAAAGCACACATGCGATGATCGACGGAAAGCTGCCGGAAGGCGGCTCCGCCCGGCTGCGACAGGATCTGCAGGCGCTGTCATGAATGACGATAGAAACGCCGAGGCCGGCCGGGCTGAACGCCGCCCGGCCGGCAGATGACGGCAGCCGATACGGCTACCAAGTTTTAAGCCGATCAGGCGACGGTGACCGGGACCTCGGTCGAGGTGCGCATCGCGTGGCTGTAGGGGCAGACGATGTGGGCTGCGGCTGCGAGCTTTTCAGCGGTTTCGCGGTCGAGACCCGGGATGTTGACCGTCAGCGCCACTTCGATGCCGAAGCCGCCGCCATCTTCACGCGGGCCGATGCCGACCTTGGCGGAGACCGTCGTGTCCTCGGGAATCTTGACCTTCTGCTGGCCCGCGACAAATTTCAATGCACCGAGGAAGCAGGCGGAGTAGCCGGCAGCGAAAAGCTGTTCGGGATTGGTGCCGGTCGCGCCGTCGCCGCCGAGTTCCTTGGGAACGGTCAGCGTCACGTCCAGAACGCCATTTTCGGAAACGGCGCGGCCCGCGCGGCCGCCGGTGGCAGAGGCTTTGGTCGTATAGAGAATAGGCATGACGATCTCCTTTGGTTGGCCCTTCGATCGGGTTGGATTTTTATTATCGCACAATTAAATTGTACGCAAGTGAATTTTGCAAATTGCATTTCGGATTCGAAAAGAGGACAATCGGGCTTCAGGGATAATAGATATGAAAGCGCAAACGACGAAGACGATGGAGATACCGCAAGAGGAGAAGCGGCTGGAAAAGCAGTTGTGCTTCGCGGTCTACGCGACGGCGCATGCTTTCACCCGCGCCTACAAGCCGATCCTCGACAGGGTCGGCCTGACCTATCCGCAATATCTGGTGATGCTGGTGCTGTGGGAACGCGGCGAACTGCCGGTCAAGACGATCGGCGAGCAGCTGGATCTCGATTCCGGCACGCTATCGCCGCTGTTGAAACGGCTCGAACAGAGCGGGCTGCTCAAGCGCATCCGCGACCTGCGCGACGAACGGCAGGTGATCGTGTCGCTGACCCCGCAAGGTCAGGCAATGAAGGGGGAGATCGATACGATCATGACGGCGATCGGGCAAGCCGCAGGCTGCACGCTTGAGGAAATGGCCGAGATGCGCGACATGCTGCATCGGCTGCGGGGCAATCTCGGGCGGGCCGGCGCGGGCGGCTGAACGCACTCACCCGGTAGAGCGGGCACCCGGTAGAGCCGGCGTACGCGCCGAGAGATCAGGACCGCGGCTTAGCGGGCGACCGGCGCTTCTTTGCAGGCGCCGCCTTAGGTTCGGCCTCGGCCTCCTGCTGCAAACGCAGCGCCTTCAGCTTCTCCGTCTTCTTGTCACGGGCCGTTGCCTCGGCGGCGATAATGGCGCGCGCCGTGTGATCGGTCGCTTCCGCCTTGTCGCGAGACGAAAGCTTGGCGGGATTGAAGAATTCTCCCTTGGTGGCGGTCATGTGCCCCTTTCCCAGGTGATGGCGGCGTTACCGCATAGTTCCTCAAATCGAAATCGGTTCAAGGAATTATGCTGAAATACAAGTGTTACAGCCCCCTTGCGCGTCTGGAATAGGCGCGCGGCGCTGTAAGCCATGGCTCCACGGCAGAAACCATGATTCACGGCTGAACCGTGATTCCACGGTAGGCCGTGATGCCACGCCCGGGATTAGCGGGTGGGACGGAGAACCTTCTTCGGTGCCGGCAGCAGACCTTCGCGCTGCAGCTTCTTGCGAGCGAGCTTGCGCTGGCGGCGAATGGCCTCGGCCTTTTCGCGGGCGCGCTTCTCGGACGGCTTTTCAAAGGCGCTGCGAGCCTTCATTTCCCGGAACAGACCTTCCCGCTGCATCTTTTTCTTGAGCACGCGGAGCGCCTGATCGACATTGTTATCTCTGACGAGTACCTGCAAAACGATATCCTTCCTGTTGCGGCGGCGAAGCCGCACTGTCCAAAATTAAAAACCCGGGCCAAAATAAAAAACCCGGAACTACTTCCCGATTTTGATGCTCGAAAACTTCAGCCAGGGCTCGGCGCCGTCGGACTTGGCCACCGCCTCGGGGGAAGCCCTCGACGGCGATTCACCGGTATCGATGTCGGCCTCAGTGATGCGGCGCTCGAAATTCTCCGCGTCGAACTGGACGCGATATTGCACATGCCCGTGGTCGTTGGGCAGGATGCTGGAGATCCGGCACCGCTTGTCGGCTTTCGCCGTGCGGGTGAGGCCGGATTTCAGCACGATCATGTCGCCGACTTTATAGTTTGGTCTGCCCATTTCAGCGTCCCTTCGACTCTTCGGCTGCTCAATCGGTCAATCAGAACGACCGGGGGTCATTCAGGACCGACCGGGGCATTCCGGAAAAGCCTGCGATCAAAGCAAAAAGGCCGGGCTGGTACCCGACCTCTTCCAGTCACTCAGCCCGCCGCCGGTATCGGTAGCTCGCTGCCAGTACATCCGTGGTCAGCTTGCTGCCAGCACATGGCCAGCCCGCTGCCATATTCATGGTCAGCAGAGGCGAATGACAAATCATGCGGCCTGAAGGTTGTCGGCCGAATTCTTGCCGGACTTCTTGTCGCGGACGAGATCGTAGCGGATCTTCTGACCTTCAACGAGTTCGCGCATTCCGGCGCGTTCAACCGCTGAGATATGGACAAAAACGTCCGTAGAACCATCATCAGGCTGAATGAAGCCAAAACCCTTGGTGCCATTGAACCACTTTACGACGCCTGAATTCATAACGATCTCCTTTTCAACCGTTTGTGTTCGCCTGCGGAAAGATATCCGACAAGCCGTATCGATGTTGAGAGGATATCTGACGGAGCGCTCAAGCGCGTGGACAAAGGTCGCAAGCAATTCGATACGCACCATGTAGGATATTTACCGAATTAAGCAATGGTATTTCGGAAAATAATTCTCTCGCGGGCACAAAATGAAGCTCTTGCCCCAGGGGCAAAGCACCCTTTTCCCCGGGGCAAAGCACTCGCTCGCCCGGGGCAAAGCAACCGCTTGCCCGAGGCAAAGCGCCAGCTTGCCTGGGAAAAGCGATCGATCCGAGGCGGCCGGATTGCGGCCGCCTCGATGACGATTACTGCCAGACGACGATGGGCGCCTTGGTGGGAACGCGGTCGTAGAGATCGATGATATCCTGGTTCATCAGCCGCACGCAGCCTGACGAGACGGCCTTGCCGATCGAGCGCCAATCGGGATTTCCGTGCAGGCGGTAGAGCGTGTCCTCTCCATTCGAGAAGATATAGAGCGCGCGGGCGCCGAGCGGGTTCTTCAGACCCGGCTCCATGCCGCCGTTCTCGATCGAATATTTGACGAGTTCGGGCTGGCGGGCGACCATCTCGTTCGGCGGCTTCCAGCGCGGCCATCTCTGACGCCACTGGATGACGCCCGACCCCTGCCAGGCGAAACCCTCGCGGCCGATGCCGACGCCGTAGCGCATCGCCATGCCGTCACCCTGGACGAGATAGAGGAAGCGCGACGGCGTATCGACGACAATGGTGCCGGGAGGCTGACCGGTGGGATCGACGACGCGCTGGCGATAATAGCGCGGATCGATCTGCTCGTAGGGAACGGCTGGAATGAGAAAGCCGCCGTCTTCGATGGGGCCATACATGACGGCAAGCTCAGCCCCACTCGGCACGCTCGACGCACCCGGGGACTGGAACAGGCGCATTGGCGAACGGTAGGTGATCGTCGTATCGCCTGATGTCACGGTGTTGGCTGAGGAGGCGCAGCCGGCGAGCGCGGAGGCTGCGGTCAACGCCGAAAAGGAAAGAAAGCTGCGGCGGGAAAGATGTCTATCGAAGCTCATGACGCGGGACTGATTTCCTCTGATGCGGGAAGCCGGACGGGACGCCGGATAAACCGGTGATTCGTCCAATGCCGATAACAACATCAAAAGATCTATCGGCTTGCGCCAAATAAACCATAGCTTCACGCAGACGTGTCCAGCTCGGAGCGGACGATATGGGAAGCGCTGTTGCAGCGCTACATCACAACGATCTCGGCCTTGGCAGAAACGCGGTCGTAAAGATCGATGACGTCCTGGTTCAGCATGCGCACGCAGCCCGACGAGGTGGCCTTGCCGACCGACTGCCAGTCGGGTGTGCCGTGGATGCGATAGAGCGTATCCTGCCCGTCCTTGAAGATATACATGGCGCGGGCGCCGAGCGGGTTCATCAGCCCTGGATTCATGCCTCCATTCTCCGCTCCGAACGGGCGGACTTCAGGCTGGCGCGAGACCATTTCGACCGACGGCGTCCAGCGCGGCCATTTCTGCTTCCACTGGATGACGCCCCGGCCGGACCAGGCGTAACCGTCGCGGCCGAGGCCGACGCCGTAACGCATCGCCTTGCCGTTGCCCTCGACGAAATAGAGGAAATGCGCCTTGGTATCGATGACCACGGTGCCGGCACGCTCGGTCGTCTGATAATCGACCTCCTGGCGCAAGAACTGCGGCTGCACGCGGCTGACCGGGATCGCCGGCAGGGTGAAATCTTCGTCACGCTGCTGTCCGTACATCGCCATGTGCACGGGGTTGGTGACCGGCAGGCCATAGGTCTGGTGGAACTGGGTCTTGTAGAGCTCGCGCGTCTGCGGCACCGGCTGATCGGGGATCGGCCGCACCCGGCGCGGATCGACGCCGGGCGGCTGATAGAAGACCGGCGAGGTTTCCTGGACGAAGCGGGCGGGCGAATCGGCGGCGACATCGGGAATGAGGATGTTGCAGCCGCTCAGCGACGCAACCGCAATCACGAGCCCGGCAAGCGGGAAGACCCGGCGCAGAAAATTCATGGAACCACCCTTATCAACGATCGGCAGACAGCGATATCTGCCGGAACGATGGCATTCGCGGCTGGCGCGAGGCTGGCGTTGGGGTGGAAAATCAGGAAACGAGCAGGACGCCATTGCCATAGGCGGCGGCCAGATCGCGGATCAGCTGCGTCTCCCGCTCGGTCAGCTTGCCAGATCGACGAAACGCCAGTTGCGCTCATAAAGCGCGAAGGCCTCGCCGGCGGGCATGGCGCGCACGGGATCGCGATTCCAGGCGAGCGATTTCAGCTCGGGGAAGTCGTTCGGCACAATCATGCTCTCTGGCATGCTCTTAGCGTTCGTCGTCATTCCAGCAATATAGGGCTAATGGCCCTCATTTGAAGCGGCTGGAATTCAGGCCGCCACTCCGTGAAAGAAGCGGATGCTCTGTTCGATCTCGGCCGGCAGCGCCGAGGTGTGATTGCCGGCGACGGTTTCCGTTTCGATATGAACGCCGGCGCCGCGGGCGCGGCGGGCCAGCAGATCGGCGCGGTCGTTGAAATGCGGCTCCTCGGTGCCGTGGACGACACGGACCGGGCATTTGAAGCTGTGGGCGTAACACAGCGCCGAACGCACCTCGAATTCATGCGCGTTGCTATCGTCGAAACGGATGTCCTGGGGATAGCGGTTGAAGAAGCGGAAGGCATCGGGGTTGCCTGAAATCGGCGCGGCGGCGCGGAATTTGTGGGTGGTCATCGCCGTCAGCATGGTCAGCGTGCCGCCGATGCTATGGCCGGCGATGAAGAGGCGCTCGGGATCGACACCCGGCAGATGCGCCAGGCGCTCGGTGGCGGCGAGAACGTCGTCGACCTCGTCGTAGAAGCCGGAGAAATTGCCCATCTGGCCGTTTTCGCCACGCAACGACGGCATCATCACGACATAACCGGCATCCATATAGGGCTTCATCAGCTGCCAGTGGCCGATGCCCATGGCATTGCCGCCGTGCAGGAAGAGCACGGCCGGCCTCGCGGCGCGCTCGCGCTTGTATTTCGAGACCCAGGCCGCCAGCTCCAGCTCGCCGTAACCGGAGCGGTAGAAGATCTTGTCGGCATCGGCAGGCGCATTCAGCGGTTCGTATTTGTCGGGCGCCGGCCCCTTCTGCAGCAGCTTGGTGCGGAAATGGTGGCGGACCTTGGCGTAGTCGTGCTTGGCAAGGCGTGGCTCGTCCGGGACATCGAACGCGGCCGCCATGCGCGGCAGGATAAGTGCACCGGCGAGACCCGCCAGCACGGCACGGCGCTGGAGGAAAAGGGAATTTCGTTCACGCGAGCTCATAACGCAGCATCCATCATTTCCCCGGCCAGTCCAAATTAAACAGAGCATGATGTCGTCCGAAAACCGCTTACACTTTTCGACACCATGCTCGGGAAAATCTGCACCGGAAGATCGTTGCCGCCAATACACATGCTGTTGAAAAAATTGCCCTGCGTCATTGTTGCGCAGGGTATGCAACTTCACGCCGGCTTGGCCTCGATCATGGCGATCAGCGTACGCAGCCGGTCGGCCTCGTAGGAGGGTTTGTCGGGGCGAAGGCGGGCGATGCGGGGGAAACGCATGGCGACCCCCGATTTGTGCCGGGTCGAGCGGTTGATGCCTTCGAAGGCCACTTCGACGACGAAGCCGAAATCCTTGTCGGCGCGCACGGCGCGCACCGGGCCGAAACGCTCGGTGGTATTGTTGCGCACGAATTTGTCGAGCACCTCGAGCTCGGCATCGGTGAAGCCGAAATAGGCCTTGCCGACGGGCACCAGCTGTTCGCCGTCCTCGTCATCGGCCCAGACGCCGAAGGTGAAATCGGAATAATAGCTGGAGCGCTTGCCGTGGCCGCGCTGGGCATACATCAGCACCGCATCGACATTATAGGGGTTGCGCTTCCACTTGAACCAAGGCCCCTTCATGCGGCCGGCCTGGTAGACGCTGTCGCGGCGCTTGATCATCACGCCTTCGATGACCGGATCGGGCGGCGCGGCGCGCAGAGTATCGAGCTCTTCCCACGACGAGAACGGCACGAGCGGCGAGAGGTCGAAACGGTCGTGCGGGGCGCGGTCGATGATCTCGGTCAGCCGGTCGCGGCGATCGACATAGGTGCGGCCGCGGACGTCGTCGTCGCCATCGAAGAGCAGGTCATAGGTGCGGATGAAGGCGGGGTAATCGCCAAGCATCTTCGCCGTTACCGTCTTGCGGTTCAGGCGCTGCTGCAGGTCGGAGAAGGTGCGGGGCGGGCTGTTGGAGCGGGCGGTGCCGCCGACCAGCAGCTCGCCGTCGACGACGCCAGAAAAATTGATCGCGTCGAGAATATCGGGAAAGGCGCCTGATATGTCGTCGCCGGAGCGGGAATAGATCTTGCGCCTGTCGCCGGAGCGGGAGAGCTGGACGCGGATGCCGTCCCACTTCCATTCGGCGGCATAATTCACCGGATCGAGACTGGTCAGATCGCCCTCCTCCACCGCATTGGCGAGCATGACGGAATGGAAGATCGCCGGTGTGGCCAACACCGGCTTTTCGCCGCCACTCGCCAGCCATTCGAACAGCGTCTCATAGGGCGGCTGCAGGCCATGCCAGAGGGTTTCGATCTCGGTGACGTCCTTGTCGCCGAGATCGGCGAGCGCCTGCTTGGCAAGGCGGGCGGAAACGCCGATGCGCATGGCGCCGGTGGCAAGCTTGATGAAGGCGAAACGGCCGGACGAATCCAGCCGGTCGAGAAGATCGCGGACATAGCTGCGTACTTCAGTTCGGCCGAGCGCATTCATGCTGGTGACGACCTCGCCGAGACGCGGCTGGGCAAGGGCCGAGCGGTCGATATCCCTCTCATTGTCCCAGACGAGCGAGATGGTTTCGGCAAGATCGCCGACATAGTCGTAGGAATAGCGAAACAGCACCTCGTCCATGCGCTCCAGCACCAGCTCGCGCAGCATTGCGGGCTTGACGTTGCGCACCTCCAGCGTGCCGGCGATGGCGGCAAGGCCGTAGCCGCGGTCCGGATCCGGCGTGTCGCGGAAATAGTCGGTCAGCAGCTTCAGCTTGCCGTTGCGGCTGGGGGTGAGCACCAGGCGGTCGAGGAGATCGGCGAAGGCTTTCATGGGTGCCTCCCGACTCTTGAGGAAGACCCCTCCCCAACGGCATATGGAAAAGACCCCTCCCCAACCCCTCCCCACAAGGGGGAGGGACTAAGCCGTGGCACCGCCTCGCAAACCAACAAGCCGGCCGCATACTCTGCGCTGAAAGAGGAATGCAGCGAGGGCCGCGGGTTAAGCCCCTCCCCCTTGTGGGGAGGGGTTGGGGAGGGGTTTGGACGCAGGATGCTGCTCATCTCCTCAATCCCCCTCGTCCTCGTAACCCACCAGATGCAGCGGTTTTGCCTTGATGCCCTGCAATTGGCACCAGCGCACCAAGGCCTCCTCGCGGCCATGCGTCACCCAGACCTCGGCCGGGTGCAGTTCCCGGATCGTTTCGGTCAGTTCCGGCCAGTCGCAATGATCGGAGATGACAAGGGGCAGTTCGACGCCGAGCTGTTTGGCGCGCTGGCGCACCATCATCCAGCCGGAGGCGAAGGCCGGCAGCGGCTCGTTGAAGCGCCGGGCCCAGCGATCGGCGAAGGCCGATGACGGGCCGATGACTACCGCCCCCTTGAAAGCGGACTTGTCGCGGCTTTCGATCGTCGCCGGCAGCAGCTCGCCGAGATCGATGCCCTGCTCGATATAATAGTCGCAGAGTTTTTCCATGGCGCCGTGGATATAGATCGGTTCGGCATAACCGGCATCGCGTAGCAGCCGGATGACGCGCTGGGCCTTGCCGAGCGCATAGGCGCCGACGAGATGCGTGCGCTCGGGAAATTGCCGCAGCGATGCCAAGAGCTTGGCCGTCTCGTCCATCGGATCGGGATGATGGAAGACCGGCAGGCCGAAGGTCGCCTCGGTGATGAAGACATCGCAGGCAACCGGCACATAGGCCGCGCAGGTCGGATCGGGGCGACGTTTGTAGTCGCCGGAGACGACGATGCGGGTGCCGTTCTTCTCGATGGCAATCTGGGCGGAGCCAAGCACATGGCCGGCCGGGTGAAAACTTACCTTGACGCCGTTGACCAGCAGCTCCTCGCCGAAGGCTGCCGCCTGCTCGCTGGCGCAGAAACCGTCGCCGTAACGCAGGCGCATGATGTCGAGCGTCTGGCGGGTGGCAAGCACGTTTACATGGCCCGGGCGGGCATGATCCGAATGGCCATGGGTGACGAGCGCCTGCTCGACGGGCCGCACCGGATCGACATAAAAGCCGCCTTCCGGGCAATAGAGCCCCTCCGGGGCGGGATAAAGCAGCGCATCAGGTCTCATGAAACGAGAGATAGCGGGAAATGGGCGCGAGGCCAGAGGGCAGGAAGAAGGGACTGGCGAATGCGCCGCGGCTCAACGCCGGCGATCGTCACGACCCAATTCCATCGAGGAAGGATTCCACCGCGGCATTAAATTGCGACGGCCGCTGCAGCGGCGCGAAATGGCTGACGCTTGTGAGATAGATCATCTCAGCGTTCGGAATGCTGCGGGCAAGATATTCGGCATGGTCTGGCTTGATGAATTCGTCGTGCTCGGCGATGACGATCGCGACCGGCACGTGGATCAGGCCCAAGTCGGCGGCCTGATAATTCGGCTCTGTCCGCATCATCAGACTGACCGCCTCGACGAATGGATTAAAATCATCCGGCGTGGTGGACAATGCGGCGTAATCCTTGGCGTGCCGGCCGAAGCATCGGTCGATGACCGGGGTCGGAACGAATTCCAGCGTGCCGCTCGGATCCATGTTGCAGGCGAAGAAAAAGACGCCCTCGACGCGCGACGGCGCCGTCATGGCGAGGATCAAAGCGATGCAGGCGCCGTCGCTCCAGCCGACAATGGCCGCCTTGTCGAGATGCAGTTGGTCCATGACGGCGAGCACATCGGCAGCCATCAGCTCATAGCTATAGGGGCGTGAATCGCGGGTGCTTCTTCCATGGCCGCGGCTGTCGATCAGCACGACGCGGCGGCCGCGGTGCAAGAGTGCCGGGACCTGATAGCCCCAGTTGCCGCTGTGGCCGAGGCCGCCATGGAGCAGAATGACGGCTGGGCCAGAGCCATAGCTCGCATACCATATACGGGCGCCGTCATGGGCGACATGACCGTCGACTGCCGCCGGCGGCAACGGAGCGGCGCCATGCGCTTCGAAATGGATGAGCTCGTCGTCGTCAAATTCCATAGCGATCAGACTCATTGTTGCCGCAGCATAGAAAAGCCGGAAAACAGCCCAAGAACAACCGGAATCGCTCTCTAGCCCTTGCGATGCAACCAGGAGGATCAGCATTGGGCAGGAAGCTTGTCTATTGTGCGGCGGTGATAGCCATTGCCGCGGCTGGCATTTACCTCAACAATACCAGTATGCTAGCGCAGCATCGATCCGGAAACCCGGTGCTGCTTGCCCATCGCGGCATCGCCCAGCGGTTCGACGAAACCGATCTGAAGAACGACACCTGCACGGCGAGCCGGATGCTGCCGCCGAAACACGATTATCTCGAAAACACCATCAGATCGATGCAGGCTGGCTTTGCCGCCGGCGCCGATATCGTCGAGATCGACGTGCATCCGACGACCGATGGGCAATTCGCCGTCTTTCACGACTGGACGCTCGACTGCCGCACCGACGGGCATGGCGTCACGCGCGCGCATTCGATGGCTGACATGAGGAAGCTCGACATCGGCTATGGCTATACCGCCGATGGCGGCAAGACCTTTCCCTTTCGCGGCCGGGGCATCGGCATGATGCCGACGCTTGCCGAGGTGCTGTCCACCTTTCCGGATCGGCGCTTCCTCATCAACATCAAGAGCCGCGATCCTTCCGAGGGTGAAAAGCTCGCCGCCGTGCTCAACGGGCTCTCCACTGAGCGACGGGCCGAGATCATCGTCTATGGCGGCGACGAGCCGATCGACCTGCTCCGCCTGATGGCACCTGATATCAAGACCGCCTCGCGCAAGAGCCTGAAGGGCTGCCTCACCGGCTATATCGGCTATGGCTGGACCGGCCTGCTGCCGGACGAATGCAAACATGCGATGATGCTGGTGCCGATCAATATCGCGCCGTGGCTTTGGGGCTGGCCGGATCGTTTTCTCAACCGGATGGCGGATGCGGGGACCGAGGTTTTCGTGCTCGGGCCCTATCGCGGCAGCGATTTTTCCACCGGCATCGACGACCCCTTGCAACTGGCGCGGCTGCCGCCAAACTATGCGGCGGGCATATGGACCAACGAGATCGAGGCGATCGGCAGGCTCGTGAAATGAGTTTGAAAGACGTCACATCGACCAGATCGATGCGAGGTCTTTCAATGTTTCCTTTTGTGCATGTCGTACTCCCAAAACCGCTGCACAGTTTTGAGCGACCTGCATCAGAGACTGCCAGTCTGCAGCAATGCCGGGATCTCCTCCGGGGAGACCGGCTTGGAGAAGCGGAAGCCTTGCGCCTCCTCGCAGTGGGCCTGGCGCAGGAAATCCATCTGGGCGTCGGTTTCGACGCCTTCGGCGAGAACCGAGAGCTTCAGCGTCTGCGCCAGCGAAATGACCGCCGAGGCGATGGCAACGGCGGTCTTGTCGCCCGGCAGGGCCTCGACCAGCGAACGGTCCATCTTCAAGCGGTCGAAGGGGAAGGTCTTCAGCGCCGCCAGGCTGGAATAGCCGGAGCCGAAATCGTCGATCGACAGGCGCACGCCAAGCCCCCGCAGCGTTTCCATCATGGCAAGCGCGCGTTCGGCATTCTGCATCACCACGCTTTCGGTGACTTCCAGCTCCAGCCAGCGGGACTGCAGGCGGTGGCGCTCCAGGGCCTCGGCGACGTGGGTTGCGAAGTCAGGATCGGCGAACTGTTTAGCCGAGACGTTGACGGCAATCGTCAGCGGCGCCAGGCCCATGTCCTGCCAGTGGCGCGCCTGGCGGCAGGCCTCGTTCAGAACCCAGAGGCCGAGGGGAACGATAAGGCCGGTCTCTTCGGCGAGCGGAATGAAATTGACCGGAGGCACCCTGCCCTTTGCCGGATGGTTCCAGCGCACCAATGCCTCCAGCCCGGTGATGCGGCCGGTGGCGACGTCGACCTGCGGTTGGTATTGCAGGAACAACTGCTGGCCAGTGATCGCCTGATGCAGTTCCTCCTGCTCGCCGAGCGGCATTCCCACAGGCGTGCTGCCGCCATCGTGATGCTGCAATGTGTTGCGGCCGAGCTCCTTGGCGCGGTACATGGCGCGGTCGGCATTGGCGAGAAGCTCTTCCGAGGTCGCGCCATCGAAGGGGAAGGCGGCAACGCCGATGCTGGAGGTGACGGTGATTTCGCCATGCGCCCCGCGGATCGGCCGGTTGATCGCCTTCTGCAGCTCGCGAAGGCGGCGCGTGATGCCGGCATCGTGGCTCGACTGGTGAACGAGCACCACGAGGAATTCGTCGCCGCCGAGACGCACCACCATATCGGACGCCCTGACGCTGTTGGCCATGCGGGCGGCGATCTCTTTCAGCACCTCGTCGCCGGCGGCGTGGCCGCGGCCGTCGTTGATGTCCTTGAAATTGTCGAGATCGATATAGGCGACGGTCACCTTGCGGTTGTTGCGCCGGGCCTGGTCAAGAATGCTCGCCAGCCGTTCCTTGAGGAAGGCGCGGTTCGGCAGGCCCGTCAGATCGTCATGATGGGCCATGAAATGTATGCGGTCATCGACACGCTTGCGCTCGATGGCGATGCCGGCGATATGGGTGGCGAGCGCCACCAGCGTCATCTCGTGCTCGGTGGGACGGCGGACTTCCCGGGAATAGAGCGCAAACGTGCCGAGCACATTGTTCTGCGAGGTGGCGATCGGCGTCGACCAGCAGGATCGGAAGCCGAACGGCGCGATCATCGCGCGAAAATCCTCCCAGAGCGGATCAATCGTCACGTCCTCGACGATCACCGTCTGGCCGCGCCAGACGGCGGTACCGCAGGAGCCGACCTTGGGGCCAATCGTGACGCCATCGATCAGGCGGCTATAGCCGCCGGGCAGATTGGGGGACGCGCCGTGATAGAGCCTGGTGCCCTCGCCGTCGAGTAGCAGCACGGATCCGTCAATCCCATCCAGCTGCGCCTCGATCATCAGCACGAGCGCCTCGAGGATCATCGGCAACGGCTCGTTGCGGGCGATCATTTCCAGCAGGCTCGCCTGGCCGCGATGCAGATCCTCCTGGCGCTTGCGTTCGGTGATATCACGGGAAACACCGATCAGGCCGACGATCTCGCCGCGATCGTTGCGCAGCGGTATCTTCGAGGTCAGCCGGCATATCGGCTTGCGGGCGCCTGGAAGGGTGTAGGATTCCTCCATGTCGATGCGGGCTTCGCCGGTCGCCATGATCTGCTGTTCGATGTCGAAATGGCGGCACGCCGTCTCGAAATCGAACAGGTCGAAATCGCGCTTGCCGGTGATCAGCGCGGCGCTCTCCAGGCCAAGGCTGCTGGCGGTGACGGCGTTGGCGAAGACGAAGCGGCTGTCACGATCCTTGACGTAAAGGAAATCCGGCAGTTCGTGGACGATCGCTTTGAGGCGCAGGTTCTCGATACCCTCGGAAAGGTGATGAGCGGTCGATGCCATCATTGCCTCCGTCGCGGCGACGATGCGTCGCGTTTCGGCCGTCAGGGCATCGGTCGATTCCCATCGCCTGGCACCCAATTCGTGCATGACGCCATTCTCCCCGCCGGCCGAAGGCCGTATCCCGCAATCGTCATCATTGAAATTCCCTTCAAAGTAGTCCTCATTTCCTTCGGCTTGCTTAAATGAAAGGGTGAACAAGACGACAATATAAGCGGCGATATCCTGCCGTCGCGCTCGGCCATAGCGGCAATTTCGCCGGCCTTTGCCAAGCTTGTGCCAAAACAATTCATGCGGGTTTGGCACGTTTCCTGCTACGGCGCGTTATGACAAGTGATCCCCGGATGCGCTCACGCCGCGACATGCTTTTCTTTCTTGCCGCCTCGGCCGTTGCGGGAGGGGCATCGCGCGCACTTGCCTCGCCGCTGACGGCGGCCGCTCAGCCCAATCTGCGCGGGGCGATCGACGCGGTGGACTATCGCGCCATTCCCGACAGCGGCGATCGCAAGACCCGCAACCTGCAGCAGATGATCGAACAAGCGGCGCGCGAGAACGTGCCGGTCTTCCTGCCGCCCGGCACCTACCGGGTCTCCAATCTCACTTTGCCCGACAATACGCGTATCACTGGCGTGCCGGGCGCCTCGCGGATCGTCTATACTGGCGAAGGCCATCTGTTTGCGGCCGAGAACGTGCGGCGGATCGAGCTTTCCAATCTCGTCATCGACGGCGGCAACCGCTGGCTTGGCGACTATGCCGGCGGGCTTTTGCAATTTACCGGCGTCGACGAGGTGCTGATCGACAATTGCGAGATCGGCGGCAGCCGCAAACACGGGCTGCAACTGGAGCGCTGCGGCGGGCGGATCGAGCGCAGCCGCATCTCGGGGGCTGCCCAATCCGGGCTTTACGCGGTGGATTCCAGCACCCTCTCGGTCACCGGCAATACGGTCTCGGATTGCGGCAATGGCGGCATCCTGGTGCATCGCTGGAAGAAGGCGGAGGACGGCACTGTCGTATCAGGCAACCGCATCTCCAACATCCGCGCCAATGACGGGGGCACCGGGCAAAACGGCAACGGCATCAACATCTTCCGCGCCGACGGCGTGATGGTGGTGAATAACCAGATCTCCGATTGCGCCTTTACGGCGATCCGCGCCAATTCGGCTTCGGACATCCAGATCAGCAGCAATCAGTGCCGGCGGTCCGGCGAGACGGCGATCTATGTCGAATTCGCCTTCGAAGGCGCCGTCGTTTCCGCCAACATGATCGACGGGGCGGCGAACGGCATCTCGATCGCCAATTTCGACGAGGGCGGCCGGCTGGCGAGCGTCACCGGCAATGTCGTGCGCAACCTGACGCTGCGCGGCCCATACCAGCACGAGGTCGGCTTCGGCATCGGCATTGCGGCCGAGGCCGATACGCTGATTTCAGGCAATGTGATCGAGGGCGCGCCGCGGTGGGGCCTTCAGATCGGCTGGGGACCGTATCTGCGCAACGTCGTTGTGACAGGCAATGTGGTGCGCAAGGCGCCTGTGGGATGCGCCGTCTCGGTCGCCGATGGCGCAGGCACTGCCGTCATCACCGACAACATCTTCCAGGAGACCGCCGAAGGGGCGGTGCTCGGCTTCCAATGGGAAAAGAAGGTCTCCGGCGAGATGGCGGGCGGCGGCTCGCCCTATGCACAGCTGACTGTCGAGCGGAACCGCGTCTCCTGAGGAGAGCATTTGCTTTCCCCAGAGACGAAAATGCTCTATCTCTTTGTTTTTGTGGCATAAAGTCAGCTTATGCCGAAGGCGGCATTGCTTGGTTTCGCGCGCGGATAGCATTCCTGACAAGGGCATTCGTTCCGTGAGTGGCTCCTTCGCCCGCCCCTTGCTCCGTCATGCTCGGCCTTGTGCCGAGCATCTGCACCGTATCGATCAATCGCCACGGGCATAGATCCTCGGCACAAGGCCGAGGATGACGGAGGGTGGGGGCGCGTTTCCGCCAAACTCGCACCGGCCTACAGAGGCCCCCCGACTTGGTGTCTGTCAGGCACTCGACTCTCTTCCGGCCTGTGAAAACCACCGCGCGGTTTGTACAACTGAGCACTTTTTTACCGGAATTGCTTGGCGCATCAAAAGCTTTCATCATCCCATAAGCGCCAGGGACTTCTCGCAGCCTGATCCGGCATTTACGGTCTTTGGACATATCGAGGGGATATCGTTCATGCTGACAATCTACGGGGTCTATCGATCGCGCGCGTCTCGCGTTTACTGGATGGCGGAGGAACTCGGGCTCGAATTCCGCTCGGTGCCGGTGCTTCAGGCAAGGCGGCTGGCAGAACCGCTCGCAACGGATGCGCCCCTCAATACGCATTCGCCTGATTTCATCGCCGTCAACCCGATGGCGCAAATCCCCAGCATCAGGGATGGCGATCTCGTCATGCACGAGTCGCTGGCCATCAATCTTTACCTGGCACGCAGACATGGCGGGCCGCTTTCCGGCCAAACCGTCGAAGAAGACGGATTGCTGACGATGTGGACGGTCTGGGCGGCGTCGCAGGTCGAACCGCTTACGGTGAAGATCGTGCTCACCTATGATAACGGGCTCGAAAACAGCGAAGGCGGCCAACAGACGATCGCGGTTTCCTGCCGGTCGCTGCGCAAGCCGTTGGCGGTTCTCGAAGGCCACCTTGCCGGAAGGCAGTGGATCGTCGGCGACCGATTTACCGTCGCCGATCTCAACCTCGCCGAAGTTCTGCGCTACGCCCAGAGCGAAGAGAAGCTTTTCCAAGCCCATCCCAATGTCAAAGCCTGGATCGAGCGTTGCCAGTCCCGCCCGGCCTATAAGGCGATGCAGGCGACCCGCGGCAAGGAGCCGATCGAGGTGTGAAAATCACTGGAAAAGCGCGAGCGTGCCGGCCATCTCTTCGCGAATCCAGGCCTTGAAATCCTTGACCTTCTTCGGCTCGCGTATGCCTTCGGCGGTGACGAAGTAGTGGCCGAAGCCGGTACGGGCGCGAATGCCGAAGGGGGCGGCCAGCCGGCCTTCGGCGAGCGCAAAGCCGGAAAGGGTCTGCCAGGCCAGCATGACGCCCTGGCCGGCGATCGCCGCATCGAGGCAGAGCGAGGCATCGTTGAAGACGTGGCGGGTTGAAAGCGTCGCGCCTGATAGTCCGGCCTCGCGCATCCAGACCTCCCAGGTGAACATGGCATGGCCGTCGATGATGGCCGGCAGGGCGAGGATATCGGCGGGTTCTTTCAACTTCGCCGCCATCTCAGGCGAACAGACGGGAAAGACCTCCTGTTCCAGGAGCAATTCGGCCTTCACGTCAGGCCATTTACCGGTGCCGACGCGGATGCCGATATCGACATCGCAAAGCGCCGGACTGACGAGATTGGTCGTTGCATCCAGCCGCAGCTTGATGTCGGGATGACGCTCGGCGAAACGATCGAGCCGGCAGACCAGCCAGCGGGCGGCGAAGACCGGCGCCACCGATATGGTCAGGATCGTATCATCCTTGCGGCTGGCGATCGATACCGCCGCCGAAAGACGGGCAAACCCCTCGTCGAGCGCCAGGAGTACCGGCCGAGCGGCTTCGGTGACGATCATTCCCCGGGCTGTGCGCTCGAAGATCACCTGGCCAAGCTGGGCTTCGGCCTTGATGACCTGCTGGCTGACGGCGCCGACCGAGACGCCGAGTTCGTCGGCCGCTGCCTGCAGCGAGCCGAGACGGCCGACGGCTTCCAGCGCCCGCAGGCCGTTGAGATGGACCATGTTCAGGTTCTTCATATAGTTTTTCTATACCGCCTCAGCGTTATTCTCAATTGAAAATCTGCCTGTTGAGGCCGACATTGCAAGCATAGGCAATCCATTCGAACGCAGGGTGTGGGCGGGTGGGACGGCTCAGCAGGCGCCAGCCGCTTGCGATCATCCTTCTACGCCACTGAGAAAGCGAGGCATGCCATGTCGTTGCTGAAGTTTTTCTTGAGACCTGCCCTTCAGGTGGGAGGCGCAGAAATTGCCCCGGCCTGGAAGGACGATCCGCTGCGGCATCCCGAGGTCGAGCGCATGTCGATGCGCGAAATCGCCGATCTGCCGCTCGGGATGCAGACCGGCTTTCAGGCGGAGGCCAAGCCGCCGCTGGCGAAATGCGCCTGAAAATATGCGAGAGCCTTTCCGGGTTAGATTGAAGCATTCTGCCGGAGCAGGTTTTCGTCAGGGCAAAGGCGATTGGCGACGGGCATACCCCACGGTACGTCCGAGCCGATCGCCTTTGATCCTGGCGGAAAGATGCCCGGCCCACCGGGTTGGCTGAAACGGGCCGGCTGATCGACCGGCCGGCTTGGCCGTAGAGCCGGGCTACGACGCGCGCCGGCCGGTCGACCATCCGACTCCGTTTGAGCCAACAGAATGCTTCAATCTAACCCGGAAAGGCTCTAGGTTTCGCCCTGGCAGAAAGGGCGGAACCATGGCCGGCGATGTCGATGCGATCTTCGAACGCCTGAAGCGGCTGGCGGCGGAAGCCGGGCTGCCTGATGTCGAGAAGAGCACCTCCTACGGCAATCCGGCGCTGAAGGTCGGCGGCAAGAGTTTTGTGGCGGTGAAGAACGCCGAGACGATCGTGATCTCGATTTCGCTCGACGACAAGGATCACCTGCTGGAAATGGCGCCCGACGTCTATTTTCAAACCGATCATTATGTCGGCTGGCCGTATCTGCCGTTGCGCGCCGCCATGATCGGCGACGAGGAATTGCGGCTGCGGCTGATCGGCGCCTGGCTGTTCCGGGCGCCGAAGAAGCTTGCCGCCCGTTTTACCGCATAATTCAAAGTGTCACGGCGTCCTTTGCGCGTCTGAAAAGACGCGCCGGTAGAGATCAGGCCCGATCGTAGGCCAGCGCCCGCTGGACGGCGGGGCGCTGCAGCATGCGGGCATGGTGATCGCTCGCCTTTTCGAACCGGGCGGGATCGACGCCGTCCGACGGTAGCCAGTCGGTCATGACGAAGAGATAGGGATCGGCGAGCGAATAGGCTTCACCCATCACCCATGGGCCTTCGAACATCGTCTGCTCGATCAGCGTGAAACAATCGGCCATATTCTGCGGCACCTTCGCCTTCATCGCCTCGATTGCCGCCGGCTCGTCGGCCCAGCGCGAGCCGCGCGGGCGATGGGCATGGTTCACATGCACGGTCGAGCAGATATAGCTGTTGAAGGACTGGAGCCTGGCAAATTCGAAAGGATCGTCAAGCGGCGCCAGCTTGGCGGCCGGCGCGCTCTGGGCGATATAGGCCAGGATCGCCGGCGTTTCCGTCAGCACGCCGTAATCGGTGACCAGTGCCGGCACCCGGCCCTTCGGGTTGATCTTCAGATAGTCCGGCGCGCGCTGCTCGCCATCGCGGAGGCTGATCTTCTTTACTTCGAAGGCCAGGCCGGATTCTTCCAGGGCAATAAGGCTTGCGAGCGCGCAGGTTCCCGGCGCGTAATACAGTGTCAGCATGGTTCTCGACTCCCTTTCGGCAAGGGTTATAGCGTAGCGATGCGCGGGCTGGAACGGGTGAGATTGGGTTTTGACGCCCATCGGGAAGTCGAGTGCGAAGACATAATAGACGTGCCGTGTGGCCCCCTCATCCGACCCTTCGGGCCACCGACCAGGGTCGAGCCACGGGTCTCGACCCGTCCTCCGGACCCCCGCTGGGGAGAAGAGGGCGCAAGCCGGGCGCCCTCTTCTCCATTGCAACGCTTCAGAGGAGCGAGGCGCCGCCACGAGTCCGCTTCTCCCCAGCGGGGAGAAGATGTCGGCAGGCAGATGAGGGGGTGAGCGGCAAGGCCGCGAATGCGCTGAGCGTAAGCGAAGGGCAACGAGAGCGCCGCCGACGCCAAAACCCGATCAGCCGCAGCCCGGCACATCCTCCAGCCGGTGCCAGACCGGGATGCCGCGTTCCCGGGCGATGCGGACGTCGTTGTCCGCTCCCTTGGAATCGCCCGGCAGGCGCAGCACGCCCTCGCAGAGTTCCAGCAGCCGGCCGGCGACCGGGTGGAAGATCTCTTCGTAGAGCGCATCGCCGACCGACCGGCCGCCGGCGGCGTGCCAGATCGGCAGGGCCACCCATTCGCCGATCATCGGCACGTGGCCGGCCTGAAACAGCGCGTGCGAAGGCGCTTCCAGCCGCTTCAGGTTGGCGGCCATCTTTTCCGGGTCGTCGCCCGTTCCGGACCGATAGGGCCCGGCAATCAAAATCAACATGATCCACTCCTTCGCTCCGCTTTATGCGTGAGCACTTTCCCGGCCTTATGCACGGGATTTCGTGAAAATGCACGATATTTCTTGAATGTCGAGTCACTTCGTGCAATATCGGGCTATTATGTTTAATTTCGTGCAGAGAGACGATGCTGACAACGCAACGCAAGACCCTCATACTCGACATCCTGCGCCGTGACGGCCAAGTGGTCGCCAAGCGCGTCGCCGAGGATTTCGCGCTTTCCGAGGACACTATCCGCCGCGACCTCAGGGAAATGGCGGCGGAGGGGCTGTTGAAACGGGTGCATGGCGGGGCAATGCCGCTGGCGCCAGACCTGCCTGATTTCACCGCGCGGCGCAGCGTCTCGTCGCAGATCAAGGCGCGGCTGGGAGCAGCGGCGGCGGCGATGGTGAGGCCCGGTCAGATGATCTTCCTCGACGGCGGCACGACGACGGCGGAGATCGCCAGGCATTTGCCGCGCGACATGCCGCTGACGGTTGCGACCCACAGCCCGACGATCGCCGCCGAGCTGGAACACCACCCGACAGCCGAGGTGATCCTCACCGGCGGACGGCTCTACAAACATTCGATGGTGGCGACGGGGGCAGCGGCGATGGCGGCGATCTCGCAGCTTCGCCCCGACCTCTTCTTCCTCGGGGTGACGGCGGCGCATCCGGTGCACGGGCTTTCCACCGGCGATTTCGAGGAGGCGGCGATCAAGCGGCATATCGCCCGCTGCGCGGCCGAAACGCATGTGCTGCTGACCGAGGAGAAGTTCGACCTCGTCTCGCCCTGCCCGGTGCTTGGCATTTCCGAGGTGGCGGGGCTGATCGTGCCCATGGAGATGACGGCCGAACAGCTGAAACCCTATCGCGATCTCAACGGCGCAATCGCCGCAGCATGATGGTGCTGCGGGAGGGCTGCGGTGCTGCAGCATGCGGCAAGAGGCTTGCGGCAAGGGCCGCGATGAAGGCCGTCAGCACGGCATAGGCCGGCGCCATGCTGCCGGCTCCAAGGGTAAGCACCGTCTGCAGATATGGCTGCGCCAGCGCGATGATGACGGAAAGAGCCGGCATATCGAGCAGGGTCCCGGCGATCCGCGACAGTTCCGGCATGAAGGCTGCACCGGCAAGCGCGCCATAGACCGCCGTCAGGCGGAGTGCGAGGCGCAACGGCGCCGAGGCTGCGAGCGGCGGCATGTCGCCATCCTCGACGGCAATCATGAGATAGGCGACGAAAGCCGCCAGAAACAGCAAGGCGACGGGCAGCGCCGCCAGGGTGGCGGGTCGCGTCAGAGCCGCCGCATCCGCCGCCAGGAAGAGCAGGATCGGCGTGGAAGCAACGAACCAGATGGCGACGATCGGCCCCCAGAACCAGATGAGCGAGAGAGCGTGAAGACGGAGCAGCGTCGCCATGAAGAGCACGGCGATCGCAGCCCAGATGCAGGCGGGTTTGAGCACGCCCGATATCAGCCGGAGGGCCGGTTCGCAGGCGCCGGCCATATCGCCGCAGCCGGACAGCTGGATGGTGAGCCAGGTGATATAATCGAGGCTCAGCGCGGCGAACATGAAGATGCCGATACCCATCAGCATCCACCAGAGATAGCGGCCTGCAAACATGCCCTGCCCTCATGGCTTGGACTGTGCTCACGTCGCCGCGAAGGGGTGCATCCGCGATCGCGGGGCGCACCTCCTTTATATTAGATAATTCTTATTTTTTAGTAACTTATATACGTGGGATCGAACTCATCCGGCCAAGGCGGAGGTGACCCTGATATCGCCGACATGGATGCCGTTCCAATTGCGCATCGGCGTTGCGGCATGGGCCATCAGGCCCGCATGAACCTCGCTCTCCGTCTCGAAGAAGCGGGCGAGGGTCGCCGCCACCATGGCTTCGGCGGCGCGGGTCATGCCATCTTCGCATTTGAGGGCGATGGCGATGCCCTTTTCCGGGATCGCCGCACAGAAGACGCCCTCGGCGCCGGTTTTGACGAAGATCCGGCCGGGGGCGATCTGCATCAACTCCGTGCAGGCGCGGCCGGAGCCGGCGACGTAGAAGGGTTCGGCCATGCAGGCTTCGATCAGGCGGCGTGATGCCTTTGCACGCAGGGGTTCGAGGCCGGTGCCGGTCGCCATTTTGGCAAAACCGTGGGCAAGGCTGCGCAGCGGCACGGCATAAGTTGGAATCGAGCAGCCATCGGTGCCGCAGCTTTCTGCTCCGAGCACCGCGCCGGTCAGGCTTTCCATCGCCGCGCGAATCTCGACCTGCAGCGGGTGCTGGTAGCCGACATAGCCCTTTGGATCGATATCCTGATGGCAGCAGGCGCAGATAAAGCCCGCATGTTTTCCCGAGCAATTGTTGTGCAGCGCGTTCGGCGCATCGAGCGCGCGGACCTGACGGATCAGGACCTTTTGACTCATCGACCAATGGGCGCCGCATTCCAGCGCCTCGGCATCGCGACCGGCCCGCGACAGCATGGACGCGGCAAGCGTCACATGCTCGTCCTCGCCATTATGCGAGGCGCAGGCCAGCGCCAATTCCTTGTCGCCGAAGCCATAGGCATCGGCAGCACCACTCTCGACCAGCGGCAGCGCCTGCATCGCCTTGCAGGACGAGCGCGGGAAGATCGCAGCCTCGATGTCGCCCAGCGAGAAGACAAGCTTGCCGTCGCCATCAACGACAGCCACCGCGCCGCGATGGCGACTTTCGACGAGCAGGCCGCGGGTGACTTCGACGGTGACGGGATTAGTCATGAGCTTTTGTCCGGATGCTGGCGGGGGTAGCGCAGTCCATAACGCGTCACGCGGGGAAAGCCAACGGGGTTGACGCTTTGCAAGGGTTAGGCGGCCGCGCGAGTGCCTGCCTGATGGAGCACCTGGCGCGCCTGCGGCGAGTTTGGCGAAGACGTCACCGCACATTCCGTCTTCCTCGGCCTTGAGCCGAGGATCCATGCCCGGTGCTGATGGATGCCAGCGTGGGTCCTCGGGTCAAGCCCGAGGAAGACGGAGGCTGGGGTGAGCGTCTGCGCTTTCTATTCTCTTTCAACAACGATTTTCCGGAGGGCACCGCCACTGTCAGGAACCTGGACTTCGATGGCTTTGCTCTTATTTCCGGGTTTCGCCTTGCCGCAAATTGCAATCGCAGCTCTCATGAGGCCTCTGTCAGTCATGCGTTCTCTGTCAGTCGGTATAACTGGCTTAAAGGTATCTGTGGCTTGTCTCGCCGATTCCCATGTCATCTGGAAACCACATCCCCTCATCACAAGATCCCGAAAGAAGTGTTGAATGAGCGGCCGACCGTCAGGAGCAACGCTACTGCAACCTGCAACGGCAAAAGAAAGCGCCACAGCGCCAACAAAGCGAAATTTCATTGTCCCCATCCAATTGATCAACCCCGGCGAGCACTAAGGGCAGAAGATTGATAGAGTCAATCGGCTGCGGGCACGGCGAGCATTTACCGGGCGAGCTAGGCGCTCAGCCTCGTTGCGGGCTCTTTCGGCGATCACATCGTCCAAATATTCATCACATAAATTGACCGAGGCGATCGAAAACTATCGTTTCTCTGATGGATCCGATGCGGCTAAGAGTGGTGCATCAGGAACCGCTCCCCATGCCATCCACCTTTTCCTTGATCCTTCGCGACAACAGGATCCGTATTCCGACCGTGACACTCGTCGCGCTCGCCTTCACCTATGCGTCGACCGCGCCCTATCAGTCGATCATCGGGATCAACGAACTCGGCATGAGCAACGGCGCCTATTCGGCACTGGTGTTCTTCTCTTCGATCGTCAACGTCACGACGAGCCTGACGCTCGGCATCTGGTCGGACAGGCTGAAGGAGCGCCGGCCGCTGGTGCTGGGGCTTTGCGTCGCCGGCATGCTCGGCTTCGGGTCGATCGCGCTCATTCATAGCCCCGCGGTCTTCATCTTCTCCACGCTTTTGCTGGTGCCGATGAGCAATTCCACCTATTCGCTGCTGTTTGCCAGCCTGCGCGCCAGGACCAACCAGATGGACCGTGGCCAGGGGGCGGCGATCACCGCAACGGTGCGGGCGCTCTTTTCCGGCTCATGGGCGCTGGCGCCGGGGTTGATCGGCCTCTATCTCGTCAGTTCGCCGTCGATGACGCCGGCCTATGGGATCGCGGCATTGGCAAGCTGCACCTGCTTCTGCCTGTATTTTTTCTTCGCACCCGGAAATGGCGCCGGCGGCCCTGCCCCCGATCCAGTCGGCTTCTTTGCTTCGTTGAAACGGATTTTCGTGCCGCATGTGCTGTCGCGCGTCATCGTCATGGCGATGCTGTTCGGACTGCAGCGGCTGAACGCCATGCTCCTGCCGCTGATCATCACCCATGCGGCCGGCGGCACCGTGGTCGATGTCGGCTTCATGGCAGGTTTGACGGCCTTGCTCGAGATGCCGTTCATGATGATGTGGGGTTTTGCGCAGCGCCGCTTCCGAAGCGCGCACGTGCTCGCCTTCGGCGCGCTGATCTATTGCGTCTATCTGCTGCTGCTCGGCTTTGCTTCCACACCCTGGCATGTCTATGCACTCCTCCTCTTCAATGCCTGCGGGGCGGCAGCGATCCTCAGCGTGCCGATCACCTATCTGCAGGACCTGATCGCGGACCGGCCGGGGCTCGGAACCTCGCTGATCTCGCTGAACACGTTCATTGGGGTTGGCATCAGCGCTGGTCTCTTCGCCTTCGGCACCGCGATCACCGATTATTCCGGCACCGCCTTCGTCGGCGCGGCCGCGGGTCTCGCATCAATCGGAGTGCTGCTCTATCTCGAAAGCAGCAGGCGGCAGGCGCGGCAACCGGCGTGAAGTGCAAGCCGCTTGCGAGCGATGTCGGTCAACCTGGCGTGATACGATAGGCGCAGCGGCGGGCGCCGGCGAGGATGTGTTCGCTGCGTTCGACCTCGGCGCTAAGGACGGCGCGGAAGGTTTCGAGTTCGGAGCGGCAGAAGCCGGCGCAGGCGGTGGCGGCCGCACAGATCGGGCAGTGGTTTTCGACCAGCATGAAGGAGCCGTCCGCTTGTCTCCAACAATCGGCCATATAGCCCTCGCGGGTGCGGATGCCGGCAAGGGCCTCGACGCGCGCGGCAAGGCCATGCGCCTGGCTGAGTTCCTGCCGATAACGCTGCAGCGTCTCGGCCTCGCGGGCGGCAATGACCTTATCGAGGGCTGCGGGGCCGAGCTGTTCGACGAGCGTGCCGAGGAGGTTTGCCGTCAGTTCGGCATGGCCATCCGGGAACTGGCGGTTGCCCGCGGCTGTGAGGTGCCAGAGCTGGCGCGGCCGGCCACGGCCGGCAGCAGCAACGGTGACCGGTTCCACCAGCCCCTCCTCCGCCATCTTCGACAGTTGCTGGCGGGCGGCCTCGCCCGATATGCCAAGCGTATCGCCGATCGCGGCGGCGAGCTGCGGCCCGTCGGTCTTTATCAGGATCAGGATCCGGTTGGCTGGGGACTGGCGCATATTTTCCAAGTCAAGTCTTGTTTAATTCGAGACGGCATGCAATTTTCCAATTTATAACTTGGAAAATAATCCTTCGCCAGTAAAAATCTCGGGGTCCTCCCATGTCGAATATCGACCAGACAGCAGCCATTCCCAGCGCCAGCTCCGTCTTCCGCCTCTTCCTGCCCGAGCACCTGCCGGCAACATTGATGCTGGCCGGCGGCGTGACGCTTTATGCGGTGGAGAGTTACATCATGGCGACGATCGCGCCTTCGATCGTGCGCGATATCGGCGGGCTCGCGCTGTTTTCCTGGGTCACCAGCCTGTTCGTCGCCGCCGCCGTGCTCGGCTCGATCTTCGTCGCCATGCGGCCGCGCGGCATCGGGCTTCGATCCGTCTATGTGATCGCAGCACTGGTCTTCGGCGCCGGCAGCCTGATTGCCGCAGCCGCACCGTCGATGCCGGTGGTGCTGATCGGACGTGCGGTGCAGGGTCTCGGAACAGGCGCACTTGCAGCGCTCGGCTATGCCTTCATCCGCTTCGTTTATCCCGAGCCGCTATGGCCGAAGGCATCGACGCTCTACGCGGCAATCTGGGGGGTCTCGACCGTCATCGGGCCGACGCTCGGCGGCTTCTTTTCTGCGGGCCACGCCTGGCGCTATGCTTTCATCGTGCTCGTGCCACTCGGCCTGCTGATGGCGCTCTTGGCGCCGCGGCTGTTGCCCGACGTCGAGGACGACCGCGAGCAGGCAAAGACGCCGGTTGCTCAGATCGGACTGCTGCTTGCCGCCGTTCTGATGGTCAGCACGGCGGGCGCGATCGAGGCGACAGCGATGAAGGTCGCGCTGATCGCCGCTTCGGTCGTCGCGGTCGCCGGCATGATCTTCATCGAGGGCCGAAGCCCGAACCGGCTGCTGCCCTCCGGCGCCGTCAGCCTTTCCCAGCCGATTTCACGGGTCTACCTGGCGATGCTCGCCATGACCGTCGTTCTCGTCAGCGACGTCTTCATTCCCTATTTCCTGCAGACCCTGCATGGGGTGCCCGCGATCGTCTCGGGTTATCTCGTGGCGCTCGTCGCCCTCGGCTGGACCTTCGCGGCCTTCCTCAGCGGCTCGTGGACCGGCGGTCGAGCCTATTGGGCAATCGTCATCGGCGCCCTCATCGAGGCGGCGGCGACCGCTTGCCTCGCCCTCTTCCTCGCCAAGGACAATCCCGAGGGGCATATGCTGATCATCGTGCCGGCGGCGATCGGCATGTTCATGATGGGCTTCGGCATCGGTCTCGGCTGGGCGCATCTCGTCGCCATGGTGCTGAAACTCGTCGCCGACAACGAGAAGGACAAGGCTTCTGCCGCGATCCCGACGATGAGTTCGCTAGGTGGGGCGTTCGGGGCCGCCTTTGCCGGCGTCATCGCCAATGGCGCCGGCCTCGTTCATCCCGGCGGCATATCAGGCGCGCTGTCGGCGGCGCACTGGCTCTATCTGCTCATGGCGTTGCCCGGTGTTCTCGCGGTCGCGGTGTCGCTGACGCTGAGAGACAGCCGAAATTGAAAAAGGCGCCTCGGGTTCGGGGCGCCTTTTCATAAGTGGACGCTCAAGCGTGCGGCGATCTTTCAGATTCGCTTGTCACGCTTTAGGTCTTTGTTTTTATGCATGTCTTTGTCGCAAAACCGCTGCACACTTTTGCGCGACATGCTCTTGCCGTGCCCTCAGGCGACGTTGCGTTCCGGCTCCTGCTGGACGGCCTCCTGCTTCACGCCGAGATAGAGGACGGAGCTGCGGCCGATGCCATAGGTATCGCAGACATCGGGGGCCAGGAATTCGGTGACCGGAACTTGCTGCACCGCCAAACCGGCGCGCCGGATCACATCGATGAACCCGGACCTTGAGAAGAGGCGCACATGGTCGTCCTGACCGAAATGCGCCCAGCGGCCTTCCGGCGTCGTCACTTCGGGATTTTCATGGGTGTGCTCGATCGACAGGCAGATCGGCGCCATCAGGATGGCGATGCTGTGCTCCTTGAGAACACGCCGGATTTCGGCGGTGGCACGCACCGGATCCTCGACATGTTCGAGCACATGGGAGCAAAGCACGAAGTCGAAGGTCTCGTCGGCGTAGGGCAGGTTGTGGATATCAGCTTTGTCGTCTGCCTCGGGCATATACATGTCGCAGCTGCGGTAGAAGATATGCGGGTGGCTCTTGAGCCAGAAGCTCAAGGCCCGGCCCGGGGCAATGTCCAGGAACCGGAAGGCCTGCGCCGGATTGAGGCGCTGGAACACCGGCGTCAGGAACAGCGCGAAGAGCCTGTCGCGATCGGTCGAATGACAATTGGGGCAGCTGTAAGCCTGATGGTTGATCGTCTCGAATTCATCGACGCGATAGGGAAAGCCGTGCTCGACCGCCTTGTCGATGTAGTAGCGCGGAAGCGGTTCGAAATGCGGAATTCTGCTGCGGCAGATGGGACAGGCGTGGAATAGAGCCATTGCATTCCTCGTAGGGACCGTACAACGCGCAAGCAAAGCCACATCAAGATGCGCAGTTTCGGGGCCGGGTTTCGATCAGACGACTGTTCAACGACCCCGTAGACTCACAAACGGCCGGGATCAGCTTCATCTTGCGCAGGAATGCTGGTCCGAAGCTGACCTCAGACGGTGAGCATGATCTTGCCGACATGGCTGCCCTCTTCCAGCAGCCGGTGCGCATCGACGACCTCTTCGAAGGCAAAGACCTTGTGGATGACGGGGGCGACGATGCCGGCTTCCAGCAGCGGCCAAACCTCCGAGAGCAGGTCGTCGCGGATGGCGCGTTTTTCTTCCGCCGTGCGCGGCCGCATGGTGGAACCGGTGACCGTCAGGCGCTTGACCATGATCGGCGAGAGATTGACCTTTTCGGCGAGCGCGCCGCCGAGGAAGGCGATGATCGAAAGACAGCCATCCCTCGCCAGCGAGGCAATGTTGCGCTCGAAATAGGAAGCGCCGATCATGTCGAGGATGATATCGACGCCGTGGTCGGTCTCGGCCTTGATGACCTCGGCGAAATCCTCGCTCCTGTAGTTGATCGCGCGTTTGGCGCCGAGCCTTTCGCAGGCCTCGCATTTTTCCTTCGAGCCCGCCGTCGCGTAGACCTCGGCGCCGAAGGCGCGGGCGAGCTGGATCGCTGTCGTGCCGATGCCGCTGGAACCGCCATGAATCAGCACCGTCTCGCCTTCCGTCAGCCCGGCCATCTGGAAGAGATTGGCCCAGACGGTGAAGAAGGTTTCAGGCAAAGCTGCCGCCTTCACTGCATCATAACCTTTGGGGAAGGGCAGGATCTGGCCTGCCGGCAGCAGGCAATATTCGGCGTAGGCGCCGCCATTGGCGAGCCCGCAGACCTTGTCGCCGACGGCATGGCCGCTGACGCCCGGGCCGACGGTAACGATTTCGCCCGACAATTCCAGGCCGAGGATCGGGCTCGCACCCTTCGGCGCGGGATAGTTGCCCTGGCGCTGGGCAATATCCGGGCGGTTGACGCCGATCGCCTCGGCGCGCACCAGGACCTCTCCGTCGCCGGGCACAGGAAGCGGACGCCTGCCGATCGTCATCACCTCCGGCCCGCCGAAGGACGGCAGATCGACGAAACGCATATCCTGAGGCAATGGCATGACCGGCTCCTCCCTGGAGCGGTTCAGCTTTTGATGGAAGTGGGCGGAACCGCTCTTGCTTTTTGTCTGAAGCACAGGAAGTAAATCAGGCCCGCGGGCTTGGGAAGGCTTGATGTGGCAGAGGCGTCAATTCGCCTCGCCCAGCAGGTGGAAGACCAGGCCTTCCTCGCTGTCCTTGGCGGCCGATTTGATGATGGCGATTTCGGCGCTGACGCGGTTGATATCGTCGATGACGAGGCCTTCCGGCAGTTCGATGACGCCGATCGAGCAGCGCATCAGCGGGAACAAAGCTTCGGCGCCGGTGCGGTCGTGACCGAGGATGCGGCCGGCGGCGCGGTCCTCGTCGGAATAGAAATCCCGCACGTCGTCATGGAAATCGCTGATCAGCCGGTCGAGGATCTCCGTCAGCTCTTCCTTGGTCCAGCCGACGACGCCGATGAAGAAATCGTCGCCGCCGACATGGCCGAGGAAATGGCGCTCGGCGAAAAAATAGCGGCGCATCAGCGCGGCAAACAGCGAGATCGCGTGGTCGCCGAGATGGAAGCCATAGGTATCGTTGAACGGCTTGAAATTGTCGAAGTCGCAATAACAGAAGTGGCGGAGCTCATCGCCGTCGCGGCCGGACTGACGCATGAAATCGCGGATGGCACGATTGCCCGGCAGGCCGGTCAACGGGTTCTGGTCCTGCGCGGTCTTCAGCTGCTTCTCGTTGATGACCTTGATCAGCGAGGCGGCGGAGACGACACCGGCATAGCGCATATTGTCGGTCAGGATCAGGCAGTTGCTGCCCTCCATATTGGCGAAGATCGCCATCAGCTGCTCGGCGTCGCTGTCGAGGCCGACGATCGGCGCCATCTCGACGAAATGCGAGATGCTACGCTCATACATTTTGTTCTTCAGGAGATCGCGGCCGAAGGGCTGGTAGATATATTCCTTGAGGTGATGCTCGTGGATGATGCCGCGCGGCTCGTCATTGGCGTTGAGGACGGGAAAGAAGGCCTGGCGTGGATTGCGGCGGAAGAGTTCGAAGACGCTGTCGATGCTGTCGTTCTCGTAGACCGTCGGCAGCATCTCGATCTGCTTGCGAATGAGGATTTCGTCGAGCGACTGGCTGCCCCTCTTGCTCTTGCCGAGCTCCTGCAGATGCGGGAAGGACGCCGCCAGCTCCGATATATGCGTCGTCGGGCGAGAGATGAACCAGCCCTGGACGAGGTCGACGCCATATTCGCGACAGGCGATGAATTCGGCCTCGGTCTCGATGCCTTCGGCGATGACGCGCGTGCCGAGCACATGGGCGATGTTGACGATGCTCTTCAACAGATGGCGCTTGCGCGGGCTGCGGTCGATCTCGGCGACGAAATGGCGGTCGATCTTGAGATAATCGACGGCATAATCGCAGAGCAGCTTCATCTCGCCGTGACCGACGCCGAAATCGTCGATCGCCAGCTTGAAACCGGCCTTGCGCAGCCTGGAAACAAGGCCGGAAAATTCCGGCACACTGGTATTGTCGAAACGCTCGGAGAATTCGAAGCAGACGGAGGACGGCGGAATATTCGCCTTCCGCAAATGCTGCAGCAGGCTCTCGACCAGGTGTTCGCCGTGCGGGATGAGCCGGACATCGAGGTTGAGGAACAGCGTCGAGGTGAAGAAATTCGACAGCGTCGAAAATTTGGCGAGAGCGCGGCTGGCGACCATCTGTTCGAGCTGCAGCAGCTGGCCGGCCTGGTGAGCCTCGTCGAGGATGTCGACCGGCGTCTCGTAGCCGATGCGATCCTGGCCGCGCATCAGGGATTCGTAGCCGAAGACCGTGCCGGTGCCCGCCTCGACGATCGGCTGGAAGGCATTCTCGACCACGAGCTTGGCAAGGGTTACGATCTGATCGCTGGCGTAGCGGCGCAGGACATCCGGCGCGACGGTGGCAGCCAAGGACACCCCAGTCTTCACGTGGCCGGTCTTCATTGGGGCTGATCTCCACTGTGACTTGTTCTTTTTCGTCCGGAACATGCCGCAGAAGGGTCAATGAACTCTTTCGCCAATGTGAAAGTTTTATGAAACGCGCAAGGGTCTTGCACGCGCTCCGCGTTTATTCAATTTTTCCAATGCAATCAAACGCTTGTTCAGGCGGAGCGACGGCGCTCCGCCTCATGATCGGCGAACATGTCGGCGACGCATCTGCCGCCTGACGGAACGCCCTCGTCGTCGAGAACATCGTCCCGGAACTCATTGAGCTTGCGGGTGGTATCCCACAGGCGGAGCGCCTCGCGGACGACCTCGCTGCTCGATGCATAACCGCCATTGTCGACGGCGGCGCGGATGCCCGCTGCTTGTTGCGGAGAGATGGAAACGGTGACCATCGGCATGAACTTCCTCCCTTTTCTGATCAGGCAGAACCCTGCCTCTGGGGGACGCATGACCATTTTTAGCATTCTCGGCGATTTCGCCGGTGCCTTGGTGCATTCGCACTCAGACCGTTCGCTTGCGCGGGACCGGCCTGTAACCCGTTAAGTCTAATCCCCTGTCCTAGTCTTGTCAAAAAAGAACGGGGCTTGTCAAAAAAGAACGGTCAGCGGCATCAGTTTGAACTGCGGATGCCGAGGCCGAAGGCGATCAACGTCGAGCCTTGGACGATGAGATCGGCGGCCAGGAACAGGCCGAGGATCCACAGGCTGTTCACCGGCCAGCCGAGCGCGATGACGAAACCCGCAAGAGCGGTGATGACGCCGCTTGCGACGATCCAGCGCCAGCCCTTGACCGGCTTCATGCGCATGCCGACCCAGGTGCGGAAGACGCCGGCGACGACGAGCGCCAGCGACAGAAACAGTGTCAGCGCCGCCGAAGTCAGGATCGGGTTGATGAAGGCGCAGATGCCGGCAAGCACATAGAGCAGGCCGCTCAGTATCCAGAACAGCACGTGATCCCAGCCGCGCACCTGGAAGGCATGGACGAGATAGATCACGCCGCCGAACAGCATCAGCATGCCGACATAATAGACCGAGACGACGGTGGCGAGCATCAGATTGCCGAGCGCGATCAGACCGCAGACGAGCAGCAGCACGCCGAGGCCGGCGAACCAGATCCATTTCGACTGCAGCGAAGATGTCGGTGTTCCCTCAAAGACATCGGCCATGATCCACCTCCTGAGATTCAGAATATGTTGCAGCAATTTTTCAGGGAAAGACCTGCGCCGGGCCAAATCGAGAAAGATTTTTATTGATTGATCAGTCAATCAAAAATAACCTGTCGCTGATTTCAAGGAGTGGTCTGTTGCCGAAGGTCGGAATGGAGCCGGTGCGCCGCAAGGCGCTTGTCGATGCGGCGCTGCGGGTGATCGGCGATCACGGCTCGCTTGCCGTCACCATGTCCGACATCGCCCGGCAGGCCGGCGTGTCGCCAGCCCTTGCGCATCATTATTTCGGCAGCAAGGAACAATTGCTGATCGAAACGATCCGCTCGCTTCTAAGACAATTGCGCAGCGATACGGTGGCCGCACTCAGGACCGCCAGGACGCCGCGCGCCCGGCTTTCGGCCGTCATCCGCGTCAGCTTCCATGCCGACCAGTTTGCGCCGGGCACGATTGCCGCCTGGCTTGCCTTTTACGCCGAAGCGCAGCGTTCGGAAGAGACGCGGCGCTTCCTGGTGATCTATGCGCGACGGCTGCGCTCCAATCTGCTGGCCGATCTGAAAGTGCTGCTGCCCGCTGACGCCGCAGAACGCATCGCCGAAGGCGCTGCGGCGATGATCGACGGGCTCTATATCAGGCAAAGTCTGAAATCCGCGCCGATCGGCATTGAAGCCTCGATCGCGCTGACTGAAGATTATCTGAATGCGCTTTTGGCCACCGCCTCCCCCTCTCCCCGGAGCGGGAAGGGACGACCACATCGAACCACCCAAGGACAAATGACATGAAAGCCCAGCCGAAAGCCTCGCACTTCATCGATGGCGAATATGTCGAGGATACCGACGGCACAGTCATCGAGAGCCTCTATCCGGCGACCGGCGAGGTGATCGCCCGGCTGCATGCCGCAACGCCCGCGATCGTCGAACGGGCGATCGCAGCCGCCAAACGTGCCCAGCCGGAATGGGCGGCGATGAGCCCGATGGCGCGCGGCCGCATCCTGAAACGGGCAGCAGACATCATGCGCGAGAGAAACCGGGCGCTCTCCGAACTCGAAACACTCGATACCGGCAAGCCGATCCAGGAGACTGTTGTCGCCGACCCGACATCGGGTGCTGATGCCTTCGAATTCTTCGGCGGTATCGCGCCGGCCGGCCTCAACGGTTCGCAGATCCCGCTCGGCCAGGATTTTGCCTATACCAAGCGGGTGCCGCTCGGCGTCTGCGTCGGCATCGGCGCCTGGAACTATCCGCAGCAGATCGCCTGCTGGAAAGCTGCGCCGGCGCTTGTCTGCGGCAATGCCATGGTGTTCAAACCGTCGGAGAACACGCCGCTCGGCGCGCTGAAGATCGCCGAGATCCTGCATGAGGCAGGACTGCCGAAGGGGCTCTTCAATGTGATCCAGGGCGACCGCGACACCGGGCCGCTGCTCGTCAACCATCCCGATGTCGCCAAGGTGTCGCTGACCGGCTCGGTGCCGACCGGGCGCAGGGTGGCGGCGGCTGCCGCCGGCAATCTCAAGCACGTGACGATGGAACTCGGCGGCAAGTCGCCGCTTGTTGTCTTCGACGATGCCGATCTCGATTCGGCGGTCGGCGGGGCGATGCTCGGCAATTTCTATTCGACCGGCCAGGTCTGCTCGAACGGCACGCGCGTCTTCGTGCAGAAGGCGATCAAGGACGAATTCCTGAAGCGGCTGAAGGCGCGCACCGAGGCGATGCTGATCGGCGATCCGATGGACGAGGCGACGCAGGTCGGGCCGATGGTCTCCTGGGCGCAGCGCGAGAAAGTGATCTCCTACATCGAGAAGGGCAAGGCCGAGGGCGCAACACTGATTGCCGGCGGCGGCATTCCGAACAACGTCTCCGGCGAAGGCTATTACGTGCAGCCGACGGTGTTTGCCGATGTCACCGACGACATGAGCATCGCTCGCGAGGAGATCTTCGGGCCGGTCATGTCAGTGCTCGATTTCGACTCGGAGGACGAGGTGATCGCGCGGGCCAATGCCAGCGAATTCGGCCTTTCCGGCGGCGTCTTTACCGCCGACCTCACCCGCGCCCACCGCGTCGTCGACCGGCTGGAAGCGGGCACGCTGTGGATCAACACCTATAATCTCTGCCCGGTGGAAATCCCCTTCGGCGGCTCGAAACAATCCGGCTTCGGCCGCGAAAATTCGCTTGCGGCGCTGGAGCATTACTCCGAACTGAAGACGGTTTACGTGGGCATGGGGCCGGTGGTGGCGCCTTATTGAAGAACATCTGGTTGCCCCTCACCCTAACCCTCTCCCCGCTTGCGGGGAGAGGGGACGTGGCATACGGGGCGCTTAAGAATGCCGAAACGGTGCGGCATATCCCTTCTCCCCGCGAGCGGGGAGAAGGTGGCGGCAGCCGGATGAGGGGCAGGCTCTAGGAAAGACAAGACTATGCAAGCAGATTTCGTCATCATCGGCTCGGGCTCCGCCGGTTCCGCCCTCGCCTACCGCCTGTCGGAAGACGGCAAGAACAGCGTTCTCGTCATCGAGGCGGGCGGCAGCGATTTCGGGCCGTTCATCCAGATGCCGGCAGCGCTTGCCTGGCCGATGAGCATGAAGCGCTATAACTGGGGTTATCTGTCCGAGCCGGAGGCGAACCTCAACAACCGGCGCATCACCGCGCCGCGCGGCAAGGTGATCGGCGGCTCCTCGTCGATCAACGGCATGGTTTATGTGCGCGGTCATGCCGAGGATTTCAACCGCTGGGAAGAGCTCGGCGCCAGCGGCTGGGCCTATGCCGACGTGCTTCCCTATTTCAAGCGGATGGAACATTCGCATGGCGGCGAAGAAGGCTGGCGCGGCACCGACGGGCCGCTGCATGTCCAGCGCGGCGGCTTCACCAATCCGCTCTTCCAAGCCTTCGTCGAAGCCGGCAAACAGGCAGGCTTCGAGACGACGGAGGATTATAACGGCAGCAAGCAGGAAGGCTTCGGTCTGATGGAGCAGACCATCTTTTCCGGCCGCCGCTGGTCTGCCGCCAACGCCTATCTGAAACCGGCGCTGAAACGGGACAATGTCAGCATCGTCTACGGCTTTGCCCAGAAGATCGTGATCCAGGACGGGCGGGCGACCGGCGTCGAGATCGAACGCAACGGCAGAATGGAGGTGGTGAAGGCGAACCGCGAGGTGATCGTCTCGGCCTCCTCCTTCAATTCGCCGAAGCTCTTGATGCTGTCGGGCATCGGTCCGGGCCAACATCTGCAGGACATGGGCATTACGGTGAAGGCCGACCGGCCGGGCGTCGGCGCCAACCTGCAGGACCATATGGAATTCTACTTCCAGCAGGTGAGCACCAAGCCGGTGTCGCTCTATTCCTGGCTGCCATGGTTCTGGCAGGGGGTGGCGGGCGCCCAATGGCTGCTCTCGCGCGGCGGGCTCGGCGCCTCCAACCAGTTCGAGGCCTGCGCCTTCCTGCGCTCGGCACCCGGGCTGAAGCAGCCGGATATCCAGTACCACTTCCTGCCGGTGGCAATCAGCTATGACGGCAAGGCGGCGGCGAAGAGCCACGGCTTCCAGGTTCACGTCGGCTACAACCTTTCGAAATCGCGCGGCAGCGTCAGCTTACGCTCCGCCGACCCCAAAGCCGATCCGGTGCTGCGCTTCAACTATATGAGCCATGCGGAGGATTGGGAGAAATTCCGCCACTGCGTGCGCCTCACCCGCGAGATCTTCGGGCAGAGCGCCTTCAACGACTATCGCGGGCCGGAGATCCAGCCGGGCGAAGGCGTGCAAAGCGACGAGGAGATCGACGCCTTCCTGCGCGAACATCTGGAAAGCGCCTATCACCCCTGCGGCACCTGCCGGATGGGCGCCAAGGACGATCCGATGGCGGTGGTCGATCCGCAAACGCGGGTGATCGGCGTCGAGGCCTTGCGTGTCGCCGACAGCTCGATCTTCCCGCACGTCACCTACGGCAATTTGAACGGGCCCTCGATCATGACGGGAGAGAAGGCGGCCGACCATATACTCGGCAAACAGCCGCTGGCGCGCTCGAACCAGGAACCCTGGGTCAACCCGCGCGCGGCGGTCAGCGATCGCTGATCCGGTTATCCGGTTTCAGAGAAAACCGATCCACCGTCCGGCTATGACGGCGGCGATCCACAACGCGGCCGACAGGGCGGCGGAGAAGCGCAGGCCGGGCCGGACGATGCCTGTCGACACCGCCGTTTTCCAGCCTCGCCCGAAATGAACGATCGATAGGTTGAGAAGGCCGAGGGCGATCAGGCAAAGCTTGGCAAGGAAGGCGGGATTGCCGGCATATTCGACCGCCCGGACGCTGAACAGGCAGAAGCCGGTGACAATGGCCGCGGCAAGGCCGACACCGGCGGCGCGGGAGAGAAACGGCGCGACAATCTCAACCGGCACCTTGCGGAAGAAGCCGGCGAGCCTCAGATCAAGCGGCAGGATGGCGCCGACCAAAAGGCCGATCGCCAGGATATGGGCTGCGTTGACGAACATGTAGAGTGTTCCGGAGCGCCGGAGCGCGAGCGCAGGTGTCGTTGCCGACAGCCATTCGAGAATGTCGATCACAGCTCAGTTCGCCCAGAGGTCAGTTCGTCTTGATGCGGTCGGGATAGATATCGTAGCGCTTCTCGCCGATGGTGAGGCGCACGGCCTTCAGCCGCTTCTCTTTTGGATCCTGCGAACGGTTTCCAAGGACCACCACCTGGTCGCCGGGCTTGGCCACACCTTCGACGAAACCGGAGCGTTCCGTCTGGCGCGGATTGCCGAGTTCGACGAGCCAGACGCCGTCATCGGCGGTGGCGACATCGAGCGTCGGATGCGGTCCGCCCATGGAGATCTTCTCGATGGTGCCGCGAAGCTCGATCTGATCCGCCTCGGCCCAGGACCAGCCGTGATGGGCAATTGCGCCGGTGGCGAAAGCCATCGAAAGCATGGCCGCAGCCACTACTTGCCGTGCTGAAATTCTAAACATGATGTCCTCCCTACCCGTATGGACAGGCAGGTGGAGCATCGAAGCCGGAGGAAAAGGGATTTCACCAAATCTTGAAGAAAGAGGCCGGCGTACGTTCAGGCCAGCAGCCGGGTGACTTCGGCGCTGTGCTTTGGGGCGATGGCATCGGCGATGGTGGTGGAGAACAGCACTTTGCGGGTGGCATCCGCCACCTTGGCGAAGACGTGGCGGATTTGGCAGTTCTGTTCGCCGTCACAATCGTCGCACCGGCGGTAGGCGGTGATCGACAGACACGGAAGCGGCGCGATCGGACCATCGATGATGCGCAGGATCTCGCCGAAGGTGATGGTGTGGGCGGGCTTCAGCAGGAGATAACCGCCCTGCTTGCCGCGGCGGCTGGCGACGACGCCGTGATGTTTCAGGTCGAGCAGGATCTGTTCGAGGAACTTCTTCGGGATCTTCTGCTGCGCCGCGATATCGGAAATCATCACCGGTTCGTCGGCATCGGCATCAGCCAAGACCGTGAGCGCCCGCAGCGCATATTTCGCCTTTTGCGTAATCATTTTTGACCATCGACACACACAGGCGGCACGAATCTTCGCACCGCTACGGAAGTTCTTTTGCCTCTATGGCACAACCAGCATGAACGGAATTTGAACGCACCGGAGAAAGCCTTGAGAGACAAGCGTTTTGGCCTTGTTTTTCGCCCTCGGCCAAGCTCTCTTAATCTATGCCAAAACCGCGCCTTCTGCACCATTTTCGGCATCAATTCAGATTTCGGATTGACAGGCTGCGTGTAACTCTACTATTTCTATAGACTTTCGAGTTGCCGATGTGGATTTTCATCCGCAGGCGGCTGCTTTTCTGCATCGCGGCAGCTTCGGAGAGATATTTGCTCCTCCGGCCGCAGCTTTCGAAATCCCTTTTCCTGTCCGATCCATGCGTGAACTGCGATACTCCTGACAACAAAGGACAGGATTCTCATGACTGCTATCAATGCGATTGCGGAAGAAGGGCCGATTGCGGAAGCCCAGGCGCTGAACGACAGGCTGGCAGGCCTCGACCTTGCCGGACGTCTGTCGCTGGTCTCCGGCCTTGGCGGCCGCGTGGTGTTCACGACGTCACTCGGCATCGAGGACCAGGTAATCACCGCCGAGATCGGCACGCACCGCCTGCCGATCGATATCGCCACGCTGCAGACCGGCCGGCTGTTCGCCGAGACGCTGTCGCTGATCGAAGAGACCGAAAGCCAGTACGACATCCATATCCATCGCTTCGAGCCCGAGAAGGCCGATATCGACGCCTATGCGGCGCAATACGGCCTCAACGGTTTCTACGAGAGCGTCGAAGCCCGGCATGCCTGTTGCGGCGTGCGCAAGCTGAAGCCGCTTGCGCGGGCCCTCGACGGTGCTGCGATCTGGATCACCGGCCTGCGCCGCGGCCAATCGGCCAACCGCGCCGAAACGCCGTTTGCCGAATATGACGCCGAACGCCACCTGCTGAAGGTCAATCCGCTCGCCGACTGGGACCTGGAGGCGATCAAGGCCTTCGTTTCCGCAAACGGCGTGCCGGTCAATCCGCTGCACGCTCGCGGTTATCCCTCGATCGGCTGCGAACCCTGCACGCGGGCGATCAAGCCTGGCGAGCCGGAACGCGCCGGCCGCTGGTGGTGGGAGCAGGACGAAACGCGCGAATGCGGCCTGCATGTCGCCGAAGAGGCCGCAGCGATCGCCGCACAGTAAATCACCCCACGGCTTTCCCAATCAGGGCGCGGCGACCGCCGCAGCCTTGGGAAAGCCAACTTCCCGGGGAAAACCAACATCAAGGAATTGCTTTGCGGGCACCCGCAAACGATCGACAGTCTGGAGTAAAACATGCCCGATAGCCGTCCGGATACGGAACTCAGCAACCCGCAGAGCGCCAAGGCGCCGCTCGACCCGCATCTGAAAGCGCTGGAAAACGAATCCATCCACATCTTCCGCGAGGTTGCGGCCGAATTCGAGCGTCCCGTCATGCTCTATTCGATCGGCAAGGATTCCTCGGTGCTGCTGCATCTGGCGCGCAAGGCCTTCTATCCCGGCCGCGTGCCCTTCCCGCTTTTGCATGTGAACACCGGCTGGAAGTTTTCCGAGATGATCGCCTTCCGCGACGAAACCGCGAAGAAGTACGATCTCGATCTGATCGAACACATCAATCCGCGCGGCAAGGCCGAAAACATCACGCCGTTTACGCATGGATCGGCCGCCTTCACCGACATCATGAAGACCGAGGGGCTCCGCCAGGCGCTCGATGCCGGCCAGTTCGATGCGGCTTTCGGCGGCGCACGGCGCGACGAGGAAGCAAGCCGCGCCAAGGAGCGGATCTATTCCTTCCGCACGCCGGATCATCGCTGGGATCCGCGCAATCAGCGGCCGGAACTCTGGAACATCTATAACGGCATGATCCGCAAGGGCGAGAGCGTGCGCGCCTTCCCGCTGTCGAACTGGACCGAAGTCGACATCTGGCGCTACATCCAGGCCGAGGACATTCCGCTGGTGCCGCTCTATTACGCCAAGAAGCGGCCGTTCGTGGAGCGCGATGGCATGATGATCCTGGCCGAGGATCCGCGCCTGGAACTGCTGCCCGGCGAAGTCCGCCAGGAAGGCATGATCCGCTTCCGCACCCTCGGCGACTTCCCGCTGACCGGCGCCATCCGCTCACAGGCCACCACCCTCGAAGAGGTGATTGCCGAACTCGAAATCGCAACGGTGTCCGAACGCCAGGGCCGCGCCATCGATCGCGACCAGTCCGGCTCCATGGAAAAGAAGAAGCGTGAAGGATATTTCTGAGATGACCGCAGCCCAAACCGCCGTCTCGGCCGCAACCGTCGTCAACCTGCCCGCCGCCGAGCCGCTCAAGGCCGTGCGCGATACCAGGCCGCTGCGCCTCATCACCTGCGGCAGCGTCGATGACGGCAAATCGACCTTGATCGGCCGCCTGCTCTGGGACACCAAGGCGGTCAAGGAAGACCAGGCCGCCACCCTGCAGCGCGATTCCACCGGCAAGCAGAACGATCTCGGCCTGCCCGACTTCGCATTGCTGCTCGACGGCCTGCAGGCCGAGCGCGAACAGGGCATCACCATCGATGTTGCCTATCGCTATTTCTCGACCGACAAGCGCTCCTTCATCGTCGCCGACACGCCCGGCCATGAGCAATATACCCGCAACATGGCGACCGGCGCCTCGACCGCCGATCTCGCCATTCTGCTGATCGATGCGCGCTTCGGCATTCTGGAGCAGACGCGCCGGCACGCGACGATCGCCTCGCTGCTCGGCATCAAGCAGTTTGTGCTTGCCATCAACAAGATCGACCTGACGGGCTATGACCGCGCCGGCTTCGACAAGATCAGCCATGATTTCCGGGAATTTGCCCTGTCGCTCGGCGTCAAGCAGATTACCGCCATTCCGATGTCGGCGCTGAAGGGCGAAAACGTCGTCTATTCCGGCCAGGCCGCCATGCCCTGGTACAGCGGCCCGACGCTGGTGGAAACGCTGGAGCTTGCCACGGTGCGCTCGTCGCAGACGGTCGGCTTCCGCCTTTCTGTCCAGCGCGTCTCGCGTCCCGGCGAAAGCTTCCGCGGCTATCAGGGCACGGTTGCCGGCGGCTCGGTCAAGCCGGGCGACAGCGTCATGATCCTGCCGTCCGGCATGGTCGCCAATGTCTCCAAGATCGTCACCTTCGATCTCGTCCGCAACGCGGCCGTTGCCGGCGACGCGATCACGCTGGTGCTCGACCGCCAGGTCGACGTGGCGCGCGGCGACATGATCGTCTCGATCGACGCCCAGCCGCAGGTCGGCCTTGCCTTCGACGCGCAGATCGTCGCGCTGCAGCCTGAGGGTATCGAGCCCGGAAAACGCTACTGGCTGAAGAGCGGCAGCCGCCGCCAGCGCGTTCAGGTGCAGCCGCTCAGCCAGTTGGAACTGAAGACCGGCACCTGGAATGCCGCCCAGCGGCTCTACATGAACGCCATCGGCAAAGTCCGGCTCGTCTTCGACGAAGCGGCGATCTTCGACCCCTATGAGCAGAACCGGCTTTCCGGCTCCTTCATCCTGATCGATCCGGAGACCAACAATACGGTCGCCGGCGGCATGGTAACCGGCAAGCGCACGGAACTTGGCGGTCTGCACAATGGCGAAGCCCGCGTCATCCTCTCGCTTCCGGCCGACCTTGCCGAGCAGATCATGGCAAGCGAACTCTTCGCCAGCCGCAGCCACGAGGCCGAGGTGCGGCGCATGACGGCGGCAGAAGCCGCCGACCTCTGGTCGAGCGCTGCAAGCGATATCTGACAAGGGAATAAGGGATAAGGGGCCAGCAAGACTGGCCCCCTCACCGCAGCCAAATCCGCTGGCTGCAGGGCTGGCGGATTCCCTGTCGAGCGGCAAAGAACCGATCAAGGGCTTCGTGTCCGCTTCCGGCCGAATAGTGTTGAAAAAGTCGAAAATCCGGACTTAACGAAAAGTCAGCCAATTCGTGATTTGAGCGAATGTTGCCGCTTGATGCTGTTTTACTTCCGCTGCGCGGCCCCACACTGCTTGAACGCAAAATTGACAGGTCCCCCAGCTCAATTTTCTGTGTCTACCGCCCCTAAAAAAATCGGAGTTTGCAGAAAACGGACTTTTTCAATTCACGATTCGCTGTTTACCGCTTGCCCGCGGGCCAATGTGGGGCCATTCTTAGATCGGATCCTGGCGGTGCGGTAAAACGAGAGGTCAGGTCTTGCAACGCTCAATCTCGACCTCGAAGCACTGCCTTTTCTCGACTGATCCCCGAGCGAGGAGGTTGTCCATGTCCACGCGCTATGTCGACCATCCGCTACAACCGGGCGACCGGGTCCCGAACGTTGTGTTTGATGCGATCTCGAGCGAGGGGAAGATCGCACTTGATGATTTTCGTGGCCGCAGCCCATTGTTGATCGGTTTGTTTCGAGGCCTGCATTGTCCGTTCTGCCGGCGCCATGTCGCGGCCATGGCATATCTCAACCCGATGCTGCGTGAGAAAGGCGTCCAATCCCTGGCGGTGGTAAACACCCCGGTTGAACGCGCACGGCTCTATTTCCGTTACCATCCGATACCCGATCTTCTTGCTGCTTCCGACCCGGTACGGGCTTCGCACCAAGCCTTCGGCCTACGCGAGGTCGGGATCGACACGGCCATGGCGATACTGATCGATCTTCCGGGCGAGTTGCCCGAGCCTATGGGCGTGATGGCAATGGACGAATTTCTCAACGAGAAGGAAGGATATCAGATTACGGAAGCCGATCAGCAGATGATGACTGCCGACCACGGGCAGCTTGTCGGTCAGTTCCTAATCGACCGGGAGGGTATCGTACGCTGGAGCTTCACTGAAGTTCTGGAGGCTGGGCTCCAGACATTCCAGGCACCGAATTCCCAGGAATTGATGTCGGTAGCTTCCCAAGTCGTACATTAACAACGAAAAACTCGCTCGACGACCTACCGCCTGGGTGGTGCTCAAGCCAACTGAGCGGACTACTATTTCCCGAGAGCGTTTTTCAGCGCATCGACCACGACGCGGACTGAGGGAACGTCTTTGATGTCCGAATGGACAACCAGCCAGACTTCTCTTGTCAAAGCCTGTTCGGTCTCAATGCGTTGGAGACCGCTGGACTCCAGGACGGCGAAATCGGGGAGCATGACGACACCGGCGCCAAGGCATGCGGTTGCGGCCTGAAACTCCAGAACGGACGACCGCACGGCGATCGGCCGGCCGGCGGCCAGTTCGATCAACCGCAGCTGCTGCGGCGAGGCGTTCATGGTTTCGTCGTAACCGATGAAGGTCCAGTCGGATGGTGGAACCGTTTCGAGATAGGTCTTTGATGCGTAGAGATGGAAGCTTGTCTCGCCGAGCTTGACGATAGAGTAATCGCCGTCTTCCGGACGCGACATTCGCACGGCGATATCGGCCTCTCGTCTGTTCAGGGATGCGAGGCGCTTTTCTCCGACGAGCGTGATCTGAACACCGGGATGGCCTCGCCTGACGGCCGCGATCGGCTTTGCCAGCAGCACGCTTGAGAGAGCGGGAGGCGCGCTGATCCTCACATGGCCACGCAATTCCGTGGCGCTGCTGCGGCCAAGCTGCTCGATTGCCGCAGTCTGCACGGCGACAAGAGCTGCGTACCTGGCAACCTGCTCTCCCTCCGAGGTTAACATGATGCGCCGTCCGCGGCGGTCTACGAGCTTGCGACCCAGGCCGGCTTCAAGCGACGAAACGCGCCGGCTGATCGTCGCGTGTTCGACACCGAGCTGCTTTGCTGCACCAAGCAACGTTCCCGACTGCGCGAGCGCCAAGAAATGCCGAAGGTCGTCCCAGTCGATTTTTGTGAATTCTCTCCCATTCATTGTGAAACAATAGGGAATTTTCACACATCACGCCATCGCTTAATTTGTGCCCATGAAGGAGCACGAGAGATGACCGACCAAATCATATGGCTGAACGCCCCCGGTGACATCACCCAATTCCATGTCGAGGAGCATCACCATTCTGAACCTCCCTGTCATGGCGAGATAAAAATCCGCCATCAGGCGATCGGAACCAACTTTCTCGACATCTATCACCGAAAGGGCATCTATCCGATGCCGTCCTACCCCTCGGTGATCGGTGCCGAGGCGGCGGGCATCGTCGACGATGTCGGTCCTGGCGTCTCCATGATCAAAAAAGGTGACCGCGTCGCCTATGCCGGGCCTCCGGTTGGCGCCTATCGCTCGACGAGGAATATTGCCGCCGAAAGGGCAATCAAGCTTCCGGATACCGTTTCAGTAAAGACGGCAGCGAGTTCGCTGCTCAAAGGCATGACCGCCTACATGCTGTTGAAAAAGACCTATGATGTGGGTGCAGGAACTCAGGTGCTGATCCATGCGGCCGCGGGTGGGCTCGGGAGCATCCTCGTTCGTTGGGCCAGATCGCTCGATGCCACCGTGATCGGGACGGCGGGCTCTTCCGAAAAGGCCGCACTCGCCGCATCTTATGGAGCCGATCACCTTATTGTTGGACGAGGCGCCGATATCGTCGCGGAAGTGAAGCGGCTCACGAACGGGCTTGGCGTCGACGTCGCCTATGACGGGATAGGCGGCGATACACTTCTCAAAAGCATACGCTCTGTCCGCCCATTCGGCATGGCTGTCACCATCGGTCAGGCCGCCGGTGCTATTCCACCGGTGCCTGTCGAGGAACTTCGCCCGGGCAAGGCGCTCTGCCATCCGAGCATCATGGCTTGGTGCGCTGACGTCGGACAGTATCGCGAGGCCGCTCTGGCTGCAGTCGGCGCGATGGAAACAGGGATCGTTTCGCAGATCGGTGCCGAATATCGTTTGGCCGATGTTGCCAAGGCGCACGAGGAGATGGAATCCGGACGCTCGGCGGGCAGTGTCCTGCTGATCCCTTGATGAGCCAGAGAAACAGCGCCGGCAGAGTCCATGGATCGCTGTCGGCGCCTTTCAGTCCTCGGTGCGGGTTTCGACGCGCTTGGCCGGCGCCATTTATCCATAAAACGGCATTATGTTATGTATTTCAGATATCTATAGCCATGGACCTTGTTGAGATAGGGTGCCCGCCATTGCGGTGGGCTCTCGGCACAGGCCGACCGCTCTCCCGCAAAATGACGCTTGGCACCGCAGTCGGCGGCCAATGACAGGGAAAGGTTTACAGCTCTATGTCTGCACATGAAAAGCCACTTATCGCGATTGCCGGTGCAACGAGCAAACAGGGGCGCAGCGTCGCCGCGACACTCCTTGACAGCCAACGTTTCCGGGTGCGTGCTTTCACCCGGAAAAAGGATTCCCCTGAAGCTTTAAGTCTGGAGGAACGCGGCGCTGAAATCGTAACCGTCCCTCTCGAACTTGGCCTTCAGAAAGACCTCGTCGCTGCATTCAAGGGCGCCGATGGCGCATTTCTGATGACGCCGCCGATCGCCCCGCCAGAGACAATCGAGGCGCCTCTCGGCCGACAACTGGCGGATGCCGCCGTTGAGGCCGGCGTCGGGCATATTGTTTTCAGCACGCTTGAGAATGTCGACGAGATCACCAGGGGCACGAAGTATGCGCCGCATTTTACCGACAAAGCGCGTGTTGCAGACTATATTCGCAGCCTGCCGATCTCGCATTCCTTCGTCATGCTGGCATTCTTTTATACGAATCTTCTCGAATATTATGTGCCGCGCATGGAGGGCGATACGCTGCTCCTGCCGGTTTATCTTCCTGAAGATTTCCGAGCGCCTTTTGTCGATCCCTTGACGGCGACCGGGCCGGTCGTCCTCGAAATTTTCTCAAATCCCGAGCGTTACAACGGCAAAACGCTGCCGATCCTTGGCGACATCATTTCTCCGCGCGAGATGGTCGAAACCTTTCAGCACGTGACCGGGCTCAAGGCCGCGTATCGAAACGCTTTCACCCGGGATGGCCTGCTGCACTATTTTCCAGAGTTTGCCGCCAACGAACTTCTCGTTCGGGAGCTTCTGGGGATGGTCGAATATGCCGCCGAATATGGCTATTTCGGCAAGGAGCACGATCTCGAATGGAGCCGCCGCCTGAACCCCGACACGCTCAACTGGGAGCAGTATCTACGGAAGACGGGGTGGCGTGGCGATAAGCGGTCCTTCGGATTCTAAATTATGACGACCGGATTCCCGGCAATTTCAAAATCTCGGCGACGAGAAAGTCGACGAGAAGCCGAACGCGGGCAATGGCTGCACGCTCCGGAACGATCAGCAAGCTCACCGGAACCGGTAAAGGACGATAGTCGCCAAGCACGACCTCGAGCTGGCCGTCGTCCAGAAGATCGTGGACCAACCAGAGGTGTGCAGGACCAATGCCGCGTCCGGCGGCAAAGGCTTCGCGCGCCGCAAGCCCGTGATCGACGCGCAGCTTGCCACTGACGGGGATCATCAGGCTTGTGCCATCGGCAGAGGAAAGAACGAGCCGATCGCTTCCCGCCACATTGGACATCACGACGGTTTCATAGCGTGACAGATCGGCTGGGCGCTCCGGCCGTCCGTGTGCGGACAAATAGGCCGGAGCGCCCACCAGCAGCCGATGGCTCTCTCCGAGCGCATGAAGTTTCATCGCGCTGTCAGCGAGGGGTCCAAGACGCAGTGCCACGTCGACGCCTTCGCGAACCAGATCGATCCGCTCGTCCGTCAGGTTGAGGTCGACCCGGATGTCCGGATGCTTGTTCTGGAAATCAAAGATCAGGCGCGTGACGTGCATCACGCCGAGCGCTGCCGTACAAGAAAGCCGAACAGCGCCCGCGGGGGCCTGACGGGCATCTCGCGCTTCTTCGGCAGCCTGTTCGACCAGGCGCAATATCTGCAGGCAGTTGGTATAATAGCGGCTGCCTTCGTCGGTCAGGGTGACGCGGCGCGTGGTTCGGCTGAGAAGCGGTACGCCGACAGCCTCTTCAAGCTCATTGAGGTGCCGCGTCACGGTGGATTGACCGACACCCAGCTCTCTTGCGACCATCGACAAATTGCCGCGTTCGGCGACTCGGACAAAGGTGCGCATTCTTTCGAGAGACAATCCCGCACTATCCATTTTTCAGCACAATGATCCTCATTCCCTCCGTATAGGGAATAATCTGGAATGTGCCTAGTTCGAGCATACGACAGTTCGGTCGCATTTCATTCGGCAGATCGTATCGGATTACCGCGTCGAGCCGCGTGGGATGATGGAGAAGCCGCAATCGACCTTGTCTTCGCCGGGCGGCTCGTCGCGGATGGCGCGCAGCAGCATGTCGGCGACGCGGTAGCCGATATCGTAGCGTGCAATCTGCACCGTCGTCAGCGTCGGCTGGGTGAAGGCCGAAAATTCCAGATCGTTGAAGCCGCAGATGCCGACATCCTCCGGCACGCGGATACCGCGCACGGCGCATTCGATGAGGACGCCGAGCGCCAGATCGTCGCTTTGGGCAAAGACGGCATCGATATCCGGCACGCGCTGCAACAGGCGGGCAAATAATTCCCTGCCGAGGCCGGTGCTGCTTCCCTCATCTCCGCCAATGGCGAGATCGGGATCGAAACGGCCGGCTTCCCGCAGCGCGGCCTCATAGCCTTCCTTCCGGCGACGCGAGCGAATATCCGTGCCGCGGCCGATGAAGCCGATCCTCTCATAACCCCTCGACAGCAGGAAGCGGGTGGGTTCGGCGCCTGCCGCATGATGATCGAGGCCGACGACGAGCGTTGCCGGCTCCTGGCTGAGATCGGTGATATGGGCGATCGGACAGGTGGCATTCTCGATCAGCGGCAGAAGATCACGATAGGATTCGGCGCCGGCGATGATGACGCCGGCCGGCTTCTGCGTCAGGACGGATTTGAGCTCGCCGGCCTCGCCGTCGGCATGGTGGAGCGTATTGGAATATTGCACGCGGAATTCGGTGGCGCGCAAGCAATCCTCGATGCCGATCATCAGGCCGGCGAAGCCGTGCTGGTGCAAAGCGGGCGTGATGACGCCGATGATGCCGTTATGGCGGCCGGCCAGCGCCCGGGCGGCAAGATTGGGGATGTAACCCATTTCCTCCACCGTGCGCAGGATGGTCTGGCGCAGATCCTCCGAGACGATTTCAGGATTGCGAAGCGCGCGCGAAATCGTGATCGGGCTGACCCCCACCTTCTTCGCCACATCGCTCAACTTCACCTGCGCACCGCGCCTGGCCTTCCGCCCCCGCTCCACTGCTGCCCTCATCGCCCCGTTATATCTAGCCCGCGAGACTCATTTGCCCTCGAATCGCGGCCCTTACTTTCTGAAGAGGAAATAATTTAGAGTCTACTAACATTTTATATTCGCAACAGGATCCCGGAATATAACTTCCGGAAAGAGCAACAAGTTCGTCTGTCGGCGAATTACGGAGGCATACGGCGAACGGATCACCGCCTCCGGGAATAAGTCCATTTATTTTCGAATGAAAACATCGCGAAGGACGCGAGCGCGGCAAAATCGGGCCGGATTTTTTGAGGAGCTCAAACGCTGGGGGAGCGAAGATTAAATTCCAGTCATATCTTACAAATCAGCAATATAAACATGATCAAACTTTAATTTGTAAATCCGCTCGGTGGGATCATATGAATCCCGAGCGCCAATTCTTCTCTTCCCCCCGGTCGCCGCCCCCGACGACTGCGCGTTCCCAAGAGGAATTGGCGCCAAACGCCATCCGACGCCAGGTCCCAGGACATGGAACCACGACGCCATCCAAAACCAACGCTCTCGCAAGGGATCATCACCCAAGGGACCACCACCATGTCACACATCCTCCGCAACCATCGCGCAGCAGCGCTTGTCGGGGCCGCGTTCATCGCCGGCGCGGCATGCCTACCCTTCGCCATCAACGCCTCCAATGCCGTTGCCGGGCCGTCGGATACCGGCGGTACTCTCGCCCCCAGCGGCTCGTTTGCCTCCATCGTCGATGCCGACAAGCCTGCCGTCGTCACCATTACCACCACAATGAAAGCCACCGATGTCAGCGAGCAGGAATCGCCGATGGACGAGCAGTTCCGCCAGTTCTTCGAGGATCAGGGCATCCCGCTGCCGCGCCAGGCACCGCAAAAGCGGCCTTCGCAGCAGGCGATGGCGCTCGGCTCCGGCTTCATCATCAGCCCGGACGGGGTGATCGTCACCAACAACCATGTCATCGACAATGCCGTCGATATCAAAGTGACGCTGGATGACGGCACGGAACTGCCGGCCAAGCTGATCGGCACCGACCCGAAATCCGATGTCGCCGTGCTGAAGATAGAGGCGGGCAAGCCGCTGCAGACCATTGCCTGGGGCGATTCCGACAGGCTGAAGCTCGGCGACCAGATTCTGGCGATCGGCAACCCTTTCGGCATCGGCACTACGGTGACGGCAGGCATCGTCTCGGCGCGCGGCCGCGACCTGCACAGCGGACCCTATGATGATTTCATCCAGATCGACGCGCCGATCAACCATGGCAATTCCGGCGGTCCGCTGGTCGACCGCAGCGGCAATGTCGTCGGCATCAACACCGCCATCTATTCGCCGAATGGCGGCAGCGTCGGTGTCGGTTTCGCCATTCCTTCCGATGAGGCCAAGGCGATCGTCGCCAAGCTGCAGAAGGACGGCTCGATCGATCACGGCTATCTTGGCGTGCAGATCCAGCCGGTCACCAAGGATGTCGCCGATGCCGTCGGCCTCGATAAGACCGGCGGCGCGCTGGTTGCCGCCGTCACCGCCGATACGCCGGCCGCCCATGCCGGCCTGAAGCCCGGCGATATCGTCACCTCAGTCGGCGGCGAGAGCGTCAAGACGCCGAAGGACCTGTCGCGCCTGGTCGCCGACCTTTCGCCGGGCGCGAAAAAATCCCTCAGCGTCTGGCGCGACGGCAAGACGATCGATCTCAACGTCACCGTCGGCACCAATGAGGAAGGCCAGAAGCAGGCGGCGGCCGAAAGCCCCGACACTCAAGACCAGAGCAGCGGCCAGCCGAGCCTCGGCATCGGCCTTGCCGACCTGACGCCCGACGTGCGCCAGCAGCTTAACCTGCCGCGCTCCGTCAACGGCGCGGTGGTCGCCAAGGTCGCTCCGGACAAGTCTGCGGCTGCCGCCGGCATCCAGTCCGGCGATGTCATCGTCTCGGTGAATGACAGACCTGTTCATAACGCCCGCGACGTCAAGACCGCGATCGCAGACGCAGGCAAGGCCGGCCGCAAGTCGGTGCTGCTGCTCGTCGAACGCGACGGCAACAAAACCTTCGTCGCCGTGCCGTTTGGGGCGGCCTGACGGTCACCCGAGCTTTTGCCGCAAACAGGAAAAGCCCGCCTGAGGCGGGCTTCTCGAACCGGTCTGTCGGCAAGAAATCTATAGGGCGCCGCCCGCCCCTCTATTTCCTGCTCAGGAAGATTTCAGCTTCGTTGTCTTTGCGCGCATCCGGGATTTGCCCTTTTGGCGGTTTGCCTCCTGCTGCTTCACCGCATCGGATTGGCTGCGTTGCGCGGCCTCCAATTGCTGCCGCGTCGGGAGATCATGGTCGTAGCTGGAAGCGCTGAATGCCGTCGCGTTGTCGAACGGACCTTTGTGTGGACGCGCCAGACCATAGGCTTGCTTATCAGCGCTATCGATCCCCTGCTCCGCCGATAGTGACCGCGCTTGACGCGCCTGCGTTATCAGATCGTCGGCGGTCGAGCTTGACGTCGCACTTTTCCGCACGGGGGCGATAATCTTGCGTTTCCTGGCCCTGTCCTTTTGATCGGCGTGAATCCCGGACATGTCTTCTTCCTTGTTCGTCATGTCATCGTGACGATCGATGGGGGGCCGTCGACGTCGCAGCAGACCCGTTCACGGGATCTCGGACAATCGTTCAGGCAGCCTGGTTTTGGGAAAGCGGTAAGCTGGCGGCCGCAGCGATGCGTCCGCACGCCCAGACGCCGTATACCGCGCGATCCGATAGGCTTTCACCGGGGCGCCGCCGTCATCCTGCCATCTGGCAAAGGAGCCGTCTTCCAAAGCCTGCGGAAGCGGGCCTGAACTCAACTGTGTCGCCAGATACATTTTCAGAGCCGATTTCAACGCGGCCTCGTCGACGATCCCCATCTGGAAACAATGAATGAGGAAACTTGTGGCGCTGATCTCGCCATCATCGGTCGCGTAGGTTTCGCCGCCGCGAAAGCCGGCCTTTCGGAGGATGCGGTCCAGCATTCTCAAATTATGGATATCGAAAAATTGATCTGATGTGGAAGACATGGTGTCCTCCTTCGTTGGGGCTAGGGTTCACTGGCGCTAGCGTTACTGGCGCGCCCCAAGCAGCGGTGCCCGTATCGTGCCCGCCGATAGTTTAGCTTGCGCTCTTTACCATCTGACCGCAACCTCATTCGGCGGCCGCCATTGATAATGGCGGGGCGGAACCCATTTTAGAGAGAGGAGGATACGCATCATGCAGTTCAACGGTGAAGCGACCCTCACAAAGCCGTCGGCACTGGCGGTTTCGGAAAGGCGTGCGCTCATAGATCACCTCAGAGAGGTGATCGCAGGCCTGGCTCACGGGCTGGCGGCCGACGGATTGCTGGACCTTGTGCCGCCTCTGCTTGAGATAAACAAAGTCCTCCGCGATATGACGGATGAAATTTCTCGTGCGGACCCGGTCTATTCCGACGAGATCATCACTGGTACGGTGCGCTTGATCAAAACGTCGCAGGCTTTGCTTGATGACCGGGTCATCGTGCAGACGATCCATTAAGACCTGCCGACGGTCGGGTATGGCGGCAGGCTGAATGCCAACCGTTGGCATCAAGATGCCCGTTCCGGCCAGCCGTGCATCGACAATCATCGCCGGGTCCGAAGTCCGCACAGCGGCTCCCGCCCACTTCCAAGGATCAACCGCAATGGCACTTATCTTTCCCAACAGAAGCCGCAGCTTCGATGAAGCGCGAAAAGGTGTCCGCTTCACCGGCTATGACGGCATGTTCGAAGTCAGGTTTCTGGTCGAAGAAGCAGCGCTCGGCAGCGCGATCACCCAGAACTCCTCCGAAGCCGCATATCTCAATGCCTTTGATGCAGCGCGTTCTGCCATTCAGGAGGCTGCATCGAGAGTCTATCAGCATCGACGCGGAAACAACTTCACGCTCACGGCTGCAGATTTTCGCTGATCGCGAGAAGTCGTAGGGCCGGTGAACTGAAACGGCCACCATCCTGCTGCTGCCGGATGAGACAGGGGGAGCGAAGCATATGGTTTCCACACGATACCGCCCGAAAGACCTGAAGCTTGCGCGTCGCCATATCGTGAAGGCGGCGCATCGCGTTGCCGATCAGGAAATGGTGATCAGGAAACTATTGCGCAAAGGCAGACCCTCCGGATCGGCCTATGCGCTGCTCAGCAGGCTCTACGACGATCAACGGCGGAAACTCGATCGGCTGAAACTGATCGAAGCGATGGTTGAGGTAGAAGTGCAACCCTGTATGGACGTGCCCCATAATCCCGGCACCTCCGCTCCTCCCCTTGTGATCGTGCACAGCAGCGAGATCTCTCTGCCGGACCGGCAATCCGCCCCGCCTTGTAGCGCAGATGATTGGCGCCCATATTTGGTGTAGTGGCAGTTTGTGAACGGGCGCTGCTTCCCGGGGTAATCAGAGTTACCCGGCCCCAACCAAAGGAGGGCATGATGTCTTCCACGGTAAACATCCATTCGTGGAAACGCCTGGCTCAGCATATCGGCAGGTTCCGGTATATCGACTTCCTGGTGAAATCGACACCAGCCATCTGTCTGGCCTTTATCGTCTATATCATTCTCAACGATGTGTTCTGGTAGCGTTGCAAAGACTGTTGCCGCGAGCCGAAGACGCTTTGCTGCCTATCAAACGAAGTGGATAACGCGATGCAACTGCGAGAAATGGGTGAACAAGACTGCCTCGCCTTTCTGGCAGGCCACACCCGTGGCCACCTGGCATGCCTCGGCGAGAAATATCCCTATATCGTTCCCATCCAGTATGCCTATGAAAGAGACCGGCTTTTCATATTTTCCATGCCGGGCCTGAAGATTGATCTATTGCGTGCCCATTCACCAGCCTGTGTTCAGGTTGAAGAATTCGGCGAAAACCGAACATGGAAAAGCGTGCTTGTTCAGGGCACCTATGATGAGCTGACCGATACGCCGTCCCGGCATGACGAACGCATCCACGCCTGGTCTCTCCTGCAGCAGCAACCGTTTTGGTGGGAACCCGGATCGCTCGCCTTAAACTCGGAAAGCGAAGACAGCCCTGCTCCCTCCATATTCTTCGGCATTTCGATTGAGGTGGTATCGGGGAGGCAAGTGGTTTAGTATGGAGCCTTCAGGCTCGCCGCGATATCCTTGATTCGCAAGGCGGCGCAGCTGCATAATATATGGAACTCCAGACAGACACTTCCAGCTAAACGCTGTCCGATACCAGCCTTTCCCATAGGGGCGCGGATTGCTTGATGCATCCACCAACGTGGCCAGCTGAACCGCAGCACTGCGTTCAATGCCCCGCGACCACTCATAGGGAAAACGATGACAGACGCACCTGAGAATGAAGCGCTTTTCAACATCACCGGACACTATGTGCAGGAATTGAAGGCCGTTCTTCAAAGTGAGAGCATTGTCGAAGGCACCGACTACGAAAACAGCGCCTTTAACGAAAAACGACGGAACGAAGGACTGCACCTGCTGCGATTCCACAAGACCGGCACGGCAGCGCAGGCAACGCAGATCTGGGAAAAACATATGACGGCCCGAGCGCATCGATAGGACGGCACCAAGCCAATTCTTCGATTGAGGCCGGCTTGGCTCGTTCCGGAGCCGATAGAGCATGATGCCGATAAGTGTGAGCGGTTTTCGGACGACACCATGCTGTCACTCTTTAATCGAGACCAGGATTCAGATTTCAGGCCGGCCCGGCCTAAATCATCCTGTTCTAGTGCTGACGCGGCGACATGAGCTGATGTCCGGCGCAACATTGCCTTGAAAGGAAAAATCATGACCAACGACACAACCAAAAAGGCCCAGCCCGCCAAAGCGGCCGTGGCTGACGCCCCCTACGACGTCATCTATTTCGCGAAGAAACACCGCATTTCCAACGAGGATGCCAAGGACATCATCGAAAAGCACGGCGCCAATCGCAAAGAGGCGGACAAGGCGGGCCGGCGTATCAGCGTTTAGGGCGAAAAATAGCCTCGCAGGCGTTCAAATCCTAAAGTCTTTATTTGATGCATGTCGTTGTCCCAAAACCGCTGTACGGTTTTGGGCGAGATGCAGCAGCCTCTATAGTCTTTGCATCTGCTAGCGATGCCACGATGCAACAGCAACGGACGAATTAACCCTACTGGCTTACCTTAATATCAGCATGCGCTTGAATACGTCGACTCCTGTGCCATCGTAGCCTCACGATAAGACTTCTGGTTCGTGAAGCAGCTCGCCGGAACCGTGGCCCGCCTTTCCGGGGAGAGGCCGGCTTGCCTTTACAGGGGCCGAGCTCAATCAAATGGAGGGTGTGCCATGAACAACGTCTTGGAATTTCGTTCAAAATGCCCGCATGTCGAAAGCCTGTCCGACTGCCGGGAAGCCCTTGAACCTGCCGTGATGAAGATCGTCAGCGACGCCATCGGCAGGGGATACACGGCCGCGGAAGCCGCCATGGTGGTTGCCGATATCGCCGATGACTACATCCTCATGCTGTCGCGGCAACTGCAGCATTGACCCACTTTGCGGGCGCGCAGCTGTGCCTTCTTGAGCCATCGCAGGAGCTGAACTCGGCGCGGATCGCTGTGTCTTTGCAGGTCTGGATCTTCCAACAGGCCAGGTGACGGATGACAAAATAGCTTCGCGGTTGCCGATAGCCGGGAGCAACGCCCTTTCTTGAGACGCTTGCATGAGTGGATCGCGCAGCAACTGCAGGGGTAGCAGTGGGGTACAGGAGACGAGACCTGCCGCGCGATCCGCCGGCAAAACCCCTGATATTGTCGGAAGTTCCCCGGCAGAGATACGACGCCACAACCCCGGAAATTCCGCCTGGGATCATTGACAACCTGCCCGGGCACGTTGCGACCGTCACACCGATAAGCTCCCGCCGGGCGAAAACCGACAGGCAAATCACAACGCCAACGAAAAACCCCGCCGGAGCGGGGCTTTCAGCGGTCCAAGTGGAGCAAGCCGAACATTCGGCCCACGTCTCAAACAAGATCGATCATTTCAAAACCCGGCAAAAGCACCTCTTTCGCGAGCGTTCAGGGCGCTGCTCTGTTCCGCTCAATCTTTGAATCATAGCCGTAATGTGGCGTGTAATGATCATGTGCGAGGTGACCCTCCCACCTAACGCCACCTTGGCTGGCGGGGCGGAGCATTGGCCTGGATTTCGTGCAACGGCGCTCGCGCCCCGAGAAGTTTCTTCAGCTTCTTCTCCTCCGCCGGGCCGATCCCAAACTTGCGGCAATGCTCCGCAACATCGTGCTCTCGCGGGCCGGGAATGCGAACTTGGCGATTGCTCATGCTCTTCATGTCTGTTTCCTCCTGAGAGGAAAACCAGCAGGCGGCCGTTTTGTTCGTTAGGGACGTCTAAAATTTGGGGGTTTTGTTTGCTTCGGTTTTGGGGCACGTGAGACTGCTGACGCCCTGGTGCTCGCCGATCAATTGATCTTCAACCAATGCCGAAGCGCCGCCACCGCGCCGTCGCTCGCATAGGCAATCATCCCGCCAATCGTCAGACCGGCGAAGGCAATCAACCCCGATATCCCGTAGCCGATCGTCTTCATCCGTTTCCACTCTTCAAGCGCCGGCCCCACCGCCTCCTGGTTCTTCTCGACGGTCTCCTTGAGGCTCTTGATCTCCTCGCGGATCTGCACATCCGTGCCGCCACTGATCGCCACCCGGGTATCGAGCTGGGCTATCTGCCTAGCCTGCTCGTCGAGCCGCTTGTGGATCACGGCGCGGCTGTCATGGGCGTTGGCCTTTTCGTCGCTGACCTCGTTGCGCAGAAGTGCCACGTTGTCCTCGATGCCTGTCAGCCTTCCCTCGACGCGGCCGAGGGCGCGCAGGATATCGTCATTGGATGTCATCTCTATCGGTGCTCGCCTAGGGATAAAATTTCAGCTTTTCGGATTGCGGCAAGCGGCTGACAAATCGCAGGATCCCTTGCAGCACCGGATGGACGTAAGACGAAACGTCGAGGTTCATGCCGTGGGCGAGCAGCGCCGCATTGTCCTGGACATTGGTGGCAAAGACTTCAATGACCTTATAGTCCGCCGTTCCATCGCCATTGTCGACGCGGTCGTAGGTGGTTCTCGATGTCCAAAGACCAGGCTGATATTCGAACATGATGCGAGTGCCGTTCGGAACCGAAGCCGGCAGCTTGATCGTGTCCCACGTCGTCACGCCGTCCTGATTTCCAGGATGCCCGACGACGTTTCCGAGCGGAAACATTTCAGCGGCCGACGACTTCGTCGGATCAGTGTCCGCAGTCAAGGCAAGCAGCTGATCGATCACCTTGGCGTAACGAGAACTCGCCTTGATGGTGTTGTTCACCGTCGCCAAGGTGGTTGTCCATAAGGCGGGAACGGTATAGCCCGCGACCGTCCGGCCGCTGTCCGACGAAGCGGTCATGGTCGGAATTATGGTAACGCCGACGACATGGATGCCCGCCCCATAGCGCGTCTTGACGCGATCGACCAAGCCGAGCTTGGCGTTCGACCATGTGCTTGCCGTGGCGCTGTTATCGTTGCGGCCGGACTGGTCGAGAACGAACGTCCAGATATTCTTGCCGCCGTTGTATGTGTCCCGGATCGCATCGATCATGGCCCAGCGCTTGGTTGCCGACGTCGCCAGTTCCTGCACCGACTTCGAGCCGGGGACGCCCATGACGAGCGGGATGATACTGCCCCATACCGGATCTCGGACATCAAGCCAGCGCAGCCACATGCCCATGTTGCGCCTGGCATCGGCCGTGGCGGCAATCTCCTGGCGCTCGATGAGGCTATCGGACAGGACCATCGGAACCGGCCGGCCGTCCCACCCCTTGGCCAGGACCATTGCAGGGCCATAGGCAAGAGGCTGCGAGTTGCTCTCATTGCCGACCGTATTATAGAACGTATCGCGGGCTGGCGTGCTCGCCCCGTTCGCCAGGGCCAGCGCCCGAATGGACGTCAGATCGGTGGCCGCCCAATATTTTTCGCCCCGATGGCGTTGGCAGCGATAGCCGCCAATATAGGTCTGCCCGATCGTACCGTGCCACACCGTTCGGATGCCGAAGACAGACCAGGCCGGCAGGGCGCTTGGCAGCGTCACCTGCCCGTAGACAATGCCGGTCGACGCCGTGACGGTCGCGGCCGCGTTGCCGCCGAAGAGCACCGGGTATTCCGTGCCGTTCGGATGGATGAAAAACACCTCATCGATCGCAATATCGGCATTCGGCAAGATCGTCTCTTGCGGCGCAAGGCCGCCCTCCGTGCAGCCGAAACCCACAAAGGGGATAAGGAAATCGTTGGTTTCGTAATCCGGTGAGCCGAAGAACAGCTTCGAACATTGATAGTTCAGGTCGGCCGCGTAAGTTTGCGTGAAACCCGCCGGCCAGCGGGTGCCGGTGGCGGCCGGCATATAGCGGTTGGCATCCGGCACCCATGGCGGCGGCGCCAGGTCGGCTCCAGCCATCGGGTTCGTCAGGGCAAGCGAGATGGCGTTCATCATCGGCGTGTTCCGTATCTGCTGGTGAGGTCGTCGTAGAATTGGATGGTGCGCCCCTGGCGGGCATTGGCGCGGTCGAGCGCCTGGCGCTCGCGGGCGAGGATGGCGATGACAGGGTCGCCTTCGACAACAGGCGCATGCGCTTCCTGCCGGCGCAGATCGTCCGGCAAAGGCGGCAGAGCGATGCCGGCCGCCGCCTGCCCCTTCGTCACCGCCGCCTTGTTCAATCGCTCAGTGGCGGAGCAGCCACTGACGATCAGCAGCAGTGACAGCGCAAGCGCGGTTCTTTTCCGAAAGCTGAAGCTCATAGGATTGGATCTCTGTTTCGAGTGTGTCTCTGGCGGCCTGCTCGGCGGCTTCTGCGGCCTTAAGGCGCTTGCGGTGCTCTTCGCCGGCCTCCGCTGCCGCGTTGCGCTGGCGCTCCATCTCGGCGGCTCTCGCTTCGGCCGTGGTCTTTTCGGCCAGGATGACATAGCCGGCGCGCGCCTGCCTTGCCGCCGAGGGATAGCCGATCGAGACGGCATAGAGGTGATAGAGAATCAGGCCACCGGCGAGGCCGGCGCCCATCTTGAGCGTGTCGAGGAGCCCGAACATCAGATGCCCTCGAGGCAGAACTGGCGTTCTTTCTGCCGGCGCCTGACAAGGCCTGGAAAGACGATGCCGGCGGCGCGGTTCCACTTCAAAAGCGCCTCGCAGCCCTCGGCCGTCCTGCCCTGGTTGATGAGCTTGATAGCGCTCGAACCGCAGGCCGCCTTCACGCCGACATTATAGGCAAAGGAGGTCAGCGCGACGAAGCGCGCATCCGGCAGGGCCACGCGCACACAGCTTTCGACGCCCCCGGCATAGGTCTGCAGCTCCAGCGCCAGAAGCGCCTTGCACTGCTCCACCGTCTTGCGGTCCCCCGGCTTCACGCCATTGGTGCTGCCATAGCAGATCGTCCACGGTTTCCCTCGCGTCGCCGGATCGGGATAGGCATTCTGCCGCAATCCCTCGAACGATCCGACAAGCGCCACAGCCATGGCCGCGGCGGCACTACCCTTCTGCAGGCGGTTTGCCATTCAAATCTCCTGAGATTTTCTGCTGGACGAAGATGCGGGCGATGATCGCCGCAACGGTCAAGAGGCCGGTGATCGCCGACATGGCGAGTTGGATGTAAATGTTGCGCGATACCCAGGTGGCGGCGACGAAGGTGTAGACGGGCTCAACGATGATGAAGAGCAGCGCCAGCGCCATCAACCGCACCGACCAGGCACGCTTCAGCACCTCGCGCCAGTTATGGACGAGCATGGGGTGGGCTCCGGGTTGTGATGGGTGTCGTGGGGCGCGGCTCACGGATGGAGACTCGGCGTGAGTTGACGTCTCAATGGTGCGGGGTGTCCCGTCCAACAAAAGAGGAAACTAGAGCGCGTCGATTGAACGCGGAATCGGCTTGAGGATTCCGCTTTTACGCGACTTCCGATTCCATTGCCTCCGTTGGTGATTTCGTCGGAGGTAGACCCGTGCTTTTAGCGATGATCTTCGCAGCCGCGTTCTGGCTGTGTCACATGATGGAATGTCAGCGCGACCGGACGAGCCGTGTCTGACCGCTATTCACGATATTTGACAACCCTTGCCGGCGAACCGACAGCGATTGCATATTCTGGGATATCGCTTATCACAACGGCGTTCGCTCCAATCACGGCGCCATTGCCGATTTTGACGTTCATCAGGATCTTCGCTCCGGCGCCTATCCAGACATCGTTACCGATCTCAACTGTGCCGATCTCAGCCTTCTGAAGCCTGATCGGCGTATCGCGCCTCATGCCGTGGCCGTGATCGATGATCTGGACATCAGAGCCGATCAGGACATCATTGCCGATTGATATTCGGTTCTTCGCCGTGATGATGTTGCGCCGGCCGATTACGGTGTTGTTGCCGATGAAGACTTTGGGCTCTGGCATTGTAAGTTGAAAGAACGACTGATCTTGGATGGTGACGTTATCGCCAACCTCAAGGACGGCATGACCGACCAGGCGGAACTCAGCGCTGCGCTTCACCACAAGATTTTCGCCGGCCGCGGCGAAGTAGCGGAAGCGCTTGTAAGCAGTGACGAGCCGTTGGATTACGCCGCCTCGATTGCGATATGATGCCTTGTCGACCTGTGCCATTTCTACTCCTGGCGTGATGGCAGCATGTCAAACACAGGTGTGGAGCTTATTCAAGAGCTCCTTCCGCAAGGGAAATGGAAGCCATCATTCCAGATCCAGATGCTGCCGGTAGCGCCGCCCAATGTCATGCGAATTTGCCGACTTGTATTTGTCCATATCTCCTGCGATCCCACTGCGAAACCGTTTGCTACCTGGATAGTGCCGACGTTGGCGCCATCACTGCCGGCGCCGGCAACAAGCACACCTTGTGCAGGGTCGGATAGCAGAACTGCGTTAGTCGTTGCCGACGATGTGAACTCGAAACGCAGCTTCGCCTTGACCTTCACCCCATTTGGCACTGTCAGCGCCAGAAGTGCCGAAGTCGTCGAGATAGCGACACTCACTGCGTCCTTGACCGGCGTCAGGAAGGTATATTCGTCACGCGGATACAGCACAAACGGCCGAATGTTCGAACTTCCATCGGTCAGCACGACGCCGATGCATTTCACGATGGTATAGCCGGTGAGCAGCGTCGTGGTGATGCCGCCGACCGTTGGGGAAGTCGAAAGAACCACATCAAAAGACAGGTCGGCGTCCTTGCGCAGGGCATATGCGAAATAAGCGGCGTTCGCCGCAACGGCGCCGGCGTCGAGGCCGCCCGCGCCCGTTCCGGCCGCAAATGTTCCAGTCACCCTTTTGGTGAATGACGCTGCGCTGGAAACGAAGCTTGCCCCCGATCTGGCGGAGCCGGCGGTGAAATCGATATGGGTGTTCGGGTTGCCGCCGTTGTTGGAAAGGATGAGCCCGACGACGAAATCGCCTACCGCCGAGCTGTCAGCTTTACTCTGTATCCTGGCGAAGAGCTTGTTGGTGAAGAAAGCCGCACCGGAACATATGATGTTGACGCTATAGCCGTCCTTGAGGACAAGCATGGTCGCGCCGTCGATCGTCTCCACCCCGTTGGGATCAATCGTCACGTCCCCGCCGTCGGCAATGACGCAATAGTGCCAGTTTGCGCCGAGCGTCGACGCTGCGGTCAGGGTGAGTGTCGCGGCCGCCGTGAAGCGATGAACCGCATTGTCGTCGGATGCAAGCGCGGTGTAGTCGCCTGACTTGGCCGCATAGACCGAAGCCTTGTCGAACGAGACGTCGACGCCGTTCTGGGTGAACCCAAGCAGGCCGCCGCCCTTCAGATAGAGGCCGGTCTGCGGACTCGAGGCAAAGCCGAGGCCCGGGCCGGACACGGTTCCGCCTGCGGCCTTGAGGGGCGCGACCATCGGCGCCGAGCCGTCGCGCGGCAGCGAGTTGGTGATCTCGTTGCCGAGGTCGGTGGTCAGCGCGTTCCACGGCACCGGGTCGATAACCTGGCCGACGGAAGGTGTCGTGCCGGCGGGTTTGGAATAGACGCCGGTGGATGGGTTTCTGGGCATTCATCATCTCCAAAGAAAAAGGCCCCGCGGATTGCGAGGCCGTTGTGGTGGTGTGGCGACGGCGGGTGCATGGGCGGCCGTATTTTGCACGAGTTGAGCACCTGGAAATCGACAGCCTCGATCTGCCGCCTCAAGATCGTGGATATGGCAATGCACCCGTCTCTTCCAAGGCGGTATTTCAATTTGTCCGTTGTTGAGATCGGGCAACGGGGGGAAGGCCGGACCCGAGAGAGCCACCCGGCTTTCGGCTGACCTGACCCTCAAAGCGCCCGCAGCGTTACATTTACCAGTTCAGCCAGATAATTTTTCAAGCCACTAGGCTCGATGAAGCGGTAATAGAGATATGCAGATGCGACGGAAGCATTGTTCCATGGTCTTTGCGTGGGTGTAATTTCCAGTTCCGCTTGCGGACCGCTCAAATCAATATCTTTTGCGCTGGCCCAAGCATTGCAGAAATATGCGATGCGATCAGGAAGTTTGGAGTGGACGGGTCTCACGCCCGGCTGTGTATCAATACCGAAGAATGAGATGTGCCCGGGTGTGAAAGCCATTCTGGTCTGTCCGCCCCAAAGCATGCGAAATTTGGAGGTATAGTCAGCAAATCCGTACTCCGAGGCTTCCGGAGACATCGGAAGTTTGTCGGCTATCCAATAAACAGAAAAAGCAGACCATTCAGGATGATCAGCGAGATACTGAGACACAGCCAGATCCTTCGCTGCCCGCGCTTGCCATGCCGCGTAACTCTCCCACCACCGGCCGGTAAACACGATGAGAAGTCCTAGAAACACCACAACTGCTACGCTCTGGCTTCGAAGGTTGGTCGATCTGAATTTGACAACTCGCCATATGCCGATGCCCACCACGGATATTGGCAACGGCATAAGCATCGCGTTTCTCATCAATACGCCGGGTGCAGGGCTCTTATTAACAAGGATATAAGGGAGCGTTCCACATAGCAGCAAAAAGAGCCCAAAGCCGATAATCTTGAAACCGTCGCCACGTCGTTCATCTAATTCAGCGTTTCGAGCATCTCCCCTGTTCACGAACACGAAGCACGCGACAAAAAGGATCGAACTCACCGCAGCTCCCAGGTAAAGAAAAGAATTCCAATCATCAAGGCTCTTTGCCAAAGGAAAGACTATTCCATTGACAATGAATTGGTAGGAATTCTTTGCAATGCTTTCAACATCGAGACTGAAGCCGTTGTAGTTACTGTACAACCCTGATCTTTGATAGAAAATTGCCTTATAAACCCAGTACACAATGGGCAGAAGGGTGAAATCCGCTCGGGCCAGGCAGAATGACCAAAATGTCGAGATCAATTCCCGCGCATGACGAACTCGGCGCCCTGTCCTTCTCAGCCACACTGCATAGACGAGCACGAAACCAGCCGCATAGAGCACCAGCAAGGAGTTGAGCGTGAATGCAATGAAATAGACGCAAATTGCCAGCGCTCGGAGGAGATAGTGGCTCCTCCCCCGCATCCATTCAATTGACAGAAACAAATACGTAGCCAATAGAAAAAGGGCATAGGCAGCAAAGTATATCGAATATGTAAAAATAACCGTGATTGTGGGGATTGGCAGCAACTGCGTGAATATTGCGAGCACCAAAGACTCTCGCTCCGAAAAAAATCCAGACTTTGAAGCTAGGAGATAGGAGAAGATCGCAATAAAGTAGACGCCGATTATGACAGTGGATTTTAAAAGAAAAACATTCCCAACGAAGGCCATCGGCCAAACATAATACGTAAAGACCGGCACCCCTGCTGAGGAAAACATGTCCGCGATGGCGATCCAATCATTGTAGATCAACGTTGGAAATAAACCAGCATCCTCGGCAAAGATTCCTTCATTGAAGAAGGCCATCCAATGGGTGAAGAGAACAGCAATCGTCAGCAAAAGCAAACTACTCAGTTTCGGCTTGGCTTGAAGCTGCATCTCATTTCCCGCGCACTAGAATTTTCGGATATCGAGCCTTTGCGGAGCGATTTTCTAAATCAATCACGGTCGTAAGCAAGAGCAAATCCCGCTCATCCATGCTTGGTATTTATCTGCCCCGGTTCGCGCCTACCTAGCGAACCAACTGATTCAGCTTGCTTAAGCTCCTCTTTCGCAGAACGCCACTCAAGGCAACGAAAGCAGCAACTCGCCGCCGGGCGATGGTTCGGCGCCGTTGGCCGCGCCGGAATAAACACGCCTGTGTGCGACCCGGAAATAGGAGACTTGTGGGTACCGTAAATTGATATTGCATCGCAATAAAACTATTGGTAGCGGGCCGCCGGTTTGTGTTGTAGGGGGTCGTTTCATCCTTGACTCGCACTTGCCGCCAATTGAAACGCAGGCCCTTTATGCTCAAACGTCTCGTCAAAAACGCTCTACCCAGTTCGCACTGGCGGATGCGTGAGAGGTTGCACAAATCATGGAGCAAAGCAGCGGCGGCGGCTCCCGCGTATCAACGCCTGCAGATGCTTATAGCCTCGGCAATAAGCATTGTCCTCCTGATATGCCTGCTAAGGGCGGTGGATTGGGAGGAAGCCATCCGCATTTTTCGTAGCGGAATATCCGTCACATCGCTCCTGTGGTTTCTGCTTGTTACCTTCGGTATCGCTGTAGGTTATGCGGTGCGATGGCGCCTGTTGCTGGATGGTAAGATCGGTTACGGAACGTCCCTCATGGCCTCCCTACTCGGTCTAGGCGCCAACATGTTCCTTCCTGCGAGAGGTGGAGACCTTTTGCGTGTACATTACAGCCGAGTTGTCGCGACTGTCCCCTACGCAGACGCTCTTGGTAGGCTTCTGATCGAAAAGATGGTTGACTTGGTGACGATCATTTCTGTCGGCATATTTTCTTTGGTTTTACTGAGCCATACATTGAATTCCGAATACCGAAATGTTCTTCTGGTCATCATGCTTGGTGCAATAGTTGGGATATTTCTATCGGCATTGCTGGTAAGGTATTTCGGCGATCGGCTTGTCCCGATATTGCGGCCAGTCTTTGGTGTTATGCGACTGCAGGATTTCTTTGACCGTCACATCACCAATTTCATTCGAAATTCGGCACAAAGCTTATCTCTTTCCGTGACCATCGTTCCGGCCGTTCTCACGCTAGTTTTGTGGCTTTCGGCATACGCCCTTGCGTATATCTTCGTCGCTCGGTTTGTCGGCGTCGCACTGAGTTATCAAGAATCGTTGTTCGTGTTGTTTGCCGGCGGATTGGGCCTGATGATCCCAGCTGCACCATCCGGAGTCGGTACCTTTCATGCATCCGTCGTTTCGGCATTCGTACTACTAGGGCGCTCGCCCACGGAGGGGTTGCTCCTGGCGACGGCCGTTCATTTTCTGTTTTTTGTGGTGTACGTCGTGCCTGCAGCCCTCATTCTGGGACATTGGCGCTTGAACCGCTTGGCGCCGAGGTAACTTATGAGAGACTATTTCTATTCTCAATTGAGAAGGTACATTGGCCTCTTTGTCTTGGGCCAGAATTCCGTGGTCGAGATCGATCCGACGACGCCGCTGCTGATTGGTAGATTTCCTCAGGGCAAGGTAACTTTTCGCTCGAGAACGCAACCTGCAGAACCTGTGAATGAGTTTGACGAGCACAAGGTCGTCAAGATCGAAGACGTCACTGACACCAAACCTGATTACCTGGTCATCAGTGGCCTCATCCATTACGAACGAGACATACAGAGCATGTTCGCTCAGGCACGTGCATTGTGTTCGCCGGAGACACGCCTTGTTCTTACCTATTACAGTAGTATGTGGCGGCCGCTTGCGACTCTCGCATCCAAGTTCGGTCTGCGCCGGCGGGTTCCTGAATCAAACTGGCTTGCCCATGAAGACGTCCAGAATCTTCTGACGCTTGAAGACTTCGAATTGATACGGCTGGACCAGAAGATCCTGATCCCGTTCTATATCCCACTTATCAGCGGGTTCGTTAATCGCTGCCTTGCTCCTCTTCCGCTTCTTCGAACTCTCTGCCTTCTCAATATTGCGATTGCTAGGCCGATTGGCTACGCCGCTCCGAAGGCCGAACCTTCGGTTTCGATCGTCGTTCCGGCGCGAAACGAGGCCGGAAATATCGAGGATATCGTCAAGCGGCTCCCGGATATGGGGCCGGATGACGAACTCATTTTTATCGAAGGCAATTCTACGGACACGACTTGGAACGCGATCCAAGAGGTGCAGCAGCGTTATGGGGGCGAACGGTCCATCCTGATTGCCCAGCAGGACGGCAAGGGAAAAGGCGACGCCGTCAGGAAGGGTTTCTCCATCGCCACAAAGGATGTCCTGATGATTCTTGACGCGGACATGACCGTTCCGCCCGAGGATTTGCCCAAATTCTACAATGCGATCAAGGACGGGAAAGGCGAGTTCATTAACGGCACTCGGTTGGTCTATCCCATGGAAAAGGAAGCGATGCGCTTCTTCAACCTTCTGGGCAACAAGTTTTTTGCATTGGCTTTCTCCTTCGTTCTCGGCCAGAGGTACAAAGATACGCTATGCGGAACCAAGGTAATCAGCCGCTCCAACTATCTGAAGCTTCAGGCGAACAGATCCTACTTCGGTGATTTCGATCCTTTCGGCGATTTCGACTTGATCTTCGGTGCAGCGCGGATGGGCCTTAAGATCGTCGAGGTTCCGATCGGTTATCGCGAACGAGTCTATGGTGAGACAAACATCTCGCGTTGGCGCCACGGTGCCATTCTGTTGGCCATGCTGGTTTTTGCCGCAAGACGGATAAAGTTTCTCTGACGATGGAAATCGAAAGCGCTCTTTATGAGGCCGATCTTGCTCAAACGCTGGCAAATCGCGAGCGGCTGAGCGCAAATCCGAACCTGATGCACTGGTATGGTGAGCTCTACAAGGAGATGTTTCGGCAGGAACCGGATATCGCCACGAAGACCGTTCTGGAAATCGGAAGCGGAACATCGCCTCTCAAGCGCTTCCTGCCGAATGTCATCACTTCCGATGTTCTGAAGCTAGATTATCTGGATATTGTCTTCGATTGCCACGAGATCGGGATGCTGCCTGATATCGCGGACCATAGCGTCGATGTGATTACCATGACCAATGTTCTGCATCACCTGAAGGACCCCCTCATGTTCCTGCGCGGTGCGACGCGCAAGCTCGCAAAAGGCGGCAGGCTGTATGCGACGGAACCTTACCTGTCTTGGTTGTCCTACCCGATGTATAAACTTCTGCATCATGAGCCGGTGGATCTCAACATCCGTCGTCCGGTTCTAGATACCGTGCAGGGGCCTCTTTCGACTTCAAATCAGGCTATGCCGCATATGATTTTCTTTCAGCGGCCGGACTGGCTCGCCGAGCTTACGGATTGTTATAGCCTGGATGAGACTAGAATCAGCTATTTTACTTCGCTCTCCTATATGGCGACCGGCGGAATATCGAAGAAATTTCCTGTGCCTGGTTGGGCTTATAGGCCGTATTTCCAGCTCGACAGGGCAATGGGCAGAACGCTGCCTAAGGTATTCGCCTCGTTCTTCACAGCCCGTCTCACTTCACGAGATCAGGTGTAACGATGGTCCTGCTTCGCCTCGCCGATTGGCTCTATCGACATTGCTATCCCATTTACTATCCGCTCTACTCCCTATGGAAGGCGGTCTCGGAACGACGTGAGCGCACGCTGATGCGCAACATGATTTCACCGGGCATGATCGTCGCGGATATCGGTGCAAACATCGGAATTTACACCCGCATGTTCTCCGCACTGACGGGAGCAACCGGCCATGTGCATGCCTTTGAGCCGGCACCGGCGAACTTCGAGAAGCTTGAAGCGACAGTAAACGGCTTGTCGAATGTATCGCTGCGGCACGCGGCGGTAGGAGCCGACAGCGGCACCATAAAGCTGTATGTTTCTAACGAGCTGAACGTTGATCACCGAACATTCGATAGCGGCGACGGGCGAGCGAGCATCGACGTCCCGTTGGTGAGGCTGGATGATTATTTTTCTCCGGGGCAACGGGTCGATTTTATCAAAATCGATGTTCAGGGTTACGAACTGAGTGTTCTACAGGGTGCGGAGCGGGTTTTACGGGAAAACCGCGACATCAGGATATTCATGGAATTCTGGCCTTACGGCTTGTCGAAGGCGTTTGTGAATCCGTCCGAGCTGACCCGATTCCTAGAGATGCTGAATTTCGAGTTCCACAATATTGCGAATCCACCAGGCACAGCTTTCAGCTACGAAAGCCTCGATCCAACCAACGCGGGCCACTACTGCAACCTAGTCGTTGCAAGAAGAGCTTCCGCTAAACAAGATATCAATTAAAGGCAGCGTGCGGACGATGTTATCCACCAGCAACAAAATCCTGATCGCTCGTTACCTATCCAGGGCCGTCTTGTTCGTCCGCGGTTGCGTTGGCTTGCCTGCAACGATCGTAGCGCAGCGCCGTGGAATAAACTGGTCGCTGGACTTGAGGGACGGCGTCGATTTCGCGATCTACCTCCTGGGCGGGTTCGAGGTGCGAACGCTCGACAGATATAGAGAGCTGATAAGGGACGGAGATATAGTCCTCGATATCGGCGCCAATGTCGGTTCTCACACCTTGCCTTTGGCTCAGTTGGTGGGCGGAAAGGGCAAGGTGATCTCCTTCGAGCCCACGGCTCACGCATTTTCGAAACAGAAGACAAATATCTCGCTCAACCCGACGCTCGCCCAACGAATTGACCCTCACCAGATGATGCTGATGGCAAGTGCGTCCGAAACAATGCCCGAAGCGGTCTATTCGAGCTGGCCGCTTGAAGTCGCAGACGATCTGCATAGCGAACATCACGGTCGTCTCATGTCGACGCAGGGCGCGCGGCTCGGTACCCTGGACGAAACTCTGCGGGGTCTTGGGGTCGACAAAGTTGATTTCATAAAACTTGACGTTGATGGCAATGAGCTTGAGGTTCTGCTCGGGGCGACGGCAACTCTTGAAAGATCCAAGCCGCGTATAATGCTTGAATTAGCGCCGTATGTTTATGCCGAGAATCCCGGAGACTTCGATCGATTGTTGAAGCTTCTCTGGGACGGTGGCTACCAAATTGGAGACGTGGCATCGGGTAGAAAACTGCCGGAAGACGCCAGCAAAGTACGCGCGATGATAGCTGATGGTGGTGGTATGAACGTGATGGCTTTCGATAAGAGTCAAAAGGATTCTAGGTAACATGTCTCAGCTACCAATTGTTGCAATGCGTCCTTTCCTTAAGGTGGCCGTGGCTTTTAGTGCAGGATTTCTCCTCTCGGCAGGAGACAGGCGATACGCAACGCGCTAACCCGTTTCTACTTGGTTGCCATCTCAATTGTGGTGTATTAATCCGGCGCCGGACACCGCAAGCGATACAGCCAACGGGTTTTTTGGAGAAGCGTCTTTGTCGCGCGGTTTCATCGTAAGACTAAGCAGTTTCGATATCAGCCTTTGGGCTGGCGCTTGCAGATGCGGTTAAATCTTCAAAATCTGAGAATTGGTCACTGAATGGATGCGCAGTTCAATGAATGCATGAAGGTAGCAAGAAAGCTTGTCGACCCAAGTTTCCTTGAATCGTTGAAAAAGCCGCAACCGCGCGCGATCATCGTGGCGACCGCGATGATCTGGTTTCAGATAGTTGTCTCCTGGTCGATCGCACTCCTCGGCCCTTGGTGGCTGCTATGGCTGCCATTCCTGATCAACTGCGCAGTAACGCAGGGCATGTTGCTTTGGGTTCACGAGGCATCGCATTTCCATCTCTACTCCGACCGCCGTAAAAACGATATCTGGTGCGATGTGTTCTTTGCTGCGCCTGTCGGGATGTCAGTCGCCGCGTATCGGTTGCGCCACATGAGCCACCATGCACATCTGGGTACAGAGAAGGATGCGGATGGCTATCCCTATCGCGAGCCGATCAAGGGCTTCCGGGCGCTCGCCTGGGTCATGGTAAAGGCGTTGAGCGGTGGCATGGGAGTGTGGCTGGCGGCCGACAAATACGGTGGTTCGGCCCGAAAGGCGGCGTCGGCGAACTCGCTGTCGCCTTCCTGGTTAGCGCCAGTGGTGACGATCGTCTTCAACGGCTTACTGTTCGCGCTCTGCATTGTGACAGGCCGCTGGTATCTCTACATTCTCTTATGGGGCTATCCCATTGCGGCTGTAGCGATCGCCCTGAATATCGTACGCACCATTGCTGAGCATCAGCCTGAGGACTATCCGCTTTACGAGGACGGGAGGGAGAAGGCCATGATGCCGCTGGCTCGGACGACTGCGCCCAATTGGTTTGAAAAATGGCTTATGTACCAAGCAAATTTCAACTATCACATCGAACACCACCTTTTCCCAGCCATTCCGCAGCACAATCTCGCAAAACTTCATAGGCACCTCTTCGACAGAGGATTCTATGAGCATTTTCCGGGATGCCTGCAGCGCAGCGGTTTTGCAAAATTCATCCGACTCTCGAGAAATCGTAAGAACGATGATTTCTCGGATTCGGTTCAAGATGCATTGGCTCTCTAAGGTGTTGCACGGGACAAAATGAATTCTCAAGTGACAAACCAGATAAGATCAACGTCTACGATATGCTCCGGTTGTGGCGGTGAGGGCTGCACTGTTGTCGCTGCCGGGCAGGACTATATATATCACGGCACTGAAGACACCTTCAGATACGTCCGATGCGATGGTTGCGGTCATTTCTATCTCAATCCGAGGCCCGACATCAGCCAGCTGTCTTTGATGTATCCGGCCAACTACGGCACCTTTTCGAACAGATTTCAGGGCCGGGCAAATCTTCTTGGTAGAATAAAGACCATCGTCAATCGAAAGCGCCTGAAGGGCGTTGTCGCGCATCTTCCTTCGGGGGGAAGGGTGCTCGATGTGGGATGCGGCAACGGCGAGCTTTTGATCGCACTTCGTCAAGCGCGTCCTGATCTTGAGCTCTTCGGTCTGGATTGGCATTTCCCAGTTGAAACGCGCAACAGCCTCGAAAGCCAGGGAATAGGTGTTATCGAAGCGCCGCTTGAAGCTGCGGAATTGCCGGCACAACCCTTTGATTTCATCATCATGCTCCAACTTATAGAGCATCTTTGGGAGCCGGAGGAAAGCTTGCGACGCCTCGTCCGTGCCTTGGCGAAGGATGGCCGGCTGTTGATCGAAACGCCTAATACTGACGGCTGGGACAGGCGGCTCTTCGCGGGCGGTGCGTGGGGCGGGTATTATTTCCCGCGCCACTTGAACCTTTACAGTTTTGAGCGATTGGCTGAACTCCTGCACAAAGTGGGGTTGGCCGTTGAATCTCAACGCAATCTTCCCGCTCCATTGATCTGGATTTACTCCCTCCAAGGAGCTGTGCAGGCGCGTTTCGGCTGGAAGAGTTCCTTGACGAAGATTTTCGGCGTCAAAAACATACCTTTGATTGCTGCCTTTGCTTTTCTTGATATCGCCGCCATCGCGATGCGGTTTACAACGTCAAACCAACAGGCAATATCGAGGAAGGTATAGACGGCGATATCTGGCCTCGTTTTGCGACCTGCGCGGCGCCACCCTCGGTCTGATCATCACGCTCTCAATCTTGCTGCTGAACGCTATCCGATCCAGATCGCCTTCGAGGGTGGCTGAGATCATTTTTGCTTCTCACCCGGCAAGAGCGGATAGGCAGCCCTCCCCCCGCCCCCCTGGAAGAGCGCATTGATCAGCGCCATGCGTTGCTGGTCGATGATGTTTTCGGGTCCCAGGCGCATGAGTGCCTCCATTAGCTCATCACGCGGCTCGCCGCGAAGCACACTCAGCGGAGCGACTTCATCGGCGACGCGAGCTGCGTGGGCGCCTGCATTCTCCTCAAGGAGGGATCGCGCGAGACGGCGAGCCATAGTCAGGCCGAGATCGCCCCAGCTCTTATCCGTTGGAATTTCTTGAGGCTTGGATACCTTGCCGAGATACTTCTCGAACCCGGCCTCCCCTGCCGTGTCAGCTGCGCTGGTTACACCATTTTTCGTGTTGGCAAAAAAGGCTTCGCGATCTATGGCATTGAGTGACGCATCGGCTTTTTCAGGCCCGAACATCATGCCCAGTTTTTCGCGGTTCCAGTCGCCTTTACCGCGAATAATTTTGCCCAGCGCGTTTATATCACCGCCTTCGGTTCCAACCGCACGATAGATGTCGCCGAGGGTTCCCTGCCGTATACGTGCAGACTCCGCAGAGGGACCGACTAGCGTACCCTGTGGTTCGGCACCTGCCACCAGTTTCTCCTGAAGCTCTCCGGGGCGCATGGCGCGCGGGCCATCGGCGAGAACAGACTGCCCCTGCAGTAAGCCCTCTCTTTGTCGACCCAATTCGGCAAACTGCGCATCAAGCTCCTTCACGCCGGAGGCAGATCGAGCAAGCTTCTCATCGAGCATCCCGCGAACGCCGCGGAGCGTCTCGAGGACTTCAGGATCGTCGGCAGTCTTCATAATCCGATCGATTGCGCGGCGTGTTTCGTACGCTATAGCAGGATCGGAAGAGAGGGTGTCTTTCCCGAAGTCATTGAGCATGTTCCTGACGTTAAGAAGGTCGCTCTGTTCACCACCGCGCCGATACGGAATCAATTTATCGAGACTCTCCGCAACGGGCGTGAAGTCAGAAGGCGGTAGCTCCTCAACCGCAGGGCGGTACTGACTTTTCACCTGCGCCTGACTGGCTTTGAGTTCGCTGTCGATCGTGGATGGAACCGGATCAGGCCCAAGGTTGGTCTCGAAGTCCGACTTGAGACGGTTACTCGCCATAGAGCCGCGCTCATTCAGAGGACCCACGACCTTGCTCCGCGTGGATTCCCGGGCTGCACCGCTCTTGGCGACACCGCGCCATTCTGGCAAGGCGTCTGCAAACATCGCGTCAGGCCCGAGTTCGTCGAAACGGTCACGAGCGGCGGCGATCTTATCCGGATCAGAAACTTTCGCGAGCCAATTGCGAGAATCCCTTGTCAGACCTGCAAGTATATCCCGCACCGGCTTTGAAGCCACTTCTTCTCCAAGGAGCGCGCGTGTGAGAACCTTGGCGCCAAGCGCGCCTGCTTTGACACCGGCTCCAATAACTTCCCCCGCTAAAGGGCCACCCAATCCAAGCAGCCCCCCCTCAATTGCGCCCCAGCGGGTTTTCTCAGGATCGCCGCCACTTCTCACGTGAGCGTCCGCGGCACCAATACCGGTGCCGGTCAAGCCTGAGACCAGCGAGCGCATCAACATGCTGCCGCCGGCAGCGCCGAATGCTTCGGGTGCAGCCAGTATTGCTGGCACGGTGCCAACGACGCCACCCGTTATCTGCGCAGCCTTATCGATTCCCGGGTTAGCCTTCTTCTCTGCGTCTTCCCACTCGTGGGCTCGCTTGAGCACGTCGTCATAGTATTGATCCGTGAGACCGGCAACTATCGCCGCTGGAATCTGGTTTAATCCTTCGCGGATAATTGGCCCAGCGATTGGAATTCCCTCAAAAAGACCGCCACCGGCGGTGTGGATCATTGACCCAACGTCGTCGGCTGGCTTTGGAAGACCACGCGAAAGCTCATCCACGATCCGATCCTGTTCCTCCGGAGTCAGATTCAAAAAGCTTTCGTCGACAGGAACAATGTGGCCATTGACGGTGATTGACGCCATTATCGTTCAACGCTCCATGTGGATCGGTTGGATGTCTTGTTTGGTGTGGAAGGCGCGCCCCACCTAGAAGCCGGGATTTGCCTCTCACCGTTGAAACCCGGAACCTTATTGCCGCCGACGAGCGACGACAGGAAGCCGGGAGACTTCGCTGGCGCGGCGGGAGTCTCGGCAGCCCCTACCCGCCCCTCCTCATTCTGCTGCCTGATCTCCAGCCCACCCATCAGCGCCTGCGCAAGCCGCGCCGCCCCTTGCCAGGGCGATTGGATCGGGCTCGTATCCATACCCTGCTGCAGCATGGCGTAAGCCAGCCGCTTGCGCTGGTCGCTAAGGTCGCCCTGCGTCTTGCCGGTGTCGCCGCCGAAAATGAACGCCATCAGCCCACCGCCCTTCCGTAATCGACGCGGTCGAAACCGTCTGCGTGTTCGAACACCGCGTCCGGATGCATCGTGCGCACATCGTCGGACATCAGGCCGATCTGGGTCGGGCCGCCCTCCTTGTACCGGAAGGCATAGACCGCCAGGCCGTTATCCAGCGTGCCGACGCGTTTGATGTTTTCCTTCAGCCGACGGTCGGATTTCGCCCAGCCGCCGAGCAGCGAGCCGCCAAGACCAAACAGACCGCCCATTGCGGCGTTCGACTGGGCGAGCTGCTGGTTGTAGAGACCCATCTTCTGATTGAAATTCTCGTTGATCAGCCCAGCCTGATCCTCAGTCGGCAGTTGCGTCGTCGGCGTGTTGACATAGCTCGGCTGGTGGACCTGCGAGCCCGACATCAGTGCCGAAATCTCGTTCAGCGGCTGGTTTCGTTCGGTCAGGATCGAGTTCTGGGCATTCGAATACATGTCGCCGAGATACTGGTCGGATGCGGCCTGCTTGCGCGTCGAAAAATCGCTCAGCGCATTGTCATAGGCGGCCGAGCCCATCGAGATGCCCTTGTCGGCAAGGCTCTGATCGAGGCTCGCCTGATCGCGGTCCCACTGGTTGTTGAAGCCGGACCGCCAATGATCGTTGACATATTTGTCGACATTGCCGGCGCTGAGATCGACATTGGTGCCGAGCACGCCCGAAATCTTGCCGGTCTGGTCGTTGGCGAGCTTGGCAAGGCCGAGCTGCGTCTGCTGCGTCTGGTCGTAGATCGCCTGGTTCCCGGGCGAATAGGTCTGATAGGCCGAATAGGTGGGCAGCCGATAGGTCTTACCGTTCTGGTCGGTCATCGTCTGGTAGCCGCTGACCTTGTATTCCAGCGAACCATCCGGCGTGTATTGGTTGGTGTGGCTGAGGCCAGCATTGGCAATGGCGGTGTCGACGTTGGTGGCCGTCTGCGCCGCTGCGGTCTGTGTCGGATCAGGCGCCTTTGGGGCCTTCGGCGTGGAGACCATAGGGAAAATCCTCTTTCATGATTGCGTAAAGCAGCGCGTCGCAGTCGCCGAAATAGGCCTGCTGGCAACCTTCCAGGCGTGCACCGAGTCTTGCCAGAACCTTCTGGGATTCGGCATTGTCGGCGCGGGTCCTTGCGGTTGCGCGGCGGCAGCCGAGCTGATGCACGACATAGCGAAAGACCGATCGCATCAGCGTCAGTGTCAGCCGATCGGCGGCAAGCGAAACTTCGACGTCATGCTCGGTCCAGACGTTGAAGACGAAGCCGGCGATGATCCGGCCGCGGTCGATATGGGCAAGCGTCGTGTAAGGCGGGTGAAAGGTGACCCCGATCCTGTTGCCGACCCAGGCCGCGATCTGCTCGCGCGGTTCGGAGACGATCAAATCGGCGCGCCCTTTTCGTAAAGCACCGAGCCGCCGACCACGGCCGCTTCCGAGACGGAGCCGGACGAGCCCGAGATCAGCGCCCGGATCGTCGGCGCCAAGGCCGAACCGGCGCCGCCGGCGGAGGCGAATTTGCGGACAAGCGAAATGCCCGGAAATTTCGACACGCCCCAGACCGCCGTTCCCCACTTCGCCGCCGTATTGTTCTCGATCGACGACAAAAGCGCGTTGGGAATCTTGGTCTGATAGTCCACCGAGATCCCGGCATACATCAGCGTGGAAACCCCGATCTGCGCCGTCACCCCGATCAGCTTCGAGAGCTTGGTCGAGAGCCCGTCGCCATAGCGGCTCCAGGCGCCGACCATCAGCGCGTCGATCGCCATGCCATTGTCGTTGGCGCCGACCTCGGCCTCATAAACCGTGCCGTCGCCCGCGCCGAAGAACAACCGGTCCTGCCAGGTCGCCCAGCAGGAGGCCGGCATGCCGACGAAGCGGCACCAGGCCCCAGTTTCGGTGTTCATCACATATTGATAGGGACCGAAGGAGGACGGCAGATTGACGATCGCCATCTGCCTGGCCGGGAAGCTCGAAAGCTGCCACTCCTCAGAGGTCGTGCCGGTCGCCGCAACGGTCTCGCGCCAGGTCGGGCCGATCTTGGCGGTGATCGCGCCGAGACTGGTCGCACCCCGGTCGAGCTGCACGGCCTTGGTGATCGGCACGATGCCGTCGGTGGTCATGATCGCCAGATCGGCGCCGACCGACAGCAGGCATCGATCGGTGCCGAGCGGCCGGCCGAGCTTGAAGGTGCCGATCAGGCCCCAATTGGAAGCACTCGAGGGATCGGAACCCTGGAAAACGATCACCTCGCCTTCCGAGGAGATCAGCACCAGGCACTGCTGCAGGCCTGTCGAAACAGGGATGGTCCAGACGTTGATCGCAATCAGCGTGCCGCCATATTTCATGTTGCCGCCGACCGGCAGAACCGTCGCCGTGCCGCTGACGGCATCGGTGGCGAGATACCAGACATTGGTCGAATTCTTCTCGATGAACCAGAGACGCGAACGATAGGCGGTGACGGCGATCAGCAGCGAGGCGTCCGGAATGCCCGTAATCATCGTCGAAGGAACGTAAGCTGTGGCGACCGCGCCCGTCTCAAGCTGCGCATTGGTGACCGTTCCCGAGACGGTGACGACAAGCGTGCCGGCCGCCGGCGTGAAGGTGAGCGTCACCCGGTTGGCGACGCCCGTGCCGTTCAGCGTGCCGGTGAAGGCGCCGGAAAGGGTGACCGAGCCGGTGCCGAAGAAGCTCAGCGTATAGGGCGTGTTCCTGACGGCGACGTTCTGGGTGGCGAGCGTTGCCGTGCCCACCAGAAAATTATTCGTCCAGGTGGTACCGTTGAAGAGCAGCGGCGTGTCGAGGCCGTTGACGAGGCGCAAAAACTCCTGGCCGGCCGGGTTGGTATATTGCTGCACCGACCAGTGGGCGCTGGCCATGCCGGAGACGACGGGCGCACCGGCGGCGCCACCCGCCGTGACGTCGAAGATCTTGTCTCCGGCGGCGGCAAACAGCCTGTTGCCGACGCCCGAATAGGCAATGACCGTCTGCACATCGGCGCCAAGCCCGGTGGCGAAAGCGAGGAAGCCATAGCGGGCGCGCACCCGGTTTGCTTCGGGAAAGAAATTGTCGAGCTGAAACGCCGCATCGGCGGGCATATCCGCCATCTCGACATCGGTTCGCCAGCCGCCGATCGGCGCGATCCAGTCTTTGCCTGGTGAAACGCGGCCGGTGCGCCCATTTTGAGGGACAGGTCTGCGGGTCATGGGTTGGACACCGTGATCGTGCCGGGCCAATAATTCTCAGGCGCCTGCCCCCTGCCCGGCAGCGAGAGGTCGACGGGCGCTGCGGCGCGATCGGCGCCGATCGCGGCTTCCTTGGATCGCTCGAAACTGGCGATCTCCTCGCCATAATCGAGGCCCTTGGCCCGCTTCCAGCGCCAGATCAGCGAAAGTTCGAGAAGGTCTTCGGGAAAACGGGCCGTATCGGTATCGTTCGCCCAATTGGCGGCATAGGTCGCCTCGCCGTTCAGCGCCACCCAGAAGCCGGAAATATACTCGTAAGCCATCGTCTCGCCTGCAGCGTTCGGGTGGATGTCGAGCCTGCCGCCGGCCATGCGCCAGATCTGCGGGACCGGGTTCGAATTGATGATCCTGTTGCGCTGCCAGGTCTGCGGCTCCACCGGGCCATTCAGCTGCCAGAGGCGCGAGGCATTCCAGATCTTCGAATTGGCGGCGAAACGGTCCCAGTCAGCGGGCGGCTCGGCCGGTTCCGGGTTGGCGCCCGTCGTTGTGAATTGCCGCTGCACCATCAGCGTCGACCAGTCATGCTCGCGCATCAGGTCGCGGCCGGCTCGGGTGGAGAGGATGCGCAGCTGCATGATCTGCGGATCCGCCGAGGACATGACAGCCGTCGGCGGATCGAGGTCGATTTCCGCGCAGACATTCTGAATGATGGTCAAGAGCGACATGCGCGGGATCTCCGGTTCAGGCGGCGACGCGGCCGCGGGATTTGGCCCCGCCTTGACGTTCGTTTTCGAGAGTCTCGAAGCGGGAAGCCATCTCCCTCATCTGCTCCTGCAGGCGGGTGACCTCGCCCTTCAGCCGCTCGTTTTCGGCGGCAAAGGCCGAGGCAGCACTCGAATTCTCGGCGGTGGCCAGATAGGCCCGGGCGGCGGCGACGAGCTCGTTCGCCCCCATGCCGATCTTCTGCTTGACGGTGTCGGAGAGGGCGGCGAGCTGCTCGACGGTATAGATGTTGACCGCTTCCAGCTCCTTGATCTGGCTGGGCTTGAGATAGGGCCATTGCGCCAGCGGCGTGCCGGTCAGCTGCTCGCGGGCGGCAGCGCCTTCCTTGAAACGCTTATAGGCATCGGAAAAGCGCTGTTTGTCATTGTCGGTCACCTCGCGATAGACTTCGGTGTGCTTGTCGCCGGAGATGAAGATGCGAACGAATTCCTTGTCGGCGAAAATCGGCCGGCCTTCCTTCTCCGTCAGAAAGGTCTGTTCGACCGGTTCGAGGCTGAAGGAGGCATAAATTCCGGTGCTGCTGTCGGGCATGGTGTTTGTCTCGCTGTTGATGGCGGGGGGATGTGGATGGCGATGTCGTGCGGATGGCTGCCCCTCACCCTAACCCTCTCCCCGTAAAAACGGGGAGAGGGGACCTGCCCTACGAGAGGTCAGTGGGAACGTAGAGGTTGCCGCATATCCCCTTCTCCCCGCGAGCGGGGAGAAGGTGGCGGCAGCCGGATGAGGGGCACGCCACGCATAGAAAGATTGGCGAAAACGGGCGCCGAAGCGCCCGTCGATTGACGTGATTTAGTTCACCTTCGACAGGAACGGCCGCATCAGCGTCGCCTCGAGCACACCCGTCGCGGTGATGGTGATGCCGGTACCGTTAGCGGTGGCGTTGGCCGAGAGGGTGATGCTCTGGACGACGCCGCTCGGGTTGTAGGTGATGCCCGAGATGGTCGTGCCGCCGGCAATCCCGGTGCCGGCAACGGCCGCCCCGATGAACGGACCGGAACCGGCATTCAGACCGGAAAGGCTCGTCAGCAGGTTGGAGCCGTTGACGGTGGTTGCGGTAAACGTCTGGTTGGTCGCCGCAAAGTTGACGTTGGCGATGGCCTTGGTGGTGGCCGTGGCCGATGCCGGGGCGCTCGCCTGGCCTGCGGTGGTGGTGGTTTCGGCAACGACGAGGGCCGCCGTTGCGGTTGCGATCAATGCCGGAGCCTGGCCATTGCGCTGCAGCCAGACGTAATAGGTGCCCGGTGCAAGGGTGATGGCACCGACCGGGCCACCGGTCAGTGTCGGGGGCTGAGCAGCACCCGAAAAGACGCCGCAGCGCTGGCCGACGACGGCAGCCGCCGTGGTCAACAGCGAGGCGACATAATCCCTGGTCCACTGGAACCACTGGCCGGGCTGAAGGGTCGTCTGCGAGGCCAGCACCAGCTGGCAATAGACCCATTCGGATTCGCGGTCTCCGCCGGCGACAGCGCCGAGGGAGAAGTTCGGGCCCGGAATACCGGAGCCGGAAACGATCGGGCCTTCGACGACGAACGGGTTCGCGCCAAGACGATCGGACTGGATTGTTGCGACCGACATTTGCTTTTCCTTTCGTTGACGATCAGGCGAACAACACGCCCTGCAGGAAGGCGTTGTTCATGGTGAGGTTACCGGCGAAGCCCATGAGCTGCACGAAGGCATCCTGGTTGGTGTTCATGCGCTCGTCGCCGATCGGCGCCATGTCGCGGTCGCGGTGCGGGCGGTAGAACAGATACTTGGTGTTCAGGAAGAACATCTGGTTGAGAGGCGCACCGCCGCCGAAGCCGCCGTCGAAGATCACGTCGGCGCCCATGTACTGCAGCGACTGGAAGCCGGCCATGCCCTTGTCCGCCGAGGTGATGCGCTGGATCGCCTGCAGCGATTCCCAGTAGAGGCGGAAGAAATTGTTGTCGGCGACAACAAGGTCAGGCGCGTCGGAACCGCGAACGCAGGACATATAGAGCCGGTTCATATAGCTCTGGATGTTGGCATTCGAGGCCGCCGCACCGCCGTCGGCCGAGGCCGAGAATTTCTGGTTGCGCCAGAAACCCCAGGTGGCGCGAGAAATGCCGCCGACGGTGCCAGAGGTCGGAGAGGTCGAGATCAGCAGCTGCAGCCCGCCGATCTGACGCCCGCCATCGGCCGTGCCATCGGAATAGCAGTCGAGGGCGATGTTGTTCTTCAGCGTGGTTTCGGCGTTCTCGATGCGCTGCTCGAGCAGATCGAGGATCGCATCCTCGCCGGAATTCTGCAGCTGTTCGAGACCGGACATGGAGACGGCGACCGCGGCCTGCTTGAGGTCGTATTCGGCCGCGGTGATGACGTCGGAGGGCTGGACGTTGAGGATATCGTATCCGGAATAGCGCTTGAAGGTACTGTTTTCCTGGTACTGCAGTTCCTGGACGATGGTGCGGCCGCCGGAGATGGGCTTCTTGCGGCCGCGGCTGTTCAGACGGGTGAGAAGACCGTTGTTCTTCGTCACGTCGTCGGCGACCGTGCCGCTGCGGTTGCGCAGCGTCGTGGTGACGATTTCAGAGAGGTTGGGCGAAATGGGCATTGATCATTCCTTTGATCAGACCTGACCGCGCGAAAAACGCATGGCGTCGCGCAGCGAGTCCCGGATGGAGGTGGGCTGGCCTCTTGCCGCGTCGCGGGTCGGGCCCGGCGCGGAGGAACCAGAGATGGATCGCGAGGCGCGGCGGGCTTGATCTGCCGCTGCGGCCCTCTGGGCTTGCTGTGGATGGACTGGAGCCGCTGCAGTCTGACTGATCAACTGCCGGCGAATGTCCGGGCGCATCCAGCATGCGGCGTCGTAGGCGTCCTGAAGCGTCGATGCCCGCCCTGCATTGATAAGGGCGACCATGTCGTCAAGCACATCTTCGGCGTGCGCGTTTGCCGGGTCGGAAAGGAAGGTATCGACTTGAGTTTCGGTGTCCCTTTTCCGCAGAACATGTTCGACCGTCGCCTCGACATTGATGGGTCGCGGCTGCGGTCCTCCTTGCTGTGGTCCGGCCTGCTGCGAACTCCGCTGCAGGACGTGATCCATCTCGCCATTGACCAGGGCGTGAAGATTGACCCCGGCCATCCTGGCGACGTGAACGACGGTGTTGACGGGATCGTGGATGAGCGCCTTTTCCCAATCGATCGCCCGGCGCATGACATCGGCATGGGTCATGCCGGCCTGGCGGATGAGCGGCGTGAACTCCTCGAGCCCCTTGTAATCCTGCAGGACGCGGAAGCCGTTATCGACCTCCTGCTCCCGCTTGGTAATGGCCGCCTGCACTTCCCCGGGAAGGCTTGAAAATTGCGCCTTGGCCTCCGTCGACCAGCCGGGCGGAACCCGGCTGCCGATAGCTGCCGGCTGTTCCCGGGACTGCATCTGGGTCTGTGCTTGGGGCGTCTGCTGAGTGGCGTTTGCCGCGGGCGCCTGCCCTGCCCTTGCCGCTGCGGCTTGCTCCTGCCCCTTGGCCAGGAAGCGGCCATTTTCCCCGTCGCGCGGCTGGCCGGCGATATCGCCCGGTCCATTGCCTTCGACGGTGTCGATCGCCGCCTTCAGGCTGTCGCGGATGCTGACCGGCTGCTCGTCGAACGCGCCAAAATCTTCGCTGCCGTTGCCGGCCTCGTTCAAATCTTCCATAGGGTATTCCTTTTTCGGGGATTGATGCCCGTTCAGGCGTTGTATTCGGCGTGAACTCGCCGCAGTTCTTTGCGGATCTCGTTGCGATCCGTCTTCGGTTTCTCGATCGGCTGCGGCTTTTCGTTGCCGATCTCGACCACGCCGGCCGATCGATAGGCCGAACGCAGCTTGGCCTTCGAGGTGTAATACCTGCCGTCATGCATCGACTGGATGTCGATGCTGTCGCTGACGAAATGCGGCGCCGGCAGATCGGACTGCGCCGGGTTTTGCGCCGGCATGCAGTTGTGCGGCCATTTATCGAGCGCGTGCCAGCCGCCGCAGACGCGGCAATAGCGTTCTCTCATCTCTCACTCCGTTCACTGATAGGCGGGTTGCTGCGCCTGGAACTGCTGCAAGGCCTGCGCCGCCGCCTCGCCGCGCGCCTGTTCCACCGTGGCGCGATGTTCGATCTCGGCCTGGGCGACGCCAAGCTCGGCTTTGCGCTGTTCCGCACCCGCCTTCACTTCAGCCGTTTTCAGCTTGATCATCTGCTCGGCCGGCGGCTGCGGCGGCGGCTTGGGCGCGGTGGCGGCCTCGGAGAGCTGGGCGCCGACCTGCTCCAGTGTGCTTTCGAGCTGGCGGCCGGCCCTGAAGCCGCGGGCGGCAAAGAGCAGCGTCTCGACCATGACGGGCACCAGCATCGGGTTCTGCTGCGCCATGGCGCCAGCCTGCTGCAGGAAGCCGCCGACCATCTGCACGAATTCCATGCGGCGCTGCTTTTCGGCATCCTCGTCGGGCTCGATGGTCGAATCCGTTTCGATGTCGATCTGGAAGCCGCGAATGCTGTCATTGCGGAGCAACTGCACGACCTCGTCGATCGTCGGCTGCTGCATCATTTGTTGGAGCTGCGGCGGCATATCAGGCGGCGGCGGTGCCGGTTGACCCATCTGTTGGGCACGAGCTGCGGCCTGCTGCGCCGCCATTTGCATCTGTTGCATCTGCATTTGAACCTGCTGCTTCTCGGCCATGGTCGGAAGCTTGATGCCGCTGACCAGCATCAGCGTTTCCGGCTGAAACTGGTCGCAGATGATTTCGCCGGCAAGGCGGATGATGTCACGGGCGAAGCGGGCAAGCTCCGACTGGCGGTCGCGGATGCGGATCGAGCCCCACTGGCTCTTGATGCGCTGCGCCGTTGCCGTCTCCGACGCCTGAGTATCGCCGCGGACGATGTCCGAGATGCCGGTGATCTGGTAGACGTCCTCGATCAGCTGCTTGCGGGCCTGGATGCAGGCGATGATGACCTTCTGCACTTCGTCGATCGGCAGCGTCACGATGGCTTTCGAGCCGCCCTTGTCGGTAAAGGCCGCCCATTCCGGGATCGGCACCATCACCGTATCGTTTTCCGGCCGCATCGCCTTCTCGATCGCCGGCGAGATCGCGCCGTCGCCGGAGGGATAGAACACTTTCAGGCGCAGCTGATCGGTCAGCTTGTTGACGCGCTTGGTCAGCAGGTCGATCTCGTCGCATTGCTGCTGATAATAGACATAGTCGGGAACCGGGATCAGCGAGCTGGTCGACATCGTTCCGTAGGCCGGGCGCGGGCAAGGCCAGAAATGCGTCAGATCGAGCGGCGGCTCCGACACTTCGAGCGCCACCGGCGCGCCGTCGGCGATCCAGACGGTATAGTTTTCGCTCTTGCACCAGATTTCCCAGACATGGGTCTTGCCCTCGTTCTCGGCACGTTCGGTCTGGTTGCTGCCCTTGTTGCTGCCGGCAGCTTGCGCCTGGAGCGATGTCATGGCGTCAGAGCCGAAGCGCTTCTCCAGCTCCTCCTCGGTCATCGGCACGCGCCGCGCCACCCATGTCACATCCTTCCAGCGCCGCGCCGGCGAATGCAGGAAATCGGACCAGTGGACATAATCGATGCACACCCGCTCGTCGCTGATCACCTCGGGCGGAACGTCGCCATTCTCGCCCATGCCACCGGGTAAACCAGTGGGAAGCCCCTCGGGAAAGCCACCATTGGCCGGCGCGTCGGAGGGCTGGACGCCCATGTCGAGCGGCTCGAAATCGGCCTCGTAACGCAGCCACACCGTGCCGCGGGCGCAGAGCAGGAAATCATCGCGCACCGCCCGCATGATGGAATCGATATCGGCTTCGTCGCCCATATAGGCGAGATTGCGCTCGACCAGTTCCGAAGCCATGCGCGCCACCGGCTGGGCATCCTTGAAGCGGCGCTCGACGACCGGCTGCGGCACCCGGGCATAGACGGCCGGCTGCAGCACCGAGGTGTTGGCCCAGAGCATCGGAAACCTTCGCTTGGCGGCATTCGTCTGGTCGGACTGCTGGTCGAGATAGATCTTCTCGATCTTGACGCAGCGGTCATGCCAGGATTTGAAATAGCGCTGGGCGCGCTCGAGCTCCTGCTGCCAACGGGCGCCGACCTTTGCCAGGTCCGATTGCTGCCCGCCCGCCAAAGCCGTTGTTTCATCTTCCATCAAACACGCTCGCTATATGCAGGGGTGGAATCGGCAAATTCATTGAATGTCATCGTCTGGAAGGTCGGCAGGGATTTCGGTTGCGGCTTCAGCGGTTCGGGCGCCAAGCCGGTGAAAATGATCGCCAGACCGCCGAAAGCGTCTGCACCGTGCGACGCCCAATTGTGCAGGGGCTCGTCGCGGAAGACGCTCAGATCCTCGTCCCAATCCTTGCGGTAATTCCTCAGGCATTTGATCCCCTGGATGCAGCCGGCCTGATCGAACTCGATCTTTGCCAGAATGCGCCTGGTGCCGTTGATACGGTCATGGACATAGGCGCGCTCGATCTTGCGGACCGTGCCGAGACCGCGGGCCTTGACCTCGTTCAGCATGACCTCGATGCGGGTCATGCCGCCACGCGTCCATTCCCTGACCTTGATGTCATGCGGCATGTTGTGCACGCCATAGACATAGCCATGTTCTTCGGCGCGCCGCTCCAGCTCGTCGAGCATGCCGTCCATGCCGGTGCCGGTATGCTCGAAATAACCGATCATCCTCACACGGCCGGGCAGCACCTGAAACAGCCAGACGCTGTTGGTATCGTCCATGCCGATGTCGGAAATGGTATGGACGGGATAGCCTTCCACATGCGGGAAAACCCCGATGCGCTCTTCGGCATCGGCCACTGCCATCTGGTCGGCGTAATAGGCTCCCTCGACGCTCGCTTCGAACGCTTCGGCCGGCGTCGAGGGATATTCGCGCTTCATGTCGCCAAGCTGGGTTTCGGCCTTTTTGACGTACCAGGCCTTCTGCCCGTCCGTCAGCGTGATGCCCTGGTCGGCCAGATTGCGGAAATATTTGACGAAAGCGTCGGTGATGATGACGCCTTGAGGCGCGATCGAATATTGCGGCTCCTTCCACCAAGGGAAGAAATGGAACTTGAAGTCCAGTTCGGTCAACTCTAGCGCCTGGCGCTGCTTGACCTGGCCATCCTCGCAGAGCGAATAGAAATGCCCCTCCTGGCCTTCCGCCGTGCTTTCGACGAAGACCAGCTGGCCGGCCTGCACGGTATTCAAAGCTCCGGTGCGGACTTCCCTAGCCTTCTCGGGATATTTAGCGCAAAGCTTCCCATATTCGGAGATATGCAGATATTGCAGCGTTCCCGAGCGCAGCGAGGTGCCGACACGGATGCTCGAATTGTTGCCAAGCAGCAGTTCGGTCTGGTTGGCTCTGACGACAGGCACGGCGTTGCGGATACCATCCGGCAGATTGTCATAGGGGTACTTGATCTTATCCCGGAAGATCGTCTGCACGTCGCCCAGCGTATGGGCGATGGTGCCGGCGCGGATATCCCGGTTGAAGACGCAGGCATCGAGCATGAAGATCTGAATGAAGGTCGTGAGACCCAGCTGGCGGGCTTTCAGCAGCACATTGAGGTAATGCATCTGCTCGAAAAAGGTCATCTGCGTCCAGTTCATCTCGAACCTGACGCGTTTGCCTGCCTTGTCGGTGATCCAATAGAGGTTGTTCAGACGCCAGCGCCAGTCGGAAAACTGGTCAATTGCCGTTTGGAAGTCCGCGCGTCTTGCCATTGATATCTTCCAGCAACTGCGAAACTTCGCCGGTCACGGCGCCATGGTCGGGCTCGACCTTGGAACCGTATTTCTTCGGCCTCAGCTTCTCGGCGACCCACTGACGGGTGGCGATGCGGAGCTGCGACCGCCGGATGGTTTCGCCATTCTCCTGCCAGCCGGTGGTCTCGCCGCTCGCATTCTTCTTTTCGATCCAGTCGTCTGCGCGGTCATCGGCAATCTCGACCATCTCGTCGACAAAACCATCCGCCTGAATCTCGCGCGCCAGGGCGTATTTGGCTCGAAAACCGGCCTTATCGCCATCGGCGAGCCAGGACAGCACGCTCGACATCGCCGGCATCTCTTCATCCCGGCAGATCGACCGCAGGCTTTCCCTGTCGGCGATGCGCTCGCAAATCCTGTCGGCAAGCGCCTGGGTGAACTTGATGGGTCTGCCCATAAGGCGCCGCTTCTGGAGGGTTCTAGAACAGCGCGACGATATTGGATGCCGTGGTCCCGGTCAGCGCCACGATGGCAGCATGAACCGGCAGGATCGTCCCGGCCGGCACGCTCTTGAAGATGACCGGATCCATGTCCCGGCGCGGCGCAATGGCAACATCGCCCGTCGTGCCAATGTAAAGCGCGCGCGCGCCGACGATGGCAGTATCGTTCGGCGTCACCACTGCGGCCCGCGAGGCCGGAGCAATCGAAGGGTCCATTACAGTTCTCCTTGAAAGAGACAAGCGCTACCCGGCCCGATCCCAATGTGATCGAAGATGAGAGGTCAGGCGGAAGAAGATGGGGGATCAATGATGATCTGGGGAAGCTGGCCGGACGGTGGCAGACACACCGATCGGAGGGCGGCGCCGACTTGGTCGACATCACCGTCTGGATTCAAATTTCGCAGCTTGGATTTACGGTAGTCTTAACTGATTTGCCGGGGGGTGATCAAGGATTGATTGTAGGTCGCGGGTTGGTCTGGAATCTAGCCTGCCCGACCAAGCGGGCGTCAGAATGCCATCGGCCCTCTGGCGAGTTTGGCAAAACACACGCCCCATCCTCCGTCATCCCAGGCCTTGAGCCTGGGATCCATGCCCGTTGCTGATGGAGGCCGGCGTGGATCCTCGGGTCAAGCCCGAGGAGGACGGAGCAAGGGGTGAGCTTTGTGGCAAACCCGCGATCGTCGCTCAGTGACGCTGGCCGGCCGCCGACTTGGTCGACATTCCCTCTTGATTCAAATTTCGCAGCCTGGATTTACGGTAGCCATAACGGATGTGCCAGGGGGTGATCAAGGGCCGGTCGGGGTCGTGCGCAGTTCGTGCGCCGGTGGGGAGTTTGGCGGACGCTTCCCCAACCTCCGTCATCCCAGGCCTTGAGCCTGGGATCCATGCCCGCTGCCAATGGAGATCAGCGTGGATCCTCGGGTCAAGCCCTCGTTGGAATCGAACTCGGCAAATTGTGAAGAACGCTTGAGCTGGTTCACTCGCAAGCAGCATGTTAAGTTAGAGCCATTGCATATAGACAGGCCTTCAGCCGCATTCTCCAACGAGCTTATCTAGCGTTCGAAAGGCGTTGCATTCTCCTGTCTTCGCAGATCCTGCGGACAGCCGGGATGACCGCTCTCAGACGCCCAATCAACAAGCGCGTTCAGAAAAGGAAGCACCCTCATGGATGCCGACGGACCAATTACCACTCCGTTCACTCGCTTGCTCGGTATTCGCCACCCAATCGTATCGGCGCCGATGGGACGTGCCTCTCAACCGGAACTTGCCGCAGCAGTGACCAACGCCGGCGGCCTCGGCGGGCTTGGTTTCAGTTGGGACAGCCCGGAGCGCATCGAAGAGCTCGTTGGTGCCGTGCGGCAGCTTACCAATGACGGTCCCTTCCTCGCCAACTTCGCCCTTGAATGGGATCAGCACCAGCGGATGGATGCCGCGCTTTCGGCCGGCGCTCGGATCATCTCTTTCTTCTGGGGTGACATCGCGCCCTACGTGGATCGAGCAAAAGCCGCAGGTGCGCTGGTCGTCCACACCGTCGGAACTCCGGAAGAGGCGCGTCGATCGATTGATCTCGGTGTGGATATTCTGGTTGCGCAGGGCAATGAGGCCGGCGGGCACGTTTGGAGTCGGCTATCGACGATGGTGCTCGTACCGCTTGTGGCCGATGTCGCCGGCAAGGTGCCTGTTCTCGCCGCTGGTGGAATTGCCGATGGTCGAGGTCTTGCAGCGGCTCTCATGCTGGGCGCATCAGGCGTGTGGATCGGCACACGGTTTCTTGCCTCGACCGAAGCGGCCTGCCACGCCGACTACAAGCGCCGCCTCATCGAAGCTGCCGCGAGTGAGACGATCGAGACCACTCTTTTTGACGGGGGCTGGCCGGACGCACCGAGTCGCGTGCTGCGGAACCGCGCAGTCGAAGTATGGGAAGCGGCGGGGCGCCCCAAGTCGGGTTCGAGACCTGGGGAGGGCGAGGAGATCGGACGCACACCCGACGGCAAACCCGTACGGCGCTACTCGTTCCCCAGCCTGCTCAGCGGCGGTCAGGGGGATATCGACGACTTCGCCATTTACGCTGGCGAGTCCGTCGGACTGGTGCGTGAGATTCTACCGGCGTCTGCCATTGTCAGAGCCTTGGTCGAGGATGCGGCAGAGATCATGGCGCAGCGATCCGGGCATCGCAGTGGCCACTCGACAAAGAGCTGAAAGGCTGGAGTTCCTGTCGGAGGTGGCGGCTACGAACAAATCTCGCAGCCTGGATTTACGGTAGTCATAATGGATGTGCCAGGGGGTGATCAAGGGCTTTTGATCGCAGGTCATGCGCCGGTTTAAAGTCGACTCAACCCGGCCCAATCGGCGGCAGAACGCCTCGCCGCTTTGCGAGCCTTCAGGTCCGGCGTACAATGCGCAGGCTGTTGGTCAAACGGTGGAGAAGTTCAGTGAAAAACACGAGACTTTTTCTTTGCCTCGTCGCTTTTCTCAGCGTCACCTTCGCTGGAAACCCGGCTGATGCCGACGAACTGGTTCACTTCGAAAGCGCGCCCGTAAAGCTAAGCCCATTTCGAATAAGCAAGGCTAGAGAACAGGGAGAAATTCTTTCTCAACCGCAAGGTACACCCCTGCTGGGATATCTATCCCGCCCCGGGGGTGATGGCCCCTTCCCGGCGGTCGTCGTCCTGCATGGATGCGAGGGTATGCGTCTGAGCGTCAAAGACCTTTGGCCGAAACGACTGGTCTCATGGGGCTACGTCGTGCTCGTCGTCGATAGCTTCACCACCCGCAACATCAAGGACACGTGTCAAAGCCATCTCCCCGATCGCGTCTTCGACGCCTATGGCGCTTTGAATTTTTTATCGAAACAAAGCTTTGTCGATATCAGGCGCGTTGCCTTGATGGGCTTTTCAACCGGCGGCACGGCGACGCTGGAGGGAACAAAAATCGAAGGCAACGAACAGCTGATGGACCACAAATTCCAGGCAGCGGTTGCCTACTATCCCCGCTGCGCGGCAACTCAGGGCGATGCGACGGTGCCGATCCTGATTTTGACTGGCGAACGAGACAATTGGAGCCCGGCCGAGCGATGCCGGAAGAGGCTTGCCAATCTGAGTGACGATAGCCCGCCCATCGAGCTCAATATCTACAAGGGTACTTACCACGATTTCGATGCGCCGGAGTTTAAGGTGGGAAGGAAGGTGTTGGGTCACATCGAAAAATACAATCCAGATGCCGCAGAAAAATCCATCCGCAGCGTTCGCACATTCCTTCGAAACTACATCTCGAACTAAAGCACGAGGCTCAGAGCGCGCCGCTGGCAATTTGACAAAACCGCGCCCCACCCTTCGTCATCCCAGGCCTCGAGCCTGGGATCCATGCTCGCCGCTGATGGAGACCCTATCGCGAGAGCATCGCTTTCAGTCGCTGCTGCAAGACAAGAGGTTCGCTGGACATTCGAACCTGACTGAGCGCATGGCGCATGGCCGGCGTGAATGGCAGCCAATGTTGCAGACGATCCAGCAAGTCTTCCGACATCATATCTTCGAGCGGGCCGGCGCCCAATTGGCCGAGCGCTTTTTCGTGGCGAGGCAATTGGGCTTGCTCGATAATAGCGAGCACTCGCTTCAAGACGATCTCGCTCGGATCATGCAGCAAAAGTGTCGTCCAATACCATTCGCCGGGATCTGCGAGATAGGCATCTACATAGGCATCAGCAGTAAGCGGTGGCTTTCCAACAGCCGTCATATCCGGCAGCCACGTCAGATCCGATGCGAGCGCGCTCCGGGTGAACGCGTCGACCGCTGGAGCGTCGGCGGTGTGTTTTCCCGAGCGCGGGTTGCTACGGTTTTTCCTGGTCACCTTTGCGCCTTCCACGTCCGCGGCTTATTCTACGGTTTTTTGAGGACTGACGTCTCGACCCAAACATTCAACAGGTCTTTACCAACGACGACGACCGTCATCCACGTGTTCTCACCCTCGATCAAATAGGCCATGCCGCTTTCCTTGCGGTCTTTCGTGACAGAACCCAGCGACGCTGCCACAAGCCCAGCTTCGAAGGCTTCGATTTCAGCGCTCGAACAACGCAGATCCTCCGAACGATCCGCCGCCAGGACGCCAAAATAATCGAGCGTACAGGTAGCAGAAAAGAGCTTTCGGTATTCCTCATAATACATGGCGAACCGCAGTCCGCTCGGCATCGTGTAGTGCTCGCTGCCGGTTCGAGGCTCAGAGGTCGGGTTGACGGGAGAAGAAGGCGCTTCAACGGTCCAATCGCCTCGATCGACGCCGTTGTGCAGGGCAGCCAGGCTTCGGCCATTCAAGACGCAAAGCTTCAACGTATCATTGAGAGGGCATGCAACCGCCCCGTCCCCACTCAATAGGATCGCAATCACCAAGGCTGCAAAGAAACGCACTCGACTATCCCGAAAGTCATCACCATTAAACCACCGGCACCGTAGTTCAGATGCCGGAGAAAACAAGGCAATGGCGCCAGAGCATGATGCCGAAAGTGTGCGCGGTTTTCACGCGACGTCAGGCTCTCACTCTGCTCTAGGTTCAGGAGCTGTTGATGAGGCTCTAAGCCTTACCCAGATGCTTCGGCCAGAATTGCTGATGGATTTCGGCAGCTTCTTCTTCGAGGTTCGTCGGGCCAACCACAGTGACGATGCGCGCGCCGGTTTGCAACACCGCCCGGCTCGGCACGTTCAACCCGATCCCGGCGATCTCGCCAAGCCGTGTTTCGGAGCACGCAAACACCATGCGCCCGATGCCCGACCAGTAGATCGCCCCGGAGCACATCGCGCACGGCTCCGTGCTGGTGTAGAGCGTGCAGCCGGCGAGAAAAGCAGTGTCGTAGTGTTGTGCCGCCAGTTTCACCAGGTTCATCTCGGCGTGGTTGGTCATATCGTGGCCGGTGAAGACGCTGTTTTCGGCGCGCAGGATGACTTCGCCGTCCTTCACCAGCACCGAGCCAAACGGTTCGTCGCCGTTTTCGACCGCGGATTTCGAGAGTGCAATCGCCTCGCGTAAAAACGGCTCGTGGTTTTCCATCAGAGTCCCCTCAGCTAGAGCGGGATGATCTTGTCTTGAATCGGAGCGATTTCCAAGGGGCTGCAAACAGGGGTGAGGTGGGTCAGTACGCACCGCCACCTGTTACCCTCCCGGTGATAGACGTCGGTGATCCATTCGTCGGCTGATATCGGTTCGCCACGGAACATCCCCGTGTTCTGCCCGCGACCGGTAACCGTGGCGACATTGCCGAGCAGATGGACGTGATGCGTCGTCTTGGTCATCGTGTCGTGGCTCAGGACACCGGATCCGATCGCCGAAAGAATAGCCTGTGCAGGGATTGGGCCACGCTCAGGCGTCACCAGCACCCAATCGTCCGTGATACAGGCGGCGATCTGGGCGGGATCGTTGGAAACCATCGCCGCGTTGAAGGCGCGCTCAGCCGCCTCGAGCGCTTCAAGGGCTGCGGCACTCACGCCGACATGTCCTCGTTCCAGCGGCGTTGCATCTCCTCAGCCGTGACCTGCTCGATGGTTTGCGACAACATCCAGCGATGACCGAAGGGATCAAGCACCTGCGCCACCCGCTCGCCAAAACTCTGGTCGGTCGCCGGGCGCAACATCGTCGCCCCGGCCGACAGCGCCTGCGCCAATGCTTCGTCGGTCGACACCGTGTCCATGTGGAAAGTTACCGGTGAGCCTCCGACGGTATCCGGAGACAGGGCGCCGAAGTCCGGATATTCGTCTGCCAGCATCATCAGCGTCTCTCCGAAACGCAGCTCGGCATGGCCGATCCGTCCGTCCGAAGGATCGGTCATGCGGAAAACTTCCGTGGCGCCGAAAGCCTCCTTGTAGAAGTCGATGGCCCGTGCCGCATCCTTGACGATGAAGTAGGCGCTCACTTTTCGGGCAAAACTCGGCATGGATGATCCTCCTTGACTGGGTCCTTTATTAACGTTACGTATCGTAAAGATATGAGTCAAGAGAATAACGCAACACCGAAGAAACGCGGGCGGCCGCCAAGCGCTGCCGCGCAGAGGCGTGCCTTGGAGGCCGCCCATGAGATCCTGATGGCCGAAGGTTTTGGCCGCATGACGATCGAAGCCGTGGCGGCGCGGTCCGGTGTCGGCAAGCCGACGATCTACCGCTCCTGGGCCAACGCGCAGGAACTGGCGATGGCCGCTCTTCTGGTCAACCGGCTACCGGAAGCGGAGGTTGGAGGGGCCACGGCGCAGGCGGCTCTCGGCGCGCAAATGAGCGGGCTGGTGACCGCCTTTGCGAGCACGCGCGGGCGGCAGATCACGATGGCACTTGCGGCCGCCGACCCGGAAAGCGAATTTACCAAGGCCTTCCGCAATCAGGTGATCCTGTCGAGCCGCAACGCGGGTCGTGTCATCCTGGAGGAGGCTCTGGCTCGAGGAGAGATCGTTGCGCCGCTGGATATGGAGGCGCTGCTCGACATGATCTACGGACCGGTCTTCTTCCGGCTGCTGGTCGGCCATCGCCCGGTCTCGCCGGAGTTCGGCGATGCGATCGTCAGGACTGCGTTGCGGGCCGTTGCACCGTCGGGCGCGTGACGCAGGCGGCCGACCAGGCGACCTAGCCGTGATCGCCACCCAGTTCGCCAAGGTGGCGCTGGACCCACTTGATCTCTTCCGACGCGGTGCGCCCGAAATGCCGTTTGAAATCGCGGCTGAACTGCGCAGGGCTTGCGTAGCCGACGGAAGCCGCGATCTCGGCGATCGTTCTCGTCTGGCGGGCGATCATCAATCTTGCTTCGTGAAGGCGCATCGCCTTGACGTATTGCATCGGACTGCTGCCGGTCAGACCCTTGAAATGGACATGGTAGGACGGAACGCTCATGCCGACGTCTCTTGCCAGATCGGTGACCGCGACCTCCAGGCCATAGTTTTCTCGCAACCAGGCCAGGCTCTGGATGATCTTTCCGGATCTGCCTTTCTGCTGGAGGGCGGCGATCATCGCGCCGCCTTGCGGACCGACCAGGACGCGGTAGTGCAGTTCGCGCAAAATGCCGGCGCCAAGCACATCCGTCTCAACGGTGCTGCGTAGCGCCGTCAGCAGGCGCAGCAGGACATCCTCGATATCAGCAGACATCCTGCTCGACACGAGACTTCTCGCCTCGTCGCCTGGCAGTTCGGCATGCTTTTCCACTTGCAGTGCGATCTCGGCTGCCATCTGCATGTCGAACTCGACATAGACCGCAAGCAATGGCCGCTCGGGACTGGCCGTCGACGTCATCCGGAATGGGACGGGCAGCGACACCGCCAGATAATGCTCCTCATCATAGAGGAAGACCTCGCCTTCGAGGATGCCCTGCTTGCTCCCCTGCAGGACGAAAACCGCGCCCGGTCTATAGAGGACAGGGATGTCGTGGAGCACGGCTTCGGTGCGCAATATGCGGACGGGAGCAAGCGCGGTCGGATTGTATCCGTGACGAGGGGCGAGACGTCCGGCCAGCTCGACCATCTCCCCTCGCCTCGATAGGCCACGATCACCATTCATAGGATTTGGCAACATTTTGAGAGAATCCGCAATCGATTCGCCGGTTTCTCCATACTATTTGTCAAATCGCATCCTCAATCAAGGAATAATGCTGATGTCACGAAAGACCTTCTTCATCACCGGATCGAATTCCGGCTTCGGGCTGGCCATCGCGTCTGCGGCGCTTCAGGCGGGCCACACGGTGATCGGCACCGTCCGCTCGCAAGCCGCGCGCACAGCGCTTGCCAAAACCCTGCCTGCCCTGCAGCCGGTCCTCTGCGACGTCACCGAATTCGACCGTATCGATGATGTCGTTGGCCACGCAGAGGAGGAGCATGGGCCGGTCGACGTGCTGATCAACAATGCCGGCTACGGCCATGAAGGCGTGATCGAGGAATCGCCGATCGAAGAGATGCGGCGGCAGTTCGAGGTGAATGTCTTCGGCGCCGTCGCCGTCGCCAAGGCGTTTCTGCCGCGGTTTCGCACGCGGCGCCAAGGGTTCATCGTCAACGTCACCTCGATGGGCGGCATGATCACCATGCCCGGCATCGCCTATTACTGCGGCAGCAAATTTGCGCTGCAAGGCATATCGGAGGTGATGCGCGCGGAAATGGCTCCGTTCGGGGTGCATGTGACGACCCTTTGCCCCGGCTCCTTCCGGACAGACTGGGCCGGACGATCGATGGTCCGCACAGAGCGGTCGATCGCCGATTATGATGGCCTGTTCGACCCGATCCGCGAGGCGCGACAAGCCGTCAGCGGCAAGCAGCGCGGCGATCCCGCCAAACTGGCAGCGGCGGTTCTGGCGCTCATCGAATCCGATAATCCGCCGCCGCAGCTGCTGCTCGGCAGCGACGCCCTCAAGCATGTTTCGGAGAGGATCCTGCGCCTGCAGCAGGAGATCGAGGCTTGGAAATCCGTCACCGTCTCGACCGACGGCTGACGGCGGAACATCAATCAGCCAGCCCTCATTGGATGATTTTCCCACCCTCGGCCGCCTCCAGCTTCCGCCTGAGTGCCTGCTCCTGTTCGTATGATTTATGCGGGAAATGCTCAAAGCACCACCAGCGCGTTGGCACGGCCGGGGATGGGCTGTGGCCCCAGCCTCCCCATTCCTTGCAGCCTGTGCTGTCGGCATGCCGGTGCTCGCAATAATGTTCAACGATCACATTGGCGCCCGGCGCACTCGAATGGCCTTCGATGCTCATGGGTGCGCCGTCCTTGGTTTCCCACCTTTGATGCTCTCGTAGATCATTTCCAGCCGCCTCGAGGCGACATAGGCACTGTCCTCGTATCCGGCTGACGGCCAATCCAGTCGAGGGTTGCCATCTGTCGCCACGATCCAGAACCATCGATTATCGATCCCTTCGCCGGCCTGTGAGCGGAATATCCTTCCGATCTGGGTATCGCCGTCAAAAGCGACGTAGTCGTCACCGGGTTTCTCCTTCCAGGCGTGCCGCCATTTGTATTTGATTTCTCGGCCGCTGACATGTTCCCACGATTTCCATGTGATTTGTTCTGGCATGCGTCGTCCTGTCCTCTCGCGAGGTTCTCTTTGACCGCATGGTTGATGGATGGCTCCCGCCCGAGCCGGTGAATTCAGATCAGCGTCGGTTCCGGATCGGGGTCGATCGGATCGATAATGTCAGCCGTGTCATTCTTGGGCGAACCCACATTGCGGCCGATCGGCCACATGGTCATCAGCTCCGCCGGGAACGGCTTCATCAGGTCGTTCGGATCGGGTTCCGGCGATAGCCAGCGTTCATAATCCTCACGATGCAGGATGACCGGCATCCGGTCATGGATCTGCGCCATCATCTCATTCGGCTCACAGGTGACGATTGCGAAGTTTCGGACGTCTATGCCTTCCGGGCTGCGCCAAATCTCCCAGATGCCGGCGAGCGCAAAGGGCGAGCCGTCAGCCATGGCGATCGCATAAGGCTGCTTGTTCTTGCCCGTGCCGAAGATATCCTTCCACTCGAAGAAGCCGTTGATCGGCACCAGGCAACGGCGCGATCTGTAGGCCGAGCGGAACAGGCCGTTGGTACTGATGCCCTCGCAGCGGGCATTGATCGGCGGCGGCCGCCCACCCGGCTTCATCCATGCCGGCATCAGACCCCAGCGCGCCGAGGCGAACACCGGCCCCATGATATCAGGCTCGCGGATCATGTCGCGAATGATGATCGGATAATCCAGCGTCGGCGCGCCGTTGTAGCGCGGAAATCGGTTCCCGAGCGCATCGATCGCGCCTCGCTCTGCGAAGGCGAAATTGCGCACCAGTTCCTCAAGCGATGTCTTGATATAGACGCGGCCGCACATCCAGAACTCCATTCCGTATATTAGGTGTTCTGATTATGTTCTGGGTGTCCGAGGCGAGTCAAGGCCAGTCGCTACAACCGATGCCATCATCACTTTCGCCCGCATCAAGGTGAAGCCGGTGACCGCCTCGACGACCGCTGACGGTGGAAAATCTGCTTTCGGCTTGACAGCCTTCCTACTGGAAGGTAGATAGCCTTATGAGCAATCTTTTGACGACGTCAGACGAGATCCTGGCCTCCGCCCGCGCACTGATCATGACCGGAGGCTATAATGGCTTCAGTTATGCCGATATTGCTGCCGTCGTCGGCATCCGCAAGGCCAGCATCCATCACCACTTTCCGAGCAAAACCGACCTGGTGCGCATGCTTGTCGTGCGATATCGCGAAGATGCCGAGGCGGGTATCGCGGGCCTGGAGCAGCATGTGAAGGATCCCCTGGCACTCCTCAAAACCTATGCGGGCCATTGGGCCCAGTGCATCGAGGACGCCAGCCGGCCTTTTTGCGTCTGCGCCCTGCTGGCGAGCGAACTGCCGGCGCTGCCGCCGGAGGTCGCGGCCGAGGTCAAGGCTTTCTTCCGCTTTGCGTCGGCATGGCTGACCTCGGTGATGGAACGGGGCGCTGAGAACGGGAGTCTGACGCTGTCGAGCGAACCGCGCGTCGAGGCCGAAGCCTTCATGGCCTCCGTCCATGGCGCCATGCTGTCGGCCCGTGCCTACGGGACCCCGGAGATCTTCGCCACCATTCTGGCCCCCACCTTGGAGCGGCTTACTCCGGCCGCCGCCCGATAATGCTCCGGGCGGAATAAAGCCCGGAGCGACAACGACGTTCAGCGAAACTACCAACTAGTAGGAAGAACGATATGATCAAGACCATTCTGCCCGCCCTCGTGTTGGGGCTCAGCGCCATCGCGACGGCGGCACTTCCAGTGGCGCCTGTCCAGGCCGAAGACCAGAAGCCCGAGCAGATTCATGTCAGGGGCAGCATCGTCACCTACAGCGGCTCTGTTCTCAAGGTGAAGACCCGCGAAGGAGAGACCGTCGATGTGACGCTTGCCGACGGCTGGCAACTGGCGAGCGTCGCAAATGCCGCGGTCACCGACATCAAACCGGGCGACTTCGTCGGCATCGCATCGCTGCCGAGCGCAGGCGGCGGCGATGGCGCGCTTGAAGTGCTGATCTTCCCGCCGGCGATGAAGGGTGCGGGTGAAGGCAGCTACGGCTGGGACCTCAAGCCCAACAGCAGCATGACCAATGCGACCGTCGCCGACGCCGTCAAGGGCGTCGATGGCCGCACCGTCACCGTCTCCTATCACGGCAAGGAAAAGAAGATCGCCATTCCGGACGGCACGCCCGTCGTGACCATCGCTCCGGCCACCAATGACGATCTCGTTCCCGGCGCCGCCGTCTTCATCCCCGCCGAAAAGGCTGCCTTGGGTCCCCTCGCCCATCAGGTCCTTGTCGGCAAAAATGGCGTGGTCCCGCCCATGTGACCACGTCGTCGCCGGTCGGCCGGGCCGCCCCCGGTTCGACCGGCGATTTACCAGGGAATGCGGCGTGACCGGCAGCCGATCGATCCGAACGACGGAGAACACCGGCTCGACAGCCGCCCGGCAATGCTCGGGCCGTTCCGGCAAGCCCATGAAAACCAATCTCGATAACGGACGACGCCACTCACGACGGTGAGCCGCCTTTATCAGACCAACACCATCACATTCAGGAAAGAGATCATGATGACCACAGATCAAACCACCGTCGCGTCTGGCGACAGGGAAGAGTGGCTGACGCGCTATTATTTCACCCGAGCAGCCTTTTCCGCCATCTGGGTCGCAGCCGCCTTGACGGCCGGCCAGCAGTCGCTTGCCGTCGCGGCCGCCTTGCTGATCCTCTACCCGGCCTGGGATGCCGCCGCCAACCTCATCGACGCAGCGCGGAACGGCGGCCTGGCAAACAACCGCAGCCAGGCGATCAACGTCGCCGTCAGCGCGGTGACGACGGCGGCCGTGATCGTCGCGCTGACAATGAGCATGAACTGGGTTCTCGGCGTCTTCGGCCTCTGGGCGATCTTTTCCGGCCTGCTGCAGCTTGGAACCGCTGTCCGGCGCTGGAAGACCAATGGCGGCCAGTGGGCGATGATCCTCAGCGGCGGCCAATCCGCGGTGGCAGGCGCGTTCTTCATCGCCCAGGCGCAAATGCCGGAACCGCCGTCAATCGCCAACATTGCCGGCTATGCCGGCCTCGGCGCCTTCTATTTCCTGGTGTCGGCCGTCTGGCGGAGCGTCACGCAGATGCGGCGGAATCGGGCCTGAGGCGAGCGGAGCGGGAGAGTGCCGGGGCGGGGTCGGGCCGGCCCGCCTGCACCGCTTATCTCCAGACCGACGGGATCGGAGAAGGCTTTCCAGGGGTGATAGCCGCTTGAGCGAAGCGCTATCATGTGGTCGCCGACTGTCACCTGATTGCGGCGGCGGCCAGCCTCGAGCCTCACTCAAGATCCGATGGTGAACGTGAACCGGCGATCACCGATCCAGCCTGTGCCGGTTCCCTTCTCGCGCTTAGAAGGGCGAGTGAAGGAGAAGGAGCCGCTTTGTCCGCCATTACAGGTGAACGTCCCTTCGCCCTTGCGGCGGGTAACGCGGCCAGAATAGCCTTGGCAATCAATCCCCTTGCTACTCCAGATGTGAAAGTCGGTAACACCGTCTGCAAATCTCATAGCAGAGCCTGTGAACGTTTCGTCCTCGCTCTCCATCCGCCCCTCCAGAGGCAGCACCGTTGTGCAACCGGAAAGTAGAACGGCGAGGAGTGCCAAGGGAATAAGCGATTTCATGGATTGCTCTGATAAAATCATGTTGCGAACGGCATCAAGCATATTGCCTTGCCCAGTGCCACAATCTTTTCTCACCCCTTGCCGCAAAGGCGGACCGTTTTGGGCATCATCCGCCCCACCTTCCGTCATCCCAGGCCTTGAGCCTGGGATCCATGCCGCTGCTGATCGAGGCAAGAGTGGATCCTTGGGTCAAGCCGGAGGAGGAAGGAGCGTGCGGTGGCGTCCGGAGCAAGGACAGCGGCGCATGCGGACATGATCGGCGACAGCTCGCACGGTCGCCGATCTTGTTCTGCCGAAACGCGCAGCGGCGGTGTGGCCACACTCACCGCCTTGTGTAAGTTTTCAAAAAGCGGTTAGCTGCCATCGTTGACTATACTTCGTGTGCTGAGACGTGTCCGCATTTCGGGGGAAATCTCGTGCACTGGTCCAAACCCCTAAGACTGCATCTCGGCGTCCTGGTTGTCGCATCGCTGCTTTGCACGTCGACGCCGATCATCTGGCTGGCGTTCAGGCAAGGAAGCGATGCTGCGGTCAGTGCGGGCGTGCAGCAGATGCGCGAGATGAGCCTGCGGCTGATCGAGGGGTACCGCAATACGCTGCAGGGCGGCACCGAGGCGGTGGCACTGGCATCGACCCTGCCGCAGCTCACCTCGCCGCCGCCCCAGGATATCACGGAGAAACAGCAATTCTTTCTGGAGGTTCTCAGAAATGTCCCCAACGCGACGAGCGTCTACACCGGCTATCCTGACGGCTCGTATCTACAGGTCATCAACACGCAAAGGCAGGATGTCCGCCGGATCCTCGCAGCACCCGATGGCACGGCTTTCGCCATCCGCACGATAGCACGCAGACAGGGGCCGGACGTCATATCGACGTTTCGCTTCCTCGACCGCCAGGCAAGGCCGATCGCCGAGCGTGACGTCGACTTTGCATCATTCGATCCGCGGCAACGCCCCTGGTACCAATCCGTCATCCAGCAGGGCGAGGAAGTATCCGTCGGACCCTATGTTGCCGGAACGCTGCAGCTTCCGACGCTGACGATCGCAGCACCGATGAGAGACGACGATCAGGTTGTCGTCGGCATCAACATCCACCTGATGACTGTCAGCCGCCTGCTGGATGCGCAGGAAATTTCGCCGCGGGCGCGCGCCTACATCATCGATGATGCCGATGATCTGATCGCCCATTCCGACCCGGCGATCATGAACAGGCTTCTCGGCATATGGTCGAAAAGTGCCGGTGACGGCGCCGTTGCCGTCGATACGACGACGGACAGTTACGACACGAGCCTCGAAACGGTGGCGAGGCTCAGGCGGGATCCGGCCTTTGCAAATGGCGGCGTGGTGCGGATCGATCTCGATGGCGAACGCCAGATCCTGCAGATCGCCCCCGTCGGCGTCTCCGGTCTGTTCAAGGGAAGCGTCGCCGCAATCGTCGTGCCCCTGGAAGATCTGGTGGCTGAGGCCAATCGGCTGCTCATGCACAATCTCCTGATTGCGGCCGCCTTCGTGATCGCGGGCGTCGCTGCCTCCGTGATGCTGTCGCGCATGGTCAGCCGCTCCCTCTACCGGCTGGCGGACGAGGCGCGCAGGATCGGCGATCTCGACGTCGGCGAGAAAGGCGTCTCCCATTCCTTCATATCGGAGATCAACACGCTCGCAGGCGCGCTGGCGGCAAGCCGCCATGCCATCAGCCAGTTTGCCCTCTATGTTCCGCGTGAAGTCGTCAGGCGGATCATCGATCCCAAGGGAAGAACCGCCGTCAAGGCGCAGCGGCAGGATGTGACCGTGCTGTTCACCGACATTCGCGACTTCACCACCATATCCGAGCAGCATTCGCCCGAGGACGTGGTCGATACGCTGTCGGCCTATTTCGAACTCTTGAACACTATCGCCGAGCACAATGGCGGGACTGTCGTGCAATATCTCGGCGATTCCATTTTCGTCATGTGGAACGCCCCTGTTCCGGATGCCGGACATGCCGAAAACGGCTGCCGATGCGCGCTGGCCATGAAAGCGGCGGTCGACGAGTTGAATGAAGCCAACCGCCGGAATGGCCGTCCCGCGCTCATCACGCGATTTGGATTGCACACCGGCCCGGCGGTCGTCGGCAGTTTCGGCGCGATTTCGCGACAGCAGTACACAGCCATGGGCGATACGATCAATGTCGCCTCACGGCTGGAAGGACTGAACAAGGAATTCAACACCTCGATCCTGGTGAGCGCCGCCATATACGAGGCCGTCGCCGATCGCTTCGCCCTTCGCCCGCTTGGCCTGGTGCAGCTCAAGGGGCGCGGCGAGAAGGTCGATTTATGGGAACTTGTCGAGGAAGGCCGGAGGCCGCAGGAATGAATGAGGCGTTCGGGTTGCTACCAACGGCAGCTTCGCGCCCGCCGCCAGCGGCCTTGTGGCGTCGCAAACTTTCTCTATTTCTTCCGTCAATTTAATCATGGCCGCCAAGGGTATCGCCAATGGGATGGGAAGCACTCGGGCAATGGGGTGAAGACGCGGTTCGCATCGAACCGCTCACCGGTGGAGTTGCCAACGACGTGTGGAGCGTTCGCTTAAACGGGCAGATCGCGGTCGCTCGTCTCGGCTCCAGGAGCGACGCTGATCTTGCATGGGAAGCCGAGCTGCTCCAATACCTCGACCGTGAAGGCATGACCGTTCCGGTGCCGATGCCGACGACTGACGGCCGGCTGTTCGTGGACGGGCTGGTGGTGATGAAATACATGGAGGGCGGACCGCCCGAGACGAAGTCCGACTGGCGTCGCGTCGCCGACACGCTGCGCGAGCTGCATCGGCTGACGCAGGGCTGGCCGCAGCGCCCGGGCTGGCGGTCGTCGAGCGACCTCCTGCATACCGAAACCGGAACGAGGATCAACCTTACCGCGATGCCGCCTGAGGGCGTTATTCGATGTCGAGCGGCGTGGGCACGGCTCATCGGGCGTCAGACATGCGTTGTCCACGGCAACCCCAACAGCCCCGGCAACGTCCGCATGACTGCAGATCGGGTCGCGTTGATCGACTGGGATGAGTCACATGTCGACGTCCCCGACCTTGACCTGGTGCTGCCCGACAATGCTGCCGATCTCGACGACGGCGCACATGACATCGCCGCGCAAGCCTCAGCCGCATGGGAAGCCGCCGTCTGCTGGCAGGACGAATACGCAGTCAAGCGGCTTGCCGAGGTTCGGGCGGTCTGAGTAGTTTCGCCGGATCGACAGGCGGCATCCACCCGTGAATTGCGCCATCGCCAGCGGAACATGGGTTGGCGGCGGACTTCAGGAAGCAGTCACGCTGCGCCAATTCCCTGTTTCGTCCTGTTCGAGGCATGGCCGAATGAGTCGAGCTGTCACACGCTCGCACTGAGCGTGATGAGAAGTTCATCCAACTGCTCGAACTGCTCGGGCAACGCGTCTTCCATACCGACGAAAGACTGGTCGAGCGCTTCCTTCGAGGGATAGAGTTCCCGCAGCACCAGCAGCGTCCTGCCGTCCTCTTCCTCGAAGGTCACCGTGGTGACGGCGCCCTCCTCCCCGCCTTCGTCATTGCTCCAGACGAGGCGCGATGGCGGCGACACGTCGAGATATTTGCCGAAGAAGGCCATGGCGTCCGAGGCGTCGTGTCCGAACGCGATGCGATAGCTGCCCCCGGTGCGAACATCCATCTCGCAGGAAAGAAGGGGCACGCCCATCGACTTCGGCGCCCACCACAGCTTGAACAACTCGGGCTTGGTCCACGCGTCGAATACGAGGCGAACCGGGCCGTTGAAGGTGCGCTTCACCACGAGTTCAAGCTCCGATCTCCGTTCGACCACCGTGCGGCCGTTACTCGCTCTGTCCCCCATCGACTTTCTCCTTCCGTTTCAGGGCCTCGATGACGTCATCAAGCGCGTCGAAGCGTGCGTTCCAGATCTGGCGGCGCGCTTCGATCCAAGCCGCCTCTTCCTCGAGTCCGCGTGAGCCCAGCCTGCAGGTCCGCACACGCCCGACCTTCTCCGTCGTCACCAACCCCGCCTGCTCCAGGACGCCGATGTGCTTCTTCATACCCGTGAGGGTCATGTGGAATTTCTCTGCGAGCTCCGTGATCGAAGCATCCGCACTCCCGAGCTGCTCCAGAACGCCGCGTCGCGTGGCGTCCGAGAGCGCGGCAAAGGAGGCATCAAGGCGAGCTGTCGAAAACTGAACCATATAGTTCAGTGTCTAGCACGCGGGTCGGTGTCATGCAAGGGACCGAGATCGGCCTCAGGCGATCGGCGCAGATATCTCGGCGTGGAAGTCGCCGCCCCACCCTCCCTCATTCCTGTGCCTTTCACAGGAATCCAGTGCGCCCAAGTCCTTGGGCGCGATAGACTTTCTTGTTTGGACGAGAGTCATTCACGGCACGGACGCGCCGTGGCTGGATTCCTGTGACAAACACAGGAATGAAGGAGGAGAAGTGGGCGCCAGCCAGTTCTCGCAGTGCGGCGGCCGGCATCGCCCCAAGTCACAGGCTAGCGTTGGAAAGTGAGGGGATGGTGCCGCTCGGTGACGTTTCCGCCTTGACGGTGCAGTCGGCTTCCAGGCCGTGCAGCGCTTCCCGAACCTCATGCACTTTCTGAAGTTCGTGCCGAACGAGCGGATCGTGATGGGCTATGGCACGCCCAATCCCGGCGACCCCGAGCATTTCCGCCCCACGGTGACTTTCGATGAGCACGCTGACGGCAAGACGTTTCTGACGCTGCGCCAGCGATTTTTGCCCCGTGATTTCGCCCATGCAAAATTGCCTTTGACATTTCGCCGAACCGAATATATCCATGTGGCTATATAGCTAGATGGTGATGTATGAACGACAAGCTCGATGCGATTTTCTCCGCACTCGCCGATCCCACGAGGCGAGCAATTCTTGGACGGCTTGCGAACGGCAAGGCGACGGTGGCTGAACTCGCTGATCCCTTCGAGTTGTCTCAGCCTGCCATATCAAAGCATCTCAAGGTCCTGGAACAGGCCGGATTGATCCGCTCCGGCCGTGAAGCGAATTCGCGTCCCCGCATCCTCGAGCCGGCCGCGTTGAAGACGGTTGCTGATTGGATCGCCGATTACAGACGCTTCTGGGATCAAAGCTTTGATCGTCTCGATGACTATCTGTCCAAAGTACAAGGATACGACAATGAATAATCAAGAGACCGACACCGCCAATACCCGCGACCTGGTTCTCGTCCGAAGGTTTGATGCTCCATGCGATCTGGTTTTCAGGGCGTGGACCGACCCCAAAGCGTTGGTGCAATGGTGCGGCCCTCACGGTTTCAAGGCGGTGGGCGATCGGCTTGAAGCCTGGCCCGGCGGCAGACACCGCGCCTGTCTGATCGCGCCAGATGGAGAAGAGCATTGGGTCGGCGGAAAATATCTGGAGGTCGAGCCGCCGCATAGGCTTGTCTTCACACATGCCTGGGAGCTCGCAACCGGCGAAAATAGCCCGGAAACGGTCGTCACCATCACATTCAGGGACAGCGACGGAGGCACGGAAATGACGTTTCGGCAGAGTGGATTTGATAGCGCATCGTCACTAAAGGGTCATGAAGACGGCTGGTCGCAAAGTCTCGAGCGGTTGAGCTTCTTTCTCGGGACTGAATCCGAAGGGCCGGATCATGGGTAAGGCGACGATGAAGCTCTATTATTGCGAGACGCTCAATCCCCGGAAGGCCTGCGCCGCCGCTCGTTATCTCAAAGCCGACGTCGAGTTCGTCAGGGTTGACCTGGCAAGCGGAGAACAGCGCACCGCAGAATTCCTGGCGCTTAACCCGAACGGGAAAGTCCCGGTGCTGCAGGATGATGCCGGAACTTTATGGGAAGCGAACGCCATCATGTGCAGGCTGTCTGACAGCGTCGCATCGGATTTCTGGCCGCATGACCACCGGCAGATCGACGTGCTGCGCTGGTTGAGTTGGGATGCCAGTCACTTCACCCGGCACGGAGCAACGCTGTGGTTTGAAACCTTGATCAAGCCGTTGTTCGGCGGGGAGCCTGACGTCGCCGTGATCGAAGATGCGAAGACGAGTTTTCGGCTCCATGCTCGCGTGCTCGACGATCATTTGGCCAACAACAGCGTCGCCGTCGGGGAGACGCTGACTGTGGCAGACTTCGCATTGGCCGCTGCACTTCCTTTTGCAACCGCCGCCGGGATTCCACTCGCCGAGTTTCGGCATATCCAAGCGTGGTACGGACGGCTTGAAGAACTGGATGCGTGGCGAAACCCTTTCCCAGCCTAGAGAGCACGGGCGAAGGACCTTTGCCAGGGTGAAAGGCGTTGGCAAAAGCACGTGAATTTATCGAGATCAGCCACTGATCTATTGGCTACCTTACTGGAGATGAAGCATGTTCACCCACGTGATGATTGGAAGCAACGACTTGGAGCGGGCCAGAAACTTCTACGACGCCACGTTCGCTGCATTGGGAGGCAAGCCGGGCGAGATGGATGCAAGAGGCAGGCTGATCTATGCCCACGAGGGTGGTCGGCTGATGATCACGAAACCGATTGATGGCAAGCCGGCGACCGTAGCCAACGGTGGGACTATCGGTATCGCCGCCGCGAGCCCCGACCATGTTCTAGCGTGGCATGCCGCCGGTACTGCGCATGGTGGCACAGCGATCGAGAGCCCGCCACGGGAACGTCCGAACGGGTCGTTCGTCGCATATCTTCGCGATCCTGACGGAAATAAACTGACCGTACGGTCGCAGCCGACGAAATGAGTTAGCCTTCAGTAGCGCCTACTGCACAGCATGGTCGAGAGCGACCCATGTACCATCAATCCTGCGCCGGCTCCCACAGCTCGACTGGATTGCCTTCGGAATCGTGAATCCGGGCAAAGCGGCCGTCAAGATAGTCTTTAAACCAAGCAGATACTCGCTATCAGGCAGGCGCTGGCCTCATCCACTTCCCGGAAGGAGGAGGCCAGAATGGATCCTCGGGTCAAGCCCGAGGACGACGGAGCGCGGGGTGGCGTCCGCAGCCGGAACAGCGACGTATGCCGACATGATCGGGTGCCATCAACACCGGTTTGGCCCGCAATTCGCCCGTGAAGGCCTAGCCGAGGTCTCGGACAGCCGTTTCAATTTCCAGCCATCGCTTCTGCCACCGGAGCGCCGGAGACATCCTTTGCCACCTCTGATATCAATGACCTCAGCCACCGATGGGCGGGGTCGTTTCGGTAGCGGACATGCCATGCCAGCTCGACCGGGAAGCTGCCGAGATCGACCGGTGCGGGCAGGACTTTGAGACGCGGGTCGCGGGCAAGGCGATGGCAGATCAGCCGGGGCAGCGTCGCGCAGTAGTCCGTGACGGCCACCATTTCCGGGACCGCCAGGAAATGGGTGACGGAGACCGAGACGTCGCGCCTGAGACCTGCCTGCTGCAGCATCTGGAACAGGCCGACGCGCATCCGGCCGGGCGGAAGCACGTTGACATGCCGCATCCGCTGATACTGTTCCTCGGAGATGCTTTCGGCGATCTCGGGATGATCTTTGCGCACGACACAGGCCAGCCCATCATCCATGAGATGCTGCACGACCATGTTATCAGGCGGCTCGACGATCCGGCCGAGCACCATTTCCGTCGCCCCTGATATCGCGCCGGTCTCGGCCAGATCATTGCCGAAGGGCGTCAAGCGAAGCCTGATCCCGGGCGCGCATTCGCGCAGCCGCGCCACGATCACCGGCATCAGCACGAACTCGACGTAGCTGTTGGGGGCGATGGTGAACTGCCGTGTCGCTCGCGCCGGATCGAACGCCTGCTGACCGAGAATGACGTCATCGAGGCTCGCCAATGCCCCGCGGATCACCGGAGCAAGTGCCTCTGCCATCTCAGTCGGCTTCATGCCGTAGCGCTCGCGGATGAACAGCGGATCGCGCAATGTCTCGCGAAGGCGGTTCAAGGCGTTGGAGACGGCCGGCTGCGTCATGCCCAGTTGTTCGGCGGCGCGCGTGACATTGCGCTCTTCCATGAGCGCCACGAAGACAGGCAGGAGGTTGAGGTCATACTTCATCCAGATATATTGCCGAATGCATAACTGAAATCAAAGAAATAAATTTTAGGAATGAGAGCCGCCAAGGCATGATCCCCTCATCGAAAGCAACCGATCACATCTGTCTCGAAAGGATCTCCAGATGAAAATCCTCATGGTTCTCACCTCGCACGACGAACTGGGCGACACCGGCCGGAAGACCGGCTTCTGGCTCGAAGAGTTCGCCGCCCCCTATTATGCCTTCCTCGAAGCCGGCGCCGACATCACCGTCGCATCGCCGAAGGGCGGACAGCCGCCTCTCGACCCGAAGAGCGACGAATCCGGCTTCCAGACCGACCAGACCCATCGCTTCCATGCCGACCCGGATGCCCAGGCCGTGCTTGCCTCGACCGTAACGCTCGCTTCGGTGTCCCATGAAGATTACGATGCCGTGTTTTATCCGGGCGGCCATGGCCCGCTTTGGGATCTGGCGGAAGACAAGAATTCGATCGCCCTCATCCAATCGCTCTATCAGGCCGGCAAGCCCGTCGCCTTTGTCTGCCACGCCCCGGGTGTGCTGCGCCACGTCAAGGCTTTGGACGGCACGCCGCTGGTTCAGGGCAGACAAGTCACCGGGTTCAAGAACTCCGAAGAAGACGGCGTCGGTCTCACCCAGGTGGTGCCGTTCCTGGTCGAGGACATGTTGAAGGAGAATGGCGGCATCTATTCCAGCGGCGACGACTGGTCGTCCTATGCTATCAAGGACGGCCTGCTCATCACCGGGCAGAACCCCGGCTCATCGGTGGAGACCGCCGGCATTCTGCTCGCTGCCGTGACGGCGGCAAAGGCCGCCTGACACACGGCGGCTGGTCGGGGATAAACCCAGGACCAGCCGCTCTGTTATTTGTGTTGCGGCGATACTCAGAGCTTTCCCTCTGCCAGCAGTTCGCGGGTCCGCTTCAGTGTCGATAGCAAGGCGGCCCTGTAGCCCGTTTCGCCATCGAATTGTGCCTGCTCGGCCTGCTCTTCCGGGCCGTTCGGCTCTTTGCCGCGCAGCCCGATGTAGCAGTAGAAGCGCAGCTGCAGCCGACCGTCTTCATCCTCGAAAAGCTCGTTGACGATCGCTCCCTCGCGTGGCCCCGTCGCCTGAAAGAAGGTGACCTTGCTTTGCTGGTCCAGGGTGATGATCTCGCGCAGATCCTGCCCGGCAATCGTCGCCTCGCGCACGAAATGGGTCGGGCTTTCCTCTACGACATCGCAACGGGTGCAGAGACCGGCGGGAAGAAAGAGCCGGGCGTCGCGCGCCTTGCGTTCGAGACCTTGCCAGGCCTCAGCGCGCGTCAATGGGGTTTCGCCTTCCGGGTTCACCGGAACTGTGGCGGTCGAATAGATCATCGTGATCGTCCTTTTGAGATCGCTGTTGCTGCCTCAGGCGGAGGCAACGGTTTCCGCGGCGAAGGCGGAATAGGAGCGCAGCGGGCGTCCGAGCAGCCTTGTCAGACGCTCGACGTCGCCGGCCTCAGGCAGCATCCCGTCGGTCAGGAAACGCTCGCCCATCAGCCGCATGTCGTAGGCCATCCAAGCAGGCATGAACTGCCTGAGATTCTGCTCGAAGCCCTCGGTATTGTCGCCGCCATAGTGGATCGGACGGGCGAGCACGTCCGACCAGATGGCGGCGATATCGATTCCGGTGAGTGTCTCCGGACCGACGAGGTTGATCCGCTCGAGCGCCAGCGGCTCTGCAGCCTGTTCGCGGCGCAGCAGTTCTAGGGCGGCGATCTCGGCGATATCACGCACGTCGATCATGGCGAGACCCTTGGGCCCGATCGGCATCGGGTAGGCGCCGTAGCCGGTGATGACGTCTTTGACCGTCAGATCGTTCTGGATGAAGTAGGCCGGGCGGAGGATCGTCGCCTTGAAACCCATCTGCTCGATCATCCGCTCGACACCGAACTTGCCGGCGAAATGCGGCACGTTGACGTAGACGTCGGCGTGGATCACCGAGAGATAGACGATCCGCTCGATGCCGGCCGACCGGGCGACATTCAGCGCAATCAAAGCCTGGGTGAATTCGTCCGGCACCACGGCGTTGAGCAGGAACAGCGTCGACACGCCTGACATGGCGTTGCGCAGCGCGTCGACGTCGAGGAAGTCGCCCTGCACGACGCTGACGCCAGCCGGGAATTCGGCTTTCGACGGGTCGCGGACAAGAGCACGGACATCGGCGCCGCGCTTGACGAGGTGTTCGACGACTTGGCGGCCAACATTGCCTGTGGCGCCGGTGACGAGAATGGTCATGGTCTTTCTCCGTGTTGGATTGCTTGACACGTCGAATATGTGTGGTTCATTAGCAGCCCGATAGACGGCGATTTTAGACAGTCCGTCTCGCTGGTGGAACAGACATGGATCTTCTTGCGCTTGCCGATTTCAATCTCGTTGCCCGCCATGGTGGCTTCGGCAAAGCGGCAAGGGCGACAGGCCGGCCGAAGGCAACCCTGTCGCGGCGTGTCGCCGAGTTGGAAAGCAGCCTCGCTCTGCGGCTGTTTGAACGGGGCGCGCGTAACCTGAAGCTTACCGAGGAAGGACGGGCGCTGTTCGAGCGAACCGGCGCGCTGCTCGCCGAACTGGACGAGACAGCGTCGGCGATTGCCTCCGGCGGTCAAAAACCCAAGGGCAGATTGCGGATCAGCGCACCCTTGCATTTCTCCCAGACCGCAATGGGAAGGATCGCCGCCGGCTTTGCCCTCCAATATCCGGAGGTGAGGCTTGAGGTGACGAGTGAGGACCGACCCGTCGATATGATCGAGGAAGGCTACGATCTGGTCATCCGGGTCAATCCCGATCCCGACGAAAGCCTGGTCGGACGAGCGTTTCTGCGCGACCGCCTGGTGGTGGTGGCAAGCCCCGATCTCCCCCGCCCGACCGGCGGACACGCCGCTCCAGGCGTTGCGCGCGGGACAGGCGAAGCTCAAACATGGCAGGTGAAGACAGCCGGCGGCCGGGCGACGATCAAGATCGAGCCGGTCCTCACCTTGTCAACACTCATCACGATCCGGGATGCAGTGCGTGCCGGCGTCGGTGCAGGACGTCTTCCCATTTCGCTGGTCAGCCACGACCTGGCTGACGGCACGTTGGTCAATTGGGGGGATATCGACGGCCCCGAGATCGCTCTCTGGACGCTCTACCCCTCCAGGCGGCTGCTCAGCGCGCGCGTCTCGGCGTTCCTGGACTTTCTGAAACAGGCCTTCCCCAACGGCACGGCCGACGAACTGGCCGCCTATATCGGCAGGTGATGACCGAACCCGCTTTCGGACGCAGAGAATCTGGCCCATAACCGACGAGATCGACATCCAGAGGAGAGCAGCGTGTTTCGTTATTGCTTGCGGAGAGGTATTGCGGGGCGGAGCCGAAGCCGATGCGCCCGCTCTGCGCGCCGTCATTCGTCTTGATGCTGTTTATGATGTCAATTCCATCCCCAATGATTATTTTGGTTGAGTTCGCCAACGCTCGAGCTCAGCCTGCGTGAAGCGCGGCGTGATGTGCTGCGGGCAGTTCCAGTCGAACGCCTCCACCGCGATGAGGACGAGACGTTCCACGCGAGCGGGGTAGTCAGGCACGGTCAGCTTCTTCGCCAGCACCGGATCGTCTGTCGCATCGATGATGCACATGTGACCAAAGATCTTCAGACGCTGCCGGTGCGCATAGTCCATCAGGAACAATGAGACGCGGTCATTCGTGCGCACATTGCCCGTAGTGATGTATTGCCCGTTACCGCGAAAATCCGCGAAGCCCAGCGTCGATGCATCGACGGTGGTGAGAAAGCCCGCGGGGCCGCCACGGTACTGGACATAGGGCCATCCGGTGTCCGAGACACTGCCGAGATAGAAACCATCGCGCGCCCTGATGAAGGTCCTTTCCGACGGACCCAGGCGCTGGCTCTGCCCGGTATCGTCTGCGTGGCCGCGCACGCCTATCCGCTCCCACTGCGCCGCGCTGCCATAGTGTTCCTGCGCGGCCGCGACGGAGGCCGTCGTGGCGATACCGAGATATCTGGTGCTCATGCCGTTTCTACCCTCGCGACTGCCGCAGCGGGGCCCGCCGTAGCGGACCTCAGTTCTGCAAGGCCCAGTCCGCTACCTGCCAGCGCATCTGCCCGCGGTCGGCGACGACACGGCCGAGCCCTGGGAAGGGCATGTGCGTGGCGGCGATGAGCGCGCCCTCCGAAGCGGCGCGAGGAAAAAAGCGGTCGCGCATCGCTTTGGCCGCTGCAGGGTCCTGCTCGAACAGGAAGAACACATCGGTCGCCCCAGGATGCACGACCGGAAAGATCATATCCGAAACCATGATGAGGCTCTGCCCGCCATCTTCGACCCGCACGCCGATATGGCCGGGTGTATGGCCGGCAAGGTCGACAATGGAGACGCCCCGCACAATCTCACGCTCGCCGTCAATCGCCTGGAGTTTCGGGTAGAGGCGCACGACCTCCCCCGCCATTTGGAAGCTGGTCTGCAGATAGTCGGGCGCGCCGCTGCGCTTGGCCGGGTCGGTCCAATGGGTGACGTCGCGACGATCGATGTAGAGCTCCGCCTTGGGGTAATTGTTCTTGCCCCCGACGATCAGACCGCCCATGTGGTCCTGATGCATATGCGTCACGATCACCGCGTCGATCTGGTCGCGTTGCAGGCCGAGCGCGCTGAGCGCCTGCGGAAGTTCGCCGGTCTGCCCGATCGAGCCCGCCGGACCGGCATCGATCAGGATGCGGCGCTCGCCATCCTCGACGAGATACTGGTTGAAGAGGAACCGCACGCCGCTCGGCCGGGCGGTGAACTGCGCGATTGCCGCCTGTTCGACCTCGGCCGCGGCGCGTCCCGGAAAATAGTCGTAGGGCATATCGGCATACCCGTCCGTCAGGGCTGTCACCGTGAAGCGGCCAATGCGGATCTGCGCCAGCGGCGTAACGCTGACCGGCGTCTTAGCGGTATCCGGCGTCGCGGCAAGGGCGGGCGCGGGAGCGCCACCGATTATGTCTCCTCCGAGGAGGCTCCCCCCGATGAGGCCCAGAGGAAGCGCGCTGGCAAAGGCGCGACGTGAAAGTTGAGGCATGGCGTTTTCCTCCGGATCTTTGGCAATACGGGAGCCAGCCCGCCGGCGTCCCCTGGACGACATGAAAGCTATGATATCCACAATTGATAGGGTATCCTGCCATTTAGAGAACTTACCTCTCAAATTCCGGAAGGTTTCGATGGATCGGTTCGAAGCAATGTCGGTGCTGCTGGCGGTGGTCGAGGCAGGCAGCCTCTCGGCCGGGGCGCGGCGACTGCATGCACCGCTCGCCACGGTCAGCCGCAAGGTCGCCGATCTTGAAAAGCACCTTGGTGTGCGCTTGGTCCTGCGCACCCGCCGCGGCCTCGGCGTGACGGAGGAGGGGCGCGCCTTCGTCGCCGCGTCCCGTCGCATTCTGGAGGAACTGGACGCGGCGGAGCGGCAGGCCAGCGGCGATCATGGCGCGCTGCGTGGCGGGCTGCACGTAACGGCACCGATTGCCTTCGGCGAGCGCCATCTGCTCCCAATTGCGCTGGAATTCCTGAAGGAGCAACCCGATATCAACCTGCGCCTGACCCTGGTCGATCGGCAGCTAAGTCTGGTGGATGAGCACGTTGATGTGGCCCTGCGGATCGGGCATCTGGCGGACAGCGCGCTTATCGCAACGCGCGTGGGCGCCGTCCGCCGGGTGATGTGCGCGAGCCCCGACTATCTCGCCCGCCGAGGAGTGCCGCGTCAGCCGGATGACCTCGCCCAGCATGACGGCATAAGCTTCCAGGGCTTCGCGACCGCGCCGGAATGGCGCTACCGCCGGGATGGCGCGGCCTTTGCCGTCGAGCCGCGCTCCAAGCTCGCGGTCAACACGACGGAGGCTGCCATTCAGGCTGCACTGGCCGGTATCGGCATTATCCGCGTTCTGTCTTACCAGATCTCCGATCACTTGCGCTCCGGCGCGCTGCAGGAATTGCTGGCGGAGTTCGCACCGGAACCGCTGCCGGTGAACGTTGTCCATGGACCAGCCGATCCCATGCCGCTGAAGGTGCGGTGTTTCCTCGACTGGATCGGGCCCCGCCTACGCGCGCAGATGGCTCGCTAGCGTCCCCGCTATCCAGGCGCGCCTCCGTTAATCGCGGTCAGGCACACTGTGAGAATGCTGCAAGGTGCAACGCACCTTCCCCAAGCTCCTGACATGTCGGGCTTTCCAGAAAGAGCCAAACATCTCCAGGACTGCAACGAGGGCGCAGAACTGCCGTTGATTGGAAGTGGGACGATAATCTTCGGACCGGCAGCGGAAATAATTTCCGTCAAGGCGCAATGGTCCCAGGTTCTGAGCTCTGGCCCGATGGCATGGGGACTTGTACCTTCGGTGCTTCAAGAAGACATTCAGCATTGCTGTCACAGCCCCAGAGCGGACCCCGCAGCCTGTAGGTCGGCTGCTCCTGTCGATCGATCTGCGATGTATTTCACATGTGATATTGGTTATTGTCCTGGGGCTGTGAGCGGTTTCATTAAGCGATCGTTCACGTATTCAAGGGGTTTGTACGTTTGCGTCCGGAGCTTCGATCGTGCTTTCCTACTTCTTTGGCCCGTACGTACTTGTACCAGAGCGGCAGTCGCTGATGCGGGATCAGACGGCCGTTCGTGTCGGTAGCCGCGCACTGGAAATTTTGGCGGCGCTGATCGAGCGTCCCGGCGAACTGGTGGGCAAGGCTGAGCTTGTGTCGCGCGTCTGGCCGGATACCTTCGTCGAGGAAAGCAATCTCAAGGTAAACGTTGCGGCTCTTCGTCGCGCGCTTGGCGATGCTCCGGGCGACATGCAATACATAGCGACGGTGAGCGGCCGGGGCTATCGGTTCGTCTTTCCCGTGCGTATTTCGGGGCAGAATGACACCTCCGTCACGGCGAAGTCTCAAGGTGCCCGCACGCACAATCTGCCTGTTTCAACAACCCGTTTGGTGGGAAGAGGCGATGCTGTTGATGCAATCCGGTGCGCACTTGAGGTATCGCGCCTCTTGACGATCGTTGGCCCGGGGGGCGTCGGCAAGACGAGGTTGGCTCTCGCAATAGCTGATCAACTTACTGCTGCGTATCACGATGGCATCTGGTTCGTTGATCTGGCGACCGTGAACGATGCAACTCTCGTACCGACGGCGATCGCCACGGCGATGGGATTGAGGGTCCACTCGGAGAAGATCAAAGCTGCGGTCGCGGCCTTCGCAACCGACCGGGAATTCATGCTTGTGCTCGACAATTGTGAGCACGTCATCGAAGCGGTGGCCTCCTGCGCAGAAACGCTCCTGGCCGCCGCCGCGAGGGTACGGATTCTCGCCACGAGCCGTGAACCCATGCGGGTTGTCGGAGAACAGGTCTATCGCCTGCCGCCTCTCGAAACACCACCCGAAGTGTCCGAACTTTCCGCAGCCCAGGCTTTGGCGTTCCCAGCGGTGGAGCTCTTCGTCGAGCGCGCGGCCGGAAGTCGCGGCGAGTTCAAGCTTAACGACGGGAACGCACCAGTCGCTGCTGAGATCTGCCGCAGGCTCGATGGGCTGGCACTCGCGATCGAACTCGCTGCGCCGCGACTGGATGCGTTCAGTACACGCGAACTCCTCGACCTTCTCGCCGATCAATCTCATGTGTTGAGCGATAGGCGGTGTGGCGACCCTCGCCACCACACCTTGGCTGCAACGCTGGACTGGAGCTATGGCCTGCTCGCCGAGCCTGAGCGCGTCCTGCTGCGACGCCTCTCGGTCTTTGCAGGCGCCTTCAGTCTCGAATCGGCCTGCGCCGTTGCAGTCGACAAGGGTCGTGCCCGCTCCGGATGCATTCACGGTGTCGCGAACCTCGTTGCGAAGTCGCTTATATCGACGGAGAGAGGAGAGCTCGGGACGCACTACAGATTGCTCGATACAACCCGCAAATATGCGCTGCAGAAACTTGCCGAGAGCGGCGAAAGCAACAGCCTGCGCCAGCGCCACGCCGAACATCTCCTCGAACTCGCCAAACGCGCCGAGGCGGAATGGAAAATCCGGCCGACGGCCCAATGGCTCGCCGAGTACGGGCGAAAGATGGACGATATCCGCGGTGCTTTGGGCTGGGCGTTCTCCGGGAACCGCAGCGTTGCCACCGGCGTAGCGCTCACGGTTGCTGCTCTCCCGTTTTGGGAACATCTTTCGCTCCTGGAGGAGTGCCGCACCGGGGTAGAACTCGCTCTCAGTCGTTGTTTTGCCGATTTCCGTAGTGCGAGCGACGACATGAAGCTGCAGCTTGCCTATGGCACGGCGCTGCTTCACACCCGCGGCCCGCTGCCCGAAGTCAAGACCGCCTGGACCACAGCCCTCGGCTCCGCCGAAGTGCTCAACGACACCGAATACATGCTCAGGTGCCTGTGGGGATTGTGCGACTATTTCACCTGGACGGGCGATCACCAATCGGCCTTGGGGATGGCGGATCGGATAAGAAAGCTGGCAACCGACCGCGGCGATCTGGATGCACGCAACAATGTCGATAGGCAGACTGGAACCGCTCTGCGCTACTTGGGAGAGCTTGGCGAAGCACGGCGTCACCTCGAACGCATGATCTCCCGATATGTCCCTCCCGTGACCCGTTCCGACATTGCGCGTTTCCAGTTGGACCCACGATCTGCGGCAAGGGGCACCCTTGCGAACGTCACCTGGCTGCAGGGGCATCCCGACAGGGCGGTTGCCATGGCGCAGCGTCAATTGGAAGAGGCACGGGCCTCGCAGCACGCCCTCGCGCTCTGCAATGCCATCGTCCACACGACCTGCCCCATTGCACTGTGGACGGGAGACCTTGCTGCCGCGGAGCGCCTGCTTGTTGGCATCGAAGCCCATGTCGCGGAGCACGCGATGTCGATTTGGAGTGCCATGAGCCGCTGCCTGCGCGCAGAGTGGTTGCTGCAAAGCGGTGATCCGTCTGGACTGGCGATGTTGAGAGGCGCGCTCGATGAGCTTCTTGTGGTAGGTTTCCGCATGCGTTGCCCTTTCTATATCGGCGTTTACGCTGCGGGTCTGGGGGATCATGGGGACGTTGATGCGGGGCAGACCGCGATCGGCGAGGCAGTCGCGCTTTCGGCATCGACCGGCGAAATCTGGTGCATGCCGGAACTGCTGCGCATAAAGGCGGTTTTGTTGGGCAAGGAAAGCGCCAACCGGACGGTAAAAGCCGCAGAAGCCCTTTATTTTCAGTCGCTCGACCTCGCGCGCCACCAAGGTGCACTGTCATGGGAGTTGCGCGCCGCAACGGCTCTCGCCGAGCATTGGGCTCAGTCGGGACAAAGCGAAAGGGTTGGCGGGCTTCTGGCACCGATTTATCGACGCTTCGGCGAAGGGCTCACCACCCGCGATCTGGTGAAGGCGCGCGCACTCCTCGATAGCCTGGGGGATGCTGGCAAGGGGAGCAAAAGCGCTGCTCGTCAGGCTCGTCGCGATGGGCATACAAGTCCGAATTCCTAGCGCGTTAGCGCTCGCGTACGGCGATCCAACATGAGAAGGATCGGAGCGATCGCGGCAATGCCCGCGAAGATTGAAAAGGCCTCGACGTAGCGCGTACCTTCGGCGGCCATGATGTGCAGCGATGCCGGGCCAAGTCCAGCGCCCATGGTCAAAGCCATGTAGTTGATGCCGAAGAGCTTGCCGAAGCTTCGCATTCCGAACCGTTTCGACAGCAGGTAACCGATCGCGTCGCCCTCCGCTCCGGTGGCGAGGCCGAAGAAGACGGCGCTGACATAGACGGGGATCAGAGCTTCGGAATTCAACAGAATGAAATGACCGACAACGGGTGACAGAAAAGCCAGGCTGGTCAACGGGACCGGGGGAAATCGATCGAGCAGTGCCCCGAAGCCGAGACGCATGACAATGAAGGACAACCCCACAAGGCTCATGACCAAGGCCGCCATTGCCGGATCCGCTCCGCGATCCGCCAGCACGACAGGGAGCGAAATAGACCCGGCGGCAGCGGCGAAGTAGTTGAGAAAAAATGCGCCCAGCATCAACCAGAAGCTTGCCGTCTCCACCGCCCGGCGAACAGTGTGGCCCTCGCCCCCTGTGCGGTCGGGTCGCTGAAGCACGGGCGGATCACGAATAACGAAAAGCGCGACGGGAAGCGTGACCGCAATTGATATCAGACCGGCTGCCATGAAGGCAAAGCGCCAGCCCCACTCGGAAATCAGGAATGCAAGGAACGGAGGAAGCGTTGCGATCCCAAGCCCCACGAAGGAAAGCATGACACCCAGTGCGAGACCGCGTCGCGCGGAGAACCATCCGACCACCACATAGGTGTAGGGCACGCCGGTCTGCGCGGCACCCATAAGGCTTGCCACGGCGACGGCCACGATGAATGTAGTCAAATTCTGCGACGCAATGCCGACCCCGATCAGGCCGATCGCCATCGACATGGACGATACGGCAAGCACCCGGCGCGGGCCGAACCGATCCGTCAACGCCCCTACTACAGGCGACATAAGACCGTTTACGACGGCTATCGGTGCGACGACGGCGGCCACCACGGTCCGATCCCACCCAGTATCCTCGGTGATCGGCACGATGAAAACGCTGAAGCCATAGATCAGCACGATCCCGATGCTGAAATACATTCCCGCGCCTGCACCCAGCACGATTGCAATCCGTCTGGTCCGCCCCGCCGTTGTGTCCATATCCCTTATGAGCCTTTGTTGGCCCCGGTCCGGGGGCCGCGGTCCGCGCGCAGGAAGATACCAGGTCGCCGTTATCGTACTGACCGGATGGCTGCTCGGTTCACCAAATTTCCCAGATCTTAACCAGCCTCGCAAGCGCGGACGCGCTAGAATTTGCGCAGTCACCCCGCGAACACAGGAGGCAACGATGTCTCGCGATCAAAAGCCAGCTACCCAACCGGACGACCCGGAGCGCCGAGCCATCCTTCGCGCCGCCGGAGGCGTTGCAATCGGCGGAATTGCCGCTGCCCTAGCAGGCGATGCAACTGCGTCCGCACATACGCCAGTCGCAACCGGCGATCCAGGTTCGCTGGGTGCCCGGCTTCAGGGCGTACAGCATTTCGGCCTGACCGTGCAGAACATGGAACGCGCGTACGAGTTCTACACAGCCGTACTCGGTGGGACCGAAGTCTTCCGCCATGGTGACTTTCAAGGCGACGCCGTGCAGAACACACTGCTTGCCGACCAGGAAATCCTGGCCAATCAGCTCGGCGTCAATCCGCGGACGATCGGCGTGCCTGACCTCAGGGACGGCGCCCAACGCCTCGATGTGCGATTCATCCAGTTCGACAACGTCGTTATTGAGCTCTTGCAGTATCGCGATGCGGACCAACCGATGGGTGGTCCCAAGGCGTTCGCGGAACCTGTGGAGCATATGAGCCCGGCTTTTCCGCGAATGATGCACATCTGCTTCTACGTCCGGGATGATGTCGACTTCAACCAGTTTATCGCCGATCTCGAGGCGGAGTCCGAGCGGCGTGGCATGACGCAGGTGCGGGCAAATCGCATCATACGTGTTTCGACAGAAGACGAACGAAAGGCGGCCCCCCAGAGCGCCAACACCAACAAAGTGACCGTTGCGCCATCAGACGGCTGGGAACTGATCTATTGCAAGGGCCCGGAGGGGGAACAACTGGAGTTCGTGAAGGCGCTTGGACCCGTGAAAAAACGGTTTGCCGATGCATTGGCGGCGCATCTGCAACTTGCGAGCGCGAAGTAAGCGCAAAAGGCATCAGCATCACTTTGCAGGCCGGCACCCGGATTTGGCCAGCGGGCCATCTTACCGCGCTTGGCAAGATAAGGAGAAACGACATGATCACTACGCTGCGGCTGCAAGCTTCGGCTATTCTGCTCGGGGGCCTGCTCGCGGGACCCGTTCTCCAAGCGGACGCGCTCGCTCAGGAAGGCCCGGGCCAGGGCTATGCCAAAATTGCAAGTGGGGCCTATTCGGTTGTTGCCGAGGTCCGTGCCAAACCGGGCAAGGAGGCCGAACTACGGGCCGTCACGCTTCCTCTTATTGACCTTGTCCGCAGCGATCCCGCAAACCTCGTCTATTTTCTTCAGGAGAACCGTGAGACCCCCGGACACTTCATCTTCTACGAGATATTCGCCAACGAAGCCGACTTTGAGGCTCATAACGCCATGCCGTATGTGAAGGAGTGGTTTGCCAAGCTGCCCGAACTCGCCGATGGCGGAGTGAAGGTGATGCGAATGCAGATCCTCGCGCCGGCTGGCGACTAGCACGCTTCCCACGAAACTGGACGTCGGCGAACGAGGGCCATCGCGGATTGCTCGGGGAAGAGCACGCCGCGCCGCAGGCGCCGCTTTTGCACACGACACCATCAAGCCAAGAAGGAGCTGCAAGATGAGACTCAAGGGCAAGGTTGCATTGGTCACAGGAGCCGCAGGTGGTATCGGTTTCGCAGTCGCGGATCTGTTCAATAGCGAGGGCGCCATTGTCATCGCCGCCGACATCAAGCCGTCCGAAAAACTATATCCCGACGCCGTCGAAGCAGTGACGCTTGATGTGACCAGCGAAGAGCAATGGGCAACGGTCGTTGCCGCGATCGTCAGGAAACATGGCCGACTTGACGTGCTTGTAAACAATGCCGGCATTATCGCCTACGAGCCGCTCGACAAGCTGGAGATGAAGGACTGGCTGAAGATGATCGCCGTCGACCAGACTGGTGTCTTCCTCGGCATGCGGGAAGCAATTCGAGTCATGCGCAAGCAGCAAGCGGGTGCGATCGTCAACATCTCCTCGATCTGGGGCAGTGCAGCGGTTGCGGGTGCGCATTCCTACCATGCCGCAAAAGGTGCAGTCCGCAACATGTCGAAAAACGCGGCGATGACGTACGTATCCGACGGGATCCGGGTCAACTCCGTGCATCCGGGCTTCGTACACACGCCGCTGACGGATGCACAGGCGCCAGAGCTCAATGAAGCTGTCATCGCGGCAACACCGATGAAGCGCGGTGGCAGGTCGATCGAGATCGCCTATGGCTGCCTGTATCTAGCTTCCGAGGAGGCAAGCTACGTGACCGGCGTCGAGTTGAACATCGACGGCGGTTATCTTGCCCAGTAGCGCAATAGACATGCGGGTCATCGCGGGCGGCTCTCTCTTACGAGCCGCAGACGCGATCAGTCAGACAACTTGATCCGGACCTTGTTCTCCATTTTTCGGGACCGTCTTGGGCAAGAGTCGGGAACGAATCCATCCGCGCAGTCGTGCGCGTCAGCAGTGAATGTCTGCTTTCGATTCCGTTAGCGCAAACGCCAATGACTGGATTGGGGGCGCATGACCGCCGCTCAGCGCCGCAACCTTCATGGTCCGCTTTGGCGGATGTTTTTGAAAGCCTAGTATCTTTCCCCTGGTCCGGGCGGCAGATATTTGGGCCACGTTGCATATTGCCTCCTGAGGTCATCGATATCGGCTCCGTCAGGTAAATGGCCGAAAATAACCGGCCTTCCCCAACGGCACGCCGGAGGAGCTGGCCGCCTAATATCGGCAGGTGATGACGGCGCTGCCGGTGTGGCGGGTCTGGCATAGGACCGATCGACAATACGCCTACCGGCATTTGTCCAGCGCTGAGCAATCGTCCGAATTCAGAAGCTCCATTTCTAAACCCATGCAGATATTCCCGCCTAATCGGATGATCTCGTGGGGCTTATATCACTAACCGCCAACATGAGCCGCAAAGAGCGGGGTCATCGCTTTCGACGTCAAAAGAACGTTTCGCGAAGCGACGCCCGTTTGGTCGCGGTCAATCAGGAGACTGATCATGAATAAGCAAAGACGGATCGAGCTGAGCATCGGACGACGAGATTTTGTGGTGGGGGCGGCCCTCACTGGAGCAACCCTGCCGCTCGGATCAATGGCTGGCGCCGCGACCTCGGATACGTCAACCACGCAGACAGGATCGATTATGGAAACACGTAGACTGGGAACTCTGGAGGTGTCGGAAATCGGCGCCGGCGCCATGAGCATCAGTGGCACCTACGGCCTACCGGCCGATATTGCCCAAGGCATCCAAACTTTGCGCACCGCACATGACAACGGCGTGACCTTCTTCGACACCGCCGAAGTCTACGGGCCCCATACAAACGAAGAGTTGGTGGGTGAAGCCTTGGCACCCATCCGCGACAAGGTGAAGATCGCCACCAAATTCGGCTTCGCCCTCGACGGCACGACCGCGCGGGACAGCCGGCCGGAACGCATCAAGCGAGTTGCCGAAGAATCGCTGAAGCGCCTCAGGACAGATCGCATCGATCTGTTCTATCAGCATCGCGTCGACAGGAACGTGCCGATCGAGGACGTGGCAGGCGCCGTCAAGGACCTGATCCAGGAAGGCAAGGTGCTGCATTTCGGCTTGTCTGAAGCGAGCGCAAAAACCATTCGGCGAGCCCATGCCGTGCAGGCGGTCACGGCTGTGCAGACGGAATACTCGGTGATTGAGCGCAGTCCCGAAACGAACGGTGTCCTGGCGACATGTGAGGAACTCGGGATCGGCTTCGTGCCATGGGGACCGCTCGGGATGGGGTATCTGACAGGCAGGATCGATAGCAACATCAAGTTCGATCCGAAAACGGACCTTCGCGCGAACTTTGAACGCTTTAGCGCGGAAAACATGGCGGCGAATATGCCGATCGTTACCTTCCTGAGGCAGTTCGCGGCGAAAAAGGGAGTAACACCTTCTGCTGTCGCGCTGGCATGGCTGCGAGCACAGAAGCCCTTTATCGTGCCGATCCCTGGCACCCGCAACATCGACCACCTGGTTGAAAATCTCGGGGCGCTTCGTGTCGAACTGACGCCTGAAGATCTCGCCGAGATCAATGCCGTGCTCTCCACCATAACCGTGCATGGCGGGCGCATGAGCCCGATGTTTACGGAATCGGTCGACGTCGAAGCCTGATCTTCCGGAACGGCGGGCGCTCAAGCGGCGCCCGCTGGCATTTCCGAAGCCGCCACAGGTCACATTTCCCATATCCAGAAAGGATCCTCATGCCATCGTTCCGTTCTGTCCTTCTAGCCCTCGGTGGGGCCGCTCTGCTCCTAGCATCCGGCCTTGCCGCCGCAGCCGCCAACCGCGCGACCTTCCCGAAAGATTTCAAGCAGATGGTTATGTATGGAGATTACAGGCGCGGCTCAGGTGGCGAGCTGGCTTATGCCCTGAAGGAAACGATCGACATCGCGAAGGCTGGCCAGCCGTTACCCCCGGGCACCAGGCTTGTACTGGAGATTTATGACGACGGTGCCCTAACCGGCTACTTCGTGATGGAAAAAGGCGTGGATTGGGGCCTCGAAGTCGAGGAGGAGAAGCGCACCGGTGACTGGCATTTCCAGCAGTTCGACACCAACGGCCAGGTCAACCGCACCTCGATCGCGGAACGTTGCGAGGCCTGCCACCAAGGGCAGGAAAGCAATGATTTCATGTTCACCCGCGACCGCATGGAAGCGTATCTGCCCTGATGCCGCTTCAGGTTCGCCTGCTGATGAACGCCGTGGCGGGTGGTCTGCTAGTGGCTGCCCTGGCCTATGATTGGCTGGGCAACCTTACCCATGAACTGATCGGCACGGCCATGTTCGGGCTGCTGATCTTCCACAACGCCTTCAATCGCCGCTGGTACGGTTCGACCGCCCGCAAGGGTAGCCGGGATCTGCGCGGCTGGCTCAACATCGTCACCATCGGCGCACTCGCGGCCGCAATGCTAAGCCTGCTGGTCACCAGCTTGATCATTTCGCGCTCTCTATTCAGCCTCTTGCCGATTGCCAGCTCGTTCGGGGCACGTCAACTGCACGCCCAGGCCGCCTATTGGGCGCTGGTGATCGTCGCGGTCCACGTCGGCATGCGCTGGGCCATGATCATGGCCTCGATGCGCGCCTGGCTGCGACTTGGCACCCCCAGCGTCGGTAGGACTTGGATCCTCCGCGCCCTGGCGCTGGCCGTAGCCGCCTACGGCGTCCACAGCTGGATGGTCATGGGTACCGGGTCGCGCCTTATGGCCGAAATGACTCTTAATCTCTGGAATTTCGAAGAAGCGGCATTGCGGTTCTTTTTGCACCAGGGCGCCATTGTTGCGCTGTTCGTCTGCCTCGGGCACTACGCAACCAGCCTAATGCAATTGCGCAGGAAAGGCTCACGCTGAGTGGCATTCCGTCACAAATGACAGGTCGCGATTTCGATTCCCATCAAGACCCGATATGGCCGCTTCTGGCGGATACCGCTGACAAAGTCGCGTCGCAGGTGATGACCGCCTTTGCCGGCGTCATGGATGAGCTCCGCGTCGCATGTTTCATGGAGCGCGCAGCGGCTTATACGGGATGACGGAGAGTGGGGCGCGTGCTTTCGCCGGGAGCCCCGCCGTCGAAGAAAATCCTTCCTGCGAAACTCCTCGAATCAAAGTCGATTTTAGGGTAAAATTAACCAGTGCATTGAGAGGGCTGAAACGCCCTTGCGCGCCGCATGCGTCGCGCAGCGCTTACGAAGGAAAGATGAGCCAATGAAAAGGTTAGCAATCGTTATCCTGTCGCTGGTGACGGCGCTGACGAGCGTCCCGCCGGCCATGGCGTTTCCCACCGTTGCCGTGCCGAAAATCGAAGCTGCGGAGGCGCAGCCGGTCCAGTACAGAAATTATCGCGGCGGCTACCGCGGTGGATACCGAGGCGGCTATCGAGGCTACCGCGGGGGTGGCTATCGCAACGACAATTGGGCTTGGGGTCTCGGCGGGCTCGCGACCGGCGCAATCATCGGCGGAATGCTAGCGCAGCCGTATTATGGCCGAAGCTATTACGGTCGGGGCTACTACGATCAGGGCTACTACGACCGGGGCTACTACGGATCGCCCTATTACGGTCCGCCGCGCTACTACGGCTCGACGATTTACCGTCCGCGCTACTACGCGCCACGTTACCGCCAGGTCTATAGTGGCGGCAACGGACATACGAGCTGGTGCTACTCGCGCTACCGGTCTTACAGGGCTTACGACAACACGTTCCAGCCCTATTACGGTCCGCGACGGGCGTGCGTCTCGCCCTACTAGGCTCAGGACTTATTAATTTGGTTTGAGATGTGATTCAGGCTTCCAACAGGAGGTCTGTGATGGGTGATCTGTTTCTGCTGAGCGAGCGCCAGATGGCGCGGATGTCGCCGTTCTTCCCGCAGTCGCGCGGGGTTCCGCGGGTCGATGACCGGCGGGTGGTGAGTGGGATCGTCTACGTGATCCGCAATGGCCTGCAGTGGAAGGACGCGCCGGCAGGTTATGGGCCGCACAAAACGCTCTACAATCGCTTCATCCGCTGGAGCCGGCTCGGCGTCTTCGACCGCATCTTCGCTGGGCTCACCGGCGGACGGTCCAAGCCTGGGCGCATCATGATCGACGCGACTCATCTGAAAGCCCACCCGCACGGCTGCGAGCCTGCTTAAAAGGGGATGTTCCCGATTGGGCGCGTTGTGCTGATCGCGGAGACAATAATCTCCGCGTCCAGCCCCATCGTTCGCAAGCCGGCGTCTCAGCCGGCAGAGAACTTCTGGACGGCGGTAACGTCGAAATAGTCCCGCCACTCGACAATCTTGTCGTCTTCGATCTCGAAAATGCCCATGATCATCACCCGTCCGATTTCGCTGCCGTCGGCACGCTCGAACCGGTCGAGCCTTTCGGTGAGAACGCGAGATCCGTCGGCGGCAATCGCGAGCATGTCGATATGGACAGTCGAGATGCCCATCGACGTCTCCAATCCGTCGATCATGGCGATAGCCTCTTCGACGCCGTTCGTGACTGAAACGCCTTCGTTGACCCAGCGCGTGTTGGGTGTGAACCAGCGACGGACGGCTGGCCTTCCGCCGTCTTCCAAGAATGTGGCGCAAAAAGCCGAAACAGTTTCGGTTGGGGTGGGCATGGCAGCTCCTCGTAGGTGATTTAGAAGCCTCATGGCCTCGGTGTTGAGCCTGAAGATAGGCTTTGAACCGCGACGCCACGATGCCAGATCTTCCGCCACCATTGCCTGATTTTCCGGAAAGTTTGATAATTATGGGCAATCTAGTTAAGATGCCTTGATGAGCGAACTCGACAAAATCCGCGCCATGGCGGTGCGCCACGCTGGCCGTCAGAGTCCTCAACTGCCGAGACTGTTCGCTTACACCCTCGACCATACAACCGAGATCGACCCGCTGATCTACGATCCTGCGGCGTCCCTGGTGATCCAGGGAACTCAGCGCATGTTTATCGGCGACAAGATGTTTGAGTACGGCCCTGGCCAAAGCATGATCGTCGCGGCTGAGATCGCTGCGTTGGGTCAGATCTGTGAGGCGTCAGAGGATCAACCGTTTCTCGCAGTCGGTCTGTTTTTGGACCCGGCCCTGCTGTCGGATCTCGTACTTGAAATGGCAGCGATACCAGAGTTGCCGATTGAATCGGGATACGGCGTTAGCACCGCGAGCGCGTCGCTTCTGGGCGCTTGGGGAAGACTACTGGAACTACTCGATCGCCCAACCGAAATCCCGGTCATGGCTCAGTCTCTGGAGCACGAGCTCATGTTTCGGCTGCTGATGGGACCGCACGGCGGCCTGCTCCGTCAGATTGCCGGATCTGACTCGCGCCTGATGCACATCCGAAAGGCCATGGCTTGGATCCGCGATCACTACACCGAGCGCCTCAATTTCAAGGCGGTCGCTGCGCTCGCGGGTATGAGCGTATCCGTGTTTTACGATCGCTTTAAAGCCGTTGCCGCCGTCAGCCCGCTTCAGTATCAGAAATATATCCGGCTCCACGAGGCCCGCCGTCGCATGATCGCGAACCAGGTGAGTGCAGCCGAGGTGGGGTTTGCGATCGGCTATGAAAGCGCCTCGCAGTTCAGCCGTGAGTACAAGCGTCTCTTCGGAGCGCCGCCGGGTCAAGACACCGAGAGAGCGAAAGCGGGCTTGGGGGGAATCAATCGGCCAAGATCGCCTGGTGCTCGGCCAGATGTTGCTTGAAACGGCGACCGTAGTCCCGCCCCACGGCCGCGACGACGCTCGCTCGTAGTGCCAAAGCCTCACGCCATATGGATACGCGTGGGAGACCCTGAAATATTATCTGCGTCACGGTCGGGTTGATGAGGTCGAAATACCGGAACAGAGGCGCGAACACCGCATCGACCATGCTGAACGTCGATCCAGAGAAGTAGGGCCCTTGGTCACGCACATCTTCGAGCCTCTCTAGCCGGTTTCGGAACGCTGCCCGCTTGGCGTCTGCGGTTGCACGATCCTTGGCGTTTAGGAATTGCCAGGCTTCGGCTAGTGCCGCCGTACCATATTCGATCCACGCGCGCTGTTGAGCGCGAGACAGCGCGTCCTCAGAGTAGAGCCTTGCGCCGCCCTGCGTCTCCTCTAGATATTCGCAGATCACCATGCTTTCGAACAGAGTTGCGTCCCAGTCATCCGCTCGCTCCATCTTCGGCAAGGGCACCTTGGACGACATCACCCTACTAAAACATGTCGCGCAAAAGTGTGCAGCGGTTTTGCGATAACGACATGCGTAAAAACAAAGAGCTAAAGCGCGACAAGCGAATCTGAAAGATCGCGACGCGCTTTAGCCGTTTAATTCAGAACAGCATTCAGGTTTGAGGCCGACCCGGTATCACATCATCATGCTTTAGCGAAAACCGCCGCTGGCGGACAATCGTTCGCCGCTCAGCCAGCGGGCATCGTCGGAAGCGAGGAAGACGGCGACACCGGCGATATCATCCGGCTGGCCGATGCGGCCGAGCGGTGTCTGGGCGACGATGGTCTGCTGGAAATCCGAGCCGATGACGCCCGCCGTGTGCGTGCCCTCGGTTTCGACCATCCCTGGCAGGATGGCGTTGACGCGGATCTTGCGCGGGCCGAGTTCCTTGGCAAGCACGCTGTTGATGCCCTCGACGGCTCCCTTCGTCCCGGTATAGACGGCGGAGTCTGGCGGCGCCAGACTGGTGACCACCGAGGAGATGTTGATGATGCTGCCGCCCTCGCCGAGATGCTTGACCGCTGCCTGGGTGGTCAAGAGAACACCGAGAACATTCACGTCGAACATGCGACGATACTGTTCCTCGGTCACCTCACCGATTGGCGCGAATTCATAGACGCCTGAGTTGTTGACCAGCACGTCGAGCTTGCCGAACTCCTTGACCGCAGCATCGACCAGTCCCTGTGCCTCACCGGCCTTCGAAACATCGCCCTGCACCGCGATGGCTTTGCCACCGGCCGCGCCGATCGCCTCAACCACGGCGTCCGCTCCCGCCTTGCTCGAAGCGTAGTTGACCACCACTTGCGCACCCTCTGCTGCGAACGCCTTGGCAATCGCAGCGCCAATGCCTTTGGAGGCGCCCGTTACGACAGCGACCTTTCCTGTGAGCTTAGCCATTTCTCGTCCCTTCAGATCTGGATAGCCGCCGGGATTGGCAGGCTTGTTCCATAGTTCAGAAATTCGGAACTGTTGATCTCGATGTCAAGGGACGCTATATAAAATTCATGAGACCGCTCTTTCACCCAGCCCTGGAGGACATCAAGCCCGAGGCGATCCTCTATGCGCTGTCCGATCCGGAGCGCGTTGCCATTTATGCAAAGCTTGCCGGCGCCAGCGGTGGCGGGACGTGCTCTGCGCTTGCCGATCTCGGCGATCGCGTCATTCCAAAGTCGTCGCTGTCCAACCATTTCAAGGTGCTGCGCGAATCCGGGCTGATCATGAGCGAGCGCCAGGGTGTGGAGATGCGCAATCAAACGCGCTGCACCGAGCTGGACGAACGCTTCCCGGGCCTGATCAAGGCCATTCTGACGGCTTACGGCCAGCTTCCCGGGCAGCCGAAGACGGACTGATCGCCCTTAGAGCATAATCCCCGATTGTGAGTGACGGCGCGGGTCGAAGCTGATTCAAGGTCCACTTTGGAGAGGTGGATGGCACAAGTCTTGAGCGATGATCTTCGATTGCGAGTGTTGAAACATGGGCTTCAGTGGCAGCGATGGCGAAGCTGGACTCAACAAGACTTCAATTTTAGCGGGGAATGCATTGCGATATACGATCATTATTCTGAGCGTTGTAACGGCTCTAGCGTCGTGTGCTACTTCACCGTATGACACCCCAGAGATACGCCGCGTCGGGTCAGCCGGGAGTGCATTGGGCAAGTGCTTGGAGCGGACCACAAAATCGTATCTTGTTTCAAACAAAGATCCGCAAAAAGTCGCTTCAATGCTTGATAACTCATGCATGGCGGAACGAAAGGCAATGTCGGATGCTAAGCTCGCGGCTGGTCTGCCGGTGGATTATTTCGATTACGGAAAAGGTCGACACGAAGTCTCATTATGGTGGGTGCACTATTTACAGTAGACCCAGAATAGGCGCTCCCCACGGGCCTCGGAGAACGAGGCGGGCGTGACGATGCCGGATGAATGCAAGGAGCACCGCTGCGGCGGTTGCGCTTGTTCGGTCTACGGGCTCAGACTTTCCGCAAAGAGGCCCAAGCTGGTGCCTCGACCGGTGACGACAGCAGGCTTACCCGGCAACAGGCTCATCCTGACATCGTCTCGGACACGGCAAATTGTGTCGAAGAGAAAGGGTAGGCCCTCGAACTCAACTGGTGTTCGGCATTTGGAGTCGCCCCAATAATCGGCATGTGCCACGGTGAAAGAGAGCTCGACCTGATGGCCCGCGACTATGGCAAGCGCCATCGGCAAGGCAACAGCGAAAAGGTTCTTTCCCAATAAGTAAGCAAAGATGGGGGCTGAAAACATGGCAATAGCCGCCTTCCCATCGCCGAGCGGAGTAACGTCCATGGCTTTCCAGGCGACCCATGACAGAAACGCCGCAGGGAGCAGACCGGCCGCAATCGAAAGATCATTCGTTTTGGATGTCCATTCGATGGACGGCAGGAAGTAAAAGCCAGCCATCCTCACGAAAACGGCAAGCATTCCCGGCAACAGCCACACCAGCAGCAAAATCGTGACTAATTTCCTGATGAGACGCTTCACCCTAGTTCTTGATCACATTGATGTTGACCGTGACGTCCTTGATGGTCCCCTCGCCGTAGGACACCCTCACCTTATACATGTCGGGTCCAGAATAGCCGCTGTTGGAAGTATAGTATTCCGACACGCCGAGAGATTTCCTGGAATTGCATTTAATGCGGATGCCATCCTTGTAATTTGAATAAATATTCTCTTTGACGAATTCAACCGAGCCATGCGCCGGGGCTTCTACCAATTCTATATTGGCCATTGTTGCAGCCGTGCAGTCTTCATTCAAATTGTAGGACTGGCCCATCTTTGTCCGCTCTCCACTCAGAGCCCGACTGTGATCCGCAGAAATAGCGACACCGTTTTGAGTGGTGACACATCCAGACAGACCGAAAATGATGGAAAGCACAGAAATCGAAATAGAGTTTTCTTTCAAAAATCGCGAAGCCTGCATTTTGTTTTTCATCTCTTGGTTTTATTAATAGCGCCGTTCAGCTTATCCAATCAGCAGCCTATTGCAATCGTAGGTGCCTGCGGCCGCCACCGCCTTCATGGCCTTTCACCGCGGAAGCAGTCTGCCAGCAAAGCCCGATGGTACAGCGCCCATGCTCGATTTTAATCCGCTCTATTCGACCCCGCAGGTTGCGGCCATCGAACAGTTCATCGATCGGCATTATCCGCTTGCCGGGCCGGTTTCCTGCCGGATGCTTCAACGCGGCCTGAATGATGTGTATCTTGCCGTCGGAAGCAACGGCGAGCGTTATGTGTTCCGGCTTTCCCACCGCCGCGCCCGTGGTCCGGCCGACGTCAGGACCGAAACGGCGTTCCTGGCGCATCTTGCTCAATCGGGCGTTCCCGTCGCCGGCCCCATCCCGACACGCGAGGGCAGCTTGTTCGTTGAGGGACAGGCGCCGGAGGGCCCGCGTCAGGCAGTGCTCTTCCGGGCGATCGACGGCCGCAAGCCGGATGGGACGGATGCCGGCGATGCGCGGGCCAACGGCAAGACCCTTGCTTTGATGCACGACGCCGCCGAGACATTCCAGCCGGACGGAGCGCTCTATCGGCTCGACCTCGAACACTTGCTGCATCGGCCGCTTGCCCGCATATGCGATAGCGGCGTCGTGGAAGACCCCGAGGTCCGCAGCGATCTTGAAGACATCGCTGCGCGGACCGCAAAGGCGATAGAAGCCTTCGTCAATCTGAGCTGGACTTATTGCCATGGCGACTGTCACTGCTTCAATGCGCGGATCAACGATGCCGGCGAAGCGGTATTTTTCGACTTCGATGACGGCGGTCCGGGATACCTCGCTTACGACTTGTCGGTGTTCTTGTGGGCGCAAACATCCTTCGGTCGGAGGTCGACCGCCATGTGGGACGCCTTCGTCGATGGCTATCGGGCCGTCAGGCCGATCACGCCTGATGACTTCGAAGCCGCCCATCGCTTTGTGATCGTCCGCCACATCTGGCTAATGGGTGAGTATGCCAGCCGGGCCCAGGAATGGGGAAGCGAGACTGTCGGCTGGATTGCCAGGCAGGCGAATTTCCTCAAGGCGTGGGAGACCGAGCGATGTGTCGACCGGCTATTCTGAGTTCAGCTCTGCTCGGCAGCCGGAGGATCGGCGGTGCGCCGGCGCAGTCGGCGATCGCTTCGACCTTCGCCCACTCCTGGTGCCGATAAAGGAACGCCCGTGAAGGTCGATATATGGGACTTGGCGGGATATCAGCACTCCCGCTGTGTCATATTTTCTTGAGAAGCGTTAACATGGTTCCGCTGGATTGCCCGGTGTGACGGCGGTACGCGCGACCCGAATGGCCGTGTTACGGTCCATTCTTGATCGGGAGAGGATGGTAAGCCATGGAAGCCGCAGAACTACGATATAATTGGGCTGATCCCGACGTCTACGAGACATTCATAGGGCGCTGGAGCGAACATCTGGCAAGCCCATTTCTCACACGTGCCAATATTGCTCCGGGCAGTCGCGTGCTCGATGTAGCATGTGGGACAGGTGTGTTGTCGAAAGCGCTGGCCGAGGCGGGAGCGCATGTGATCGGTGTTGACGCATCGGAGGGATACCTGGAAGGAGCCCGCCGTCGACGATCCCACCCCAATATCGCATATGAACACGGCGATGTCCGGCACATGCGGTTCGACACTAACTTTTTCGATGCGGCCGTTTCCACGCTGGCCCTGGACGTTATCCCGGAAATTGAACAGGTAGTTGCCGAGATGATGCGCGTTACCCGTCCAGGCGGCGTGGTCGCGTCCGCCGTTACTCAGTTCTTGGGCGGCATGCCCGCCTTCGATCTCGTCATTAACACCGGCGCCGTGCTTGAGACCGACTTCGCCAGGCTGAGATCCATGCGGGCGGGGCGCCAGCTCTTCTGGCCTAATGGTCAGGCGACGTTGTGGCGGAAGATCGGCCTCGTCGACGTGACGGAGATTCCCGTTGTCGTGGATTGCGAGTATGCGTCCTTCGCGGATTATTGGGCTACGTTCACCGACGGGCCAGGCAGCATCACAAGCATATTGATGGCACTTTCGGACGACGCCCGCGGTTCGATCGAACAGCATGTTCGTGCCGGGTATCTGGTTGGCTTGCCCGATGGACCCCGGTCATTTCCCATGATGTTCCGTGCGGTGCGTGGCTTGGTCCCAGCCTGATTCTGGAGAGCATGCAATGGGCCTGCGAGGGCCCGGTGTGGCCATTCTGAGACCATAATCCCCGCGGGTTGATCGTCAGCTATCGTTCCTCGGCAGCCAAAAGCTGCCAGGCCTCTAACGGCTCCAAATGCCGATCAGCAATGCGCCTCTTAAAGGTCATCGAGCACCCCGTCGCTGTAGCTGCAAAGCGGACATGACGCAGTGACAACGCGGCTCGCAGTTGCGCCAAAAGCCGCCATTCCGCCCCATGCGGGTGATTAGATCACGAATTCCTCCTCGTACGTCTGTGGCTCGGGAACGACCGTAACCTCCACTGGAACGATCCAATTGGCCGCGTAACTCTCGCAGTCGGCACGCTGGAGGTCGGGCTGCACGCACCCGGCCCCATCGATCGCGCGACATCGTAGCATATATCGCCCCACGTCTTCAGGGGTCCACATGTACTCCCACAAGCGCCATGCAAAGGGACGTTCTGTTTCGAGGAGCCTTCCCTCGCGCCAGCCCCTGCCATCTCCGGTGCAGACCTGCACCTGCCGGATAGCAGCCTCTCCGCTCCAGGCGGCTCCGAAAATCCGGTACGGTTGGCCGGCAATGAGACGCGCCCCCTGTACGGGACGCGCGATCTGCGCTTTGACCTCCATCTCCGCAAGGGGGACCAGCCTGGGTTCCCCGAGGCTGCGCTCCCACCGGAAATAGTCGCGCGCCTGCCAGTAGCCAAGGAACGGTTGCTCTACAACCGTGATATCAGTGATCCACTTGACCCAAGCCATGCCGAACCAGCCACCCACGACCGCGCGTAGCGGGTAGCCATGATCGCGCGTCAACGGCTCCTCGTTCATCGAATAGGCAAGGATCGTGCTGTCAGCGACGGCCTTCTCAAGCGGTAAACTGCGCGCAAAAGCGATGGGGCCGGGAGAAGCCGTTTTCTTGTTCGTGTCGACGACGCCGCTGTCGGCGCCTGCGAGCAGAACCTCACATGCGGTTTGCTTAACGCCCGCCATTTCCAAAATATCGCGCAGAAGAACACCTGTCCACGCGGCATTGCCGACGGCTCCATTCTGCCACTGCAATCCCTCCTTCGGCGGCTCATAGTAGACGCGGCCGTTCCCTGCGCACTCGACGACGGCGGTCAAAGTCGTGCTTCGCATCGCCTTGATGCTGTCGAGGTCAAGTTCGATCGGCCGCTCCACCGCCCCGCCAACGCGCAATCTCCAGTCTCGCGCATCGAGTTCCGGCGACGGGAAATGGTTTCGCACGAAGAACTGCTCGGTTGGGATCAGCCAATCGGAGAGCGACGCAAACGGAAACTCGATGTTCGGTGGGGATTTCTGTCGAACTATTAGACTGGGTTGCTGTGGTGTCGGCATCGTCCTCGTCTCCCCTTTCAACAGCACAACGTCGGCTCTCGGTCGCGCGAATTCCGGTACGATCACACCGCCCCTCGCAGTGTGTCGGTCGCATTCCGACTTCGGGCCGCATTCTAGCACATACCGCACGTTCCTCGGATCGACCTCGAACGGCAGCAAAGGGGCCGACGGCGGTCTTGACCGCTTTGCGCCCATTTCCAGACATACGTCTCGCCGACCGGAACGAGCGACGAGCGACGAACGCCGCATCTGGGCTTTCGCGGTCAGTGAAACGAAGGTCGCGTCTCGGACCCTTCGAAGCGTTTGTCATCTGTGGCTGCTCGTCAACGCGATTAGGGCGAAGCACACTCCGGCAGGCGCAACGGCTTCTTTAGCTTCGTGAGCTCTTCCGCTTTGGCGCAATCAGGAAAACCGACGAGCCGCATGGTTTCGATCAACCGCTGGCGCTCCGCTTCATTGAATCCGGGAATATTGGCAAATCCCTCAACGGTCAAATTGGGAAACCGCCTGAGTGCGTCCGTTACTGAGACCTTCGCCTCTTCAGTTCGGCCAAGAGCCGCAAGCGCGCCAGAACGCATCACCCAGTGTTTCCTTCCATAGTTTTCCGCCGTCAAGCGGTCCAGCATCCGCAGGGCATCCTCATACCGGCCAGCCATGAAGTAGGCATGAGTGAAAATCCTGGCACTCCACATCGGGAAACCGGGGTTGAGACTGACCGCCTTGTCGACCAGTTCCGCGGTGCGCTCAGGCTCGCCGAAGGTCGAGGCCCAATCGATATAGAAAGTCAGAACTTCGAACTGACCGGGAGCGAGGCGCAGCGCGGTATCGAACTCTACCTTGGCGCGTCCAAATTCGCCTCTGTCGCCTAAAACTATGGCATAAACAGCATGCGCCTCGGCATCGCTCGGGTCGAGCTGGACGGCGCGCTCGGCAGCCTCGGCAGAGAGAACCCGGTTCTTGTCGGGTTCAACCCCAAAACCGGTCAAGACACCATGGGAATGGCTAAGTTCGACCCAGGCGCGGGCAAGACCGGGGTCCAGTTCGACCGCGCGGGTGAGCAGCCTGACGGCCTCCTCGACATCCGCCTGATTGACTTGCTCGAGTTTTTCGGTGCCGAGCAGATAAAGTTCGTAGGCGTTGAGATTCCCGGGCGGCTTTCGGTGGGCAGTGATGCGGCCCGCCTCCTGGACCAAACCTGCGCCGCCGCCGAGGCGGTTCGAAATCTGCTCGGATATTTCGATCTGGATTGCGAACAAGTCCTCGTCCGGCCGGTCCCAGCGCTGCGACCAAAGATGTTTGCCCGTCTTGGCGTCGCTGAGCTGCGTCGTAATTCTTACGCGGTCAGACTGACGCTGGATGGAACCCTCGACCACAAATCCCGCGCCAAGCGCCTTACCCACTTCACTCGGCGCGGCTGGTTTGTCCCGGTATTGTTCAGTCGAGTTACGGGCGATCACGTGGAATTCAGGGAACCCCGCCAGATCGGTGATGATGTCCTCAGTGAGGCCATTGGCGAGGCGTCCGGTCGCCTCGTCGCCGCCATAGTTGTCGAACGGCAGCACCGCTACCGACGGCTTGCCGCTTACTGTCGCGGTCGGCCAGAATTGCCAGACCGTCCCGGCCAAGACCAGAATAAGGACTGGCACGGCTGCTGCTGCCCAAACCCAGCGCGGAGGCGATGACCGCGCTGGTTGGCGTGGGGCTTGTCCCTCTAGGATGACGCGGAAGGCCTGTACCGGTTCGGCGATATTCTTCACCTTCTGCTCGCCCATCGGCTCGAAACCGAAAGCCAGCTTCTTCTCAACCTCCCTTGCGACCTTTCCCGAAACACAGATGCCGCCAGGGTCTGCCAACTGCTGAAGCCTGGCCGCGACGTTGACGCCCTCGCCATACCGGTCCTCGCCCTCAACGATCACCTCGCCGAGATTGATCCCGATCCTGACCCTGATCCGCTGGTCCTCGGGAACGGCGGCGTTCCGTTCCGCCAGCCCGCGCTGCAGCGAGACGGCGCATTCCACCGCGTCCACCACGCTGCCAAATTCGGCGAGCATCCCGTCGCCCATCAGCTTGAAAATCTGGCCGTGATGGCGAGCAATATCCGGCTCAAACAGTTCCTTGCGTCCCGCACGAAGGCGCTCGAATGTACCAGCCTCGTCGCGCTCCATCAGCGCGGAATAGCCCACGACATCAGCAGCGAGGATGGCGGAAAGCTTGCGGTCCATTGGTTCGGCCTCACCCGCCCTATTATAGGACTGGTCGCACTTAAATGAAACGACCGACCTCAACAGCGCTTCAGGGGAACCCGCGTTTCATCCAACGCTTCCACTGAATGCCGCAGGCAGTCCCTCGGTGTGGAATGTGAGCCCGATTGTTCGTGTGCCTACCGCAGCAATGTGAGGACCGGCGTCGAACGCAGCCCCACTGTCCGGTGTGGGCGGCGAAGCGGCGCATGACCTAACCATCAGTTCTGCACCTGCGAGCGCAGCCAATCCTGAAGCTTGTCCACCGCTTCGGACTTCCGGTATCGCGGCTTCACCAGATAGAAGTGCGAGCGCGCTTTGAGGGCACCGTCGAAGACCTGCCTCAGCCTGCCCGCCTCAATGTCGGTCGAGACGAAAGCGCGGGTCGCCACGGCGATGCCCTGCCCGGCGATCGCAGCTTCGATCGCATGCGATGTCTGCGAGAAGCTGATGCCCCGAAACAGCGTGGGATCACCGCCGCCGAGGAAGCGATCGATATATTCGGGCCAGGAATTATGGGCATCGTGAAGCAGCGTGTAGTGCGAGAGTTCTTCCGCGTTCTGAGGCTCGGCTCCCTCGGCGACGAGGCTCGGATTGCAGATGGCAATGATCTCCTGCTCGAACAGCAGTTCGGCGGCAAGGCCAGGACCGAAGGGAGGGCTGCCATAGCGGACGGCGAGATCGACGCCGTCGACCTGGAAGCTGGAAATGCGGTCTGTCGCCAGGATGTGGAGATCGAGACCGGGATGCCTCGAAGTGAAATCAGGAAGACGCGGGATCAGCCATCTCGAGGCGAAGGTCGGTGTCGTGCTGACCACCAGTTTGACCGGCTGAGGCTTCAGGTTCGCCGTCGCGTTTGCGAGCAGTTCGAAGGCGCGCCTTACGTCGGCGACATAGCTTCGCCCCTCGCCCGTCAGCGCCAATGACTTCGGCAGGCGCTCGAACAATGTCACCCCGAGTTCCGCCTCAAGCCCGCGCACGTGCTGGGCGACAGCCCCTTGCGTGACGCCGAGCTCTTCGGCCGCGAGCCGGAAGTTCAGATGACGCGCCGCCACGTCGAAGGCCTTGAGGCCGTTGAGGGATGGAAGATTGCCGATGGACATGGACATTCGATAGTTTTTCTACTGGAACATTTCACGAAAACTGGTTCGATCTCGCTTGAAGCCCATGGTATTCGAAGGATCAACGCCCGGCAATGGGTGCAAATCGACTAGGGAGAGCGACGATGACAGTAGAAAAGGTAGCGATCATCACGGCTGGCGGCAGCGGCATGGGTGCGGAGGCCGCGAAGCGGCTGGCGGCCGATGGCTTCAAGGTCGCCATCCTGTCCTCTTCAGGCAAGGGCGAGGCGCTTGCCACCGAACTCGGCGGCATCGGCGTCACCGGCTCGAACCAGTCCAACGACGACCTCAAGCGCCTGGTCGATGCCACGATGGAGAAATGGGGCCGTGTCGACGTCCTCGTCAACAGCGCCGGCCACGGCCCGCGCGCGCCGATCACCGAGATCACCGACGAACAGTGGCACGCGGGCATGGACATTTATTTCATGAACGTGGTCCGTCCCGTGCGGCTGGTCACGCCGATCATGCAGGCGCAGAAGTCGGGCGCAATCGTCAATATCTCCACCGCCTGGGTGGCTGAACCGTCGGCGATGTTCCCGACCTCGGCCGTCTTCCGCGCCGGGCTTGCCGCCTACACCAAGATTTATGCCGATACCTATGCGGGCGACGGCATCCGCATCAACAACGTGCTGCCAGGCTGGATCGACAGCCTGCCGGCGACGGAGGAGCGCCGCGACAGCGTGCCGATGAAGCGCTACGGCACCAGCGCCGAAGTGGCGGCGACGATTTCCTTCCTCGTTTCCGAAGGGGCGGGCTATATCACCGGCCAGAGCCTCAAGATCGACGGCGGCCTTACCCGGTCCGTCTGACAGGATCGCTTTCAACGCCAAGGAGAACAGCGATGTGCTTCAACTGGAACGTCAAGGCCGGCGAGATAAGGAACGCGGAGGCGACGGAGTGACCCTCGCCGAGGTCGATGCATCGGCCTGGGCCGAGCTGGAAGGCGCTGCCGCCGATCCGCAGTCGGCCTTCCGCTACCTGAACCTGTGTTCGGTCGACGCCGGCGGCCGGCCGCAAGCCCGCATGGTCGTGCTGAGGCGCGCGGATGTGGCGCGACGCATCCTGGAAATCCATACGGATGTCAGAAGCCCGAAATGGCAGGAAATATCGGCCAATCCTCGGGTCACCCTCCTCGGCTTTGGCCCGCAGCCGAAAGTGCAGCTTCGCCTTCAGGGGTCGGCCGAACTCAATGGACCAGCAAGCGAGTGCGCGACTGAAGCCTGGAGCCTGCTGCCGCGATCGACGCGCAGCACCTATATGGGTGGGCCGCCGGGCGACGACATCGGCGAGCGGCCGGCAAGCGAGGGTAGCATCGCAGACGCCGATGGACGAGCCTTCTTCGGGGTGCTGATATTCCGAGCCGAGACGCTGGACTGGTTCCAGCTACGCCACGCAGACAACCGACGCGCAGTCTTTGCCTACGACCATCTGGGGGCGCTGACCTCCTCCCGCTGGGTCAATCCCTGAATACCAGACGATGTGGATGACCAGCTATCAGCCTTTGCGGTAGGTCGGTCGGGTTTCGAACGTCCGGAGGCTGCGCGACTGTTCCGGAACTATAGGTTTTTTTCCCCAATCTGTTCAGAGGCCCGCAAATGGCGAGACGGTGTCGAGACACTTCGGCCGCTGTCGACCCGACGTGGCCATCAAGAACGCGGCCAAGACCCGACTGGAACCAACCATACTAATCCCTGCCAAGGTCGAGACGTTCTTATCGTGAAATCTCGCGATGAATCGCGGACAAGTCCGAGCTTCCGCATCACGCTTTGGGAGCGGAGGTTGTCACCACTGGTGTATGAGACGATTTGGTCTAGCCTGATATCATGGATTGCGTGAGAGAGGGCTGCTCTGGCACTCTCGAAAGCGTAGCCATTTCCCCATGCCGCTCGTCGGAATCGCCAACCCACTTCGTAGTGGGAACCCAGCGGATGTTTTGGGTCCATCCGCGGCATCACCCCGGAATAGCCTAGGAAATTGCCATTCACGTCTTCCACTGCCCATCGCGCGACTCCATGTTCGGCTTGTGCGGCGAGGTAGCGGGCAAATTTGAGGTCGCTCTCGACATTGTCGATTGGGCTGCCGAGATCCGCCATCACTTCTGGATCGGCGTGCATCTCGGCAAATGGTGATCGGTGATGGTCGGCGAAATGGTGCAATTTCAGGCGCGTCGTCTCAATCACTTTGGGTTCCCGCTTGATCCGTCGCACCTACTTTAAACGCCATTGCGACCTTAGCAACGGCAGGTCTCTGGCGCAAAGCCGTCGACGGAGGGCGGGGTGCCACCAGCTCGCGGATCATGACCGCTCCACCAGCAGGCCTGCCGCCAAGGCCTGAAAAGCCTCGACCGCCTTCGGCCGGAGCCGGGCAGCTAGTACAGTGTCCTTCGGTAGGCTTGCTCCAGTTCTTCGTCCATCTTTCGCATTTCATCCCCGTCCTTCGGCGCTCCTGTCGTCTCGTCCAGAATGATCTTTATCAGCGAGGGCATCTCCGTGCGGTCCTGGAAATGATCCGGGCTCCACAGGTGGGACCGTCTGAAGGCCTTGGCGCAATGCATGAAGACTTCGCTGACGTTGACGATGATCGCGAGTTTCGGGAGACGATCAGCGACGCTCATGCTCGTCAACAATTGAGGATCATGGGTCAGACTTGCCCGCCCGTTGACGCGCAATGTGTCGTCGAAACCGGGGATAAGAAACAATAGCCCGACGTTCGGGTTGGCGATGATGTTGCTTAAGGTATCAAGACGATTGTTGCCAGGTCGATCCGGGATCGCCAGGGTGCGCTCGTCGAGAACCTTGACGAAGCCCGGAGGGTCGCCGCGAGGACTGACATCGGCCTTTCCCTCCGAACTCTGCGTGCCGATGCAGAAGAATGGCGAGCGCCGAATGAATTCCTGCGCGTGCTCGCCAAGCGAATTCTGACACTTCACGATTGCCAGAGCGTGGGTCGGCTCGAACAGCGCCCGAAGCGACTGCTCATCCGCGATGGCAAAATCTGGATTGAGTTGTAAGGCCGTCATGATCCCCTCCCGAAATCCCTCTTATCGCATGGCCGAACGGTCGGTCCGGAACCCTGACCTCGCTCGTCTCCGTCCGCAAGCCATGGACATGATGTACGTACCTCAGAAGATATACATGAGTTGCTACCCGGGATCAATGAAGGTTTCCGTCGATGCCGCCATCACCGAGATAGCCAAAGCCACCAAGCGAGTGTTTCCACTTTATCGGATAAATCCTGGTCACCACCTCTAACCGCACGCGAAGCATTCCGTTGCTGAGCTCGGACCCTCGACAGTGGTCGATAACTTGGCGCGTCATCAGGGAGGTTCTGACTGGAGTTCAGCAAACATTGCTAAAACCTCCCTGATGTCCTTTCAACAAGGATCAGGAGAAATCTTGGTGCCGAGGGAAAGGTGGACTTAAGTCCAGGTGGTGATGTCAGGACACGCTGCTCATATCTAATGCGAGGTAACGTGTACGTCCGTGGAGGGGCGGGACAGGAGGAGAATATGAAGTTCGGCCCCGATAACTACAATCACGAAGAGCGCTGCTCGCAAGGCCATAGTTCGGCATCCACGATCGCCACAATCGAAGCAGCCCTTTCCGCCGATCCGGATATCGACAGCAGTGCCATCGAGATCAGGATGCTCGGCCCTGTCGTCCTGCTCGAAGGCTTTATAACCAAGGCCGCAGACCGCGACAAAGCTATCTCCCTTGCTGCGATGATCGTTGGCTGGGAGAACGTCCAGGACCGGATGCTGAGCCGTTTTCCCACGCAGTAGGCAGGCGAATCCTGTTCTACATTATATAGTTAGAGCATGATGTCGCCCGATTGGCCGAACTCAATGGCCCGGCAAGCGAACGCGCGGCCGAGGCCTGGAGCCTGCTGCCGCGATCGACGCGCAGGACCTATATGGGCGGGCCGCCGGGCGACGAAATCGGCGAGCTGCCGGCGAGCGAGGGTAGGATCGCAGACGCCGATGGACGGGCCTTCTTAGGGGTATTGATATTCCGAGCCGAAACGCTGGACTGGTTCCAGCTGCGCCACGCCGACAATCGACGCGCGGTCTTCGCCTACGACAAACTGGGCGCGCCGAGCGGACGACCACGCGTGAGCGCTAACCCGAAAACGTGATGAAGGCGGCCGGTTTGCGAAGCCGCCTCCTGTTTGATCAGGCCGTACGTCTGACCATTCTCGCAACAGCGATGAGGATACAGGCTCCGATGAAGCCCGCGATCAGATAACCCAGCCATCCGCCAAGGGCGACGCCGAAGAGCGACAGGACAAAGTTGGCGACGATGGCGCCGACAATACCGAGAAGGACGTTCATCAGCACGCCCATGTTGCTCTTCATCAGCAATTCAGCGAGCCAGCCGGCAATGCCGCCGATGACGATTGCGGCGATCCAGCCGATACCTGCATTTTCCATAACAATTCCCCTTGTGAATTATGAGCGGCCGCGCGGGCAATCACGTCTCGCAGATCCGGCTAAACCGATTGCCAAGCGACAAGACTATAATCTTCGCCGCGCCAGTTGGTTCCATAACCCCCGCCCCAAGAGGTCGCGGCCCCTCCCCGATCGGCTTCAGGTCATCTGTCGGCCGCGGGCCAGTCGTTCGCAGGCTCCTCTATGACGGCAGTGTCGTCGTCCGCGGGGTCGGGATCGCGCTCAAGGGCTGCGCGCAGATCGCCGATCTCCTTGATGATCGCATCGAAGACATCCTGCTGCCGGGCCCCGGCGACAACGCAGTCGTCGACGAGATGCTCGAGCTTCGCGCGAAGCCCGACCTTCCAATTATTTTTGCTCATAACCTTCTCCTCCTCGTTCTGACAGTTCCCACCGCCGTTGATAGGCGGCTTCTACGTTCAGGAGAAGTGCTGGTTGGCGGTTCGATCATCGCGAGATCCTGCTCAGCGGGATGAGGTCGCGGCGAACGGGTAAAGGTGCTCGCCTGGCGTTTCGTTGCCCGCACCGAGAAATCGGAAAAACCGGTGCGTTCACCATCTCCGTCACGTCCGATTGGCACGCCGCGACCTCGGCGGATTAACCGATAGCCGCCGCAACGGTTCCGCCCGGCCTGGACTCTTTTGCCGGCATCACAAAACCGTCTATTCTGCGACGTTGCAAAAGTCAGGAAAACAAGTGTCGCTTCAATCGGGAATTTCGTCTTCCCGAACCTTTAGAATACGGTCGATAAGACCCCATTCCAATGCTTCTTCCGCCGTCATGAAGCGGTCGCGATCCATTCCGCGCTCAAAGTCTTCATAGGAGCGTCCGCAATGCTCCGCGTAGAGCCGCGTCATGCGCTGCTTGGTCTTCAGAATTTCTTCGGCATGAATCATCATGTCGGAAGCCTGCCCTTGGAAGCCACCGGATGGCTGGTGAATGAGGATACTGGCATTGGGCAAAGCAGCTCTTCCGCCGGCCTCGCCTGCCATCAGCAGGAACGATCCCATAGAACGGGCTGTCCCCATGCAAAGCGTATGAACCGGCGCGCGGATAAAGCGCATGGTGTCGTACATGGCGAGGCCGCTGGTCACGACGCCGCCCGGAGAATTGATGTAAAGATTGATCGGCTTCTTTGGATTCTCGGCCTCAAGAAACAGCAACTGCGCGCAGACCAGAGCGGAAACGGTATCGTTGACCTCGCCGTTGAGAAAGATGATGCGTTCGCGCAGAAGGCGGGAGTAAATGTCAAAAGACCGCTCCCCTCTGCTGGATTGTTCTATGACCATAGGGACGAGTTGCATCGCTTCGCGCATCGGCGAACTCCAATCTTGCAGAAATCAAAGGGGAGAGCTTGCCGCGTCAGGCGGCGAGCATGAGGGGCGGACTGTTGCCGTTCGCGGGCGTTTTCACCATCCGGTCAAGCCTCGCGTCGGTTAGCTCGTGGATGATGCGCAGGCGGGTGCCGCCGGTCGCGTTCGGGACGATCGTGAACGTCACCGTGCTTTCAAGGAAAGGTGGAGCGGCGTCGCGCAGGCTATAACGGACTTCCTCGCCAGGTGTGATCGTGGCCGGAGTGGGATCGGCTAAAGCGTCTTTCGGCAACCAGTTTTCCCGAAATTCCGGAATGCTGATTGCACGCCAGACCTTTTGCGGCGGCTCATCCAGATCGAATTCCAGTTCGATGCCGTTTTTCTGCTCCTTGGCCTTTCCATCGTTCATTGGTCCATATCCTTCAGCAAGACCTTGAGAGCTTCGATGCGGGCAGGCCAGTAGGCGCGATATTTCGCCAACCATTGTGCGATGAGAGCCAGCCCGTCCGGATCGACTTCGTAATTCACGAAACGCCCCTGCCGTTCTTCCCTCACGAGCTTTGCGCTCCGCAAAACCGAGAGATGTTGCGACATTGCCGGCTGGCTGATCTCCATGCCCTCACGCAGGGCACTGGCGTTCATGCCGCCCGCCGCCAGCTTCTCGAAGATCGCGCGGCGGGTCGGGTCAGCCAAGGCTCGGAAAATGTCATTCTCGATCATGCCAACACATAAGCACACACTTATGCGATTCGCAAGTCTATTTCGCGATGGCTTTTCCGTTGTAGAAGGAGCCACTTTCGCCGTTACTGCGGGTGAACGTCCCTTCGCTCGACTTGGCCCTTGGTCGATCACAAACGCTCCACAAGCAGACCTGCCGCCAAGGCATGAAAAGCCTCGACCGCTTTCGGCAGCACGCTCTGCGGATCTTCGCTGGCGGCGATCCAGAGAGCCGCATTGAGAGCCGCGCCGCTCAGCAACCGGGCCGCCGCCTCCGGGTCAAGCGGCTTGAGGATGCCTTGGGCGATCAGGCGCTCCACCGTGCTCTTGGTCACCTGCAGACAATTGTTCTGGCTCGGCCACTGCGAGGGATCCCCCAACACTGCAGGTCCGTCGAGCAGAACGATGCGTTGCACTTCCGGATTGAGCGTCATCTCGATATAGGCCGCACCCTCGGCGAGCAGGCCCTGCCAATCATTACCCGCGCGCGCCCCGATCTCTTGAGCGCGCACTGCCATTTCCGTGTCGATCTGATCGACAACCGCCGCCAGCAGCCCACGCTTGTCTTGGAAGTTGTGGTAAAGCGCGCCCCGTGTCAGACCGACGCCAGCCGTCAGCTCGTCCATCGATGCCGCGGAGTACCCCTTTTCCGCAAAAGCCTTTCGCGCCGCCGCGATCAATTTGACGCGGTTTTCCTGCATCGTTTCGCTGCGTTTCCTGGCCATTCGATCCCTCAATTTCATATACGAAGCGTATATGGACTTGACATACGATGCGTATCTCATACATTTCACATACGAACCGTATATCAAATGGGGCGCGAGATGTGAAGCGATACGTCGCGCTCAACGGTCGTTGTCAACAATGAAGAGAGACCAGAATGACAAAACGCGAAGCAATCTTTCCAGCCGACAGGCACGCTCTTTACGAGAAGCACGGCTATTCCGCCGCCATCCGGTCCGGCGATCTGTTGTTTGTATCAGGACAGGTCGGCAGCCGTTCGGATGGAACACCCGAACCCGATTTCGAAAGCCAGGTGCGGCTTGCCTTTGACAACCTGAAGGCCACGCTGAGTGCTGCCGGCTGCACGCTGGATGATATCGTCGATGTCACTACTTTCCACACCGACCCCGAAAACCAGTTCGGAACGATCATGGCCGTCAAGCAGGAGATTTTCAGCAAGCCACCCTACCCGAATTGGACTGCCATCGGCGTCAACTGGCTCGCCGGCTTCGACTTTGAGATCAAGGTTATCGCCCGTATCCCGTGAAGTCACTGACATTGCCGGGGCCGCATCCGTCACCGCACGAAGTGCCGGCAGCAGAGTGGCCCCGCGCTGCCACCCCCTGGCACATTTGACAGCAGCACAACCTTAGGAGTTAAAGGACCGACCTCACTCCGAGAGGTTTCCTCAAGGCGCCCGTGGATCATCGGTTACGCTCCCCGTTATTATCTGCTTACATTGCCCCGGCGCCGCAGAGAATAACCCCGCAGCGCGCCGCGTTGCCATATATTTAGAAAAATCAACCGCATAATCTTCGGGAACAAAGATCTCCTCTGCGTGTTTTGACCGCATGGATCGTCTTCTGATCCGCAAAATGGAGAAAACACCTATGAAGAAGATCGTCTTTGCGGCGGCAATTCTCGGCGCGTCTGCCCTTGCAGCCTTTGCCCAGACAACACCGGCTCCATCTCCGGATGGAAACACACCTGCGGTTGCAACCCCAGACACCAAAAATCCGACTGCGCCCGTTGAGGGCGCCAACAGCTTTACCGAAGCTCAGGCGAAGGATCGCATTGCGGAAGCGGGCTACACCGACGTCAAGGATCTCAAGCTCGATGACAAGGGGATCTGGATGGCCGCCGGCATGAAGGACGGGAAAGCCGTCTCCATCGCCCTCGACTATCAAGGCAACATCGTCGCCAAGTAACCCCAAGGAGAAGCATGATGAGAACTATAACCGGACTATTCGACGACTACTCGGACGCTCGCTCCGCCGTCAGCAAATTGGAAGCGGCAGGCGTTCCCTCAAACGACATCAGTATCGTCTCCAACAAGGCTGGCCGCATTGATCGCGACAATGACGTTGGCGAGGATGCCGCAACGGGGGCCGGCATCGGCGCTGCCGTCGGTGGCGCTGGCGGCCTGCTCACCGGACTGGGCCTGATGGCCATTCCTGGTGTCGGGCCGGTGGTTGCCGCAGGCTGGCTTGCCGCAACTGCGGCCGGGGCCGTCGCCGGCGCCGTCGCTGGTGGTGCTGCTGGTGGCCTGATCGGCGCCCTCACCGACTCCGGCGTCCCGGAAGATGATGCTCACCTCTATGCCGAAGGTGTCCGCCGCGGCGGCAGCCTGGTCACCGCCAAGGTCGACGACGCCCGCGCCGCCGAGGCGCAGGCTATTCTCCAGGGCTCAAACTGGGTCGACCCGGTCGAACGTCGGCGTGCCTATAACGAGCAGGGCTGGACCCGCTTCGACGACACGCTCGATCCATACGCCCCTGAGCAGATCGCGCAGGAGCGCGACCGGTATCGCCGGACGATCTAACCGCCCTTGAGCTCAACCCTCCTTGCACGTCGCAAGGAGGGTTGAGGCGTTAATCTCACACAGAGCAGCGGATACCAATCCGCTCAGTTTCCGGTGGCCAATCGTCACTCGTCGCAATTGGCTCAGGTGGTCTTGAGCGTGCCGTTCATCCCTTCCGGATAAAAGCCGCCCTTGCTCACTCCGTCCTTGTCAGTGAGGTAGACGATCCGGAGCACCTCCTGCGGCGTTCTGGTGAACGCGATCGCATCGGGCGTCGAGGGAACGATGTTGGCTTTTCCGTCCTCCTGGATCCCCTGGTCCTTATCGTCTGATCCGTCGATTTTGTCTCGGGCATTGGAGACCGCGTTGGCGGCCTTCCAGGCTTCCTCTCCCTTTCGGTACAGCGTAGATCGCGCCATTCCCATGTGATAGGCCTCCACCGCCAGGATGCCTGCGGCTGCGGCAAGGAAGTCCTTGTTTTTCAGAACTGTCGCCGCACCGGCATAGGCGGTGACGCCGACATCCTCGAACAACATCCCGCCGAGAACGAAGTTCGTCTCGTTGCTGAAGGGGTCGAAGTCCGGCCCGAGGCCCGCTGCTTCCGCGACGGCTTTGAAGCCCGCATCGAAATCGATGGCCGGCCTGTCAACCGCGTTGGTTCCAAGCGTCTTGCGGTAGAAGCGGACGTGCGCGAGTTCGTTTTCCGCGACTTCCTGCATGAATTCGCCGATGGCCGGCGTCTCGAACGAGACTTGCTTTCCACCAACGACGTCGCCGGGTTTCGAACCGGCATCGGCTGCGTCGATGCCCATTCCGGTGGTGCCGCGGAGGTAGTATTCAGCCTCCATATATTCGAGGTTGAGCGCAAAGCGGAAAATGTCCTCGTCCGATATGTCCTGTGCCAATACCGGCGAAGGCCGCGTAATTCCGCTGAGTGCCACTCCGGCACCGAGTACGATAAGTCCCTGAAGCGACTGACGCCGGGATAGGTGAAGTGCGCCCTGCATGGCGGTCTCCTATGTTTGTTGATTCAACACCGCTGTCAGCACCGCGGCACCGAATGCATTTGCCTGACGATTAGATGGTCCGGGCCGCCAAAATATTCCCGTGTCCCGCTACAAAGGCCCTGCGAAAGGAGCCGGCGTAATCTCGGCGTGGACGGCGTCTAGAGCCTTTCCGGGTTAGATTGAAGCATTCTGTTAGCTCAAACGGAGTCGGATGGTCGACCGGCCGGCGCGTGTCGTAGCCCGGCTCTACGGCCAAGCCGGCCGGTCGATCAGCCGG